>JAGBDN010000010.1 GCA_017937485.1 Thermoguttaceae bacterium
ATAATAATAATTTGCCTATTCTAACATTCGATTCCTTCCGACTTTCGCCCCAAACGTAAAAAAAACGCCGCGACGAGGGCGGCGTTTCTTCGTATGCGTTTTTGACGTTCGACAGAAACCGAACGTTAGAAGAACGACTAAAAAATTTCGTTCGCAATCAAGTGGTCGAACGTTTGTTTGCGGCGAATCAAGCGCGGCTCGCCGTTTTCGATCAAGACTTCCGGCGCAAGGAATTTCGAGTTGTAATTCGAACTCATCGCCGCGCCGTAAGCGCCCGCGACTTCGAGGATTAAGAAGTCGCCGACCGCCGCCTTCGGCAAGCGCCGCTTGACGACGTACCCGCCTTCCTCCTGCGTGAAAACGTCGCCCGACTCGCAAAGCGGGCCGCCGACGATCGCGTCTTCCTCGGCGCCGTCGTTCGAAGCGTTCTCGGCGTCGGCGAACGCGACCGAAATCGGGTGATAGCTCCCGTAAAGGGTCGGGCGTGCCAAGTGGGTGAAACCGGCGTCGACCAAATAAAAGACGTTTTCCGCCTGCTTTTTGACCGCTCGGATTTGCGCGACCAAATAACCGCTCTCCGCGACTAAGTAGCGTCCCGGCTCGATTTCCAATTCGATTTTGCGCCCGAATTTCGCTTCGAGCGCCCCTTTCGTTTTTGCCCAAAGCGCGGCGTATTCGTTCAGGTCGACGTATTCTTCGCCGCTCCGGTAAGGAATCGGGAGGCCGCCGCCGCAACTGACCGACTCGACCGAGTCGCCAATCTCCGCCGCGAACCGCTCCGCCGCGCCCGCGACCTGCGCCAAGTGTTCGAAATCGCTCCCGGAACCGATGTGCAGGTGAAGGCCGGAAATCGTCATCCCGAAGCGCGCCGCCGTCGCGACGCACTCGCCGATTTGCTCGAACCAAACGCCGTGTTTCGAGAGATCGCCGCCGGTGTTCGTCTTCGCGCTGTGCCCGTGTCCGAAGCCGGGATTGACGCGAATCGTCAACTTAAAGCCTTGCGAACGCTCGCCTAACGCGGCGCCGAGTTGCGCGATCATATCGGGCGAACCGCAGTTGACGACGCAGCCGAACGCGTCGCCGACGACCAATTCGAGCGCGTCGGCGTCGAAAACGTCGGCGGTGTACGCGATTTCTTTCGGTTCGAATCCGGCGACCAACGCTCGACGGATTTCGGCGGCGCTCACCGCGTCGACCGCGGCGCCGCAAGCGCGAATCGTCTTCAAAATCGCGATATTCGAGCAAGCCTTTTGCGCGTAACGAACGACGTCGAAAACGCCGAGCGACGTCAAATCGACGACGCGACGCTTAATCGACGCCGCGTCGTAAACGAAAAGGGGCGTCCCGCCGAACTCGCGAGCGAGGCGCGCGACCGAAACTCCGGCGATTTCCGTTCGTCGAGTCTTAAATTCAGGCGCTTGTTGCATTGGCTTTCTCCTTTCGCGACTTTCGCCGCTAATCTTTTAACTCTTTTATTCTATCGCGTTTGTATTCTTATACCGCCGTCGCCGCTAAAAAGTATCGCCGAAATCGTCCCAATTCGCTCGCGGCGCTCCAATAAAACCATTCATCGCCGTCCGTCCTTCCTTTGATATTGCGACGTTATTCCGCCAACCTCGGCGCTTCTCAACTCAACGCGCCAAGATAGGTAAAATCGACGGGATTGTCCAGCGTTACGGTCGCGCCCTCCGGTAATTCGACGACGCCAAAGGAATCGTAACCGTCGATAATATCCCCGTTCGCCTCTAAGACGCAACATCGGTAATTCTCGCCGATTTCCACTTCGATCGACGCCCAATTTTGCCAAATCTCGACGCGGTATCTTCCCGCCGCCAAATCGTCCCCCACCAAGTACGTACCGGCGTTAAATCTTTTACCGTCAATTCCTTTACCGGCGTTAAGGGGTCGCGCCTTCGCCGACGCTTTTTCGTCGTTTCTTTCCTTGTCGACGGCGTTGGCTCGACCGCCGGCGCGTTCTTCCTCTTTTTCCGGTTCCGGTTCGTTGAATTCAATATCTCGCTCGTCGAACTGCGCGTCCTCCAAAATCAGCTCGTCGAGCGCGTTGTTTTCGTCGAACCGCCGTTCAAGCGAGTCGATTCGTTCGGTCAATCGCTCAAGCCGAACGTTAAAAGTTTCAAGCGTTTGATTCAACCGAGCCAACGCGTCGACGGCGGCGATTCCGGACGTTTGGTCTCGCTCCTTTATTTTCGTTTCGAGCGCCGCTTCCACCGCTTGAAAACGTTGGGCCAAACCGTCTAAAATTGAGTCGACCCGTTTTTCAAAAACGCCCGTACGCCGCGCCAAATCTGCGTTACACGAATCAAACCGGCGTTCCATTTGATCTAATCGCCGCGTCGTATCGCCGTTTGCGTCGTTTTGACTTTCAAGACCGTCGACCCGTTTCGCCAGTTCGCCGTCCTTCGTCTCGAGCCGACGCGCAAGAGCGTCGAGCCGTCTCGTCCAATCGGCGTTTGCGTCGGAGCGATTTTGCAGTTCTTCGACGCGTTTCATTAAGGCGCCGACTTTGGCGTCGCTCGATTTTTCAACCGTCGCCAATCGAGTCGCAAGACCGCCGACCGCCAGCTCCTGTTGTTCGACAACTTCCAAACGCTTCGATAAATCGCCGGACGCGCCGCCCTTTTTCTCAAGCTCCGCGACTCGCTTCGTCAACCCGGAACGCGCCCCGCCGACCGACGTTTCCAACGCGTCCAAACGCTTCGCCAAGTCGCCGGAAGCGCCGTCCTTTTTTTCAAGCTCCGCGACGCGCTTCGTCAACCCGGAACGCGCCCCGCCGACCGACGTTTCCAACGCGTCGAGACGCTTCGCTAAGCCGTCGGAAGGACCGTTTTTCTTTTCCAGTTCCGCGACGCGCACCGTCAAAACGTCGTTGGCTTTGACAAGATTTTGTTCGAGGTCGGCTAACGCTCGTAACATCGTCTCGCCGCTCGCGTCGCCCCGCTTTTCCAGCTCCTCGACGCGTTTCGTCAACCCGGAATGCGCTTCGACGACCAACGTTTCCAACGCGTCGAGACGCATCGCCCAATCGCCGGAAACGCCCCCCTTTTTTTCCAGGTCGGCGACGCGCTTCGTCAACCCGGCGCGTTCCCCGCCGACCGCGGCGTCCAAAACGGCTAATCGTCTCGCCGTCCTCGTTAAGCTCACGTCGACGGTCGCCAATTCGTTAGTTAACTTTTGAAGTTGAGATTCGACGTCCGAACTCGAACTCGCCGTCGCGCTCGAAGACGTTTTGACCGCCGGTTTGGGCGACGTAAAGAGTCCCGCGACGCGCTCCGCCAACGCTTGCCGTCCGCTCTCATTCTCGACCGTCGTCGACGGCAGAATAACGCCCGTTTGCGCCAGCTGTAGCAACTCGGCGTCCGAAAACGGCCCGACGCGCCTCCATTTATCGTTGTAATAAAACCACTTCATCGCCGTCGTTTTCCACAAGCTCTACGCCGATTTAGTTGCAACTACCCGCCGCAATAAGTAATACAAACAAACCAAACAGCGCCAATAACAACCAAACGCCCAAAAGTTTCCACAACGCGACAAACGCTCCGATTACCGCGCTAACCGCGAAGAATATTTTCAACGCTTTTGAAAACGTATCGCTGTGCTCGCTAATATATTCATACGCCGCTTTTCCAATATATCCAACAACGCCCAAAGCTAGAGCGCCGAATGCGCCGTATACTAAGAAACGTCCAAAAAGCAACGGATGGGTCAACGCCCAAACTATTACTCCGATCGCGAGGATCGCCCCCAGAACGCACAGTAAAACAACAAGGAAAATTTGCGAACCGGCAAACTTTTCCGTTTTTTCCTTTGCGTTGGCTCGAATAATAACGGCAAGTTCGCGAACGGCGGTCGCTCGTCGCAACGTCCCGTCGCTCGCTTCAATAAACGTATTTTCGTCAATTCTTTTTTCGCACGCCAACAACTTCAAATCGGCGGCGGAAACCGGCCCCCAACGACAATCGCGCTTATCGTAAAAGTGAAATAATTTCGAAGTCGCGGCGGAACCGCGCTGCGACGGCCAAACGACGCCGGACGTTTCACCGTCGTATTTCCAAGGGTTAGAGGGCTCGGCGTACAAACGATCGAAAAACGTCTCTTCTGTATCGCCGTGCGAAACATCAAAAGGATTAGCGTCAAAAGGATCGACGGCGCCAATGTCAATCATTGACGGAGCGTCTTCGCTTGGTTCGTCGAAAATCGTCGCAGGCAAGATTTCATCGGCGCGAAATTGCCGCCCGTCTTCCGTTTCGAGCGTCGCGGTCGATTCAAATTCTCCGCCTTGCGCCATCGTCTTCAAAATATGAAGCGAAAGCGGACCTTGGCGTTTTCCATTGCGATAAATATAATATTTCATTATTACGTCTCTAGCGGTCGCATTCCCGCGCATTCCGCTTCAAGGCGCCGAACGTCATTTATCCCGCTTCACGACGAAGCGCGCCAACGCTTCCAGCGCGTCGAACGCTTGCGCCGACTCTTCCGAACGCGCCGTTTTTTCGCCGGTTTCGCGCAGGTTCGCGACGATGGAGAGCGCTTCGTCGACCAACGCGTCCGCCTCGGCTCTTGCCGCGTCGACCGCGCCGGACGCCGTCAGCATCGCCGCGAACTCCGCTCGTTCGTCGAGCGAAACGCCCGCTTCCAAACGACTTAACGTCGCCGTCCGCTCCGCCTCCGACGCGTTTTGAAGGTAAAGAATCAGCGGAAGCGTCTCTTTTTTGTTGACCAAGTCCGTCCCGAGCGTTTTGCCGGTCTTCGCTTCGTCGCCGACCAAGTCGAGAATATCGTCGACGATTTGGAACGCGATTCCGAGCGCCGCCCCGAACCGCTCGAACGCCGCCAACGACTCGCCGCGCGCCCCGCCCAAATACGCGCCCATATGCGTCGCGCACTCGAGAAGCGCCGCCGTCTTGCCGCCGACGATCTTGCGATAGTCCGCCGTCGTCAGCGCGAAATTCCCGATCGAGTCGACTTGCAACAGCTCGCCCTCGACCGTCGCGCGGCAACACTCCGCCGTTTTGCGGAACAACGCCAAATCTTCGCATTCGCAAATTAAATCGAACGCCCGAGTGATCAGCAAGTCGCCGACTAACACCGCCCGCTGCGAATCCCAACGAGCGTTCACCGTCTCGAGCCGTCGGCGGAAGCGCGCGCCGTCGAGAATATCGTCGTGAACGAGCGACCCGGTGTGAATCATTTCGAGCGCCGCCGCGCAAAGGTAATGCCGACGGTCGACCGCTCCGGCCGCCTTCCCGCAAAGCAACGTCAACGCCGGACGCAACCGCTTCCCGCCGAGCCGAAACGAATGATCGAGATACTCGGAAAACGCCGGGTCGAGCCCGAATAAACGCTCCTTCAAAAGCGCGGTCGTCGCCTCCATCTCGACCGTAATCGGGCGGTAAAGAAAATCGAGTCCGGCGGCGCGCGGCGTCGTTTCGCTCATCGAAGTTCGTTCCTTATTTTCGCAACGGCGCCGAACGGCCGTTTTATTTACTTGCCTATTTTACGCAAACCCGCAAAAGCGTTCGATTCCTTCGTTTCGTCCGCTTCGCCGAGTTTTCCCCTTTTCTTCGTTTTCTCTTTTCGCCGTTCGCCGTCGGGACGTTCGACGGCGCGCTTGTGGGCGACGTTACTTACGTCGCAACGCCAACTTCAAAAATTCGGCGCGCGTCTTGGCGTAATCGCGGAACGAGCCCTTCATCGCCGACGTAACGCAAAGCGAGCCCGGCTTTTTGATTCCGCGAAGCGTCATGCACGAGTGCGTCGCCTCGATCACGACGCCGACCCCGCGCGCGTTCAGCTTTTCCATCAGGAGGTTCGCGATCGTCTCCGTCATCCGCTCTTGGAGCTGCGGACGTTTCGCGACCGTCTCGACGACCCGCGCGATTTTGCTCAAACCGACGACGCGCCCTTGCGGCAAATAACCGATATGCGCCTTCCCGACGAACGGCAGCAAGTGGTGTTCGCACATCGAATGGAAATCGACGTCCTTCACGATCACCATCGAGTCGTATTCTTCGGTGAAGAATTTTTGCAGATGTTCCGCCGGGTCTTGGTGCAAACCTTGGAACAACTCGGCGTACATCCGGGCGACGCGCTGGGGCGTCTCGATCAGTCCTTCGCGATCCGGGTCTTCGCCGATCGCGCACAAAATTTCGCGCACCGCTCGTTCGATGCGCGGCTTGTCGATTTCAAAACGTTCGTTCGCTTCGCCGTTCATTTCGCCTTCTCCGTCGCCGTCGCTTTTTTTCGCGACTTATCTATTCCGCCTATTTTATTACCGTCTTTTACGTTCGTCAAAACTTCGGCAACCGCCGTTCGACAAAGTGCGCGAGCGCCGTCGGATCGTCTTTCGCGATCAACGCTTCGATCTGCGCTTCCGGCAGATTCAGATTTTTCATCGCCAACGCGACGCGTTTCCAAAGTTGCGCGCGTTTTTTCGGCGTTTCGGCCAAATACAGCTCGGTCGTCAACTCGCTCAACTTTTGCCGCATAATGTCCGGTTTGTTCTCGTAATACCGTTTGACGATATTTTCTTGGTAAGGCGTTCGATCCATTCCTCGACCTTTGACGCGACGCTTTTCTCGCGGCGCGTTCGTTTTTATTTTTTCGTCGTTTAACCCGACGCTCGGCGCGACGTTCGGCGACGGCGGCGCGACGAGAGAGGCGCCGAAACCGACGTTCGCATTTTTTCCTTATATTATACGCTTTTTCCGCGATTCCAAAAGGGGGCGGCGCGCGATTCTTCCGTCTCGCCGACGCCTCGCGCCCGCTTATTTGCGCCGTTCTTCCCATTTTGCCCGCTTCCTATATTTTAACCAACCCCGTCAACCGTTTCCTTCGCCGCGTCAAACGTAAAAAAAGCGAGCGCAAGCGTAAAGTAAATTGTTCGCGCCCCTTGTCGAAACCGGAAAAACTGATAAAATTGATTGCGTCGCGGAGTCGCGGGCGCGCGCTCCCCGCTTCTCGACTTCTCTTCGACGCGCGGCTTAAAACCGCGTCGACGCGGCGCGGCGAGCGTCGCAACCTTCGCTAAAACACGCGTCGTCTTCCTTCGCTTCGGCTTCGGCGACGGCGCAAGCGACCGAAACGAGCTTCGCCTCGGTCGCGACGGCTAAGACAACTGTTTAAAGGAAATTGTATGAGCGAAAATCGAGAACAAAAGACTAAAGAAGAAGCGATCGAACTGCGCGGCGTCGTTACCGAAGAAGTGCGCGGCGCGTTTCGCGTTAAAATCGACGATATGGAACATTACGTTCTTTGCCGTTTGGCCGGCAAGATGCGTAAATTCCGCATTCGCGTCGTCCCGGGCGACCGCGTCGCCGTCGAAATCAGCCCGTACGATATGGATCGCGGTCGCATCATTTACCGCGAACGTTAATCGTATCGTCGCCTCTTTTGGTCGACCGTTCTTGAATCGCCTCCGTCGGGAGTTCGGCGGAGGACGTTCGACGGTTTGAACTTTTTTCTTCGACGTTAAAGGCGTCGCGTCGCCAACGCGGTCGCTCGCGCTTTTTTATTTCTTGCGTCGTTTCATTTAACCGCTTTTCTCGCGAAAATTTCTCGGCGTCGACGCGCTTTCTCCCTTTTGGCTTGTCGACGTTAACTTATCGCCGCCGCGTCGAAAAACGCTCTTGACGCAACGTCGAAAATTGGTTATCGTTCGGCGATTTCATCTTTTCGTCGCTCGTTTCGTCGGGCGAACGGAAGTTAAACCGCCTACTTTTCGACGCCGTTTTCGTTCGCCGTCGATATTTCGTTCTTGTCGCGACGCGTTCAACCGACGCGACGCTTGGAAGACTTCAAAATGAAACGTTTTTTAACGACAGCGCTGATTTTAGCGACGCTTGCCGCGCCCGGTTGCTCGCGAAAAGTCCCGGAAGACCCGTTTAGAGCGGAACAACAACGCATTATGAACAACCGCGGTCGACTCGTCCTCGACTTGGCGCGTCCGGAAAATATGCACGCCGCGAAAATCGAAGGCGCGACGCTTGTTCGCGGTCTCGCCGGAACCGGCGCGGACGAGCCGCCGTCGACGTATCAACAACTCGTTTTGCAAGACTTGCAACGCGACGTCGACCAAAAACGCACCGCGAAAAGCCAAATCGCGTCGCTCGACACCGCGATCGTTCTTCTCGAAACGATCGTTCCGCCGGGCGCCCGCGTCGGCGATCGCCTCGACGTTACGCTCAAACTTCAACCGGGTTCCGAAGCGTCGAGCGTTCAAGGCGGGTACGTTCGCGGCGCCGAACTTTATCAATATATGGCGGCGGACGTCATTCGTCGCGGCTATAAACTCGGCGTCGTCGACGGTTACGTTACGCTCGACCCGGATTTGGTCGCGAACAAGAGCCCGGTCGCTTACAAACAGGGCAAGATCGTCGGCGGCGCGGTCGTTTCGCGGTCGCGGCCGATTTGGCTCGAACTGAAAGAAAACGAACGTTCGCCGGGCATTGCCAAGCAAGTCGAAGACGTTATCAACAAACGTTTTAGTTACACGAAAACCGGTTACGCCGGGAAGAAGAAAGTCGCGGAGGCTAAATCCGGCGCGACGCGAATCAACCTCGAAGTTCCGGAAGAATACCGCGACAATATCGTCCGTTACGTCAACGTCGTTTGCGCGATTTCCTTCTTCGAAACCGCCGACGAACTGAACGAACGCGTCGACCGCCTCGCCGTTCAACTTTTGAATCCGGAAACGTCGGAATTCGCGTCGATTCGCCTCGAAGCGATCGGCCCGAGCAATGAAAAAGTCGTCGACGCGATTCGCAAAGGGATGACCAGCCCCGACGCGACGGTTCGCTTTAACTCGGCGATCACCTCCGCCTATTTTAACATTCGCGCCGACCGCCAACAAACGGCGCGCGTCTTGGCCGAGTTCGCCGCCAACGACGCCGAACGTCGCCCGGCCGCTCTCGCGACCCTCGGCGTCTGTATGAAAACGTCGTTCGACGTCGACGCGGAGTTGCGCAAACTCCTCTCCGCGCCGGAAAACGAAACCCGGTACGGAGCGTTCCGAGCGCTTTGGACGCGCAACCCGTCCGACTATATGATTCAGGGCGAAAATTTGGCGAACCAATTCGCTTACCACTCCCTCAACTGCGGAGGAACGCCGTTCGCGCACGTCGCGATGAGTTCCCGTCCGGAAATCGTCCTTTTCAACGCCGACCAAATCTTCCTGCAAGGCGAGATTTACATCGAAGCCAATTCGCGCTTGACGATTCGAACCGACGGCGACGAAATCGTCGTCAAGAAATACGAAACGACCGACGGCGTCAACGAACAACGTCGCGTCGGCTTTAAAGTCGACGAAACGATCCGCGCCATCGTCGAAATCGGCGGCTCCTACTCCGACGTCGTTTCGTTCCTAACGCAAGCGAAGAGCGGCGGCTATTTGAAGTCGATCGGCCCCGACGGAACCGCGACCGCCTGCGCGTTCGGAATCGATTCGCTCCCGGGCGCCAAAAACACTCGTTTCAAACGGATTCGCGACGTCGAGGAAATCGCCCGCCGCGAAGAAGCTCGCGAAGCCGCCGAACGCGCCGCCAAGGAAGAAAATAGGTCGATTTGGTCGCGAATGAACCCGGCTACTTGGTTCGGAAACGACGAAGAAAAAGCGGCTTCCAACGACGATTTCGACTTCGACGAATTCGACGCCGCCAACGGCGAAGAGACCGACTCCGACGCCGCGTCGTCCGACTCGCAAGAGTTCGACTCGGACGCCGAAACCGCCGACGCCGCGCTCAAAAACGACGAGTTCGCCGTCGACGAAGAGGAAACGGAAGAATAACCCGCCTCGTTAAAAAACGCCAAAAGCCCGACGCGCCAAACGTCGGGCTTTTTTAACGCCGTTTCGACGCCGAAACTCGTTCGGCGCCGTCGGTTCTAACTTCGACGTCGTTTTTAAAAAACGTCAAACGGAAACGCGTTCGAGCGGTTCGCTCAACTCGCGAGCGACCTCCTTACGCGCCCGCCGCCCCGCGTTCTTTCGAAGAGGCGTCAAACGGAAACGCGTTCGAGCAGTTCGATCAACTCGCGAGCGACCTCCTTATGCGCGGCAACGGCCTCTTCGAGCGGCGTCAACGTCAACTTTCCGGCGATTTCGCCGACCATCTTGCCACTTTCGCCCAAGTGCAGCGCGTCGACGGCGAAGCGCCCGAGCCGCGTCGCCAAAATACGGTCGAGCGGAACCGGCGAACCGCCGCGCATCACGTGTCCGAGGACGACCGCCCGCATTTCGTAAGGCGCGCCCGCTTTTTTCAACGCTTCCATCGTCTTGTAAGCGCCGCCGTACTCGTCCCCTTCGGCGACGATCATAATCGTCGACTTTTTCCCTAACGCTTTGAAACGCTTCAATTTCTCGACGATCGTTTCAATCGACGTATGCGTTTCCGGAATCGTCGCCAACTCGCAGCCGCCGGCGATGGCGATCGCGGTCGCCAAATCGCCGCAGTCGCGCCCCATCACCTCGACGAGAAACATCATATCGTGGCTCCCGGCGGTGTCGCGCAACTTGTCGACCGCGTCGACGCCGGTTTTGACGGCGGTCGCGAAGCCGATCGTGTAATCGGTTCCGAGGAGGTCGTTGTCGATAGTGCCCGGAATCCCGATCACTTGCCCCTCTTCCCAACGCTTGGCGATTTCGAGCGCGCCGGTCAGGGTGCCGTTCCCGCCGATGGCGACGAGAGCGCCGAAACGGTAGCGCCGCAGGTTCTCGACAACTTGTCGGATTCCTTCTTCGGTTCGCATTTCGTCGCAACGACTGCTATTGAAACTGGCGCCCCCTTTGCTCGTCCAGCCGGAAACTTCGCGAACGTCGACGGCGCGGTCGGTTCCGCCCCAAAATTCGCCGTTCAAAATCCCTTGGTAGCCGTGACGAATCCCGACGATTTTATCGCCGTACTGGTCGCCGGCCCGCACGATGGCGCGCAAACACGGATTCATCCCCGGCGCGTCGCCGCCGCTGCACAAAACGCCAATTTTCATCGTTCCATTTTCTCCGTTTTATCTAAATTCGCTTCTCGGCGAAATCGCCTTCGTTAAGCGTCGCTTTTTCGACTCGGCGCGACCGGCGCGGCCCGCCTATCTTAACCAATTGTAACGATTAAAACGGCGTCGTCAAGCCGCCGCCGGGGCGTCGAACGGTAAAAAAAACGCGCCGACCGTCGGTTTTTCCGCCGAATCGACGCGTTTTTCCCATCTTAACGGACGCGCTAAAACGCCGCGGCCTTTCTTTCGCGTTAAAACGCAAAAATCGAAACGACGATCGCCAACGCCGTCGCCAACGCGATAAAAACCAACGCGAACGCCAAAAACGCGAAAATCCCGAGCGCGCCCAACGCCGTTCCAAAGCGTCTCGCGCAAACGAGCGCCGCGATAAACGCCGCCGACGCCGCGACGAGCGGCCCCGCCGTTATCAGCCCGACGACGAAAACGAGCCCGATCATTTGCCAATCTTTCCCGCTCAAACCGCCGCCGTTCGGAATCGGTCGCGACTCCGGCGTCGGAAACGGAAAACGCCCGCCGCCGTCGCCGACCGGAAAGCGTCGCTCGTAATCGCCGCGATTCCAACGTTTGCCGCCGCGCCGTCCGTTGCGCGTCAACAGGAAAAAGAGCAAAAGTCCGACGCCGAGCGGCGTTCCCAACGTCAGCGCGCCCAACAGCCCGAAAATCGGCCCGAGCCGGAATTCGACCGTCGGCTTTGCGTTCGGGTCGTCAAATATTTTTTCGAACGCGTCGAACGCTTTCTTTTCCGCGGCGCTCGCTTTTTCCTCCGTCTTCCCGAGAAGCGCGTCCAAACGCCGCCGAATCGCGCCGCCCGCGTCCTTGTCGGTCGACTCGTAATAGCGCGCCAAATCTTGCAAATCGTTCAAGTTGCGTTCGAACGCCTCGTCTTCTTCGGCAATTTGGGCAAGCGGGGCAAGCGCGGCGGTCTCTTCCAAGAGCGCGAACGTCTCCGGCCAACCGGCGTTCGACTCGGCGAGCCCTTTCGTCGACTCCCGCAACGCGTCGAGCGTCGGTCGCCAACTCGCTTTCCGCGCCTTTTCTTGAAACTTCTTAAACTCTTTGACGCGGTCTTTTCCGAGCGTTTCGGCCAACTCGACCAACTCCGCCGCCGCGTCGTTCGTCGCCGCGAACGCGACGTCGGTCGCTCCGGCGTCGAGCGCGATTTGAATTTCTCGGTTCGCCGCGTCGACGATTTTTTTCCCTTGCGACTCGAAAAGGCGTTTCGCGACCGGCGCGTCGTCCGGAACCGCTTCCGGGTCGAACGTCGGCAACGCCGGAATCCCCGCCGTTTCCCGCGTCGCTTTCTTTTCTCCGCTTCGTTCTTTTTCGCCGTTTTTCCCTTTTTCCCCGTTTTCGGCGACCGCGTTTTCTTCGCCCGCTTCGCTATTTTCCGATTTTTCGCCGGTTTCGGCGCCCCCGACAAGCGCTTCAAACGCGGTTTCTTGCGCTTCCTCGAACGCCAAAATCTCTTCCGGCGAAATCGATTCGAGCGGTCGGTCGGCGTCGGACGCGGCGTCTTCGGTCAGCGCTCGCAATCGGTCGGCGACCGCGACCGCTTCGACGGAGCCGCCCTCCGCGTTCAACTCCTCGACGGCGGCGCCAAGCGTTTCCTCGCTCTCCAAGCGCCGCGCCCAACGGGCCCGTTCGCTTTCGGCCCGCGCGATCTCGGCGTCGAAACGCTCGCTCAACTTTCGCAACGCCGCCCGTTCGCGCTCGACTTCGAGCCATTCGCGCTGTTTCGCGAACGCCGTCGCCGCCTCCGGACGCTCGCTCGACTTCGGCGACGTCGCGCCGCTCTTCATTTCGGCGACCAACGCGGCGCGCTCGTCGGCGTCGAATCGGAAAAAGACGCGGCGAAACTCGCTCCGCAAGCGGCGCGCTTCGCTTTCCCGCTTCGTCGCCAACGCGTCGATTCGAGCCCGTTCGGTTCGCGCCGCCGCCAGCGAGTCCTCCAGCGCCGTCAACCGCGCCCGCGTCTCGTTCGCCGGCGACGGCGCGACGTTCGCAACGCTTGCGACGCGCCAAACGACGAACGCGACGCCCAAAAGCGCGACCGCTCCGACAAGCGCCCCAATTATCCGCCGTTTCCTTTTTTTCGCGTCTTGTCCGCCGTTTTCCGCGTTCGAATATTCGTCGTTCATCGTCGTTTCGTCGTTTTTATCTCGTTATTTTTCGTTGTTTAGTCGTCCCGCGTTTCCGTTTCGAGCAAGCCGCGCAACCGCTTCGGTACCGCCCGCAACGCGTCGCGCCACTTCGCCGCCCGACGAACGAACGTTCGCCGCTTGTCGAGAAGCCGCCGGTCGAGAATCGTTCGGAGCCAGCTCGCCGCCTCCGCGTCGGTCGTTCCGCGAAACGTTTCCGCCTTTCGATAAACGACCCAAAGGAGCTCGCTCAACGCGTCCGACGCGTCCTCGACGAGCGTCAAATACCCGCCGCCGTCCGAAAATTCGCCGAGCGTTCGAGCGACGCGCGCCCGAAAAAGCGTCTCGGCGACGCGCCCAAGTTCGGCCAACGCGCCGTTTAGCGCGTCGGCGTCGCCGGTTCGCTTCGCCTCGACGGTTCGCGTCAACGCGGCGCAAATCGGATTTTCGCCGTTCGCCGCGTCGACGTTCGTTGTTTCCCGCTCGCTCAACGTCTTACTTCCAAAGCGCGTCGAGTTCGGCTTCGTCGGAAACCGGTTCGAGAACGTCGGTCGGTTGGAGCGCCGCCGACCGTTCGTTCGTTTCGTCTTGATAAACGTTCGTTTGCGCGTTCAGCTCGTCGATTTCTTCTTGCAACACGTCGAGCGCGGCGCCGAGTTCGCCGACGTCGACGCCTTCGACGTTCGCCTCCATCGACGCAAGTTCGGCGTTGACCGCCGCCAAATCCTTCGCGGTTTCCAGTTCTTTCAGGCGCCCTTCCAACTTCGCGACGGTCAGCTCCATTTCGCTCTTTTTCTTCGTCATTTGTTCGGCGACGCCGCGCAATCGTTCGAAGGTCGTTTTCTTTTGTTCCGCGATCGACTGTTTTTGTTTCAAATCCGCGTTCCAACGGTCGAGCGTCGAATACACCTCGGCGGCGGAAACCGTTTTACCGCCGAACGTTAACCCGATTTTCTTTTGTTGGTCGGTCAACGCGTCTCGTTCGCTCGGGCTCGGCAGGCCCGCTTCCTTCGCGGCGGTCGCCAACGCTTTCATCGCCGCTTCCAACTTCGCGACCGCCTCTTGTTCGCGCTCCCAAGCGAGTTCGAGCGTTCGAGCGTCGACCCGATAGTCGCGCGCTTGCTCGTCCAACCGACCGATTTTCGCCTTCGTTTCGGCGATCGCCTTATTCGCCCGCGCCGCGGCGGTCGCTCGGTCGACCTTCTTCGACATTTGCGCCGCTTGCTCCGACAAAAACCCGAACTGCCAAACCGCGATCCCGACGACGACCGCTAAAATCCCCAACGTCGCTAAAACGCTCTTCACCATTTTACCCTCGTTTTTCTATTTTCTCTATTTCCTCAAAGAAACGTCGAACCGGGAGCCGACGACTCCGCGTCGAACTCGGCGGCCGCCAACGTTTCGCAATACGCCGCCGTCGACTCGCGCATCGACTCCAACGCCGCGCAAGCGAACGGAAATTCGACGACCAACAGGAGCCCGACCGCCAGCGCGCAACGGTTCGCGACGCCGCAAAAACGCTCGACCGCCGCTTGCCGCTCGGCGCGTCGAACGGTCGCCGCCGCGCTCCGTCGAACGACCGTTTCCCAACGGTCGCGCAACGCGTCTTCGGGCGTTTCATTCGTTCGTTTTCGTTCGTTCATTTCAAACGCCTCCTCCGCGGCGCCGCGTCCGGCCCCGCCTCTAATATAAAGGACGACGCGAAACGCCGCCGCTCCGGGTAAATTCGCTAAAAAAAAGAAAAAATTCCGAGAAAAACGCGAAAAATTTTCGCCGCTTGTTTTTCCGTTCGCCGTCTTAGCCGCGACGGCGTTCGAAACGCCCGACAATTCCTTGGCGACGGCGCCCCGACGTCGCTTCATTGGCGGCGGACGCCCCGACGGTCGCGGCGCTTGCCGCTCCGATTCGCGACGTCGCGACGTAAAAAAACGCCCGACCGCGTTAAAACGGTCGAGCGTTTTCTACTTCAAGCCCTGGCGTTCGTTTCGTTTCAGGAAACGAAATCGGCGATGCGGTCGAACGCCTCTTTCAGGTTCTCCATACTCGCGGCGAACGAAGCGCGAGCGTACCCCTCGGCGCCGAACGCGCTTCCCATCACCGTCGCGACCTTCTTTTGTTCGAGAAGCGCCATGCACCAGTCTTGGCTCGTCTCGACCTTGACGCCGTTGTATTCGCGCCCCAAAAACTTTTGAATGTTAAAGAACGCGTAAAAAGCGCCGCCCATTTTGCCGCAGGTCATTCCCGGAATCTCGGCGATGCGACCGGCGACGTAATCGCGGCGTTTTTCGAACTCGACGCGCATCGCGTCGACGCAACTTTGATCGCCGGTAACGGCGGCCAACGCGGCGTATTGGCTGACGCTGCACGGGTTCGACGTTTCTTGGCTTTGCAGGCTCGCCATCTTCTTCGCGACGTTTTCCGGCGCGAACGTCCACCCGACGCGCCAACCGGTCATCGCGTAAGTCTTGCTGACGCCGTTGATCACGATCGTGCGGTCGGCCAAGCCTTCGCGCAGCGTCGGGAAACTGGCGAACGGCGCGCCGTCGTACACCAAGCGTTCGTAAATTTCGTCCGAAACGACGAAAAGATCGTTTTCGATCGCAATATCGGCCAACGCTTCCAACTCGGCGCGCGTGTAGCACGAGCCGGTCGGGTTCGACGGACTGCAGAGGAGCAACATCCGCGTTTTCGGCGTAATCGCGGCGCGCAACGCTTCCGGCGTCAGTTTGAAGTCGTCTTCTTCGCGAGTCGGCACGATCACCGGAACGGCGCCGGACAACTTGATCAGTTCGGCGTAACTAACCCAATACGGCGCCGGCAAAATCGCTTCGTCGCCCGGGTTCAACGTGCAGAAAAAGGCGTTGTGGAGCGAGTGTTTCGCGCCGTTCGAAACGACGATTTGCGACGGTTTGTATTCGAGCCCGAACCGCGCGAAGTAGTCGGCGCAAATCGCTTCTTTCAGCGCCGGGATACCGCTGGCGACGGTGTAGCGCGTGTGCCCGGCGTTCATCGCGGCGACCGCGGCTTCGC
The DNA here is from genome assembly GCA_017937485.1 of Thermoguttaceae bacterium. GTDB lineage: Bacteria > Planctomycetota > Planctomycetia > Pirellulales > Thermoguttaceae > RUG369. Next base: position 16,191 of record JAGBDN010000010.1, read on the forward strand.
AAATGTGTTTCGGCGTGTTGAAGTCCGGTTCGCCGACGCTCAAGTCGACGACCGTTTCGCCCTTCGCTTTCAACTCTTTCGCCTTCGCGGACATCGCGAGCGTCGCGGACGGTTCCATCCCTTGAACGATTTTAGAGAGAGCGATCGCCATTTTTCCCAACTCCTCAAAGCAGCCTTTTTTGCGTATTTTTCCTAGTCGACGCGCCGCAAGGCCCGGAACGCCGAGTAAATCTTACTTATTATACCCGCGACGCCAAAACTCGCAAGGAGCCCGCAAGGCGCGTCGACGAAAAAAAGCCCTCTCGCTCAAAAAAACAAGAAAATTCCTCGTTCAAGAGTTCGAAAGGGCTAATCCTTGCGTTTTTCGTCGTCGATTATCGACCGACGTTTCCGCTTATTTTTTCCAATCGGGCGAGACGTACTCGACTTCGACGATCGAATGCAACCCGCCGCGCGGCGTGAACTCGGCGGTCAGTTTCATATAGCGCGGCTTCATCGCCCCGGCCAAGTCGTCGAGAATGCGGTTTGTAACGCGTTCGTAGAAGATACCCTCTTGACGGAACGCTTGCAGATACAACTTCAAACTTTTCAGCTCGACGCAAATTTTGTCCGGGATAATCTCGAACGTCAGCGTGCCGTAGTCCGGTTGGCCGGTTTTCGGGCAGAGCGACGTGAATTCCGGCGCGACGTGCGTGATTTTATAGTCGCGGTTCGGGTACGGGTTGTCGAAGAATTCCAGCATTTCCGGGGACGGATTCGACGTTTGCACAAACGACATTTACGACTCCTTTTTTTGCGATATTTTTCAAGAAAGCGCGCAAACGCTTTCATTTTGTCATTAATATTAATAAGCGAAACGGCGAATCGTCGTCAAACGTCGCCGGTCGAACGCATCGCGACGATTTCTTTCACCAGCGCGCCGTAGTCCTCGGCGCCGTTCGAACGCGGGTCGTACTCGAAAATCGACTGGCCGAAACTCGGGGCCTCGGCCAAGCGGACGTTGCGGCGGATGTGCGTTTCAAAGACGATCGCGTCGCTCCACGTGGAACCGGACCCGCGATTTTCGAAAAACGCGCGAACGTCGCCGGCGACTTCCTTCGCCAACGCGGTGCGTCCCTCAAACATACACAACACGACGCCGGAAACGCGCAGTTTCGGGTTCAAGCGCTTCGAAACCAACTCGACCGTTTGCAAGAGTTTGCTCAACCCGTGCAACGCGAGGAAGTGCGGTTGCAACGGAATGAAGACCTCCTCGACGGCGGAGAGCGCGTTCAACGTCAACACGCCCAACGACGGCGGGCAGTCGACGATAATATAGTCGAATTCCATATCGTCGGCGGCGATTTTGTCCCGCAAAATCATTTCGCGACCAAAAACGCTCGACAGCTCGAAGTCGGCGGCGGCCAAGTCGAGGTGCGCCGGAACCAGCCAAAGGTTGTCCGCGACTTGTCGGCGAACCGCGGCGAGCGACTCGTCGTTAACCAACACGTCGTACACCGACGGGAACTCGGCCTCGAACGTAACGCCGAAATGCAACGACGCGTGCGCCTGCGGGTCGAGGTCGATCAACGCGACCTTCGCGCCGGAAGCGGCCAAAGCCGCGCTCACGTTCACCGCCGTCGTCGTTTTTCCGACGCCGCCCTTTTGATTCATCACCGCGATCGTTCGCATTTCTCGCTCCTTTCGATCCGCTTTGTCGCCGTCAAAATCCGTTTCGTCGGGCGCCAAACGCTCGACGCGAGCCGCTCGAAACGCGCCGCGCTTCGAAAACTCGACGCCGACAGTATAATCGAAACGCCGTCAAACCGCAAGACGAACGCGTAAAAATTTTTCTCGTCGCGCCGCCCCGCCGCGTCGGCGCGAACGGAGAAAGACCGATTGTAACGATTCTAACGAACAAGCCCGATATACCAAATCAATTTTATTAAATTCTCTATATTTTTCATCTTTCTTATTTTAACATCGTATCGAATCGCCGAGAATTTGTTATAATAAGTTTTGGTCGCGACGCGAAATGTTTTCTTCAACGCCGCGACGCTTAAGCGATTTTCGCCTAGAAAATTTTCGTCGTAATCGTAAGATAACGCTAAAATGAGTGAAGCTAGGCAAGCTTTCGGGCCGATAATAATCGACAAGGGGGTTCTACTTTCGCGTCGATAGGCGCAAAGCGGAACGCCGCCGGATTCGGCGACGAACCTCGATAACCGTTAAATTGAAAATCACGACGCAAATTTGTCGGTTTTTCTCGAACGCGACGCGACAATCCTCCGTTCGAGCGAAACGCTTTCGACGCAATTCGCCTTCGGTCGATGAAAAAAAGTCGGCGGTTCGGCGCGGTCGCCGTCGAAGGTTATATTGTCAAAGCGCGCAAAATAGACAAACCGCGAAATTTAGCGAAAAGCGGCAAAGTTTCGAACAAATTTCCGCCTCGACGGCGCGCGGCGTCGAAAATTGAATTGGAGATAACGCGTTTTATACGCATGGAGACGGTTCGTCCGTTAGAAATCGATGGAGGTTAAAATGAAAAGAGTTGTTGGGGCGGCGCTATTGTTCGCGGCGGCTCTGCTGGCTGCGCCGCTTGAACAGGCGCAGGGCGCCTGGTGCGGCGCGGCGTCTTATCGTTGGTGCCGACCGCGCGCTTGCGAATTCACGACGCAAAGTTGCACGGTGATGAAAACCTGCCGTAAAGTCGTGTACGAGCAAGAGCAAGTCGTTTGCTATCGGACGTCCTTCCAAAAAGTTCCGGTTACGCGCCGCGTTCTTTGCACGAAGTACGTTCCGGAAACTCGCGTTCGCGAAGTTCAATACACCGTTTGCCGCCCGGTTTGGGAAAATCGTCAAAAGACGGTCGCCCGCACGGTGAATCGCACGGTTTGGCAAAACTGCCAAAAGCAAGTTCCGTACACCGTCTGCAAGCCGGTTTACGAACAACGCCAACGCCAATACACCGTTTGCAAGCCGGTTTGGGAAACGCGTCAAAAGCAAGTTCCGTACACCGTTTGCAAGCCGGTTTACGAACAACGCCAACGCCAATACACCGTTTGCAAGCCGGTTTGGCAAACTTGTCAAAAGCAAGTTCCGTACACGGTCTGCAAACCGGTTTACGAACAACGCCAACGCCAATACACCGTCTGCAAGCCGGTTTGGGAAACCTGCCAAAAGCAAGTTCCGTACACCGTCTGCAAGCCGGTTTACGAACAACGCCAACGCCAATACACCGTTTGCAAGCCGGTTTGGCAAACTTGTCAAAAGCAAGTTCCGTACACCGTTTGCAAGCCGGTTTACGAACAACGTCAACGTCAGTACACCGTCTGCAAGCCGGTTTGGGAAACCTGCCAAAAGCAAGTTCCGTACACCGTTTGCAAGCCGGTTTACGAACAACGTCAACGTCAGTACACCGTTTGCCGTCCGACTTGGGTCGAATGCCAAAAACAAGTTCCGTACACGGTCTGCGTTCCGCAAACCTATACGAAACAAGTTCCGGTTCAAAGCGGCTGCTGGAAGACCGAATGCGTTACGGTTCCGGGCAAAACGATCCTTCGCCGCGTCGCGACCTGCGATCCGTGCGATCCGTGCCGTCCGATCAAATACAAAGTCTGCAAGGTTCAATGCCCGCCGACGACCTGCGAACGCAAAGTTTGGGTTCCGCAAACCGTGATGAAGGAAGTCCAATGCACGCGTATGGTTCCGCAAACCTGCACGCGCACCGTTTCCTATAAAGTTTGCAAAATGGTTCCGGAAACCCGCGTTTGCAATTACACCGTTTGCAAGATGGTTCCGCAAACCTGCTATCGCACCGTTTGCTACAAAACCTGCAAGATGGTTCCGGAAACGAAAGTTTGCAACTACACTGTTTGCAAGATGGTTCCGCAACAATGCGTCCGCACCGTGAACTACAAAGTTTGCAAGATGGTTCCGGAAACCCGCGTTTGCAATTACACCGTCTGCAAGATGGTTCCGCAAACCTGCTACCGCACCGTTTGCTATAAAGTCTGCAAGATGGTCTCGGAAACGAAAGTTTGCAACTACACCGTCTGCAAGATGGTTCCGCAACAATGCGTCCGCACGGTCAACTATAAAGTTTGCAAGATGGTTCCGGAAACCCGCGTTTGCAATTACACCGTCTGCAAGATGGTCCCGCAAACCTGCTACCGCACCGTTTGCTACAAAACCTGCAAGATGGTTCCGGAAACGAAAGTTTGCAACTACACCGTCTGCAAGATGGTTCCGGAACAACGCGTCCGCACCGTCAACTACAAAGTTTGCAAAGTCGTTCCGGAAACGGTTTACCGCACCGTGAACTACAAAGTTTGCAAGATGGTTCCGGAAGTTCGCACCCGTTGCGTCAAAACGACGGTCATGAAACCGGTTCAATTCCAACGCGAAGTTACCTGCTGCAAGCTCGTCGCGACGAAAGTCCCGTACACGGTTACCCGTTGCGTTCCGCGCGTTTGCACCTACCAAGTTCCGGTTCAAATCAACGTTTGCAAACCGTGCGTTCCGGCCGCGACCTGCGCTCCGTGCGACCCGTGCCAACCGTGCGCGCCGACCTGCGAACCGTGCGTCAAACCGTTGTTCTCCTGCCTGCGCTAGGCCGTTGAACTCGCCGTTCCGACGCGGAACCGACTTCGCCGTTAGTTTCGCGTCGAACGTTTAACGCAAAAGCGACGATTCTTAACCGAATCGTCGTTTTTTTATCGGCGGACGAAAACGGCGTTTCGTTCCGTCGTTTTTTTCGTTTTCCCGCGACGTTTTCCCGTTCCCTCTTTTAGAAAGGCGTTAATATGCGCTCGCCTCTCGACTGCGTCCTTTGTTTGACGCGCCAATCGCTGGACGCGGCTCGTCTCGCGACGACCGACGTCGACCTTCAGCGTCAAGTTCTCGAATCCGCGTTCAAAATTTTTCTCGAAAAAGGCTTGAACGCGCCCGCGCCGCATCTCGCGACGTTGGTTCACCGTTCGATGCGCGAAATCACCGGCGTCGCCGACCCGTATTACGCCGAGAAAAGACATTTCAACCGTCTCTCGCTCGCCCAACTTCCGCGCCTCCGTCGTTGGGTCGCGGAGTCGCCGACGCCGTTCGAAACGCTCGTTCGACTCGCGATCGCCGGCAATTCGATCGACATTTTCTTCGGCGAACTCGACGACGCGACGATTGAAGCCGCGATCCAAGCCGGGCTCGACCAAACGCTCGTCGGCTCCGTCGCCGAACTTGAAGAGACGATTCGCGCCGCCGACTCGATTCTTTATCTGACCGACAACGCCGGCGAAGTCGTTTTCGACCGGCTTTTCATCGAGACGTTAATTTCGGAAGGTTGGGAAAAGAAGGTAACCGTCGCGCTCCGCGGCGCTCCAATTCTTAACGACGCCCTCAAAGAAGACGCGGACGAAATCGGCCTCTCCGCGCTCGTTCCGACGATCGACAACGGCTCCGACGGACTCGGCGTTCTCTTCGACATTACCTCGCAAGAATTTAACGACGCGTTCGTCGGCGCCGACTTGGTGATCGCGAAAGGGCTCGCCAATTGGGAAACGCTCGAAAGCGACCCGGGCCCGCTTCACCCGAAGAAAATCGCGTTTCTTTTCAAAGCGAAATGCCAATTCATCGCGGAGGAAGTCGGCGCCAAGCTCGGCGACTTGGTCGTTTCGATTCGCTAATCGGCGTTTTTTCGCGACTTATCGTCGCCGCGTCTCCTCGAAACGCGGCGACTTTTTCGTTCAAGCGGCGTCAAGAAAGCAAAAAAGCGACGTTAAACGTCGCTCGTTCTCGCTCGAAAGCGTCAAGAAATAAAAAAAGCGGCCAATGGGAGTCGAACCCACAATTACAGCTTGGGAAGCTGTCGTGTTACCGCTACACTATGGCCGCGCAAGTTGGAAAAGCGGAGGCGCGTTCAGTTCCTCGACCAACTTACGTTTTCATTTTACCCCAAAAAGCGGCGAGCGCAAGGCCCTTTTCCCTTCGCCGCGCTCTTTTTCTTCAAAATTTTGAAAAATTCCGCCGTTTTGAAGCGTCGCCGATCAAAAAAAACGCTTTTCCTCCAATAAACCGTTCCTTTCAAGCCGCGTTCTCCGCTCCCCCCCGTTGTAAACGTTCCGAAACCGATTATAATTCGTTAAAACATAAAGAAACGGTCGACGGCGGCTCGCCGTTCCAAACGTTTCGCGGCTTCCGCCCTTTCCCCCTTTCGCCCGCCTATGAAAGCGTCTTCCCGCGTTCGCAACCTTCCGACGCCCAGCGTTCAGCGCCTCCCGGTTTACCTACGTTTCTTAAAAGAAGCGCTCGACCGCGGCGACGACGTCGTTTCTTGCACGCGCATCGCCGAGGAATTCGGGCAGCGCAGCGTCCAAGTTCGCAAAGACCTCGCGATCACCGGCGTCTCCGGACGCCCGAAAGTCGGTTACCGCGTCGACGAACTGATCGAGGCGATCGAAAGTTTCCTCGGTTGGGACGTCAAAACGACGGCGTTTTTAGTCGGGGTCGGGAACCTCGGGCGCGCTATTCTGAATTACGAAGGTTTCGTCGAACACGGGCTCGACGTCGTCGCGGCGTTCGACGCGAATCCGGCGCTTTTCGGGCAAGAAATTAACGGTCGCGTCGTTCGCCCGCTCGACCAAATCGCGGCGACCGCCGAGCGTCTCCGCCGCGACGAGGGCCGAACGGTCGAAATGGGCGTCGTTACCGTCCCGGCCCGCGCCGCGCAACAGGTCGCCGACAAACTCGTCGAAATAGGCGTTCGCGCCGTCTGGAATTACGCGCCGGTTCGGCTCGACTTGCCGAGCGACGTCGTTTACGAAGAAGTCAAACTGTCCGCGAGCTTCGCCGTGTTGACGAACCGCTTGCGCCGCCGCGACGTCGCCGAATAATCCTTTCCCTTTTTCTCAATCGCCTTAATATTTTCCTTTTCGCGCGTTTTTTTCTTAATGTTATTTCGTTCGTTTTCTTGACGTTAACGTCGTTTTTCGCAATTTTCCTCTTGTTTTTTTTTTCGCTCGACGCTAAAATAATCGTCCGCCGCGAGCGTCGACGCGCGGCGCCCGGTCGTTGTCGTCGAACGTCGTCGTTATTTAGGAGCCGTTATGCCGTCGTCTCGTCGCTTTTTCCTTCCGCTCGCCGCGCTCGCGATCGTCGCCGTCGCCGCTTTTTTTTATTCCCGCTTCTTTGAAATTTCGCCGCCCGCTCTTCCGCGGACGAAACCGACCGCGCCGCGCGACGACGTCGGACAATCCGGCGACGCGCTCGACCGTATTTTCCCGGAACTTTCGCAACTTTTTCCCGACCCGAACGACTGGCGCCGTCAATCGCCGAACGCCGTCGTTCCGTCGAATCGTTCCGTTATTTTCCTCTTCCAAAACGAACCGATCCTTTCGCCGGATCGCACCCAATTAACGCTCGCCGCCTGCACGATCGTCTTTCTCGCGACCGGAAGCGACCTCTCCGACGCCGAACGCTGCCGCCAAGCCCTTGTTTTTGAGTCGACCGACCGCGTCATTCTTGAATTCACCAAACCGCTGGCCGACTTCGGTTCGCTCGACAATATCAAATTCGACTTTTCCTCTTTCGTTTCCGGAGAAATGAAGGGCGAAGTCGTTTTGCGCTCCGATATGAAGTCGCCGACGCCCGAAGACGACCTCCGCTTCCAAACGCGCGACCTCGTCTTTACGGAAAAGCAAATTCGCACCAATTTTGAATTTTCATTCAAATTTGGGCGCAATCACGGCGCCGGACGCGGCCTGACGATCGACTTGAGCGTTCCGCTCAGCTTTGCCGAACGCGAACTCGCCGCGACCGCGTCCAAAGCCTCCGACAATCCCGACGACGCGTTGCGCGCTCAACTCGACGCGCTGCGCCAAGAAGGCAATCTCGGTTGCGGTTTCTCCATCGAACAAATCGAACTCACCGAACTCGACGGTTACGCGCGCTTTTATCTCGACGACTCGTTCGCCGCGTCGACGCCCGTTTCCGACGCGGCGACTTCGCAATCGCTCGACGCCGCGTCGTACATCGACGTTCGTTGCAAGAAAGGCGTTTATTTTTCGTCGAATCCGGAAACGTTCGGCGGTTGGTGCGTTCGCTTCAACAACGCGGTCGAAGTCGTCTCCTACCGCGACGGCGCGAAAGCGGAACAGCTCCTTTGCGGCTCCCTTTATCTTTATTTCCAAGACCCGGAATTGGAAAAGTTGGCGGCGGCGCGGCCCGATATTCGCCAAGTCGCCGGACGCGCCGCGCCGACCGGAACCCTCGCTCGCCTCGTTCCGTCGATCGTTCGCGCGCAACGTTCGCAAGACGCGCCGACGCTCGTTCGCGTCGACGACGAACAAATCGAAATTTCGTCCGACGAAATCCAATACGACGTTCGTCGCCGCGTCCTCAAACTCTTCTCCAACGAGGAAAGCGGCGAATCGGCTCGGCTCCGCGCTCAAACCGACGCCCGCGTCGACTTCTCCGCGAACGCCGTTCAAATTCAGCTCGACGAAAACAACAAACCGCAAACGATTCTCGCGAGCGGAACCGGCAAACTCGACGCTTACCTAAACGACGGAACCGGCGCCGAACGCCGAATCCAAGCCGATTGGCAAAACGGGTTGCGCGTCGCGCCGGAACCGAATCAACCGGAGCAATATAAACTTTCGACGCAAGGCGCCGTCGCTTTTTACTTCGACGGCGTCGGAACTTTCTCCGCTCGCGAAGCCGACTTTTGGGCGCAAGCCGTCGCGCCCGCCGACGACGCGAACGCCGAGTCGTCCAGCGCGCCGTCGGGAGCCCGTTTCTTAACGAACGTCGTTCCGATCGCCGCGTCGTTCCGAAACGACGTCGTTTTCCAAGCGCCGCGCGGCGACGCGAAAATCTCCGACGCCGTCGTCGTTCGCTTTGCGAGCGCGCCCGCGAACGCGGCGTCCGACGATTCCTCCGCGACCGCCGCGGCTTCCGACGATTCGAACGGCGGCTCCTTCTTCGCCGGAAAATCGACGCTCGGCGACGCCGACGGTTCGACCTTCCAAATGAAAGCGCGCAATCTCGACCTTTGGTGCGTTCTCGTCGACGATCCCGTTAAAAAACGCGTCGCCGCCGTCGAAATCGACCGCGCGACCCTGCGCGGCGGCGTTACGCTCGTCGAAAACGCTTTCGACGGAACGCCGCAAATGCGCGTCGCCGCCAAGGAAGCGGAACTCGTCGCGCCCGGAACCGACGAAGCGCGCGTTCTGCTCGTCGGCGACGCGACGACCGCCGCGACGTTCCAAATGCGCGAACTCGCGCTCAGCGGATACAACGTCGTCGTCGACCGCGCCGCGAACGCCTTCCAAGTCGTCGGGCCCGGCAAATTGGCCGTCCGACCTCCCGCCGAAACCGTCGCGCAAACGGCGAAATCGTCTCAAATCGGCGCGCTTTTCACCGACGAACCGGTCGAAATCGAATGGGCCGAGGCGATGACGTTCGACGGCTCCACGCTCGCTTTTCGCGGCTCCGAAAAACACGACGTTCTCATTTCGCAGCGAACGCAAACGCTGCGCTGCCGCGAAGCGCGCTTCACGCTGACGCGTCCGATTTTGATTTTCGACCTCGACGCGCAAGCAACCGAAAACCTCGACGTCGCGACGATCGAATTTCTCGGCGACTTCGACCGTCCGGTCAAAATCGACGCGACGACGTTCGGCGCCCAAGCCCCGAACGCGCCTGAAGGCTCCGCGTTCTATCAAGCGTTTCTCCAAAATTTACGCTACGAACGCGCCGCCGAACGCTTCGTCGCGACCGGCGGCGGAACCCTTCGCGCCGCTTTCCGCGGCGAAAAGGCCGCGCGTTTTAAGCTCCCCGGCGACGAAACCGACGCGCCCAAGTCGCCGAACGCTTCCGCCGATTCGGAAAACTGGACGACCGTTTGTCTTAAATTCCAAAACGACGTCGCGGGCGACGTCGCGCGACAAGAGGTCGTCGCGACCGGCGGCGTTCGCGCCGTCGCTTGCCCGGGCGAGCGGCCGCTTTTCGAACTCGACGTCGACGTTCCGACGACGCAACCGAACGACTCGGTTCGCATCGCCGGCGACGAAGCGCGCGTCGTTTTCGTCGACGCCGCGCCCGACGCTTCAAGCCAAGCGTTCGAAATCGACTTGCGCCGCAACGTCGTTTTCCGCCGCGAAGACGTTTTCGGACGTTGCGACGGCTTAAAGTACGTCGCCGCGAAAAACCTCGCGATTCTCTCCGGCGACGGCTCGAACAAAGCCGCGCTTTACAAACAGGCGTACTCCGGCGCCCCGCGCGAAACGCTCGGCGAATTTTCTCGCGCGCTTTATCATCTCGACACGGACAGGCTCGAAGTCGAGTCGATCTCCGCGTCCGGCGCAACCGAGTAACGTCGTCGTCGGCAAGAGAGTTTGTCGCGCCGCCCGTCGCGCGGCCGTCCGTCGCTTGAAAGTCAAGATATTGAAAGTCAAGATTAATGAGTATTACGCAAACATTTTACGATAACTTAGCGCCTCGATACGACAAACTTTTTCTCGATTGGCAAGCGACGACGCGCGAACAAGCGGCGCTTCTCGACCGTCTTTTTTCGGACGCCGGCTTCGACCGTCGAGCGCGGGTTCTCGACTGCGCTTGCGGAATCGGAACGCAGACGCTCGGGCTCGCCGCGCTCGGTTACGCCGTCGCGGGTTCCGACGTCAGCCCCGGCGCGCTCGCGGAAGCCGAGAAACGAGCCGTTCAAAACCGCGTCGACGTTCGCTTCGAACGCGCCGACTTTCGCGCTTTGTCGGACGTTTTCGCCGAACGGTTCGATATTGTCGTCGCGCTGGACAACGCCTTGCCGCATATGCTTTCGGAAAACGATTTAAGCGCCGCCGTCGCCGGTATCGTCGACCGAATCGCGCCCGGCGGTCTCTTTGTCGCAAGTATTCGCGATTACGACGCGCTCCTCGCGACCAAGCCGCCGTATTCGCCGCCCTATATTCACCAAACCGACAAGGGCCGCCGAACGGCGTTCCAAATTTGGACTTGGAACGGCGACCGCTACCGCCTCGTCCAATATATTATCGACGACGAAGATTCGCTGCAAATAAGCAAGTTCGAGTGCGAATACCGGGCGTTGCGCCGCGCGGAACTTTCCGACTTGCTCCGCTCGAACGGTTGCGACGAGCCGCGTTGGCTCTTTCCGGAGGAAACCGGTTTTTACCAACCGATCGTCGTCGCGAAAAAGCCGAAACGCGCCGACGTTTAGCGCGTAAAGCGTCGAAATTTTCGCGTCGACGCCCTTTTTCGCCGTTTTTTGGTTGCGTCGGGACGCGCTTTGCGTTACAATCGACGTTAGAAACGCCGACGCGAAATCGTTTCGCGTCCGTTTTTTCCCCGTTCCCCTATGTTAACGCAGGAGACCGCGCCGATGCTCGACCGCCGCCAATTCGTCAAAACTTCGCTCGCCGCTTCGCTTTTGCCCGCCGCGTTCGCTTCGCTCGGAACCGCGACGCCGCGATTTTCCGCAAACGCCGACGCCGCCGAAACGCCCCGCGCCGAGCGCCGCCGTCCGCTCGTCCTGCACCAAGCCGACCTCTTTCACGAACACGGCGACCCGGACGATCACTTCGACTTGGCGACGATTTACTCCCTCGCGCTCCAAAATCTCGTCGACCTGCGCGGTCTGATTCTCGACTACCCGCCGAGCCGACGCAAGGGCGACCCCGCCGTCGCCGCCGTCGCGCAGATGAACCGTATGTCGCGCCAAGTCGTTCCTTACGCCGTCGGGTCGAAAGCGCAAATCGAACGTCGCGGCGACAAAGCGCCGAACCTTTCGCCGGACGATTCGGTCGCGGTCGACTTCATTATTTCGACGCTCGAACGCGCCGAGGCGCCGGTTCGGATTTCGATCGTCGGTTCCGCGACCGACGTCGCGATCGCGTCGTCGCGCCGCCCGGAACTCTTCCGCGACAAATGCGCCGGGGTCTACCTGAACGCGGGCGCCGCTCGCGAAAACCCCGATATGCCCGGCAAACTCGAATTCAACGTCGAGCTGAATCCGCGCGCTTACGCGACGATGTTCGACCTGCCCTGCCCGCTTTACTGGTATCCTTGCTGGACGGTCGTCGAGACGCGCCAAACCGGCGAAAACGGAACGTTTTACTGGCTCCCGCACGACAAGGCGTTCGAGGGAATCTCGGACGCGCTCGCCGGCTTTTTCGCGTATATGTTCGAGAAAACGCAGAGTTCGCTTTGGCTCAAAGCGATCGAAAAGCGCCCGTCCGACGAGGTTTGGACGAAAATTTTGAGTTCGCGCCGCGGCATGTGGTCGACCGCGAGCCTCCTCGCGCTCGCCGATAAAACGATTCTCCGCGACGGCGCCGTCGTCGACCGAACGCCGGAAGTCGACGCTTCGCCCGAAGCGCTTTACCGAATGGAAAATATTCGCGTCTCCTGCGCCGACGACGGTCGAACGACTTGGGCATTTTGCGACGAACCGACCGGGCGGCAAATGTTCCGCGTCCTCGACGTTCCGGCGTACCCGGACGCCCTCGCCAAGGCGGTCAACTCGCTCTTCCGCGCTTTTAAGTAACCGCCGTTAAACCGGCGAACGTCGCGCTCGTCGTCGCTAAACGCTTTCATTAAACGTCTTAACGTCGCCGACAAAAAAAACGCCGAGCGGTTCGAATCGCTCGGCGTTTTTGTTTCAACGTCGAAATAAAGGGCGAAATTTCAAGCGTTCGCCGCTTGCGTCGGAATTCCGACGGTCAGTTCGGCGTGTCGAGGTAAGGGTCTTGCCCCATTCCGCGCTGCATCTTTTTTCGCTCTTTCTCGTAATAGAGCATCGTTTTGCGCCCGCGGTAACTCTTTTTCTCGACTTTTTTCTGCGCTTTGTAAAAACGTTTGCGGTCTTCCGGGAACTCGGCGTCCGGCGTTTTTTCCCCTTTTTCTTTCAGCTTGCGCGCTTTTTTCGGACCGCGCGCCTTCTCCAAAATTTCGTCTTCGAGCGACAAATACTGCCGATACGAGCCGGGGTCGCCCTGCCGTCCGCAACGCCCGATCAGCTGACGGTCGATGCGCGCCGACTCGTGCAACTCGGTGCAAACGACGTGCAACCCGCCGATTTCCAAGATTTCCGGCGGAAGTTTGATGTCCGTCCCGCGCCCGGCCATATTCGTCGAAACGGTAATTTTCCCCCAATGTCCGGCGCCGGCGACGATCTCCGCCTCCTCCGCGATGCGGTTCGCGTTCAGGACGCAGTGTTCCATCTTCCGTTCGTTCAAGAGGTTCGACAAAATTTCCGACTTGTCGATCGTTCGCGTCCCGATCAAGACCGGGCGTCCCTGCGCGTGCATTTCGGCGATTTCCTCGACGACGGCCTCCCACTTCGCCCGTTCGGTCGCGAAAACGCGGGTCGGAAGTTGCACGCGGCGCGGCGGACGGTTCGTCGGCACCGGAACGACGCGGCACTTGTAAATCCGCGCCAACTCGGCGCTCGACGCGGCGGCCGTCCCGGTCATTCCGGCCAAATGTTCGAAGCGGAGGAAAAAGTCCTGCACCGTAACGCGGGCCGCCTGCCCGGTCGCGACGGTGATTTCGACGCCCTCTTTAGCCTCGACCGCTTGGTGAACGCCTTCGCGCCACTTGCGCCCTTCGCCGAGCCGCCCGGTGAACTCGTCGACGATGACGATTTCGCCGTCGCGAACGACGTACTGTTGGTCGCGGTGGAACTCGCGGTCGACTTTGATCGCCTGTTTGACGTATTCGTAAACGTGGTAAAGGCCGGTCGTCGCCATCGCGTCCGGTTTGGGGAGGTTGCGCGCTTTGCGTCGGCCTTCGCGGGTCAGCTCGACCTGCTTTTTGTCGTGGTCGTACTCGTAATCTTCGTCCTCGACGAAGTCGTAAATGCGGTCGGCGGCCCACTTATACGCTTCGACTTCCTGTTTTTGCTCTTCGGTCGGGAGCGCGCTGATGATAAGCGGCGTGCTGGCTTCGTCGATGAGAATCGAGTCGGCTTCGTCGACGAGGCAAAAATACGGCTCCGGACGCTGGGTCGGGCTTTCGTTTTTTTCGCCCTGTTCGCCGAGCATCGCGCCGAGAAGGTCGGTTTGGCCTTCGCGGATTCGACGCAACAAAAGGCGGTCGCGGAGGAAGTCGAAGCCGAACTCCTTCGCGGTGCCGTAAGTAACGTCGCACTGGTAGGCTTTGCGGCGTTGGTCGGTTTGCTGTTGCGTTTGAATGACGCCGACGTTCATCCCGAGCGCGCGGTAAATCGGCGTCATCAGCTCGGCGTCGCGGGCGGCGAGGTAGTCGTTGACGGTCGCGAGGAGGGCGCCCTTCCCGGCCAACGCTCGCAGGTAGAGCGGCGCGGTCGCGGTGAGCGTTTTTCCTTCGCCGGTCTGCATTTCGACGATGGAGCGGTTGAAGATCGCGATTCCGCCGAGAATTTGCACGTCGAAGTGGCGCATTCCGAGCGTTCGATTCCCGGCTTCGCGCACCAAGGCGAACGCTTCCGGTAAGATTTTCGCCAACGGTTCGCCGCTCCGAGCGCGGTACCGTAGCGCGAGGCTCCGTTTGCGCAACTCGTTATCGTTCAGCTTTTGCATCTCCGGCTCGAGCGCGTTGACCCGGTCGAGTTCGTAAGACCAACGCGCAAGGTCGCCCTTGGTCGACTTGGGAATCCAACGCTGACAAGCCCGTTTCGCTCCGGACGGTATCGCGCCCATTTCGCTTCCTCCTTAAACCGAATAACGACGCGGCGTTCCGAACGTTCCCTCTTCGTTCCTTCCGTTCGAATCGCCGACGCGAGCCGCCGTTCGCCAACCGACGCGGCCCGCTCTTCGATATTATATCGTCAAACGCGCTTTTCGTCAATCGCGCTTTCCCGCGAACGGTTCCGCAAATCAAGAAACAACGACGCGGCGCCGACCTATCCCTTGCGTTCCGTCGATTCCGGCGCGACGCGGTTTATTCCGTTCTTCGCCGCGTACTCGGCGATCGGCGACCCGTCCGGCGCGACGAACGTCAAGTCGTCGTCCGGGCCGTATGGCTCGTCGTAATGATCCGACATATCGACCTTGCAACCGGGCGGTAAATCGTCCATATCGGCGAATCCTGTATAAATCGTTCGATAAAAAACCCTATCGTCCGCAAAACGCGCTTGCCCGGTCGGGAAAACGACCTTTTTTAGCGCGCCCCGCCCGGCGCCAAACGCGCCGGATTCGAGCTTTATCGAACGCGGCGGAAAGACGACCGTCTCCAACGCGCCGCACCCCAAAAACGCGTTCTTGCCGATTCGGCGCAACGACGCAGGAAACGTCAACGATTTCAACGCGTCGCACCCCCAAAACGCGTCTTCGCTAATTTCCGTCAGTCCCTCCGGAAATTCGACCGATTGCGCCCCGCAAGATTGAAACGCGCCCTTTCCGATTTTCCGCAACGACGCCGGAAGCGCCAACGTTTTCAACGAATAACAGGAACGGAACGCTTCTTCGCCGATTTCCGTCAAGCCTTCCGGAAATTCGACCGTCGCCAACGCTTTGCAATCGGCGAACGCGCAGGGAGCGATTCGTTTCGTTCCGGGCGGAATTTCGCACCGCGTCGCGTCTTTCGCTAAAAATTTCGTCAACGTCTTTCCGTCCGCCGAAAAGAGACAATCGCCGATTCTCCGAACGTCCTTTCCCGTCGCAATCTTGCGCAATCTTTTAAACTCCTTGCTCTTCGACAAGTTGGCGTCGACTCGCTCCGGCGTCGCGACCGTCCAAAGGGACGGGCATTCGTCGAACGCGTCCTCGCCCAAACTCCGCAGCGTCGTCGGCAAAACCACCGATTCCAACGAGTCGCAAGACCAAAACGCGTGCGTTCCGACCGATTCGATCCCCTCCGGCAAAACGACCGATTTCAACGAGTTGCACCCAGTAAACGCGCTCCGTTCAATCGTTCGCAACGACGGCGGCAAAACGATTTGCGCCAACGCTCGGCAAAAATCAAACGCGTCTTCGCCGATTTCCTTCGTTTTCGCCGGAAACTCGAACGCTCGCAATTCCTTGCAACCTTTGAACGCGCTTTCGCCAATCGTCGTTAGCTCGGAATTCGCCGGAAATTCAACCGCTCGAAGACGGTCGCAATCGTAAAACGCGCTCTCGCCGATTTTTCGCAACGACGCCGGAAAAGCGAGCCGCAGCAACGTTCGGCAATACAAAAACGCGCTTTCGCCAATCTCTTCGAGCCCCGGCGGAAACGCGAACGTTCCCAACCAACCGCAACTTCCAAACGTTCCCTTTTCAATCGCCGTCAACTCGGAATCGGGCGGAAATTTGACCGACGCAAGATTTATACAATCGTAAAACGCGCTTTCGCCGATTTTTCGCAACGACGCCGGAAAAACGAGCCGTTTCAAACTCCAACAATCTTTAAACGCGCAAGCGCCGATTTCCTTGAGTCCCGAAGGAAACTCGAACGCTCGCAATTCCTTGCAATTCTCGAACGCGCTTTCGCCGATCGTCGTCAATTGCGAGTTTTCCGGGAAAACGACCGTTGTCAGCTCGGAATTGCAAGAAAACGCTCGAGCGCCGATCGCGACGACCGGGCGCCCGTCGACCTTTGCCGGAATTCGCGCCTCCCGAAAGTCGCGAACGGCGACGCCGGTTAGCGTCGCGCCGCGCTCGTCGAACGCCCATTCGAAATCGTCGACCGCCTCCGCGACCTCTTTGCGCGGCTTTTTTTTGAACTCGTCGTTAAAAACAACCGTCATTTCGCGCCTCGTTCTTTCCTTTTTTCGTTTCGCTCGACCTTTTCGCTCCCGACGCCGCCTCGCCGTTCGGTTTCCCGCTCCGCGGCGCCGACGTCGATTATAGTTCGACGCGAAACGCTCGTCAAGCAAAGGTAGGACGCCGGACGTCCAACCCGCGCGTTTTTTTCGCGGCGCCCCGCAAAAACAAGAAAAAGAACGACGCGCCGAGTTTCCCCGACGCGCCGTCGTTTCGTTGTTAAGGGTTTGCGTCGCTTCGTTTGGGAGCGAACGCGAAAAACGCTCAGTCTTCCAGAACGATTTCCAAGTTCTTGCTTCCGCCTTTCGGAATCTCGACGATCAACGGCGAATTAAGCGGGTCGAGGTATTTTTCCGGCAAAAAGTTCTCGGTAACCGCCGCGTCTTTGTCCCAATCCGGTTCCGGGCCGTCTTCCGCCATCGCTTCTTCCAAGGTGCGCCCGTCGACCGTTTGCACTTGCTTCTTCACGACCGTTCGATATTGGCCCGGGAACGCGCCGTCGCCGGGACGATCCGTCGTCAGCTCGAACTTGCCGTTTTCGTCCGTCATGCCGACCGCGACCGCGTTCGGCGTATCGTCGACCGGACGCATCTCGATCGTCGCGCCGTCGACCGGGGCGCCGTTGTAAAGCAAAACGCCCGAAACCTTGACAAGCCCGGAACGCGAACCGGAGTTCCCGCCGCCGCAACCGACGCAAACCGTCAGCGCCGCGCACGTCAACAGCGCCGCGACGCAAAATCCGAATTTTTTCATCTCTTTTCCTAACGCTCTAAATTTCAGCGATTAACAACAATTTCAACCGAAAAACAAAACGCGCCGTCGACGGCGAAGCGTTTCCTTTTATTCCTCCGGAGCGGCGCGTCGGAACCCGTTTCTTTCCGCGTATTTCGCCGCGAAGGAACCGTCCGGCGCAACGATCTTGAGGTCGTATTGCCCGCCGCCTTCGTCCAAATTCTCGAACGTCCCGCTCCCGATCTCCGCCAAACTCGCCGGAAGCGCGACGATTCCCAACGAATTGCAATTCCCGAAGGCGCGGTACTCGATCTTCGTCAACCCGTCGGCGAACTCGACGCGTTGCAGCGCCGAACATCCCTCGAACGCGGAGACGCCGACCGTCGTCGGGCCCGCTTCAAACGCAAGTTTTTTCAGCGCTTTGCAATAACCGAACGCGTCGCGCTTGATCGTCGCGCCCCCCGGCGGAAAAGCGACCGATTTTAACGCGCCGCATCGGTAAAACGCCTTCTCGCCGATCGTCGTCTTTCCCGGCGGAAAAACGACCGTTTCCAACGCCGGACGCTCGGCGAACGCTTGGTCGGCGATTTTTTCCGTCCCGGGCGGAACGCGATATTCGGCGGCGGCGCGCCCGAACGGATACGAGACGAGCGTCTTCCCGTCCGCGCTAAAAAGGACGCCGTCGACCGCGCGAAACGCCGTCGACCCGGAAGCGACCGAAAACGATTTCAGCGATTCGCAGTTCGCGAACGCGCCGACGCCGACCGTCGCCAACGCCGCCGGAAATTCAACCGTCTCCAACGCGACGCACTCGTCGAACGCGTTCGCGTCGATCGCAGTCAAAGTCGGCGGCAAGTCGACTTTTTTCAACGTTTTGCATCTCCGAAACGCTTTGTCGGCGATTCTTTCCGTTCCGTTCGGAACGCGGTATTCGCCGCCCTCGCGACCGAGCGGATAAAGAACGAGCGTTTTCCCGTCCGCGCTAAAAAGGACGCCGTCGACCGCCCGAAACGTCGTCGAACCGGGAGCGACCGAAAACGATTTCAACGAGCCGCAAACGGCAAACGCGTGCTCGTCGAGCGTTTGCAAACTCGCCGGAAACTCGACCGTTTTCAACGCTTTGCAAGCGGTAAACGCGCTTCCTTTTATCGTCGTTAAGCCTTCGGGCAACTCGACCGCTTCCAACGATTCGCACCACCAAAACGCCGTCTCGTCGACCGTCGTCAACGACGCCGGCAATTCGACGCTTTTCAACGCTTGACAAAAAGCGAACGCGTTGTGTTCGAGCGTCGTCAAACCGTCCGGAAGCGCGACCGTTTCCAACGCGCGACAACCTTCAAACGCCCTGTCGCCCAACCGCGTCAGCGCCGAGTTTTTCGGGAACTCGACCTTTTTCAACGCTTGGCAACGCTCAAACGCGCTTCCGTCGATCGTTGCCAACGACGCCGGAAATTTGACCGATTTCAACGCGAAACAACGCTCGAACGCGCAACCGCCGAGCGTCGTCAAACCGTCCGGCAACTCGACCGTTTCCAACGCGCGGCAATCTTGAAACGCGGCGTTTCCGATCGTCCGCGCCCCTTTCGGCAACTCGACCGTTTCCAACGCGCGGCAATCTTGAAACGCTATCTTTCCAATCGCGACGACCGGTTTGCCGTCAACCGTCGCCGGGATTTGCGCCGACGTTATCTTTTTGTCCTTAACGCCGACGAGCGTCGCGCCGGTTTCGTCGAATTTCCAGTCGAACGCGTCGACCTGCGCCGACGCGCTCGCCGTCGAGAAAACGAACGCCGCGAACGTTCCGAGCGCCGCCCAAAACGCGTTTCGTCGTCTTTTCGTTTGCCGTTTCATCGTTCTTTTCTCCTTTTATTGTTCGATCGCGCCCCCGACGGCGCGCCGCTCGTCGCCGTCGGGGGCGACGCGTTTCTTTTTATTCCTCCGGAGCGGCGCGGCGGAACCCGTTTCTTTCCGCGTATTTCGCCGCGAAGGAACCGTCCGGCGCGACGATCTTGAGGTCGTATTGCCCGCCGTCTTCGCCCAAATCCTCGAACGTCCCTCTCCCGATCTCCGTCAAACTCGCCGGAAGCGCGACGATTCCCAACGAATGGCAATTCCCGAAGGCGCGGTAATCGAGCTTCGTCAACCCGTCGGCGAACTCGACGCGTTGCAACGCCGAACATCCCTCGAACGCGGAGACGCCGACCGTCGTCGGGCCCGCTTCAAACGCAAGTTTTTTCAACGCTTGGCAATAACCGAACGCGTCGCGCTCGATCGTCGCGCCCCCTGCCGGAAACGCGACCGATTTTAACGCGCCGCATCGGTAAAACGCCTTCTCGCCGATCGTCGTCTTTCCCGGCGGAAAAACGACCGATTGCAACGCCGGACGCCCGGCGAACGCTTGGTCGGCGATTTTTTCCGTCCCGGGCGGAACGCGGTATTCGGCGTCGGCGCGCCCGAACGGATACGAGACGAGCGTCTTCCCGTCCGCGCTAAAAAGGACGCCGTCGACCGCGCGAAACGCCGTCGAACCGGAAGCGACCGAAAACGACTTCAACGATTCGCAGTTCGCAAACGCGCCGACGCCGACCGTCGTCGTCGCCGCCGAAAGCGCGACCGTCTCCAACGCGGCGCACTCGCCGAACGCGTTCGCGTCGATTTCCGTTAAGCTCGGCGGCAAGTCGACCTTTTTCAACGCTTTGCATTTCCAAAACGCTTTGTCGGCGATTCGTTCCGTCCCGTCCGGAACGCGATATTCGGCGTCGTCGCGCCCCGGCGGATACAGGACGAGCGTTTTTCCGTCCGCGCTAAAGAGAACGCCGTCGACCGCGCGAAACGTCGTCGAACCGGCGGCGACCGAAAACGATTTCAGCGATTCGCAGTTCGAAAACGCGTGTTCGCCGAGCGTTTGCAAACTCGCCGGAAACTCGACCGTTTTCAACGCTTTGCAACTGGAAAACGCGCTCCGTTTTATCGTCGTCAACCCCTCCGGAAACTCGACCGCTTCCAACGATTCGCAAACCCAAAACGCCGTCTCGTCGATCGTCGTCAACGACGCCGGCAATTCGACGCTTTTCAACGCGCGGCACCAAGAAAACGCGCCGCGTTCGATCGTCGTCAAACCGTCCGGAAGCGCGACCGTCTCCAACGAGCGGCAATCGATAAACGCCCCGGGCCCGATTCGCGTTAGCGCCGAGTTTTTCGGGAACTCGACCGTTTTCAACGCTTGGCAATACGCGAACGCTTCGTCGTCGATCGTTTTCAACGACGCCGGAAACGCGACCGATTTCAGCGCGAAACAACGGTCGAACGCGCGGATTCTAATCGTCGTCAACCCCTCCGGAAACTCGACCGTTTCCAACTCGGCGCAATTTCGAAACGCCTGAAAACCGACGGCGACGCCCGACTTGCCGTTAAACGTCGCCGGAATTCGCGCCGACTTTTTGTTTTTGTTTGCGCTAACAAGCGTCGCGCCGGTTTCGTCGACTTTCCAAACGAAACCGTCGACCTGCGCCGACGCGCTCGCCGTCGAGAAAGCGAACGCCGCGAACGTCCCGAGCGTCGCCGCCCAAAACGCGTTTCGTCTTTTCGTTTGCCGTTTCATCGTTCATTGCTCCTTATTTTTCAACGTTTCCGACGTCGCCGCGGGTCGCGCCGCGACTTAATATCGCCGTCGTTTGACGTTATTTTAGCGAAGCGGCGACGCGACGTCAAGTAAATTCCGAAGAAAAGCGACAAAAAATAACAAAAACGCCCGCCGCCGACGCGACGTTTCGCCCCCCATTAATGATAAAGGAAAAAGTCGCGGTCAAGAAATAAAAAAACGCGGCGTCCGAAGGAAATTTTCCCCCGAAACGCCGCGTTTGCCGACGTTAACGCAAGTCGTTAGGCGCGGTTGCGGAAATCGCCGCCGACGCTTCCGCAAACTTGGCCGAATCGGTCAAAACAAGCGTTCCCGTCTTTCTTTCGCCTTTCGTTCTTTTTCCTCTTGATCCTCTTGTTCCCAATATTCCGCGTCCGCCGTCTTGCCGTCCGGCTCCGGAGCGACGAGACGTCCGGCAAAAAGGACGGCGCCGGTCGCGTTATCCCGGATAAAATAGACGAACGGGCGGTCGGCGTAAAACTCGACGTTCGGGATCGCCGCCCCCATCATCGCCGCCTGCATCGTCGCCGCTCCGGCTTCCGTTCCCTTTTCGTTGACGGAAATAAACGCGGCTTGTTTCGCTTGGTCGACTTTCAACCGCTCCCCGCCGCCGGTAATCGGCGACAAGTCGGCGTCCGGCCCAAACGCGGAAACGACGCCCGCTTTTTTGAGCGTCGCGGCTAAGTCGAACGAACGCTCGACTTTAAATCTCGGCAAACGGAGCGCTACCGTCGTTTGTTCGGCGCGTTCGCGGCATTCGCGCAAAAGCTCCGGCGTTAAGGAACGCTCGACGTCGACGAACGACTCGCCTTCGCGCGGAAGAACGACGACGAACGCGAAACGCCCGCTTTTATACAACGCTTCCAAATATTGGAAATTCTCGGCGTCGCAATACTTAAAAGGCGCCGTTTCCCGCATCGTCGCGACGGGGATTTTTTCGCCGCGAACGTCGGTAAAGAAGCGCGTTTGCGTTTTTTCTAATTCGAACTCGATTCTCCAAGTCGCTTTAAACGTCGTCGCGTCGGCGATTAAGAGGCCCGTTTCCGGGTTGAGTTCCGTCAAAAAGTTACGGATTTTGCGACCGGTGTTTCGCGCGAACCAAGCGTTCGCCTTTTTCAGCGCGTTCGGCGCGGCAAAATCGAACGCCGCCGCTTCGATTCGCGACGTTTCCTTACAACGTTGAACGAACGTTTCGTCGAGCTTCAAATCGGGCGCGAACCAAAGCGCTCCGGCGAACGTCGCTTCCGACGCGGCGTTCAGCGAAGAGTCGACGGCGGCGAGCGTTCGAATCCAAGTTTCGTCGGCGACGTCGGAGCGGCCCAACGCGGCGTCGATTTCGGCTTTCGTCTTCCCGGCGCTCCCGAGCGAGAGCGCGTTCAAACCTCGAAAAACGCTAAACGGCGCGACGAGAACGTTTGCGTCCGTCTTCGCGCCTTCGGTCGCGCCGCGGTAAAGTTTCAGCGCGAACGCCGTTTGATTTTCGGCGAAAAATTTGGACTCGGGACTCGACTCGGCCTGCCGCGAGTAAAAATCCGGCGCCGGGCCCATTCCCATACCCATTCCCATTTCCATTTGCGCCGACGCGCTCGCCGCCGAGAAAGCGAACGCCGCGAACGTCCCCAGCGTCGCCGCCCAAAACGCGCCCAGCCTTTTCGTTTGCCGTTTCATCGTCTTTTTTCCTTATTTCGCCGACATTTAACGCCAAGCGACGCGTTTTCGCTCTTAGTCGAATCCGCGCCCTCTTGTCATTTTATTAAGCGAGAAGCGCGACGTCAAGCAAATTTCCTTAACAGCGACAAGAAGTAACCAAAACGCCCGACGTCGATAACTTAAGGGCAAACTTCGAAACGCGCCAAGAAATAAAAAAAACGCGGCGTCCGAAGAGAAAACCTCTCCGAAACGCCGCGCTTTTCGATTTTACTCGCAAACCGGCGTTAAAGTTCGCGCCGATTCGCTCTTTTCAACTAACGACTTCCGCCGTTAAGTCGTCGGTTCTAAAATCAGAACCAACCGCCGTACATCACGATGAAACCCGCCGCGACGACCGACACCATACTCATCAACTTAATAATAATATTAAGCGACGGGCCCGTCGTGTCTTTGAAGGGGTCGCCGACGGTGTCGCCGACGACGGTCGCTTTATGGCATTCGGAGCGCTTGCCGCCGAGTTCTTCTTCGACGTTCGCTTCGACGAATTTCTTCGCGTTGTCCCAAGCGCCGCCCGCGTTCGCCATATAAACGGCGACGCAGAAACCGGCGGTCAGCGTCCCGACCAAGAGGCCGATAACGCCGGTAACGCCGAGCGCCAAACCGACGACGATCGGAAGAACCAAGCCCAACAACGACGGAGCGATCATTTCTTTTTGCGCCGCTTTCGTCGAAATCGCGACCGGCTTTTCATAGTCCGGCTCGGCTTTGTATTCCATAATCCCCGGGATTTCGCGGAATTGACGACGAACTTCTTCGACCATCCCGGACGCCGCGCGCCCGACCGCCATCATCGTCATCGCGCCGAAGACGAAGACCGCCATCGCGCCCATAAAGATACCGACGAGAACTTTCGGGTTCAACAGGTTGCAGGAGTAGTAGTTCATCCAGTCCATCATCGTCGCCGTCTTGACCGGAACCATTTCGACCGGGTCGTCCGCGCTCGCCGGGACGAACGGGCAAGCCGCCGCGACTTCGGCGTTAATGAACGCCGGGCCGTTTTCGGTCGTCAGACCGGCCCAAGCCGCGTTCGAGTCGGCCCAAGTTTTGTCGGCGCCGCGATAAATCGGGTTTTCCGGGTTCGGGTTGTTGACTTGTTCCGGCATGACCAAGAACGATTTCGGGAACCATTCGCGCCCGGTTTTCGCGTATTCGGCTTTCTCCGCTTCGACGGCTTCTTTACCGGCGTAGTAGACGGCGAACTCGTCCGAAACCTTGTAGTAACCGGCTTGCGCGCCTTCGGTCGCTTCGATCTTTTCGACCGCGGAGGCGCCCCAGCGTTCGAAACCGACGCGGACTTCTTCGACGTAAGCGGCCAACAACGCGAGCGCGGTCAGAGCGGCCGAACCGATCGCGAAACCTTTCCCGGTCGCGGCGGTCGTGTTGCCGAGCGAGTCGAGCGCGTCGGTGCGTTGGCGAACTTCTTCCGGAAGACCGGCCATTTCGGCGTTGCCGCCGGCGTTGTCGGCGATCGGGCCGTAAGCGTCGGTCGCGAGCGTAACGCCGAGGGTCGAGAGCATCCCGACCGCCGCGACGCCGACGCCGTAAAGACCGAGCGAGAACGTCTTAACGTTCGAGAAGTCGAAACCGGTCGTGCAGCCGAACGCGAGAATCGTCGCGACGCCGACGATGACGACCGGCGCCCAAACGCTGAACATACCTTCGGCGATACCGGCGATAATGACCGTCGCCGGGCCCGTTTTGCCTTGGCGCGCGATGCGCTTCGTCGGTTCGTATTCGTACGCGGTGCGGTATTCCGTCCATTTGCCGATCAACCAACCGGCGAACAAACCGACGACGACCGAAACGCCCGCGAACTTCGCGGTTCCGTCGAGGAGCGCCATCGAAATGAGAATCGAGAGAATCGCGATAATGATCGACGGCATATTGACGCCCTTGCCGAGCGCCTTCAAGAGCGTGCCTTGGTCGGCTTTTTCGTCCGTGCGAACGAGGAAAACGCCGTAAATCGAGAGAACGATCCCGACCGCCGCCAAAAGAATCGGCAGGAAGAGCGCGCTCATTTGCGTCGAAATCGGCGCGTTCATCGAAGCGTAAGCGGCGACGCCGAGCGCGGCGCTGGAGAGAATCGAACCGCAGTACGATTCGTACAAGTCGGCGCCCATCCCCGCGACGTCGCCGACGTTGTCGCCGACGTTGTCCGCGATGGTGGCCGGGTTGCGGCGGTCGTCTTCCGGAATCCCGGCTTCGACTTTACCGACCAAGTCCGCGCCGACGTCCGCGGCCTTCGTGTAGATGCCGCCGCCGACGCGAGCGAACAACGCTTGCGACGAGGCGCCCATCCCGAAGCAGAGCATAACGACCGTGATTTCCGTCAAGTCCATCGTCCAGTTGAACATCGGGAAAATCCAGTACAGCGCGCCGAACCAAAGAACGACGTCGAGAAGACCGAGGCCGACGACCGTCAAGCCCATAACCGCGCCCGAACGGAACGCGACTTGCAAGCCTTCGTTCAACGATTTTTGAGCGCCCGCCGCGGTGCGCGACGAAGCCCAAGTCGCCGTTTTCATCCCGAACCAACCGGCCAAACCGGAGAAGAAACCGCCGGTAAGGAACGCCCAAGGAACGATCTTGTTTTGAACGCCCGGGCCCCAAGCCAAGTACATCAGGAACGCCCAAATCACGACGAAGAAAATCGCGACGACTTTATATTGTTGTTTCAGATACGCGTTGGCGCCCTTGCGAACCGCCGCCGCGATCTTGATCATTTCTTCGTTCCCTTCGTCGGCCTTCATCATCGTCTTGAAGAACTTCACCGCGAAAACGAGCGCGGCGACCGCTCCGGCCAACGAGAGAATCCAAAGCAAACCGAAAAGGCTAAAGAACCCGACGCGATCCGCGCCTTGTTCGGCGTTCGCGACGTCGGTTTGCGTTTCGCCTTCAGTCGCGACGGCTTGCGCGGCGTCGGCTTGCGGAGCTTCGGTTTCGGTATTTTCAACGGCGACCGCCGCCGGAGCGTTATCTTGCGCGAAACACGGAACGACGTCGTTCGTCCCGAAGGCGAACGTCGCCGCGAGAAGCGCCGACGCGAGCCCGATCGCAAAACGATTGTTGATTTTCATTACAGAAAACCTCCTTTAAATTTTCGATATTTTCCGACGTAAAGAACGCTTGTCGAACGGCGGCCCGATTCGTTCGCTTGGAAAAATCGGAAGGAGTCGTCAAAGTTGAAACAGCGAAAAAGGGCGTCGACGCGCTCCGTCGGAAAGAAAAACGCTTGCTCGCGAAAAACCGTCGGTCGACGGGAACGCGGAAGCGCACGCCGTTATTATTGGCGTCTTTCCCCCTTTTGTCAAGGGCTCGACGCGTTTTTCCTTGCCTAATTTTCCGAAGCGCGCCTATTTTCACGCCGAAACTTCGTTGCGACAATCATTCTTTAACATATTCTCCTCAAAACCGAACGCGCCGAGCGCCGCCGCGAAAAAATTTTCAAAAAATTTTAAAAAAAGCGAGAAAAAACTTGCAATCGCTTTTCGTCTTCGTTAAAATAACGTCTATAAGCGACGGAAAGTCCGACGGTTTCCGATTTTCCGTCGTCGCGACGCGCTTTCGCCGCTCGCCCCCTTTTTTCGTCTCGTTTCTTCGGTATTCTTTTTCACCGCGATCGTCGCCGCCCGAACCGTTGGCCGCGTCGACCGTCGCAACCTCAACCGCCGTTTTCGTTTATTTCCGAAAAAATTCCTTCGAAACGCGGAACCTCGCCGCCTTCGACGCGTTAACAATTAACGTTCCGACGTTGAAAATCGCCTCGAACGCTCGGCAAACGCGACGCGCTTCGACTTACCGCGCCTTTTTTACTTTTCGACGCTATCGGCAATTATCGTAATTACCGTTTATTACTTTATATTTTACGCGAAAGGTTGTCTTATGACGTCCCAACTTGTTAATATGGGGGGGAAAAACCGATTTTACCGACGCGGCTTCACGCTCGTCGAACTCCTCGTCGTCATCGCCATCATCGGGATTTTGATCGGCTTGCTCTTGCCGGCGGTTCAAGCGGCCCGCGAAGCCGCGCGTCGGATGCAATGCACGAACAATATGAAGCAAATGGGTCTCGCGATTCACAACTTTAACGACGCTCGCAACGGGCTCCCGCCGGCGGCGGTCGCTTGGCACCGCGCGACGTTTTGGGGCCTGATTTACCCGTTCGCGGAACAACAAGCGTTGTACGACTGCTTCTGCAAAGACCAAACCGGCTCCGGCGGCTTCGTTACGCTCGGCCAATACTTCTGGAACACCGGCGGCAACTGGAACGGCGTTACGCTGACCGAAGAAGAGAAAAAAGGCTTCGCCGCCGTCCCGTATATGGTCTGCCCGACGCGCCGCTCCTCTCCGGCCGCCATCGATTACGTCAACACGTCGACCGGCGACTGCGCCGCGGGCCCTTGCACCGACTACGCCATCGTTATGTCGACCGACTCGAACTCCTCGCAAAACGGCAAATCGTCCGCGTCGAACCACGACGGGCACTATTACGTTCGCGTCGTCGAAATTCGCAACGACAACCGTCAAACGTACCAACGCGGCCCGTTCCGCGGCTCGAAATGCCAAGACGAACAGTTCGGACGTTGGCAACCGCGCGACACGATGGCCCGCATCACCGACGGCACGAGCAACCAATTCTTCATCGGCGAAAAACATATTCCGATCGACGGTCTCGGCGTCTGCAACACGACCGCTCCGTCGACGAACAACTGGTCGCAATGCCACGACTGTTCGTATCTTTGCGGCGCGGAATCGACCGGCTCCGCCAGCTACCTCCGCTGCTTGGTCAACTATTGGGAAGGCGGCAAACCGTACAGCACGCTCCAAAACGGCTTGGCCGGGCCTTGGGACAACCTCGCCGCCGACAATCACGCGTCGATCAACTGCGGTTTCGGCTCTTGGCACCCGGGCGGCGCGAACTTCCTCCTCGCCGACGGCTCCGTCCGCTACTTCTCCGCGACGACCGCGCACACGATCCTCGGTCGCTACGCCACGGTCGACGACGGTCAAACCCCGGAAGCCGACTGATTCTCGTTCAACCGTCGAAAACGAACGCGTTCGCCCCTTTCCGCTCCGAGCGCGTTCGCTTTCCGTTTTCCTTCCTTTCCCTTTCCTTATCCCTTTCTTTAAATTCCCGTTAAAACCTCGACCGACGGAAAGGCCCGCCGATGAAAACCCCTCGCTATTTAACCCTTTGCGCGCTTTTGTTCGCCGTCGCGGTCGTCGCGACCGGTTGCGGCAAACCGAAAGTAACCGGCAAAGTTACGTTCGCCGACGGCTCGCCGCTGACGGTCGGCACGGTCAACTTCACCGACGACAAAATCCTCTGCAAAGGCTCGATCAAAGAAGACGGAACCTTCGAGATGCGCACGCTCAAACCGGGCGACGGCGTTCCGAAAGGCTCCTACAAAGTTTACCTCACCGAAACGATGCGCTTCGGCGACGTCGAACGAGAAACCGCGACCGGCGAAGCGACCGCGACGATGCTCGGAACCGTCAACGACGTTCCGCCGAAATACTCGAATCCGGAGCAAAGCGGCTTGACGATCGACGTCAAAGGCTCGATGAAGTACGACATTACGATCGACCCCGACGCCGAATAACGCGAAGTCGGTTCTCGTCGCGCGACGCGCCGAAACGCGTTTTCGGGCGTCGCGTCGGAGACTCCGCCGTCGCGAACCGCCGTTTTTTTTCGCCGTTAAATCCTCGAACGCGCTCGCCTTGCTCAGGCGCCGTTTTATTTTAAATAAGACGCGTTATGAAAAATATTTCGTCCCCCGTTGTCGACGACCCAAATCTCGAACCGCTCGCCGAGTTGCTCGCCAAAACGGAAACGGAACCGCAATCTTGGTTCGTCCAAACCCGCGAACTTGCGAAACGTTTTCTCAACAATATCAACTGCGAACGCCTATTCGCTCCTTGCCTTATATGCGGCGATCGTATTTTAGGTTATTTGGAGCGTTATTTTCCCTGTTTCCGCCCCCAAACTTTAACCTTCGAGCTGAACCATAAGATTTTCGGCAAGGTCGACCAACGCGAACATTTTTTGCCGGTTCGCTTTCAAACGATCGTCGACCGAATCGCCGCCGACGGGAAAACGCCGGAAGAAAGCGAAAAATGGCGCCGCCTCGCTCGATGGTGCGCGAAGCGTTATCGCGTCGAATTTTTGCGCGACACGACCAGCTTGAACAACGCGTTCGCCATATTCGACCCCGACTCCGAAGCGCAGTACGAACCGGAAATAACGCTCGAAGAAAAGCAAGCGTTCTGCGACAAATTTTTCGTCGACGTTCTCAAGATCTTAAAGGACTGCAACTTTGTCGAACTCCCGCGCGACGAAATAACGCGTCTTATCAACTTGCGCCGCCCCGCGTCCCTAACGATTAAAGCCGACTACGACGGTTTCGAAGAATACCGCGTCTTCGTTCGCGGGGTCGTGAAAACGGATCCGTTCGTTTATCCGCGCCGAAAAAGTTTGGGCCGCGTCGTTACCGTCGAGAGCGAAATATTGAGCCGCGTTTGCGTCGTAACGCGCAAGAAAATATTCGCCGACGACGGAAGCGAACAGGAAAGCATCGTCGTCCTTAAACTTTTCAAGCATCTGTTGCTGGAAGACTTAAAGCAAGTTCTGCCGAACACTCATTTAAAACTTCCGCTGTCCGACGCGCTAAAACTCGCCGTCTTCGGCGCCACGATATTACTCGCCGCCGCCGTTAAAATTTGCCTATTTGCGACAAGTTTTGTCGCCGGTTTCTTTACCTTGGCGACGACGATGGTCGCTCAAACGGTCAAAAGCGCGTTGGGGTTCATCAACTGCCGAACGAAATATCAGCGTCGTCATTTGAGTTCCCTTTATTCGCAAACGCTCGCCTCGAACCGCGCCGCGATTTCGCTCCTCGTCGCGCTCGCGGAAGACCAAGAAGTCAAAGAAATCGTCCTCGGCTACTTCGCCGCGGCGCAATTCGACGATTGGGCGACCGAAAAAGAAATCGACGACGTCGCCGAAGCTTGGCTCGCCGAACGTTTCAAGCTCGACGTCGATTTCGAATCGGACGACGCGATTCGCAAACTCCTCGAAAAACGCTTGGTCGAGCGTTACGAAAAGGACGGCGAAGTTCTCTACCGCGCCGTTCCGCTCGACGAAGCCCTTAGTCGCCTCGAAAACGACTGGAATTCGCTCTGCGCGAGCGCGGCGAGCGTCGCGTAAAATCTTCCGTTCGTTCCCGCGTCTTCCGTTCGACGCCGCGTCGTTCGAGCGGAAGACGGCGGGGGCGTTTCGGCGCTTTTCTTTTTTAACGGGTTCTCCCAAACCGCGCCGTTCCCGCAAACCGCCTCCTTTGCCTCGCTTGTCTCGCCCCAAAATCCGACGCGGAATCCAAGTAAAACGTGGAAAAACGCGCCCTCCCCCCTTTCCGACGCGCTCGAAAAGAGCAAAATAAAGAAAGCGGACGTCGCGCCTTTTCGCGCTTTCGTTCGTTTTGTTTTCCTTATTCCCGCATTTCCCGCCGCTTCTTGATTCGTCGAAAGTCGCCCGATGTCGAAACGAGAAATTTACCGCATTTTGGACGCCGCCGCCAACCGCGGTCGCGAAGCGCTCCGCGTCGTCGAAGACGCCGCCCGATTTTTGGAAGACGACGCCGAGTTGACCGCGCGCCTTAAAGAAACGCGGCACCAATTCGCCGCCGCGCAAAACAAATTCGACCGACGCGAACGCCTCGACGCTCGCGACGTCGCCGCCGACGTCGGAACTTGCGTCGAAACGGA
Organism: Thermoguttaceae bacterium; assembly: GCA_017937485.1. Taxonomy (GTDB): domain Bacteria; phylum Planctomycetota; class Planctomycetia; order Pirellulales; family Thermoguttaceae; genus RUG369. The sequence continues at coordinate 46,746 of JAGBDN010000010.1, forward strand.
AGACGAGTACCGCCGAACGTCGCTCGCCGACGTCTTGGCCGCGAACTTCGCTCGACTCCAAGAAGCGGCGCGCAGTCTCGAAGAGTACTCGAAAATCGTCGCGCCGAACGCCGCTCGCGATTGGGAGCAAATCCGTTACGCCGCTTATTCGCTCGAAAAGCTCGCCTTCGACGCGCTCGCCCGACGCGGTTCCGACCCGTTCGAAGAACTCGCCGCCGAGTTCGCCGCGTCGGTCGAAACGGAGCCCGCGCCGGAACCGGTCGAAACGCCCGTCGAACCGGAACCGCCTCAACCGGAATCGGAACCGACGCCCGCGCCGGAACCGCTCGAAACGCCGCTCGAAACGGTCGCCGCGCCCTTTATTTTCGGCGGTTCTCATCGACCGAAAACCGACCGCGAAGCGCGCCGCGCCCGCCTCGAAACCGCGTCTCTTTGCGTCTACGTCGACCCGGCGCGTCCGGACGGCGAACTCCGCGACCTGTTGCGCGCCGATATCGACGTTTTCCAAATCGTCGTCGATCCGAACTCCGCAAACGCCCCGGACGCCCAAACGGAACGCTTTTTTAAACGTTGGCGCGAAACCGGCTCGCAAACCCGCGACGTCGAATCGCGCCCGCTCCTCTTCCTCCGCGATTACGTCGATTGGGCCGCCGCGCTCTCCTTCGACGGCGCGACGGTCGACCGCGGGTTCGATTGGAACGTCGCTCGCGAAACGCTCGGCCCGGACGCGCTCCTCGGCGCGACCGTTTCGACGCTCGACGAAGCGGAGGCGGGCCTTCGCGCCGGAGAACTCGGCGTCCTCGACTTCCTCGAAGTCGGCCCGGTTTTCGCGTCGCAAACGGGCGAGCCGACCGGAACCGCGCTCTTGCGAACGATCGTCGACCGCGTCGAAGGGGAACCGTCGATTCCGCTCTTCGCGTTCGGCGGCGTCGACTTCCAAAATTGCGACGAAGCGTTCGACTCCGGGTTCGAACGGTTGGCCGTCGGTTCCGCGATTTTGAACGCTCCGGACAAACGCGCCGCCGCCAGCCGCTTCAAATGCCTTTTCTAAAACGTCGGTTTTTCGACCGTTATCCCGAATATTTCGCCGCGCCGACGCCGTTCGTTCGGAAGAAGCGCGGCGTTTTTTCGTTCTTTTCTTTTTTCTCGTTTCTCGTCGCGAAAACGTCGCGAAAAATTGACGTTGCGCGTTCCGTCAAAATTTGTTATCTTGCGACGGTATCTTTTTCCGTTTCCTTTAACTTAACGTCCGCGATTGTTCCCCCAAGCGCAACCGAACGCGACGCGTTCCCCTGGGTTTTCACGCGGAAAAAACGAGCTTAATATGTTGAAATTCAACGTTTTCCAACGGAATTCGCGACGGCGCCGCCCCGTTGCGACGGCGCTTTCGCTCGCCGTCGTCGGCGCTTTCTTCGCGTCGACCGCGTTCGCGACGCCGCGAACGGAAATCGACGATTTCGACGCCGTCTCGAGCGACGCCGAGTATTACGACGACGCAACTTACGACGAAACAACTTACGTCGAAACAACTTACGACGAGGAAGTTTACGAAGAGGAATATTACGCCGACGACGCTTACGTTCCGGAAACGAGCGCCGCCGTCTTCGCGCCCCCGAGTTCCGACGTCGGCTCCGACGCGTTCCTCGACGCCGCGACCGCCGACGTTTTCGCCCGACGCGAAAAAGCCCGCGCCGAAAAGGAACGCCGACAATCGACCGGCCTTTTCGGACTCCCGGTCGAAACCGCCGCGAAGGACGGCGACACGTTCCGCGAACGTTGGCTCGACCCGGACTCCGATTCGCAAACTTGGACGCCGCAAATACTTCCGCAAGGGTTGATGTACCCGTCGTACTTGGCCGGGCGCAAAGAGCCGCGTCTGCAGAGCATTATTACTTACGACGACGATTACGGAACGCTTTGGGACATTACGCTCGGCGGACGCGCTCCGGTCTTTCGATACGGAACGACCGAGTCCGTTCGTCCGGAGGGTTGGGAACTCGAACTCGAAGGCGCCGCGCTTCTGCGCCTCGACTGGGAACGCCATCGCAACTTAGCCGCGACCGACTACCGCGCCGGCGTCCCGCTCGTTTACGGAACGAAACGTTGGCAGTTCAAAACCGGTTACTACCACGTTAGTTCGCACCTCGGCGACAACTACTTAATGGACGCTTTTAAGCCGCGCGTTCACTATTCTCGCGACTCGATTCTCTTCGGCCTCGCCTTCACGCCGACCGACGCCGTCCGAATGTACGCCGAAGCCGACTTAGCGTTCCACACCGGCGAAACGACCGACCCGATGGAATTGCAATTCGGCTTCGAATATTCGCCGCAATTTAACCCGAATATGTCGAACTGGGCCGCGCTTCCGTTTCTCGCGACGCACGCGCATCTTTACGAAGAACGCGATTTCGGCGGTTACTTTACCGCGCAAACCGGGCTCCAATGGCGGAGCGCGTCGAACTCGCTCCTTCGTCTCGGCTTCGAGTATTTCAACGGCGGCGACGACTTGTACCAATTCCACCATAACCATCAATGCAAATACGGTTTCGGCCTTTGGTACGACTTTTAGTCGTCGTTCGCCCGCCCGCGTTTTGTCGTTTAACCGCTTAACCGCTTTATTTCCGCCGCGTTAACGGCGTTTTTTCAGCGATATGAAGAAACAAGTTCTCGGTTTTCTCGCTTCGCCGATCCTTTGGGGGCTCGGCGCGACGTTCGCCTTTTACTTCGCGTTGAACGGCGGGTTGATCGCCAACGAAACGCTCGTTCGTTACTGCGCCGGACACCCGGTCGAATACGCGACGGTCGCGATGTTTTGCGTCGGCCTTTGCGATTTGAGCTTCAAGCTCTTCCGTTCGATTCGGGAACGCCGCGCGCTCGACGGCGGCCTTTTCCCTCCGAAACGCGCCGAAAAAGAGCCGCTCGCCAACGTCGACGGCTACCTGCAAACGCTCGAAAAAGCCCGCGCCGTTCGCGGAGACTCGACGTTTCTTCGCCGTTTGCGCGACGCGCTCGATTTCCTCCGATACGGCGGTTCCCCGGACGACCTCGACCAAGAGTTGCGCTTCCTCGCCGACGACGCGTTCGACCGCCGCGAAACGGAGTACGGCCTCGTCAAAGCGTTCATTTGGGCGATTCCGATTCTCGGCTTTTTGGGCACCGTTCTCGGAATCACCGTCGCGCTCGGAAGTCTCGACTTGACGCAACTTGAAACGACCGGCGATATGTTGGCGGCGGGGCTGAAAGTCGCGTTCGACACGACGGCGCTCGCGCTCGGACTCGTTTTCGTCCTTTACTTCCTCCTTTATTTTTCGCGCCGTCAGGACGCCGCGCTCGGCGCCGACGTTTCCCGCTTGGTCGACGCGGAGCTGAAAGGCCGTTTTATCGCCGACGAAACGCAAGCCGCCGTCGACGCCCGGCAAACGGAACTCGACGCGACGCGACGCGTTCTCGCGACCGTCGCCGAATCGTTCGAGGAAACGACGCGGAAACAAACCGCGCTTTGGAGCGAAGCGAACGCCGCCGTCGCGCAAAAAAGCGCCGAACTTTCGCTCGACGCCGCCCAACGGTTCGCGACCGCGCTCGACAAAGCCCTCCGCGACGGTTGCGACGGTTGGGCGCAAACGCTCGCCGAAACGCAACGCCGCTTCGTCGAAGAATCGCTCCGTCCGGCCCTCGACGCCGCCGCGCAAAACGCCGCCCGCCTCGACGCGCTCGAAGAAAAGATCGCTCGCGAAACGGAAGCGCTCGGCGCGACGCTCCGCGCTTGCGCCGACGTCGCCGCGCTCGAAGACCGGCTCGCCCGTTCGCTCGAAAAAATCGCCGAAGTCGGCGCGTTCGAAAAGACGCTCAACAATCTTTCGGCGACGGTTTGTCTTCTCAACTCAAGACTTGCGTCGACGCCGGTCGCGTCGTCCGCCGCCGACGCCCAACCCCGCGAAACCGCCCGGCTCCAAGCGGAAGCGTTCGCCGCGCTCGACGCGCTCGAAAACGACCTCGACGCGTCGAACGTCGTCGCGCCGACGCCCGAACCGCCCGCCGCCCCCGCGCCGAAGTCGACGCGCTCGACGTTGGGCAAAAAGCGTTCCGCTTAACCGTCCGCTTCTCGTCATTCCCAACCTCAACGTTTTCAACGCTTAAAAACGCTCCCCGATGAAACGTCGCTCCAACGCCGCCGACGAAACGGTCTCCCTTTTTCCGTTTCTCGCCGTTCTCCTCTGCACGATGGGAACGCTCGCGCTTATTTTCGCGATCGCGTCGCAAAATATCGCGCCGGACGGAAGCGCCGCCTCGTCTTCGGAACGCGCCGAAAATCCGAACGGTCTCGACGCGGAACGCGCCGCCGCGCCCGAGCGAACCGGCGACGCGCCAATCGAAGAGTTGGAAGCGGAAATCGAATCGATCGCTTGGTTCGCCGACGAGTTGACCGCCGTCAAAACGCGAACGCAAGCCGCGCTCGAAAAGGAACGCGCCCGCCTCGCCGCCGCCGAAAAATCTCTCGCCAACCTTCGTTCGCAGGCGACCGTCGCGAAAAAACGTCTCGAAACGCTCCGTTCCAAAACGATCGCCGACGCCGACGAAGACGCGCTCGCGTTGCAGGAGAAAATCGACGCGCTCGACGCGGAAATCGAACGCCTTCAAGTTGAAACGAAAGAACTTCGCGCTCGAAACGCCGACGCGAAACGCTCTTACGCGATTCTTCCTTATCAAGGAAAAAAGGGCGTTTTCCGCCGTCCGATTTACGTCGAGTGCAACGAACGCGGCGTTTTCCTCCAACCGGAGGGCGTTCCGTTCCTCTCGACCGACTTTCTCTTGGCGCGTTATCCCGGCAACCCGTTCGACGCCGGTTTGCGAGCGGCGGCGCGACGCTTCGTCGAACTTAGCGGAGAAAAAACCGCCGACGGCGAAACGGTCGAGCCTTATCCGCTCTTGATTATCCGCCCGGGCGGCGCGAACCGTTATTATTCGGCGGTCGCCGCGCTCGCGTCTTGGGGCGGCGACTTCGGATACGAGTTCGTCGCCGACGACCAAGAAATCGCTTATCCGGAGCCGGACGCCGTTCTCGCCGACGCGGTTCGCGAGCAAACGGAATTTTCGCGCCGTCGCTTAGCCGTTCAATTGGCGGCGCTTATGTCGGCGCGCAACGCGGCGACGTCGTTCGCGAACGCTTCTCGTTTTCGCGGCGGCGGAAGCGCGGCGGGCGTCGCTTCCGGCGTTTCTTCTTCCAACGGCGGCGCTCCCGCGTCGGCGCTTCAAGCGCGCTTAGGTTCGCAAGTCAAACTCGGCGGCGTCGGAGGTTTCGGCGCGTCCTTGAACGACGGCTCGGGAACGCCCGACGTTTCGCGTCCCGGCGGCGGAATTCCGACCGACGTCGCCGGCCCGCTCGACGCGGCGCTCGCGCTCGGTTCCTCCGCGCCGTCGGGAACCGGAGCCGGTTTCGGTTCCTCCGACGCGTCCGGCGTTCCGCTCCCCCGATATTCGGGAGATTTCGCGCAATTCCTCCGTCCCGCGCCGACCGCCCCGAACGCCGAAACCGCGTCGCTCGCGCAAAATGGGCAAAACGGACAAAACGGACAAAGCGCTCAATTCCCCGCGTCTTCCGCGTCCGCGCACAACGCCGACGCCGCGCCGCTCGCCGAATCGACGCAAGGCGCCCGACTCGCAATTCCGAACGCCGCGGCGCAAACGTCGCAAACGATTCCGGCGCCGCAAAACGCCGAAATTGCGCGGAGTTCGCCGTCCCCGTCAAACGCGTCGACGCCCTTCCTCGCGCAACTTCAAGGAACGCCGCAAACCGCTCAAAACGCGCAAACTTCCGCCGCGCCGAAAATCGCCGCCCGCCAAACGCTCGGCAACACGACGTTCGGCGTCGGCGCGACCGGCACGTCGGCGTCCGGAACGTTGGCCGACTCCGGCTCCGGCGCGACCTCGACCCGCGTCGAAGCGAACGCGCCGAAACAACCGACCGCCGACCGCCCGTCCGCTCGCGAAAACCCGAACGCGATTCGCATTTCCGACGAGTTGCGCCGCCCTTCGCAACAGGGTCTCGAACGCGGAATCCGCGTCCTCTGCTCCGCCGACGCGATCGTTTTCCCGAAACAGCCGGGCTTGCGCGCCGCGACGTCCGTTTCGCTCGCCGCCGACGCGTCGCTCGCCGCCGTCGAACGCGAACTTTCGGACGCTATCGTCTTTTGCGTCAAGAGTTGGGGCGTCGCCGGACGCAATATGTACTGGGCGCCGTTTTTGAAAGTCGAGGTCGCGTCGAACGGCGAAGAGCGATTCCGCGAATTATCGGAATTTTGCCGAACGCAGGGGCTGACGGTCGTTCGCGCCGACCGGGCCGATTGAGACGGTCGCAACGAAAGCGCCAGAATCGCGCGTCGGCGGGAATCCCCGGTCTTGCCGTTTGGTTCGAATATTTAGTCTTTGCTGGATTCCGGCGAAGAAAAGCGCGGGCAAGTCGCCAATTTCGTCGAAAATGCGCTTGTTTCTCTTTTAAAATCGTGTAAATTATCTATAAAGAAACGTCGCGGACGCCGATCGAGTAAAATTTCTCGTCGCCGTTCCGCGTTCGAATCGAAGAACGTCCTTTCCCCCCTTGGGCTTCTTTGCGCGCGTCGCTTTTATCGGCGATCTTTCCGCGTTTCCGTTTCTTTTCCTTATTTTTTGTCGACGACGCGTTTTCCGAGCGGGCGTTTCCGTTTTTTTGACGGCGACCGCGGCGGTCGGAGGCGTATTGTCGTCGACGCGGCCTCGCTTTGACGCGCGGCCCGTATTGTCGTTCCCTTTGTTCGTCGATCGCCGTTATGAACTTCGATCCTAAAAAAGACCAAGCCGCGCGCCGTCTCGATCGCGAAGCCGACGCCTTGTTGGAAAACGCTATGTTGCGCAAGGAAGCGGCAGAATATATCGACGAATTGCTTCTTCGTCGCCTTCGTTTCGACAACGTCGAAGCGGAAAACGAATATTTGCGCGAAATCATCGCTTGGGAAAGCGCGCCGATTTTACCGCTCAAAGACTGGCTGGACGATTCTTGGCGTCAACTTGATCTTTCGACGGCGACGGAGCCGGAAATTTTGGCGGCGGCGCTCGACCTTTTGGAGCGTCTGCGCCGTTTGAATCAAGAGATTTGGCGCGCCGATCATCTTTCGACTCGGCGTTTGTACGAGATTCTCGTTCATCGCGTTCTTCCTTGCCGCCTGAAGCGCCTGCAGTCGCCGCGCTCCCCGAACGTTTGGAACTTTGAATTTTACACGGAAGACAAGTTTTTGGACGCGTCGGACGAAATTTGGCTAACGTATTACGCGACGCCGGAAGAGCGCCTTCTTTGGTCGCAAGAACACAACGTCGCGCTTCCGCCGCGTCGAACGCCGCCGTTTGCGCGCCGTTTCCCGTCGTTGAACGGCGGTTGCAACGGTTGCGACGATTGCCGCTAATCGGTTTCGTTTTCCGTTCAAAGATTTTCCGTCCGTAAAAAAAGCGCGCCGACGCCGGTTTTTCCCGTTTCGTCGACGCGCTTTTTTCGTCGTTTTTTCGTCGTTTTTTCGTCGTTTTTTCGTCGTTTTTTCGTCGTTTTTTCGTCGTTTTTTCGTCGTTTTTTCGTCGTTTTTTCGTCGTTTTTTCGTCGTTACTCGTCTTCTTGACTCGCGACGGCGGGCGCGTTTCCTTCGTCGTCCGTTTTCTCGGTCGAATCCGCTTCTTGCGGCTCTTCGTCCTCCCAATCGAGCGACTCTTCAAAGTTTTCTTCTAAGGACTTTAGGTCGGCTTCCATTTTCTCGACCTTTTCCTTCCAATTTTCCAACGCGGCTTTCGCCCCTTTTTCCACCGCTTCGTCGTCGCTCAACGTCGCTTTGCGCAACAGGTCTTTCGCCGTTTCGAAATCGCGCTCGACGCCGACGCCGTAAAAATAACACGCGCCCAATATCCAACACGCCGGTTGATACTCTTCTAAAACGGCTTTCGCCAGATATATCGCGCCCGTTTCCACGTCGATTTCCGCGCCGTTCTCCGCCAACGCGTTTCTTAGATTCCGATTTTCCTCTTCTCGCGTAAAAAATTCCGCCTCTAAAATGTCGACGTTCGCATTTTTACGCGCCTGGCTTAACGCCTCGAAAACGAGGGCCGCCCCCGTTTCCGCCAACGCTTGCCCGCGCTCTAATTCGCAAGCGCGGAGCAGATACTTGGCCGCTTCGTTCCAATCTTGCTCGACGTGTTCGCCCTGCGCGTAACGCCCCGCCGCTAGAAACGCGCTTTCCGCGTTCCCCAATTCGGCGGCTTTGCAGAACCAACGCGTCGCCTCGGCCTCGTCTTCGCCAAGATAGTTTATCGCCAAATTACGCGCCGCCCAATGGTTGCCCTCCGCCGACGCTTTGCGATACCAACTCATCGCCTCGTCTATATTTTCATCGACGCCTTCTCCGTTATAATAGCAGACGCCCAAATTGAGCAATCCCTGCGCGTCGTCTTTCTCCGCGGCTTTTCGATACCATTCGACCGCTTTTTCATTGTTTTCTTCGACGCCGTTTCCATAGTAATAGCAATCGCCCAAACGGTTCATTGCGAACGGCGAGCCGGCCTCGGCGCGTTTTTTAAACGCTTGAAATTCACGTTCGCGCCATATTTTCGCATAAGCGTCGTCTTTTACGACGCCCCAAGCGTTTTCGTAACATGCCGCGATATATCCCAAAGCCTCTAAATTGTCTTGTTCGGCGACGCGCTTGAACAACTCCAAGGCTTTCGTCTGATCTTTTGGACAACCTCTTCCGAATAAAAGAGATTCGGCGAGCATATACGTTCCAACCGAATTATTCCATTCGGACGCTTGACGATAAAGCCGAACCGCTTCTTCCGGATTTTTCTCGACGCCCCAACCGTTGGCGTAGCAAACGCCGAGATTTGCGACGCCGAACGCGCTCTTTTTCTCCGCCGCTTTGCGATAACACTCGATCGCTCGCTTGTCGTCGCGCTCGACGCCGCGACCATTGGAATAACAGTTTCCCAAAACAGCGTAAGCTTCCGCGCAATTCGCTTCTATCGCGTCGTTATACAATCGAACCGCTTCGGCGGCGTCGCGTTCGCCTCCTAACCCCTCGCAACACATCTCGCCTAAATTCAGAACGCTGATCGCGCATCGCTTGGCGGCGCGACGAAAATATTCTCTCGCCGCGCCAAAATCTAATTCCGTCCCTCGCCCGTTGCAATAACATCGCCCCAACAGGTTTAAAATCATCGGGTCGCCGCTTTTCGCCAATTCTTGGAACTTTTTAAACGCCGCTTCATGAAGTCGTTTCGCCTCCGCTTCGTCTTGGCGAACGGCCAAGCCGCCCTTATAACAATCGCCCAAGACGTTTTGCGCGATCGGATTTTCGTCCCCCGCTCGGCTCGCCCAGTAGACCGCCTTTTTGAAGTCCGGCGGCGTCGCTTCGCATCCGTCGTAATAAAGGAGCGCCAACGCCGCTTGCGCGTCGGTCAAACCGGCTTCCGCGGCTTGCGTCAAAAGGTCGAGCGCTCGCGCGCCGTCGATTTTCGTTCCGTCGAGCCCCCACGCCAACGCTCGCCCTTCGCGGTAGAGCGCGTCCGCGGCGCTTCGCGTCGATTCTTTTAACACAAAATTAACGCCGGAGATATTGAAATACGGCGTTTGTCTTACTTTATACGTCGTCGCCGCGCGATCTTGCGTTTTCTGCGCAGCATATCCGCAAACGTCGAAAAAGGTAACGCCGCCGTCTTTGTTCTCCGCTTTTCCTTCGAGACCTTCGATAAAATAATGCGTAAAAATGCTTCGCCGAAACTCCGCGTCTTCGTAACTTGCTTCGCCGGAACGACAGCTTTGCAAAAACGCGATTCCGGAAGGGACGTTCATCCTGAAAGAACGTTCGTAACTGTCGTCGCCTTTCACTTGCGCAGGCGAACGGCAGGCGTCGACGATTAACATTTTAAAGCGAGCGCGGTGGTTGCGCAACTTCTCCATCAAATCGTCGACCAAAACGGCGGACTCCTTTGTTACCGTCGGCGTAGCGCCGGCGGAGACGTCGGCGACGACGTCTTTCGGACAAAACGCCGCGGCGCCGTCCTTGGTCTCGAACCCGTGTCCGGAAAGCGAAATAAAAATAGTCGCTTCGTCTCCCGCTTCCTCCGCCGCGGCCAGCATATCCGCAAGCGCCGCGTCGACGTTCTTTTTTGTCGGCAGCTCTCGACGCGAACCGTCGCTAACGCAGAGCCAAACGTTCTCGTTGCGGAAACCGATTTTCAAGACCGCGTCGCGCAACGCTTTCGCGTCGGAACTGGAATAACTCAAATTCGGCGGCGAATCGTATTTATCGACGCCGATAAAAAGCGCGAAACAGGCGTCGGGATCTTGAGCAAGTTTTCGCAAAGCGTCCTTTCCAGAAACCGGAAGCTTTTCGTTTTGCGTTTTCACTTGCGTTGTCGGCGCGCTCGAATCCGACGGAGCCTCCTCTTTTTTGTGAGTCAAAAGCCCGCCGATCAAGTTGACCGTGAAACCGGCGATCAACGCCAACGCGACCGCCGTCGCCAACCGGCGAATTTGTTTTCCGAATCGTTTCATTTTTTCCCCTGCCCCAAACCGTTCGCGAATCGAATCGCGCGAAAAATTACATATAGTATATAATCTCAAATCAAACGTCTTGCAAGAACGCGCTTCTATCCAGTTTTACCCCAAGCGATAAAAACGACGTTCGAGCGACGCGGCAATTAGAAAAAACGACAAGAAACAAAAAAAGCGTCCGCCGACCGAAATCGACGAACGCTTCTTTTCAAACTACCCGACAGGGATTCGAACCCCGACAAAGGGAACCAAAATCCCTTGTGCTACCGTTACACCATCGGGTAATTACGCAATCATTATAACCCGAACTCCCGACCGCGCAAGGGGGAAATTCGAAAAAATCGCAAATTTCTTCAAAAAACCGCCCGCGCCGCAACGTTACTTCACCTTCGCCAAAACGAGGCGGAACCCAATCCAGTTCGCGCGAACGCCGGTCGTATTGGAACAGCGCGCCGCCGACCGAAGCGCCGTCGCGGACGCTCGCCAACTTCCGCCCCTCAAAACGCGAGCGTCCCCTGTTTTCGCGCCGGTCGGATCGGTCGCGTCGTTCGTCGCAAGCGCGCCGTATCGGTCGGAACACCATTCGGCGACGTTCCCGCACATATCGCGAATTCCCCAAGCGTTGGCCTCTCCTTCCTCGACTTTTCGCGTTCGCGTCGACGCGCCGGCGCCGTTCGCTTTCCCGACTTGCCAATCGTCGCCCCAAAAATAAGCGGTCGTCGTTCCGGCGCGACACGCCCATTCCCACTCCGCTTCGGTCGGCAGTCGCAACTTCCAACCTTTTTGGCCCCATTTCGCCGCGTTCGCTTTTTGCAAGAACGTTTGAACGTCGTTCCAACTAACGTTTTCGACCGGAAAATCGTCCGTCGCGACGCCTTTGACCTCCGCCTTTCCTCCGCCGGTCGCCGAAAACCAACTCGGATTCGTTCCGGTCGCCGCTTTCCAAATCTTTTGCGTTACCGGCGTTTCGAGCATCCAAAAGCCTTTCGTCAGCGTTACCTTGCGCAACGTTTCCCGTTCGGCGTTTCGCCCCGGTTCGTCGGTCGGGCTTCCCATCCAAAACGTTCCGGGCGGGCAATACCGAAACGCCAACTCGCCCGCTTTTTTAACGCCGCGCTTCGCTAGCTTTCCGGCGTTCGGCCCGATCGTCGGTTTCGGAACGGTCTTTTTTTTCGCCGTCGAATTTCCGCTCTTCGCCGACGTTTCGACGCCCTCCGCCGCGACCGTTTCCCGTTTTACCGGGGCCGCCTCTTCCGGTCGGCTCGCCTCTTCCGGTCGCGCCGTTTCGCCGCTCGCCTCCTTCGCCAACGCCAACCGGAATCCGACGTCCTTGCGTCGCGTCGTCGGGCCGCAAGGAAACCGCCTCGCCGAACGCAAGTCGTCCTCCGCTCGGTCGAACGCGCCGCCGCGAACGACTCGCGCTCCGGCCTTCCCGCCGACGCTCGGGCCGGTCGGGTCGACCGCGTTTTCGACGTGAAAATCGACGCAGTAATAATCTTCGCACCACTCCGCGACGTTGCCGGACATATCGAAAAGGCCCCAAGGATTCGGCTCGCCTCCCCCGACGCGACGCGTCCTCGTCGACGTTTCGGAGCCGACGGACGCTTCGTCGTCGCGCCAATCGTCGCCCCAATAAAACCGCGTCGTCGTCCCGGCTCGGCAAGCGCGCTCCCACTCCGCTTCGGTCGGAAGCCGAAAACGCCAACCCGGCGCCGACCCGAAAGCGTTCAACTTCGCGAAAAATTCTCGGCAGTCGTTCCAACTAACGTTTTCGACCGGAAAATCGTCCGTTTCGAGTCCCGCGACCTCCGCCTTTCCGCCGCCGACCGCCGAAAACCAACTCGGATTCGTCCCCATTACCGACGCCCACAAACGTTGCGTCGTCTCGGTTTCCGCAATCCAAACGCCGCGCGTCAACGTCGCTTTATGAAGCGCTTCGTCGACGGAGCGGCCCGGCTCGTCCGCCGGACTCCCCAATTCAAATTCGCCCGCCGGAATCCAACGCAACGCAATTTCGACGCCGCCCTTGACTTTAACGACGCGTCGCGCTCCCGCCTCCGACGTTCTCCTCGCCGGAGCGCTCTCTTCCGCCGTCTTCTTCTCTTCGCTCTTTTCGTTTTCCGACGTTTTCTCGTTTTCCGCGTCCTCCGTCCCGTCGAACGTTCGCTCGATCGGCGGCGCTTCTTCCAACGTCAAAGCGGGCGTTTCCGCGCGAATCGTCGACGTTTCAAGGCGCGCTATCGGCCCGCAAGTCGCTTCGAAAAGCGTTTTCACCGCGTCGTTTAACTCTTCGTCGTCGCCGTTTTCAACGCGTTTGATCGTCTCGAACGCTCGCGTCCAATCGTCGTTTTCCGCCGCGCGAGCCGCTCGCGCCAACCGAAACGCACGCAACGCCGTCTCTTCGTCCGGCTCCGCCGCGGCGCGCTCCCAAAAGCGCCGTCCTAACGAACGCCAAATTTCCTTCGTCGTCGGTCGACCGGCCAGCGCCGCCAGGGCGTCGCGAGCGTCCGTCCGCAACCGCCAAAACGCGCCGAAACTCGACTTCGGCGCCGACGCGTCGAACGTTTCCGCGTCGATTCGTCGCAGCGTCGCCGCCGCGTTCGCGCTTTCGGTCAAAAACGCTTGCGCCAGCCCCGCCGCCAACCGCGCCGCCGTCCGCTCCTCGTTTGTCAAAAAGGAAAACGCCCGACCGAACTCAAGCGCCGCCGTCTCCAAACGACCTAAAAACAACGTTTCCGACGCGGATCCGCCCGCCGCCGTCAACGCTTCCCAACCGAACCGCGCCGACTCGTCCTCGACCGTTTCCAAGTCGACGCCGACGTCGCGCAGATATTCGGCAAGCGTCGCCGCCGCGTCGACGAACGCCGCTTTTCGGTCGCGAAAAGTCGAAAAATCGCGCCGTTCTTCGACGCTCCAACGCTCGACGCCCCGTCGAACGCGCTCGAGTTCGTCGTTCGGTTCGTTTTCCGCGTCGAAGAGGGGCGCCGCCGCGTCGAGCCGAATTTCAAACGCCGCCGCAAACGCCGTTCTAAAAACGCGATAAACGCTTCCTCGTTCTTGCTTTCCGTTTTCGTTCGTCATTGTCCGTCCCCTCTCCGTCGCTCCGTGTTTGCGGACGACGCGCCGCTTTTAAATCGCGCCGCCGAAGATTTTAATCGTCATTATACAAAAGTCGCGAGCGCGACGCAACCGCCGCCCGCGTTTTTCCCCTATTTCGTTTATATTCGCCAATTTTCACGTCAAACCGACGTTTCGCCGCGCTCGCGTTCCCTCCGACGTCGCCCGTTCGCTCAATTTCGGCGCGACAAAGTCCTCGCTCTCCGCGCGTCAACAAACGCCAACCGCTCAATCCCTCAAAAGCCTCAAGAAGCCAAAGAAGCCAAAGAAGCCAAAGAAGCCAAAGAAGCCAAAGAAGCCAAAGAAGCCAAAGAAGCCAAAGAAGCCAAAGAAGCCAAAGAAGCCAAAGAAGCCAAAGAAGCCAAAGAAGCCAA
>JAGBDN010000054.1 GCA_017937485.1 Thermoguttaceae bacterium
AAGTAAAGCGGCAAGAAATAAAAAAAGGAACGCCGAAACGTTCCTTAATTGAAATGAGAACGCTGGGGCTCGAACCCAGGACCTACGGATTAAAAGTCCGTTGCTCTACCAACTGAGCTACGTTCCCACGCGACAAAAGCCGCAAAGGAGAAACAAAACGTCGAAGCGCAACGAAACCGCAACGCAAAACGTTTAATGAGAACGCTGGGGCTCGAACCCAGGACCTACGGATTAAAAGTCCGTTGCTCTACCAACTGAGCTACGTTCCCAGTTCAAAAGAAACAAACGTCGTTCGTTCAATGAACACGTTTATTATAGCCGACATTCCCGTTTTGTCTAGCGACTTTTTTAAAATTTTTCGAACTTTTTCTTTCGCTCGAACCGTCGACGGCGGCGCGCGGAAGAATCGACAAACGCGGTTTGCGCCGCGTCGAAAAAAGCGGAGGCGGCGACGCTCGAAAGTCGACGCGACGAACGGTTTGACAAAAAAACGGGAAAACGTCGTCGCGACGCTTTCCCGAAAAGCAAAAGCCAAAAGCCGCAGGCGCCGCGTCGGCGTTAGTTGACCGGCGTTTGCGGTTGGTCGTAATCGAACTCGCGCCAAATCATCGGACGACGGTGGCGCGACTCGATGCGAAGAACGACTTCGCCGTTGACGAAAATTCGCACCGTTCCGCTCGATTGGCTGACCGCGATCGCGACGGCGTTCGTCTTGCGGCTGACCGCGGCGGCGGCCCAGTGTCGCGAGCCGAGCCCTTTCGACAGCGTGATCATCGCCGTCGACGCGTCCAAAAGTCGGCAGGACGCCGCGACGACGCCGTCCAGCGCGACGACGAACGCGCCGTCAAGCTGCGCGATTTCCTTGATTCCTTCGCGAACTCGCGGGTCGAAAAGGTTGCGCTCCTTGCACTTATAACCGCGCACCGGGTCGAAGCCCGCCGGTTTGCTCTCCGCCAAGACGTTCTTCGTGTCGCCGACGACGAAAAGCGTCCCGACCGCTTTGCCTTCGCGACCGTCGCGACCGATTTCGAGCGCCAAGTCGACGACCGTTTTGAGCGTTTTAAGCGGCACTTTCGTTTCGATTTTGCGCAACTCTTTGCCGGACAACTTTTCCAAGTGTTCGCCGAGGTTCAAAACGCTGATCGAGTCGAAACTGTCGTCGTCGAAACCGTTGTAAAGGGCGACGACGCGCGAGCCGTGCGGGAAGAGGTCGTCCGCGACCGCTTCGAGAATCGCCTGCGTCATTCGCTCGTAAACCGGCGCGTCGTCCGGAAGATTGAGAACGACCGTTTTAACGCCCGCCTCTTCCGCGCCTTCGAGAATTTCGCGGTTGGTCGCCGCCGCGACGAAGTAGGAGTCGCCGAAAAACTTTTTCAAGCGGCGCCAGTCGATCGACGCGTCGAAAAGGAGCAGAATTCCCGCCGCTTCCATCGCTTCGCTGATCGAGATCGCGTTGGCGAGGAATTTTTGCAGGTAATCGGTGAATTTAAGTTGGGGCATCGGGGGTTCCTCGTCGACGGCGTTCGACGGTTTCGCGGCGGCGTCGACGACGGGAGCGGCGGCGAGCGGAACGAAACAAGGGAAAACGCAAATGGACACGGTAAAAGTTCGGCGCGCCTTACTTTTGGACGCGGTTTCTACGGGACATAGTTGTTATCGACGCATTCCCTTCGACGGTCGAAGGTATTTTCGCAAAAACGCGGAAAAACGCGCGTTTTTTCTTAATTTTTTTCTTCTCGACGCGCTTTCGACAACGAACGTCGACGCCGCGTCGAAAAGGAGGAAGCGGAAACGCGTTTGAACGTCTATAACGATTGTACGCGTTTTGTCGCCGGCGTCTCGGCGTCGAGTGAAAAATAAAGCGATTTTAAGGAAAATAACGATTGCCTAGGTCGGCGCAACGGGGACAAGGGGAGTTTTTAAGGAGCGGCAATAGAAAAATAGGGAACGCGAGCCAAACGCGTAAATCGCTTTTTAAAAGAAGAAAGAAGTCGGCGAATAATATTGCGATAAGCGGCGCTAATGGTTAGGCTTGGCTAATATAATTTTTAAGAAAATTTGAAAAGTCCTCTTGCCAAAAGTCGGAAAACGGGCATAATAAACGCGAAAGTTGAAAATTACAAATCTTAATTGAAAAAACTGTTAGTATTAAGAAAACTAATAGCGTTATAAGCAATTTGGAGAGAAAAATGTCCGAAGAACGCAATCCGTTTGTCATCGCTCAAAACCGCGTTAAGAAAGCCGCCGCCGCGCTCGGGCTCGACGCCGCGACGACCGAACTCCTTTGCTCGCCGCAACGCGAAGTCGCCGTCGCGCTTCCGGTCAAAATGGACGACGGAACGACGAAAGTCTTCCAAGGCTTCCGCGTTCAATACAACACCGCTCGCGGCCCGGCCAAAGGCGGCATCCGTTGGTTCCCGACCGAAACGATCGACACCGTTCGCGCGCTCGCTTGCTGGATGACGTGGAAAGCGGCGGTCGTCGACATTCCGCTCGGCGGCGGTAAAGGCGGCGTCATTTGCGACCCGAAATCGCTCTCCGAAACGGAAAAAGAACGCTTGGCTCGCGCTTACATTCGCGCCGTCGGCCCGGTTCTCGGCATCACCAAAGACGTTCCGGCGCCGGACGTTTACACGAACGGCCAAATTATGGCGTGGATGATGGACGAATTCGAAAAGATGACGATGGAATGCCATCCGGGCGTCATCACCGGCAAACCGATCGCGATCGGCGGTTCGCAAGGGCGCGGCGACGCGACGGCTCGCGGCGGTATCTACGCGACCCGCGAATGCGCGAAGGCTTACGGGATCGACCTTAAAGGCCAAACCTGCGCCGTCCAAGGCTTTGGCAACGCCGGTCAATTCGCCGCGACCTTGGCCGAAGAAATCCTCGGTATGAAGGTCGTCGCCGTCTCCGACTCGCGCGGCGGCGTCTACAATCCGGAAGGGATGAGCGCGAAAGAACTCGTCGAATACAAGAAGGCGAACGGCAGCCTCGCGGGCTTCCCGGGCGCGAAAGAAATCACGAACGAAGAGCTGATCGCGACGAAAGTTTGCGTCCTCTTCCCGGCGGCGCTCGAAAACACGATCACCGAAGCGAACGCGAGCAAAGTCGACGCGCAAATCGTTTGCGAACTCGCGAACGGCCCGACGACGCCGGAAGCGGACGTTATCCTCGACGCGAAAGGGATTCACGTCATTCCGGACTACCTCGCGAACGCCGGCGGCGTTACCGTTTCGTATTTCGAACAATGCCAAAACGCGCAAAACTACTATTGGGAACTCGAAGACGTTCAAAAACGTCTCGACCAAAAGATGACGAACGCGTTCAAAGCCGTTTACGAAATGAGCGAAGAAAAGAAAACGTCGCTCCGCGAAGCCGCGTACTTGGTCGCGATCAAGCGCGTCGCCGACGCGATGAAACTCCGCGGTTGGTGCTAGTTTTCAACCGCCGCGGTTGGCGTTAGTTCGCAGTTGGCGCTAGTTTCGCCCGCCGGTTGGCGTAGCCGCCGCGACGAAACTCCGCGGTTGGCGTTAGTTCGCGCTCGCCGGTTGGCGTAGCCGCCGCGAAACTTTGCGGTTGCGCTAACGCTAAGGCGTTGAAACGCTAAAATGAAACGGTCGCGTCGACTTTGACGGTCGGCGCGGCGCGTTCGAACGAAATTTTGCGAAAGTTTCCGCCGTTGAATTGTCGACGCTTTCCCCAAGTCGGCGCTTTGACGGCGGACGCGGAACCGGCGTTTTGCGACGTCGGTTTTTTGCGTTTCTTGACCGGGAGCGGCGAACGGCGAAAAATCGGAATCGGCGCGCGACGGAAAGACTCCGATATTGCGCAAACCGCTTATTTTAACGTCGGCGGCGAGCGGAAACGGACGCGCTTCTCGAAAACGCCGCGTTTGACGCGAGAAATCGAGAAATCGAGAAATCGAGAAGTCGAGAAGTCGAGAAGTCGAGAAGTCGAGAAGTCGAGAAGTCGAGAAGTCGAGAAGTCGAGAAGTCGAGAAGTCGAGAAGTCGAGAAGTCGAGAAGTCGAGAAAGTTTGTTTCGTCTAATTTTGGCGCGGCGAGGCGAAGGTGGAATAGGTTGACGTTGGCCTTGCCTAGTTTGCGTAAAACGCCGAGATTAACGCGTCGTCGGGGGGCGTTGCGGTCGAGCGCGTCGGCGGTATAATGAAGAGACGAGCGTTCGGCGAAGCGTTGCGGGACGCTCGCGGCGAAAATAACGAAAAAAAAGGAAGCGGAACGGCGGCGCGTCGCGTTTTGGCGGTCGACGCGGCGAACGGAGGAGCGTTGAAATGGGATATTGGAGCGGAAAAACGGTCTTGGTAACCGGCGGATCGAACGGTTTGGGGCGGGTGATCGCCGAAACGTTCGGCGCGGCGGGGGCGCAAGTCGCGATCGTCGGGCTCGAAGCGGGCGACGTCGAAGCGACGGCGGAAGCGATGCGCGACGGCGGCGTCGACGTGTTGCCGTTGGTCGCCGACGTAACGAAACCGGAGGACGCGACGCGAATCGTCGAGGAGACGGTCGCGAAGTTCGGCAAGCTCGACGCGCTGGTCAACGCCGCCGGGCGAACGCATCGCGGTCGGATTCTCGAAACGCCGCTCGACGAGTTCGACTCCCTTTGGAAGCTGAACGTTTTGGGGACGATCGCCTGTTCGCAAGCCGCGGCGCCGCAACTCATTAAGGCGAAGGGGCATATCGTCAATATCGGGTCGCTGGCGGCGAAGAGCGCGGCGCGTTGGGTCGGGGCGTATCCGACGACGAAGCACGCGGTCGCGGCGTTTTCGCAACAGTTGCGACTCGAAACGGCGCCGGACGGTCTGCACGTCTTGCTGGTCTGTCCGGGCCCGGTGAAGCGGGACAATCCGCGTCTTTACCCGTTGAAGCGCGCCGAAGGGATTCCGGAGTCGGCGCTGATGCCCGGCGGCGGCGTTAAAGTCGGCAAAATCGACCCCCGCGACTTGGCGAACAAGATTTTGAAGGCCTGCGAAAAACGCCGCCCGGAGATCGTAACGCCCTGGAAAGCGCGCTTGCTCTTCTCGATCGCGCAAATGTTCCCAAGACTCGGCGACTGGATCGTCTTGAAGTCGACTTGACGCCGGGCGAAAACGCCGTCGAACGAACGCGCCGTCGAGCGAGAAAGGCGGAAGCGGAGCGGAAAAACGTTCGCGACGCTTTTTCGGCGGCGAGAAATCGCATCAGAAGCGGCAAAATAGGAAAAGCGGGTAAAATAAAAGGCGGCGCCGACGTTGTGAAAACGGTTGGCGTCGCCTTTTTTGCGGTTCTTTGCGCTTAAAGCCGGGTAAACGCGGCGGAGTTTAACGCTTGTTTGGAATTAAGCGCGGCGGTTGCGTTCGCCGGTTTTAACGGCGCGACGCTTGGCGGTCGATCAGTTGGAGCGGCAAACTTTCGAGGTCGTTCGAGAAACGCATCGCGAACCGACCGTCGAGGCAGTCGCCGATGAAGTCGTCGAGGAACTTCGCGCGCCAACCGGTCAGGAGACGCGGCGTTTCGCTCGCCGGGAGCGTTCCTTCGCGGGCGGCGATCGCTTGGCGGACGTCGGTCGTCGTCGAGACGAGGCGCGGCGAAATCCCGCGTCGCGTCGAATATTGGTTGACGAGAATCCCGAGAAGTTGCGTCGCCAGCGCGTATTGCGGATAGGACGGGCGCGCCGAAAGTTTCGGCTTTTCTTCCGCCGGGAGCGACAAGGCGTCGTCGATGGCGGCGCTCAACTCTTGCACCAGCGTCGAATCGGGGGAACCGTTGACGCCGCGAATCGCCGCGATGCGCGCCGGGTCGCCGGTCTTGCGCTTGGCCAGCTCGACGATTAAGTCGTCGCGGAAAATGCGGGCCGGCGGAATGTTGCGGTTCAGCGCCTTGCGACGTCGCCAACGCCAAAGTTCGCGAACGATCGCCATTTCGTCGCCGGTGAACGGCTTCGAGCCGAGCAGCTTTTGCCAATGTTCGTCGGTGAACGACGCTTCCAGCGAGCGGCAAAAGTCGCGCGTTTCCTCCAAAAACCAAGCGGTGCGGCCCGTTTCTTCGAGCTTTTGCGTCAAAAAGTCGGCGATTTGCTTCAAATGGCAAACGTCGTGCAACGCGTAGTCGAGCTGACCGCTCGTGAGGGGGCGCCGCGACCAGTCGGTGCGCGTCTCGTTCTTCGCGAGCGAAACGCCTATCGTCGCTTGAACCAACGACTTATAATTCAGCGGATAATCGAACCCGACGAACGCCGCCGCGAGCTGAACGTCGAAAAGGCGCGACGGAAGCCGCCCGAGCGCGCGATAACAGAATTCGAGTTCGCTCCGGCAAGAGTGGGCGATGGAGATCGCGCCGTCTTGGCAAAGGCGTTCCCAAAACGGGCGCAAGTCCGGAATTTTCAACGGGTCGAGGAGCGCGTCGCCAAATTCGGTCGCGACCTGAACGAGGCAAAGTTCCGCTTGATAACGGCCTTCGGAGATGAACTCGGTGTCGTAGGCGATCCAAGTCGCGCTTTCGATTTCTTCGAGGTAACGTTCGAGGCCCGCTTGCGACGCGATGAATTGATAGGACGGCATAACGTTGCGAAATTTCTGAACTTGCGGCGAACGGCGAAGCGTTTCGAAGGCGCCGACGTCGAGCGAAATTCGACGAAACGACGCGCTTGCGAACGGTCGCAAGGAAAGCGGTAAACGTCGAAAAACGAAGGAGTTGCGCGAAACGAAACGAGGGCGCGTCGCCGAAACGGCTCGGGAAACGATCAAGACGGCGGAGGGACGAACGGGGGCGCCGCTTCGACGCGGACGCCAACGTCCCGACTTTGCTATTTTACCCGATTTCCGGCGGCGTAAAAGGGGGGCCGGGCGCGTTTTTCGAACGTCGGCGAACGAAAAAACGGCGGCGTTCGGTCGGCGGGGCGCGAGTTTGGCCCGACGTTTGGCGCTCGGGCGTCGGGGGGCGCGTCGACCGGCGTTTGGAAGGGAAGCGGCGTTTTAGCGACGTCGGCGGAGGCGTTGCGTCGCGACCGGGCGAGGGCGCGGCGATTTTCTCCGCTTTTTTCTCTTCTTCTTCTTCTTCTTTTCGCTTGCTTTCGGCTGCGCTCGGCGGTATACTAACGTTTAAAGCGTTTCGCGGCGCGGCGTCGGGAACGCTTGTTCAACGCTCGACTTAAGGAGAAAACGCAATGTCGGACGACGCAAAAAAAGAAGCGGCGCGACTCAAAAGCGCCTTGACGCGCCGGGTCAAAAAGTTGATTGCGCAAACGCTTGAACCGCAAGGTTTTAAAAAGGAACCGAAACCGCCGATGTGGATTTGCGAAGGGGAAACGTTGGCGCGTTATTGCGTTTTCCGGTCGAGGGGCTGGGCGTTCGACGTTTTATGTTATTTCAGTTTTCGATTCCGTTTCGACGCCCTCCGCAATCCGCCGTCGGAAATTGGCGACCGCGCCCAATGGGAAGAAGTTCTGGTTTCATTAAACGACGAAATTTGCGGCGAGATAAGAAAAAGTTGGCCGCTTCCCCAAACGGAAGAAGAACTCGAAACAATCGTAACCGAAGTGGAAACGTACTTTAACGACGTCGTTTTGCCCTATTGCGAACGTTGGCGGGATTCAAGCGTCGTCGTCCGAGAATACGACGCCGGAAATATAACGCGAAAAAAGGCGTTCGGCGCCAGCGAAGAATGGCAATTTTTGCGGCTCGGTTTGTCGCGCCTTGAAGCCGAACGATACGCGGAAGCGGCGGCCTGTTTCGAGGAAGCGGCAAACTCCGCCGAAGATAGTGTTGCGTCGCATACGGCTTGGGTTGCGGCAAGAATGGCGCGCGTTAGGAAAATAGCGGCGCAAGAATTGGCGGAAGAGGAAAGATTTCAAGCGTTTTGGTCGTCGTTTATCGCCGTCGCGCGTTACGCCGCCGAGGAAGCGCGACGGCGCCAAAAATCGTCCTAATAATAGCGATTAAGGCGAGGACGCGAAGCCCGAAACGCCGTCCGTTTGATTTTAGTCGTTTTTGAGCGTTATTCTATCTTGGCGCGGGGCGGTCGAGCGCGTCGACGAACGGTTTTGATTTTGCGCGTTATCGAGCGTTTTTCAAAGCGGGATGGCGGCATGGGTTGTAAGTCGCCGCTGTTAAAG
Source organism: Thermoguttaceae bacterium (assembly GCA_017937485.1). Classification (GTDB taxonomy): domain Bacteria; phylum Planctomycetota; class Planctomycetia; order Pirellulales; family Thermoguttaceae; genus RUG369. The sequence continues at coordinate 8,112 of JAGBDN010000054.1, forward strand.
CGTTTAAGAGCGAAGGTCGCGTCGGGGAATCGGAGCGGCGCGTCGCGGAAAAAGTCGACGTTTTTTTGAAAATCCGCGCTTTTTTCTTGAAAACCGTTTGCGAAAGCGTTATATTAAAGAGCGTCGCCGAGTCTTGCGATATTGGAGGCGACGCGCGGAGGGCTCGAACTTCCGCGGCTAATCAAACGGCTTGTTAAGGGAGGCGTTTCAATGATCAATACGCTGAAAGATTACGTTAGCGACAGCTTGCCGCAAACCGGCGGCTTTACGACCAACGCCAACCTCGTCAAAAAAGTCGACGAAAGCGGCAAGCTCCTGCCGTTTTTCGGGAATACCGTCGTTTTCCTGTTAGACGACGAAGCCAAGCGTTCCCTTAAAGCGGTTCAGGACAAACTTTACGCCGCCGCGCCCGAAGCGCTCGCGGAGCCGTTGCCGGAAGAGTCGTTCCACTTGACCGCGCACGACTTGGCGAACGCTCCGGAAAACACGCCGGAACTGCAGGCGAAAATGGCGGAGGCGGCGGAAAAAACGCTCCCGCTCGTCCGCGACGTCCTCCCGAAAAAGCCGATCCAAATGAAGGCGACTTGGGCGTTTAACATGGTTGGCGTCAGTATCGTCGTCGGTTGGGAACCGGCGGACGACGAAAGTTGCGCGGCGCTCGACAAGCTCTATACGACGCTGGAACAGGTCGTTCCGCTTGGTTACGCGCTGTGCCCGCACATCACGCTGGCTTACTTCCGGCCCGGCGTTTACGAACAGGAGGCGGTCGACCGTCTCCGCGCCGCGTTACGTCCTGTCGACTTGACGCTGGAACTGAAACCGGAAAACCTTGTTTTGCAAAACTTCGAGAGCATGAGCGACTATAAAACGGTCGACGGTTGGGCGTAAAGCGCGACCGGTTTTGACGCCGCGTCGCTCAAGACCGGCGTCGAAATCGCCGATATAACCGATCAGCTCGACGTTTTTGTTTTGCGACGCGTCTTCGCTTTTGCGAAGCGTCTTCACTTTTGCGACGCGTCTTCGTTTGCCGAGCGACGCGTCCTAACCCTAGGAAACTCGCTATGTTAAATACGACCTTGGAACGTTTGCTCGAAACCGTCGTCAATTTGTCGCATAACGACGCCGGCGTCGAGATTTTCGAATTCGAAAAGGGCGCCCCGGCGACGGACGCCGAAATCGAACGCGTCGAAGAAGAACTGCAACGTCCGATTCCGCGATCGTTTAGGAACGTTTTGACGACGTTCGCGAAGGAGTTCGCGCTTGGCTTGGAACCGTCCGACGAACCGTTGGAGTCGGACGACGTTTCTTTTGAAGGCGGCGAACTCGGTTGGTCGCTGGCCGGACTGCCGGAGTTGGTCGCGGAGTTCGAGGAATTTCGCAACGACGTATATCCCGACGCCGCCGACGCTTACGCGCGGGCTTGGCAAAACAAATTTCCCGTTTATCGGTTCGGGAACGACGATTATTTGGCCGTCGACGTCGCGTCGCAAGAGGTCGTTTATCTCTCGCACGACGGCGATACGGAGCTGAACGGGCTCGCGCTCGGTCGCGACTTCGAAGACTTTGCAAAGCGTTCGCTTGGTTTGGCGGCGACCGTCGATTATTTGCCGTTTGTCGACGAAGGAACGCCTTACTTAAACGTCGACGGCGAAAACGCTTGCGCGTTGCGAAAAATCGTCGGTTGGGACGCGGCGTCAAACGGGAAATAATCGGCGTTATTTAACGAACGACGTCGCGTCGTTTTCTTTGCGGCGTCGCTCTTTCTTTACAAAGCGCCGTCAAGGAAGGCGAGCGTCGTTAAACGAAGGAAAATCAAACGTTAAGAAAGGCGTTGCGACAATGAACAAAGAAGAAGCGTTGGAATTTTTGCGTCTTCATCAACCGATGCCGAGCGAGTTCGACGACGATCTCGACTCCGAGACGGTCGACGCTTGGGACGCCGCGCGGGAATACTTTACGGAGAACCCTTGCGAGGAAGCTATCCCTTTATTTCTCGGGTCGATAGGCGAAGGTTATCTTTTCGGAACGTATCAAATGCTCGACAGTTTTTTCGCGCTTTTCGAGCCCGACGTCGTCGTTCCGTATCTTGTCGACGCTTTGTCGTCGGAGTCGTCTTGGACGCGTCGATGGGCGGCGGAGTACGCGTCGGCGGTCGAGTCGGGCCGCTCGGATTTGATCGAAGCGCTCCTTAAACTCCTTTTCGACCCCGACGAGGAAGCGCGGACGGCGGCGGTTATTACATTGAAATATAAGTTTTTAGACGGACTCGTTAATTGGCGCGATTACGAAGCGACGTTGCGAAGCGCTTACGCGCAAGAAACCGACGACTGGAACCAAGAGCAGTACGACGAAATTTTCGCGACGGAGTAACGCCGACGCAAACCGAGACGACGCAAGCGTTTCCGACGCGGCTAAACGTCGGCGTCGGAAACGGTCGCGACGCGTCGTTTTTTTCTTGACGTCCGCTTGGGCGAGCGTTATAATAGAGAACGTCGAGGCGGCGCGACCGGTCGCGTCGCCGTATTTTCTGCGGAAGGAGTAAAGCGTTATGCATAAAGATTTTAAAGAGACGGCTCGAAATCTGTTGGCGGAACTGAAACGCGAGGTCGCTCGCCCGGAACTCGACGGATTCGGGCGAACGGTCGAACCGCCGTTGGACGTCGACGCCTTGTCGGACGAGCAAAAACGCGTTTACGAAGCGCTTCCGGCGAGCGTCCAAAACTGGCTCGCGTTGTGCGACGGCGTCGAAGTCGACGAACGGTTGCACGGCCTCGGCGCCATTCTCGAAACGCTCGAAATTTTCGACGAATGGAAGGAAAAAGGCTGGACGCCGATCGGCGACGATTGCTGCGGAAACTATTACGTTTGCATACCTTGCGAGCTGAACGGCGAGACGCGTTTCCCGGTCGTCTTTCTGGACGGCGAATGCGATGACGAAGGATATATCGTCGCGTCCGATCCCGCGATTTTTTACGTCGAGCAGCTGAAAGAAACGCTCTTCGCGCTCGCCGAAGAAGACGACGAATGGGATTCTTGGCCGTTCGACAAAGAAACAAGGCTCGCGGAAGACCCTGAAATTACGGCGTTTGGGTTTGCGCTCCCTTGGGACGGAACGACGAAGGAGATCGGGGACGACGAAGACGAGTGAAACAACGTCGCAACCGTTTGACGTCGCGGCGGTTGCGTCGACGCCGAAAGCCGAGCGTTTCGCTTTCGCTGGGCGGCGGAACGCTTGACGTCGCGTAGCGTCAGAGGTTTAAACGCCCGCCGTGTTTAACGTTAGGAGAACGCAATGAACGCCGAAAAGCCTTTTTCGCTGGAGAATCTCGACGAGTTTCATTTGGAAATCGTCCGGCGCCCGATCGAAGAGATTTGCAAATTTTACCGAGAGGACGACGAGAACGTTTCCTGGGCCGACGTCGCGTCCGAGAAAAATAGCGCCGAAACCGCCGACCTCGAAGGGGCCGAGCGCGTTCAAGTTAACGTCGACGCCTCGCCCGAAGGGGTTAAGAGCGTTCAACTTAGCGTCGATGGGGCGCCCGAGAAAGACGTCGTCGAGGTTTTCTTGAAAGCGCTCTTGGGAACGCTCGAAAAAATGGGCGCGATAAACCGCCCGGACGACGACAAGGGCGTTTCTTGCGTCGAACTTCCGCCCGAAGCGCTTGCGGAGGCGTTCGAGGAATTGTATCCCGCCGACCCGGGGCAAAAAACGCCGCCGATAAGATACGGTTTCTCGCCGGTTAACGCGCCCGACGTTTCCGTCTTTTTCGAGCCGCGTTTTAGCGGGCTCGCGTTGCGGGCCGGGGGATCGAGAACCGGCAAAACGTCGGTTTTTAGCTTGCGTTACGCGAAGTCGGACGGCTATATTTGCGAATTGCGCGAAGATGAAGAATCGTGGCGCGATTCCAAATTATTGCGTTTAGTGCGCGTTATGTACGACGGGCGCAACGTCTTTTGGCAAGAGGGCGAGCCGTATCCGTTCGAGCGCGTCGAGCAATACTCCGACCGTAAAATTAAGCGCCGCTTTGCTTTAAACGACGCGCTCGACTATTTGACGCAACTTGGTTTTCCCGTCCGCGACGCGGATTTTCTGAAACCGGCGGGACGGCTGTATCGTTGGCAAGACGACCGAGCGATCGCCGGGCAACAACGCTACGAGGCGTCGTTAGCGGCGAGAGAGGCCGAGCGACGCCGGTTCGCGGCCTCGCCGGAGGGAAAACTCAAAAGCGACTTAACGAGTCGCGTCGAAAAGCTGATCGCGCAAACTTTGACGCCGCTTGGGTTTAAGCGAGACAAAGACGACGCGCAAACTTGGACGCGAAGGGCGGAAATCTTGCGTCATACCTGTTGGCTTAGCGACGTCGACGGCGAGTTGAGCGTCTACTGCGAATGCGGGCCCGTTTCGAGTTTCGCTTGCTGGGCGAACGCTCCGCGCGATGCGGCGACGCAAAGGAAATTGAAGCGTTTTTGGAAGGGCCTGCGCGACGAAGAGGACGAAGGCTGGGCGTCGCGCGACGAACGTAAGTCGTGGAACGGCTTGCCGAAAAGCGAGGCGGAAGTCGAGGCGATTTTAACCGACGTCGCAAAATTTTTGCGCGATACGGCGTCGCCGTTTTTCCGCCGATTTGCGACGGCCGCCGACTTCCTGCGCGAGTACGACGCCGGGCGCGTCGACAAGAATTTCTTCGACGTCGACGAGGAATTTTGGCAAGACTTTTACCTTGCGCTAACGCGTTTTCACGTCGGCGCTTACGACGAGGCCGCGTCGACGTTCGAAGCGGCGGTCGAGCGCGTCGAAAGGAGCCCGAAAGGCGTTAAAAAGGGGATGAAGCTCGCCGTCGAAGCCGCGCGAATCGCCGCCGACTGCATACGCCGCCGCGACGCTTAACGGAGCGTTTGGACGGCGCCGTTCGACTGGGCGTTTTGTAACGAAAGGAGGACGCGATGCAAATTAAACTTTACGACGGTTTGACTTACGACGAAATTTGCGAAGCGGCGCGGAACCGATGGTTTCACGTTGTCAAGGGATTGATTTACAGTCGCGAGGAAAACGAGCGATTTGCGGAGGAAATCGCGCGGCTTTGGGCGGATTTGGCGACCGAGCGCGTTTTGGTAGAAGAGTTCTGCGACGGCTTTTACCGTTGGCTTGACTCGATTTGCGAGACCGCCCGTCGCTTGACGCGCTACCTTCGCGACGAAGACGTTCCGAGTTGGGCGAGAAAGGTCGACGAGCTGAGGTTTAAGGGGAAGCTCGGTTTTACGCTTGAAGAAACGCGGGAATTTAAAGTCGAATATTTAAGCGCGGCGCATTGGTTGGCGGCGAATTTTTGCAATGCGGCGGTCGAGCTTGCGGAACACGCGCGGAGCGCTCCCCGATTGGCGAAATCGCCGGCGTTCGCTCGCCTTATCCGTCGAATTATTTTGACCGAGCGTTTCGACGCGGGGCGCGCTATCTTTATCGAAGACCTACTTCCGGTTACTAAGTTTGTCGAAGGAATCGACTTGCGTTCCTTCGCGCTCGACCCGAAGTTCGCGGGACATACGTTCGCCGCATTGTCGAAATTGAAGGACGGTCGTTTCGTCGCCGAAGCGGAAACCGTCTTGCGCGAAAACCCGAAGCTGTTCGCGCTTTACCGAAAGCGTTTGGAGCGTTATATTAAGCGTTACAAGACGTCGGAATAACGGCGAAAACGCGGCGCGGCGACGCTAAAAGAGGCGCGGCGGTTCCGGGCGTTCGAGGGTTAAGAGGAACGCTTTGCGGTCGACGCCGCCGTCGTAACCGGTTAGTTTGCCGGAGCTTCCGACGACGCGATGACAAGGAACGACGATGCAAATCGGGTTGCGATTCAGCGCGCCGCCGACCGCTCGCGAACCGTTCGGAACGCCGATTTTTCGCGCGATTTCTCCGTAAGTCGCGGTTTCGCCGAACGGAATCGCCGACGTCGCGACCCAAACGCGGCGCTGGAACTCGGTTCCGACCGGCGCGAGCGGGAGGTCGAACCGCGTTCGCGTTCCGGCGAAATATTCGGCGAGTTGCGCGGCGGCGCGTCGCAAAATTGGCGGCGTTTCGGGCGGCGCCGCGTCGTCGGCGTTAAGTCGGGCGGCGGCAAGCGGTTGCGTTTTAATGTCGACAGCGTTAAGTCGAGCGGCGGCAAGCGGTTGCGCGTCGAAACGGCGAGCGGCGGCGAGTTCTTGCTCGAACGGCGTTTCCGGCGAAAAGTTCGGCGAAACGAACGCGACTTCGGCGAGACGACCCGCTTCTTCGCGGAGCAAAAGGGCTCCGAGCGGCGACGGAACGAACAACCCGCTCATCGGCGGAACTCCTTGCGGGAGAAAGAGTTGAAAACGAAAACGCCGGTTGGCGGAAAAGGGAAAAACGGAAAACGCCGCGAATCGGTAAAAGGCGCGGAAACGGAACGGCGGCGAAGCGAGTTCGACGGGAACGAAAACGCCGCGTCGCTCGACGAGTCGAAACGGCGCGGCGTTTGGTTAAACGACGTCGCTAAAACGCGTTAAATCGTTTTGTCGTCAGTTTTTACCGACGAAGCCGACGCGGTAAAGGCGCGCTTGGCCCGAGCGTTTCGGGAAGTCGATAACGACTTTTTTCATCGCGCCTTTATAAGCGTCGATTTGCGACAAGTCGACGCGAAGCGTTCGGCGTTCGCCGTCCCAATCGACCGGAACCGGAACGATAATCGGCGCGAGCGTCGGATGCGTCTTCGCCTTTTCGGCGCGGTCCTTTTCGACGCTCTTATCTCCTTCGCTCCAACCGAGATAGTCGATTTGGTCGGCGGGCGACACCGGCTCGATTTTCAGCGAAAGAGCGGTCGGCGCGTCGGCGCTAACGTCGGCGGCGGACTCGAACGCGGCGTCGATTTCCAAAATCGGCGCGTCTTCCGAACGCCAAAAATAACCGGGGGACGCGGCGTAACAACCGGCGGGAACGACGTTAATTTTCAAACAGTCGGAAATCGGGAACCCGGCGTCGGTCGTGCCGCCGTAAATCCAGTTTTGACGGTCGGTTGCGAACGTCCAGTTCGGGACGGCTTGCAACGCGTCTTTCTTCGCGAGTTCGCAAGCGGTCGCGCGGATTTCGTCGAGCGTTCCGACGACGAACGTCGTGCGGTACGTTCGGCGGATATTCCAGTCGAGAATCGTTTGTTCGAGCGGCGCGATGTAACCGGTCGGGCCGTCTTTCGGGCCGAGTTTGGCGCCCTTATTACCGTCGCCCCCGTGAAAACCGGCGGTCGTTCGCGTCGCGCCCGGCTGGTAAACGCCGATGCCGCGGTCGTTTTCGTCGAGAAGCGCGCTCCAACGCTCCGGCGTGTAGTAGTTGACCCAGGGCCAGCCCTTGCCGTCGCGCTTGTCGACGACGACCGTAACGGGCTCGTTTTCAAACGGCTTGTCGCCGAGGTAAGAGACGAGCTTGTACCAAGGCGCGTTCGTGTAAAGCGCCGGGGTTTCTTGACTTCGGCCCGTGTATTGCGTTTTGTCGGAACGGTTGTTAATAATCGTCGCGTTCAGCTCGAAACCGTTGGCGGTCAAGCGGTAAAGGCATTCGAAGACGCATTCCGCCGGAACGCCCTTGTGCGGCCAAAGTTGCGGACGCGTCCGAACGAACGCTGTCGAAGCGTCGATCTTCTTGAAATCCAAGACTTTAGACTTGTTTCCGCCGCAGTCGCCCGACTGAATCGGGTTCCAGCCGAGCCCGGCCCAGTTTGGCGCCGGCTTCTCGCCGTTCGGGCCGACGAACGGGTTCGGGCCGGAGTAATACGAGAGTTGAATTTGGCGTCCCCAGTCGAAACTGTTGATCATGTTGCCGGTTTCGTACTTCTTGTCTTCGAGGTAAACGACCGCGCCGCCGATAGATAGGTCGAAGCCGACTTTCAGACGGTCGTTTTCGATGTAACGGAGCGGTTCGGCGCCGAAGTCGAACGCCGTTTCGGTCGCCATTTCTTCGGCGGCGGTCTTAACCGGGGCGGCGGACTCGTCCGCGACGGCGTTCGAAACGACGACGGCGAACGTTAAGACGAAAAGCGGCGCCGAAAAACGAACGGCGCGGCGGAAAAGGGCGAAATTTCGCGCAAAAGAACGGCGCATAACGGTCTCCCTTGGGAAAATAGGCAAGATGAATCGGGAAACGTCGCGCCGTTAAATAAGCGACGCGGCGTCAATAATCGTAATCGTCGCGGCGACCGCGTTTGCGTTCGCGACGGCTCTTCGCTTTTTCGCGCAAGTTTCCGTCGGAACGAGCGCCGTCGTAACCGCCGTAATCGTCGCCGTCTTCGTCGAGTTCGTCGCCGTAATCGAGGTACTTCGCCCATTGCTCGTCGTTCCAACCCGGGTTGGACGAAGCGGAACCGCCGCCGCGAGAAGCGTTTGCGTCGGCTTCGCGTCCGGACGACGCGGCGTCGCGAACGGGGCTTAGGTCGATTTCGTCGAACGTCGTTTGCGCGGCGTTCGAGCGTTCGGCGTCGCGCTCCGTCGGCGTCGAAACGGGCGTCGCGTCGTAAGAAGTCGAGCGGTACGCGGCGACGTCGCCGTCGGCGCGCGGAACGGGCGGGGCCGTGTACGGAAGGGGCGCGGCGACGACTTCGGCGGGAACGCTCGGGCCGACGGCGTCGCGACCTCGCCACTGTTCCATCGTTACCAGAACGTCGCGCGGGCGGGACGGCTTGGCCGGGTTTTTCGGCGAAATGATTCCTTCGGCGGTCATCGTGTCGATCAAGCGAGCGGCGCGACCGTACCCGATGCTGAATTTGCGTTGCAGGAACGACGTGCTGGCGCTCCCTTCGGCGATGACCGCGTCGACCGCCGCGACGTAATAGGAGTCGTACTCGATTTCGCCGCGTTCCTCGTCCTCCGGCGCGTTTTGATCCGGAACGACAAACTCGTACTCCGGCTCGTCGACGGAGATCGACTCGATGACGGCGTCGATTTCTTTGTCCGAAACGAACGCGCCCTGCCCGCGGACGAGTTGGCTCGTGCCGGGGAGGAGGAACAACATATCGCCGTTCCCGAGGAGCTGCTCCGCGCCCTTGGCGTCCAAGACGACTTGGCTGTCGGTGCGGCTCGCGACGCCGAACGCAATACGCGCCGGGAGGTTCGACTTGATCAACCCGGTAACGACGTCGACCGTCGGCTTTTGCGTCGCCAAAACCAAGTGAATGCCGACCGCGCGGCTCTTTTGCGCCAAACGGACGATGTGGCGCTCGACGTCTTTGCCCGACGTCATGATCATGTCCGCCATTTCGTCGGCGATAATGACGACGCTCGACATCGTTTTCGGGAACGCGGCCCATTCCTCTTCGTCGCGAGGCTGCAGGCGCTTGCGTTTCGTCGCTTCCGGCATCGCGTTAAATTCGCTGAGTTTGCGGGCGCCGACGGCGGCGAAAATTTGGTAACGTTGCTCCATCTTCTCGACGGCCCATTCGAGAATCGCCTCGGCCTTCTGCATGTCGACGACGACCGGGTGCATCAGGTGCGGAACCGTTTTGTACGGGCTCAACTCGACCATTTTCGGGTCGATCATAATCAGCTTCACCTCTTCCGGCGAACGCGTCATTAAGATCGACATAATGATCGAGTTCAAGCAGACCGACTTCCCGGTGCCGGTGCGCCCGGCGATGAGTAGGTGAGGGAGCTTCGCCAAGTCGGCGACCATCGGCGCGCCGCCGACGTCTTTGCCGAGGAAAATCGGAATCGCCATCTTCTCGGCTTGCGCGGCGCATTCCTCCATTACCTCGCGGAGTCGAACGAGTTGACGATTTTGGTTCGGAATTTCAATCCCGACGGTGTTTTTGCCGGGAATCGGCGAAACGACGCGAACGCGCGGCGCCTTCATCGCGATCGCGAGGTCTTCGGACAAAACGGTCAGCTTGTTGACGCGCAAACCTTTTTTAAGTTCGATCTCGTAAAGGGTTAAGACCGGGCCCGGCTGCGCGTCGACGACTTTCAACTCGACGCCGAAACTTGCGCAGACGCGTTCCAACTCGGCGCCGCGTTCGAGGATGGCGTCGTGAAGCGCGTCGAGGTCGTAACGCTCCGGAGCGGAGAGGAAGTCGATCGACGGGTAAACGTACTCGCGGCGCGCCGGTCGCGGCGGTTTCGGCGGCGCGTCGAAGTCGTCGTTCAAATTGTCGCCGAAATCGTCGACGGGCGCCGGTTCGCGTTTTTTCGCGCCGAGACCGAACGCTTGCGAAAGAAGCGAACGTTTCGGCGGTTCCGGCGCGGGCGTCGGCGAGGCGTCGACGACTTGCGTCGCGACGACGGGTTCGGGACGTTCGCGACGCGGTTCGAGGCTCGGACGTTCCGGACGGCGCGGCGAAAGATCGTGCGGCGTCGGAGCGACCGGCGCGGGAACGGGACGGCGGCTCGGTTCGTCGAACGCGGCGGGGCGTTCCGAACGACGGCGCGTTCGAGACGGCGAGTCGACGTCGCGGCTTTCGGCGGGAACGAAGGGAACGACCGGTTCGTCGTCGTAATCGTAACGGCGCGACGGGCTAACTTGGCGGCGCTCCGGACGGGTCGAACGCGGTTTCGACGAGAGCAACTTGCGGCGGAACGGCGCGGTCGCCCATTCGAGGGCGCCGCCGAGGCCGGACGACCAAAGGACGAAACGGAGGAACGCGTCGCTTCCGGCGAGAATCCCGCCGGCGAAAAGAACGCCGAAGAGGGCCAAATACGACCCGAAACGAACGAAATAATTTTCGAGCAAATATTTGACGACCGCGCCCGCGCAACCGCCGGGGCCGATCGGCGGCCCGACCGACGCGTCGACGAGAAAAGCCGCCGCTCCGGACGTCGCGACGAGAATAAGGGCGAAACCGAACGTTTTCGTCGCCGGTTCGCGAACGCCGCCTTGACGCCAATAGAATAAAACGCTGACGCCAAACGCGATCAAAACAAAATATCCGGCGACGCCGAACGCCGAAAAAATCGCGTGCGCGCACCAAGCGCCCGGAAGACCGGCCAAATTCGCGACCCGTTCGGAAGCCGTGTACGTAAATCGACTCGGCGCGTCCGAAGGCGAGTAACTCAAGACCGAAGCGCAAAGGAAAATCCAAACGACGAACAGCAAAACGCCGAACGCGAATTTTCCCAACGTTTCTTTGTATTTGTCTTTAGCTTTGGCCAAAACGTTTGCTTTCCGGCGCGCCGCTTCTACGAACGCGTCGCCTTATGGTGAACTTTAATCCGACGTCGACGTCGGCCCGCGTCGCTGCGACAAGAACGCGGGCGAGGAAAATAAGCGCGACGACGCCGAACGTCCGACGAGGGCGCCGTCGCTGAAGAATCGCGGTCGACGAAAACCGCGCGACTATTTGGACGCTTGCGCCGCGGCGGTTTGACGACGAGCGGCGTTGAGCGCGTTCAACAGAAGCATCGTAACGGTCAGCGGGCCGACGCCGCCCGGAACCGGCGTGATCGCGCTCGCGACTTCCTTCGCCGACTCGAAGTCGACGTCGCCGACGAGCTTCGAAACCTTAATCGGCGCGCCGTTTTCGTCGACGCCGTCTTTTTCGACGCGGTTAATCCCGACGTCGATAACGACCGCGCCCGGCTTGAGCATATCGCCGGTAACGAACTCCGGTTTGCCGATCGCCGCGACGACGATATCGGCTTCGCGGAGGATTTCGGCGAGGTTTTCGGTGCGGCTGTGGCAAACCGTAACGGTCGCGTCGGCGCCGATTCCTTTTTGCAGAAGAAGGAGCGCCATCGGTTTGCCGACGATGTCGCTGCGACCGAGAATCGCGACGCGTTTGCCCTTCGTTTCAATGTTCGAACGAACGAGGATTTGTTGAACGCCGTAAGGAGTGCAAGGGAGGAAACGCGGACGGCCCTGCGAAATGAGCCCGACGTTTTCCGGGTGGAACGCGTCGACGTCTTTTTCCGGGTCGATCGCGTCCAAAACGCGTTGTTCGTCGATTCCCTTCGGAAGCGGAAGTTGGATCAAAATTCCGTGAATCGTCGGGTCGGCGTTCATTTCGGCGACGAGCGCGAGGAGTTCTTCGGTCGTCGTTTCGGTCGGAAGGCGGCGCATTACGCTCTTCATTCCGGCTTTGACGCAAGCGGCTTCCTTGTTGCGGACGTAGACTTGACTCGCCGGGTTTTCGCCGACCAGAACGACGGCCAAACCGGGTTGAACTTGCGTTTCGGCGACGAAGCGCGCGACGTCCTCTTTAATTTCGGCGCGGATGATTTCGGCCAAGCCTTTGCCGTCGAGAATTTGAGCGGTCATAACGTTCCTTGGGGGCTCTTGGACGCCGAGTTCGGAAGCGCGTTTCAACGAGAAAGCGTTCTCGAGCGAAAGGGCGTCGGGCGATTGCAAACGGGTGGGGGGAACCGGAAGCGCGGGCGACCGGCGTCGACCGATAAACCCGCTTAACGCAATTTTACAACGTCTTTCGCCGAAAACAAAGGGGCGCGGCCTCGTTTTCTCAATCTTTCTCGACGACTTCGTCCGTTTATTCGGCGCGAAGCGTTCATTCGTTTTTTCGCGTAAATTTTAACCCCGCGTTTTCGGCTTTTTTTGCGTCCCGTCGTCGCGACGACGCCGATAAAAACGGTTAAGCGGGTTTGATGGAGAAATTGGGACGCGGCAAGAGAAACGGTCGCGACGAATAAACGGGCGCGTCAAAGTTTAACGCGTTCTTCGGCGCGGAGCTTTTCGACGATTTCGCGCACCTGAAAGCGCAGTTCGGCGTCGGTTTCGAGCGCTTCGGCGACGTCGCGGGCGCCGCGGAGCGTCGTCGTATGGTCGCGGTTCGAAAATTCGCGACCGATTTCTTGGAACGTCGCGTCGGTCAATTTTCGCGCGAGATAAAAAACGACGTTGCGCGCCAAGACGAGCGTTTTCGAACGTTTTTTGCTCCGCATTTCGACGACGGAAACGGAAAACTGTTTCGCGACCGTTTTCAAAACGCGGTCGAGCGTCCAAGTCGGCTCCGGATTCCGCGCTTCGAGAATGGCGCGAAAATTCTCCGGCGACGGGGAACGCGTTCGAGAGGCGAATTCTTGCGCCGCTTGAACGAGCGTTCCGCAGACGCCGCCGACCGACGCCGGGGAGTTGTCGACGCAAAAGTCGACCGTCGTTTCGTCGAGTTGGAGTCCGAGTTTCGCGGCGGCGCGTTCGACGACGAAGCGTTTCGTTTCGCGGGTCGGAAAACGGGTCGGAATTAAGAGGCCGGCGCCGAGACGCGCGGCGAGTTCCGGGGAAAAACCGGGAATTTCGTTTGGGTTTTTGGAAAACGTAACGACGACGAGCTTTTGCTCGCGGGCGGCGGCGTCGAGAATCGGCAAAAACTCCGACTGCGCCGCGTCGCGTTCGGCGAGAACGTCGGCGTTTTCGATCGCGACGACGCGCGCTTGCCCCAAGAGCGTTCGGAAGATTTGCGTTTGATCGCGGCGAATCGCGTTCGTTAAAGAACGGGCGAAATCGGCGCCGGAGAGATAATAAAGGGTTTTGTTCGGCTCCGCGACTCGGCGGCTTTGGCAAATTCCTTCGACGAGACGCGTTTTGCCGGAACCGCTCGGCCCGTAAAAAACGAGCGGCGTGAAAAACGACGCTTCCTCCAACGGGCGCCAACCGACGACGCGGGGCGTCGAGCGTTTCGACGCGGCGGTCGCGGGCCGGGACGAATCGGACGTTTCGGCGTCGTCGAGCGGAAAGAGCGTCGGACGCCGTTCGGCGACGCGGACGGCTCGGCGGTCGAAGATCGCGTTGAAATCGGCGTCGGTTTCGCCGTTCGCCGCTTGCCGAAAGAGCGTTTCGAGATCGTCGCGGGACGGAGAATCGCCGAAGCGCGCCGCGTCGGTCGAGCGTTCGCTCGGTTCGCCTAAGGGGCGTTCGAAAATCGGAACGCCGTCGACGGCGAAGCGAACCGCGAGTTCGGCGAGTCGGTTTTCCGGGCCGGCGACGAACCCGCCGAGGAGAGCGTTCGGGGAAAAGGGGTCGAGTTCAAGCGCGACGCCGTCGTCCGAAACGGCGGGAAAGACGGGAAGCGGAAGAACGCGGCGAAGGGGCGCGGAGGAGGAAACGGACATTGGCGAACGGTTGCGAACAAGCGGCGAGGGAAAGGGGAATTAGGGCGATTTTGCCATTAATACTATAGCGCCGATTATTGACGGACGACGAATTCGACGTCGATGGGGTCGTCGTCGGATGGCGAACTCGACGCTTGCGCGGACGATTCCCGCGTCGGGGCGACCGTTTCGACGTCGATGGGGTCGTCGTCGGCGCCGTCGGGGGCGAAACGGTTCGAGTCGGCGAAGGGGCCCGCGAAACCGTCGCCGAACCGATAGGCGCGGAAAACGGAAAACGGCCCGTTGGCTTGTCGGTAAAGGTCGACGCCGCAACGTCGGACGGCGCCGAGAAGAGCGCGCCGCGTCGGAGCGAAAAGCAAAAGCGCGCCGAAAACGTCCGAAACAAAACCGGGTAAAACGAGCAAAAGAGCGCCGAGATTGCCGTATAAATAGTTTTCGACGGCTTGCGCCGAAAAAACGCGTTGCGCTTGCGAGGCGCGCGCCCCCTGCGTTCGAAGGAGGTAAACGCCGAAAAAGGAGGTCGCCAACGCGAAAAGGAGCGTCGACGCCCAACCGATTCTTCCCGCGACGAGAAGGAAAACGGCGATTTCTAAAACGGGATACGATAAAAGCGCTAAAAAAAACATAAAGCGCGCTCTTTCTAACGGCGCGAGCCGTTCAGGGGACGGTTTTAACGGCGACGTTTCCAACGTCGAGCGGTCGAACGCGGAGTCGGCGGCGAACGATTTTACGTCGCGCTTGCGAGTCGGCGGCAAAAGGGAAAAATTTCCGCCGCATCGGCGAAATTCCGTTTTGGCGAAGCGTCTTGCGGACGACCTTGTTAATAAATTGTATCAAAAAGGAGGAAAAAAGCAACTTCTTGCGGCGCGTTGTAAGCTCGAAGCGCGAAAAAAAAGCAAAATAGGAAAAGAATATTTCGTAAAATGGGAGGATTGGGAGGAAGAAACGGACGCTTGCGCCGTTTGGGGCTAAAAGTTGTTCGAAAGAAAAGTTGCGCTGTTGGAAAAATCGTTAAAATTTAAATAACTGGAAGAAAAGTTAAAAAAGTTTTAACGCGAACGCCGAACGCGGACGATAAGAAAGAAAGAGGGGCGGCGCCTCGAGATTTTTTTATCGAGTTTCGCCGCGTCGACGGAGCGGGCCCGAACGGCTGAAAGTCGCGCCGACCGTCGAGAAAAAAAGAATATTTGATTCGGAAATTGATAAAATGAGCGAATTTGTTCCGGACGCGCCCGATTCGTCGGAAAGCGCGAGGAACGTTCGAGAAGGGAACGCTTCGACAATGACGAAGAGAACGACGAAAAAAAGCCGCTTCGCGCAAATCGCGATTCTTTTGACGCTTTTGGGGAGTTGGTCGAGCGGCGCGTCGAGCGCTTGGGCGCAGGTCGCCGGGTTCGCGTCGTCGCGTCAAGAGGCTCCGGCGCGCGCCGAGAGCGGTTCGAGCGTTCGCAATTTTGTTTCGAATTTGAATCCGTTTAAACCGAAAGAGGCGTCGGAACCGGCGAACGTCGTTCCGCAAGGCCCGGCGCGCGTTTCGTTTGCGAACATTCCTCCGACGAGTCCGTCGAGTTTGCCGAGCGCGGAACAAGAACGCGCCGCGTTGATCGGCCGCCAATCGCATTTCGCTTCGCCGGCTCCGGCGACCGCACCCGCTCCGATCGCGGCGGCGCCTCGCGCGGGAGCCGCGACGACCGAAACGCGAACGTTCGGAACGACGCGAGCCGCGGTCGCGAGTTTGGAAACGTCGCGCCGTTCTTCGCTCGGCGTTTCGTCGGCGAAAAAGTCGTCGACCGGCGGAGTCGCCGCGTTGTTGCTCGACGAGTTGGAAGAAGAAATCGGCGACGCTCCGAGCGCGTCGAAAACCGAACGCGTTTCGACTCCTCGCCGCAAACCGACGGCGAGCGTCGAACGTCGCAGTTTGCGCAAGGAAGGGGGGCTCGGTTCCCTCGAACTGTTGGAAGAATCGCTCCTCGAAGAGACGGCGGACGCGTCCGAAGATTGGTCGGAAGATTCGACGCTCGTTTCGGTCGACGAAGCCGAAGAAACGCCGTCGCGCAAGACGAGCCGCAAGTCGAAGAAATCGGCGTCGCGAGCGGACGACGAGCTTGTCGGCCCGGCGATTCCCGTTTTCTCGACCGAGTCGGAAGACGACGCGCTTTTGACCGACGCGGAAACGGCGGAAGAATACGCCGATAACGCGGACGAGGAAAACGACGGCGACTTGGCGGAAGCCGAAGTTTTGGAAAACGCGGAAAAAGAGGAAAACGGGGAAAACGAAGACGCTCCGCTTTCGCTTATCGCGTCGTCCGACGCGGCGAAACGTTCCGAAAAAGTCGCGTCGCGTCGAGCGAAGGCGACCGGAAAATCGGAAGGTTTGAGCGAAAAAACGGAGCTGAACGAACTCGACGATCGTTTCGGCGCGTTTTTCCAAGAAGACGTCGAAATTCAAACGAACGCCGAAACGTCGAGCCGAACGACCGCGAACGGCGGCGCTTGGCGCGTCGCGGAAGCGAAGGAAGACGCGGAAACGACCGTTTCGACGCGCTCTCCGATCGTCGAAATTGAAACGATTGGCCCGAAAAATTTGGTCGTCGGGCAAGAGTCGACGTTCAAAGTGCGGGCGCGCAACGTCGGGAGCGTCGCGGCGCGAAAGCTGGTCGTAACGACGGAACTGCCGGAAACGGTCGTCGTCGAGGCGGCGGACGCGAAAATCGGCGAAGCGCAAATCAAAACGCGCGACGTCGGGTTCGACGGCGAATCGCGGCGTTGCGTTTGGGAAGTCGGAACGCTCGACGCGGGCGATTCGGCGGAACTCGAATTGACGATGACGCCGCAAAAACGAAGCGCGTTCGAACTGGTTAGCCGTTTCGAATGCGAACGAGCGTCGACGCGAACCGGCGTCGAAGTCGTCGAACCGATTTTGGAAGCTCGCGTCGAAGGGCGCGACGCGATCGAATGGGGCGTCGAGGACAAATACCGCCTCCGTCTGCGCAACGTCGGGAACGGCGACGCGGAAGACGTCGAACTTTTCGTCTCGACCGGCGAAACGAACGCGACGCAACGGATCGGCGTCCTGAAAGCGGGGGAAGAAAAGTCGATCGAAATGGCGGTGAAAACCGTTTTGGACGACTCGATTTCGATCGACGTTCGAGCGAACGGCGCTTACGGCGTCGAAGCGCGGGCGACGAAGAAGATCGCCGTTTTGCGCGGCAAGCTCGACGTCGCGATCGAAGCGCCGGAGCTGCAATTCGTCGACGGCGAGTTCGAAGCGTTGGCGAGAGTGAAGAACGTCGGCGACGCGCCGCTGGAAAACGTCGACGTCGCGGCGCAAATTCCGGCGACCGTCGAGGTGCTCGCCTGCGACGGCTCGGCCCGCCGCAACGCCGAAAAAGGACGCGTTTACTGGACGATTCCGCTCCTGCGTCCGAACGAGGAAATCGTTTTCAAGACCCTTTGCCGCTTGACCGAAACGGGCGACGCGACCTTCGCCGTCGTCGGCGCCGATCAAACCGGCTTGACCGCGCAAAACGAAACGACCGTTCAAGTCGAGTCGATCGCCGCGCTCGCGATGCGCGTCAACGCTCCGAAAGACCCGGTCGCCGTCGGCAAGGAATGCGTTTACGAACTCGTTATCGAGAACAACGGGACGAAAGACGCGGCGGAAATCGAGTCGGGCGTCTTCCTCGGAGTCGGGCTGAAACCGGTCGCCGTCGAAGGCGGACTCGGAACGGTGAGCGAAGCGGAATCGAAGGTGATTTTCCGCAAGATCGAAACGCTTCCGGCCGGCGAACGCGTCGTCTTCCGCGTCCGAGCGCAAGCGGTCGACGCCGGGAATCACAAGGTGCAAGCGATGCTCCAATCGATTCCGGAAGAAGCGCGCTTGATGAGCGAAGAAATGACGTACTGTTACGAACGACCGGTCGGGCGCCGTCAACTCGGCAAAACGCCGTCGATGGTCGCGCTCGAACCGTCCGAAACGGACGCGACGACTCGCCGCTAAAACGAAAGCGGTAAAACGGCGAAGTCGAGTCGAGTTTAACGAATTGTTTTAAGGCGAGCCGAATCGCTTCTCCGACGCAAACGTCGGGGAACGCGGTTCGACTCGCTTAGTTTTTAACGGTTGGTAAAACGGGCGAGAGTCGGCAAAATGCGAGAGATAACGAAAGAAACGAAAGCGGAGGAAAGAACGCGGCTCGTCGCCGACGCGTCGCGAACGCCGTTTGGGTCGCCGACGGTTCGGTTGCGTCGACTTTTCGCTCCGCTCGGCGTCGACGTTCTGCTGAAATTAGAGTCGGCGAACTTTCCGAGCGGTCTCAAAGACCGAGCGGCGCGGGCGATGATCGACGCGGCGGAAAACGTCGGGCGGTTAACGCCGTCGACGAAAATTTTCGAAGCGACGAGCGGCGGCGAAGGGCTTGCGTTGGCGTTCGTCGCGGCGGCGCGCGGGCTCGACTTAACGCTCGTCGCGCCGGACGTTTTGAGCGAAGAGCGAATCCGAACGTTGACGACGCTCGGCGCGAAACTGATTCTAACGCCGAAAAAACTCGGGATGAGCGGCGCCTTGAAGACGGTCGCCGACGCGGCGCGTTCCGACGGCGACGTTTGGGTTCCGAACCTCTTCGAGAATCCGGCGAACGTCGCGATTCACGAGGCGACGACCGGGCCGGAGCTTTGGCGCGACGCGGGGAAGCGGTTCGACGTTTTCGTCGCGGGCGTCGGTTCCGGCGGGACGTTCGTCGGCGTTTCTCGGTATTTGCGGCGCAAAAATCCGGCGATTCAAACGGTCGCGGTCGAGCCGGCCGAGTCGCCGGTCTTGAGCGGAGGGCGGCCCGGCGCGCACGGGATCGTCGGAATCGGCGCCGGTTTCGTTCCGAAAATTTTCGACTTCCGCGTCGTTAGCGCCGTCGAAACCGTTTCGACCGAAGAGGCCGCCGACTGGACGCGTCGTTTGGCGCGAGTCGAGGGAATTTTCGCCGGAATCTCGACCGGAGCGAACCTCGCCGCCGTCGCTCGTTTGGCCGAACGCCGCGAAAACGTCGGGAAAACGTTCGCGACCGTCGCGCCGGACGCGGCGACGCTTCCGCAAGCGCCCGAGTTTTTTGACGCCGGACTGCAAAAGAACGTTCGGCGCGTTTGATTTTTCTCTTAATCGTTGCGGAAACGCGTCCGGACGTCGAAACGTCGGGCGGCGTTCGGTTTCTTTTTTTGAACGGCGAGCGCGGCGACTCGGTTATTAGCTTGGTCTAATTTTGGCGGGTCGCTTTTCTTAACGCGATCGGCAAAAACGGCGTTTTTTTAAGAAAAAACGAAAAAATCTCGTCGACTCCCCTTGGCGATTTGACTTTGCTCGATAAAATTAAATCAATTTCGCGAAGGCCGAAATTCTTTCAACTCTCGGCGCTTCGCGAACTCGACGCGACGAAAAAATCGAAAAAAGTTAAATCAGACTAATTGAAAGGGCGCGTCGAGCGACAAACGACGTTCGAGAGCGCGAGGCGGTCGGCGCGACCGGTTTTCGCGGCGTTTCTCGACGCAATCCGTTTCTCCTTTGCGAAAGGAACAAGATAAAATGGCGTTGATCGTGCAAAAGTTCGGCGGAACGAGCGTCGCCGACACGACGAAAATTCTCTCGGCCGCGCGCAAAGCGATTCGCGAAACCCGCGCCGGAAACCAAGTGGTGATGGTCGTTAGCGCGATGGGCAAACAGACCGACCGTCTTGTCGAATTGGCTAATGAAATTAGCGACCGCCCGGACGCCCGCGAAATGGATATGCTCCTTTCGACCGGCGAGCAGGTGACGATCGCGCTGATGGCGATCGCGCTCGAATCGCTCGGGCACAAGGCGGTCAGCTTCACCGGGGCGCAAATCGGGATCCGCACCGACGCGACGTACAGCAAGGCGCGCATTCGCTCGATCTCGACCGACCGTATGAAGAAAGCGCTCGACGACGGGAAAATCGTTATCGCCGCCGGTTTCCAAGGAATCGACGACGATTTCAACATCACGACGCTCGGCCGCGGCGGGAGCGACACGACGGCGGTCGCGTTGGCGGCGGCTCTTAACGCCGACTATTGCGATATTTACACCGACGTCGACGGCGTTTACACGACCGACCCGCGCGTCGTTCCGGACGCTCGCCGCGTCGACCGCATCAGTTACGACGAAATGCTCGAATTGGCGAGCCTCGGCGCCGGCGTTATGCACAGCCGTTCGATCGAATTCGCGAAAAAATTCGGCGTCTTGGTTCACGTCCGCAGCAGCTTCAGCGACGCGCCGGGCACCGTCATCGGCCCGAAAGCGGAGTGCGAAGACGCGCCGGTCTGCGGCGTCGCGCTCGCGAAAAACGAAACTCGCGTCGCGGTTCTCGGCGTTCCGGACGAACCGGGCGCGGCGATGAAAATCTTCTCGAAGTTCGCCGACGCGAAAATCCCGACCGATATGATCGCGCAAAACTCGAGTTCGAAGGGGAAAACGGACGTTTCGTTCACGATTCAGAGCGAAGACGCCGCCAAAGCGCGCGAAGTCGTCGTCGACGTCTTCAACGAAATCAACGCCGCCGGGTTCGAAATCGACGAAAACGTCGCGAAGGTTTCGATCGTCGGGCTCGGAATGACGCGCCGCCCGGGCGTCGCGCAAAAGATGTTTCACGCGCTGGCCGAACGCAATATTAACATCGAAATGATCGCGACGAGCGACATTAAAGTTTCCGCGTTGGTCAACCGCGACGAAGCGGTCGACGCGTTGCGCGCCCTGCACGCCGCGTTCGAACTCGACAAAGCGCCGGTCGTTTCGGACGCCGCCGCGAACGCCGACGAAACCGGTTCCGCGTCGGGCGAAGAGTTCGCGAAACTCGCGTCGGCGCAATGGATTTCGCGCCTGACCGGAATGGAAGACCTCCTCGTCGAGGGCGTCGATTTGGACGAAAACCAAGCGCGCTTCACCCTTTGCGACTTGCCCGACCGTCCCGGTTTGGTCGCCGAAGTTTTCGACCGCGTCGCCGAGGGGCGCGTCGTCGTCGATATGATCGTTCAAAGCGTCGGGCGCGACAATTTGGCGAACGTTACGTTCACCGTCGCCCGCGAGGAAGCGGAAGCGGTCGCGAAGATTACCGAAGAGCTGGCCGGCGTTTACGGTTGCCGCGTCGAATCGCACGTCGCCGCCGCGAAGTTGACCGTCCGCGGCACGGGCTTGCGCAGCCACACCGGCTTGGCGTACCGCATGTTCAAAACGCTCGCCGACGACGGCGTCAACGTCGACGTCATCAGCATGAGCGAGCGGAGCGTCGGCGTCGTCGTCGACGCGGCGGTCGGCCAACGCGGTCGCGACGAGTTGGCGAAAGAGTTCGCCGAAGAAACGCTTTAATCGTTTCAACCGGTTTAATCGGCGTTTTGAGTTTCGCGTCGACGGCGGTTTCGTTCCGGCGGTCGACGCGAAACGACGATTTCGACGGCGGGCGCGCGACGTTTTTCGGTCGAGCGGTTCCGCCGTTTTGTCATTAATACTATAGGGGAAGCGCGAAATAGGGGGCGAAGCGCGTCGTTTGCGCCGACCGAGCCGCCGCGCGTCTTGTTTAACCCCGTCTAATTTTTGCTTGATTTGCCCAATTTGCCCCGTCGACGCGTTTTAGCGCCAAGGAGACGACATTAAAATGACCGTTCGAATCGAACTTTACGACACGACGCTGCGCGACGGCGCGCAAACCGAGGGCGTTTCGTTTTCGTTGAGCGACAAACTTTTGGCGACGGCGCGTTTGGACGAGATCGGAATCGATTACGTCGAGGGCGGTTATCCGGCGTCGAACGAGAAGGACAAGGCGTTTTTCGAACGCGTCGCGCAAAAGCCGCCGAAAAAAGCGTTGGTTTGCGCTTTCGGAATGACGCGCCGCAAGGGCGTTCGACCGCAAGACGACGCGGGATTGGCGAGTTTGGTCGCGTCCGGCGCTCCGGTTTTAACGATCGTCGGGAAAGCGTCGGCGTTCCAAGCGCAAGACGTCGTTTGCGTTTCGCTCGAAGAGAATTTGGCGATGATCGACGAGACGCTTCGTTTCGCGGTCGACGCCGGCAAGCGCGTTTTTTTCGACGCGGAACATTTCTTCGACGGTTGGAAGGAGAACGCCGAATACGCGCTCGAAACGCTCCGAACGGCGGCGCGCGCCGGGGCGGCGTCGGTCGTCCTTTGCGACACCAACGGCGGAACGCTCCCGGACGAGATCGCGGCGGGGACGAAAGCGGCGCTCGACGCGGTTTCGCCGTTCGGCGCGACGGTCGGGATTCACGCGCACAACGACTGCGGGCTCGCGATCGCGAACTCGTTGGCGGCGGTCGAGGCGGGCGCGACGCTCGTTCAAGGAACGATCAACGGCATCGGCGAGCGTTGCGGCAACGCCGACCTGATCGCGGTTTCGGCGATTCTCGCGCTGAAAAAGGGCGGACGTTTCGACGTGTTGCGCCCGGGATCGTTGGAAAAGTTGACGCAGTTTTCCCGGTTTATGGACGAGTTGGTCAACGTCGCGCCCGACCCGCGGCGACCGTTCGTCGGACGGAGCGCGTTCGCGCACAAGGGCGGGATGCACGTCAGCGGCGTCAACCGTTCGTCGGCGTCTTACGAGCATATCGCCCCGGAGGCGGTCGGGAACGAGCGGCGCGTTTTAGTCAGCGAGTTGGCCGGGCGGTCGAATTTGGTCGCCTGCGCGAAAAAATACCGGCTCGAAGAGAACGGCGTCGTCGACGCGGAGACGGTGAAGGCGGTTCTCGACGCGGTTACCCGCAAGGAGAGCGCCGGATACCAATACGAAGCCGCCGACGGTTCGCTAAAGCTGCTCGTTCAAAAGATTAAGGGCGAGTTCCGCTCCAGTTTCCGCCGCTTAAATTACCAAACGAGCGTCGTCGTCAACGACGTCAACGAGTCGCTGACGACGAAGGCGACCGTCGCGACGGTGAAGCTCCGCGTCGGAAAACGGGGCGAAATACGACACGAAGTCGCCGAAGGGGACGGCCCGGTCGACGCGCTCAACAACGCGTTGCGCAAGGCGTTGCAACCGATTTATCCGGAACTCGGCGAAATGAAGCTCGTCGATTATAAGGTGCGCGTCCTCAACTCCGACGCGGCGACGGCGGCGACGACTCGGGTCGTCATCGAGAGCAAAGACGGCGACGAACGCTGGGGAACGGTCGGCGTTAGCGAGAACGTCGTCGAGGCGAGTTGGATCGCGCTCTGCGACAGTATCGAGTATAAATTATCGAAATCGTTGCGCAACAAGAAACGCGACGCGGAAAATTGAAAGCGCGACGTTAAAAACGGCGATGAATCGCGTTCTTTGGCGGCGTTAAATTTTGCCGATTTTGCTCCGTTTAACCGACGGCGGCGAAGTCGGCGTTTTTTCGGCCTTTAACAATAACGGCAAAAACGACGAACGGCGTCGGCGGGCGGCGACCGTCGCGAATTCGGCGGCGCGGCGGTTCCCAACGGCGTCGGAAGGCGGCGTCGGCAGGCGGCGTTTTTTAAAATTGGGCAATATCGGCAATATCGGCAAAAACGGTAAACTGCGGCGACGCGACGATTGTTGAAAAGATGTTAAAACGGTTCGGACTCGACGGCTTCATTCTTTCGCTCTTCGGGGCGATTTTTCTCGCTTGGCTTTACCCGGATTTCGGGGCGCGCGACGGCGTTTTTTCCCTCTCGACGGCGGCGAACGTCGGCGTTTCGCTGATTTTCTTCTTTTACGGGCTCCGGCTGAACTGGGAAAAAATCCGCTCCGGCCTCGCGAACGTCAAGACGCATTTGGTCGTAATGGCGTCGACGTTTCTCCTCTTTCCGCTCCTAATTTTAGCGACGATGAGCGTTTGCGGAACCTTCCCGACGCGAGCCGACGTCGCCGCGCTCGAAGCGAAAGCGAGCGGCCCGGGCGGCGGTTTCGCCGCGATTGCGGAAGTTGGCGAAACTGGCAAGGTCGGCGAAAGAGAAGAAACCGGCGAACCGACGCAAAACGTCCAAAATAGCGAAAACGGGGCGAATGAAGAAGTCGGCGAGTCGACGCAAAACGATCAAAATGGCGAAAGCGAAGCGAGCGGCGGAACCGACGAACCGGCGGCGACGGCGCGCAACGCCGACCGCCGCGTCGTTTCGACTGGAATTTGGCTCGGGATTTTCTTCTTGGCGGCGCTTCCGTCGACCGTTTCGTCGTCGGTGGTGATGACGAACATCGCGCGGGGGAACGTTCCGGCGGCGATTTTCGACGCGAGCTTTTCGACCTTGCTCGGCGTTTTCATTACTCCGCTTTGGATGCGGATTTTCGTCGACGCGGAGACGGGCGGGCGCGGCTTCGGCGTCGTTTTGCTTTCGCTGACGGCGCAAGCGATTTTGCCGATTATCCTCGGCGTCTTGGCGAACCGACGTTGGGGCGAGTTTTCGCGCCGAAACGAAAAACGGTTGCGCAAATTCGATCAAGCGACGATCGTTTTGATCGTTTACACGTCGTTCTGCAACTCCTTTGCGGAGAAGATGTTCGACGGTCTTTCCGGCGGAACGCTTTTGGGCCTGTCGCTGGGAATGGTCGCGCTCTTTTTCGTCGTCTTCGGAATCGTTTACGTCGTCTGCCGCGCGCTCCGTTTCAGCCGAGAAGACGCGGTCGCGACGCTCTTTTGCGGGTCGAAGAAGTCGCTCGTGCACGGCGTCGCGACGTCGCGAGTCATTTTGAGCGCGCCGAATATGGCGGGTATACTGATTTTGCCGACGATGATTTATCACGCGCTTCAGTTGATTATCGTTAGCGTTATCGCGCAACGTTTCGCAAAAATCGCCGAACGCGAGGAGGCGGAGCGGGCGCGAAACGGGGCGAACGCTTGAAAAACGCCGACCGTTTAGCAAACGCTCAACGCTTAACGGTCGACCGTCGACCGTTGGCGACGGGAAACGACGGTCGGCCGGTTTTGCCGATTTTAATGAAACGCGCCGCGACGGGAAACGTCGTCGTCGCGTTTTTGGTTGCCTTTTCGCGAAATTTGGCGAATTTGGGGCGATTGGGCAAACCGTCGGGCGGCGAAAAACGCGAAAAGGCGCCGAAAATCGACGAAAACGCTTGACTTGCGCCGTCGCGGCGGCGATAATAACGGGCGGCGGTTCGCGGCGGAGAAAACGCGACTCGAGCCGGAACGCGCCGAATTTTTGATAAGATAGCGAAATTAGCGAAACTAGCGAGGGCAAAAAATGGCGCTTTGGGGTTTGTTGGGCGCGGTCGTCGTCGGCGTCGCGACTTGGACGCCGATTAACGTAACGCAATTTTGGGTCGAGCCGAACGAGCCGGCCGTTTTCAAGTTCGAGTCGGAGAGCGACGCGCTTTCCGGCGCTTTCGTCGTCAAAACGACCGACGGCGCGCCCTTTTGCGAAGGAAAGGGAACGCGCGACGGCAAGACGCTGACCGTCGAGGCGACGTTGCCGCAAGGCTTTTGGGAAATCGAGTTTCCGGAAACCGGGCAGTCGTTCGGCGTCGCGTCGATTCCGCCGTTTTGGGCCGACCCGACGCAACCGGAAAATAGGAAAGCCGGGCAAGCGGCGGGGAGCGGGCAAGACGGCAAACGGATTCGCGACCCGTTTTTCGGAATCGACGCGGCGACGACTTGGCTCGTCGGCTCCGACGCGGCCCGGGACGACCTCCTCTTCAACGCGCGGCGAATGGGAATCGCGACGTACCGCGAGCGAACGAGTTGGGGTCGAAGCGAACCGACCGAAGGGCAAATCGACTTTAACGCCGACCGTCGCGCCGATTTCGTTCGGCAAACGGCGAAAAAATACGACGTTCCGGTTCTCGAGCTGATACACGACGCGCCCGGTTGGGCCGGTCGAGTCGGCGCGGTTTACCCGAACGACTTGACCAAAACCGCCGACAGTTGGGCGCGAATCGCCGAACGCTGGGCGCCGACTTGGAACTCGATCGAAGTTTGGAACGAGCCGGACATTTTCTTCGGCGGCAACCTCCCGGCGGATCAATACGTCCCGATTTTGAAGGCGGTCGCGCAAGAATACGGGCGGCGCGGCGTCGAAACGCCGGTCGTCGGCGGGGTGATCGCGGCGTTCCGCGACGCTTGGATGGACTCGGCGGCGGAAAACGGAATGCTCGACGCCTGCGACGTTTTCTCGTTTCACTCGTACAGCCGAGCGCCGGAGATGGTCGGCGTCTGCCTGCGATACCAACGTTGGCTCGACAAGTTCGGCGCGTCCGGGAAACCGACTTGGATTACCGAATGCGGTCGCCCTTGGAAGCGCGGAACCGACCGCCCGAACCGCGAAGCCGACTTGGAAAGCGCGATCGACGTCGCGCAAAAGGGCGTCGTCTGCAAAGCGTTCGGTTTCGAGTCGTATTTTCCGTTCGTTTATCCGTTTTACGAGGAAAACGACAATAATTTCGGGATGAGCGACCGCTCGAACGCGCCGTTGCGCTCGATCGTCGGATACGCGCAATCGATTCGCCTCTTGGCCGGGAAAGATTGCGTCGGCGAATGGGCGCTCGACGGCGAAAACGCGGAAGTTGGGCGAAATGGGAAAGGTGTGGCGGCGGTTCAGCGTTCGTTCGTCTTCGCCGACCCGACGACCGGGGAGCGCGTCGCGGTTCTTTATTCGCCGACGCGGGCGCCGGGGCGGACGGTGAAAACGCCCCTTTCGCCGACCTTCGTCGAGCGGATTACCGGGGAAACGGTCGTTTCGAACGCCGACGGCGCGTTCGATTTCGCCGACGGTTTCCTCTTCGTCGGTCTCCCTAAAGACGCGAAAATTTCGTTGAAACCGGCGTCGGAAATCGACAAAGCGCGCGAACGTCGGTTTGCGGCGCGAAAACTCGACGGCGGCGGTCGTCCGCGTCGCGACGTCGCGACCGTCGTTCGTTTCGAGTTCGCCGCGAACGCCGTTTCGCCGGATAACGCCGGGTACAAGATTCTCGATCCGAACGCGAAAACGTTTTCCGGCGCGTTAACCGTTTTTAATTTCGAAAACGAAGCGCGGACGCTTCCGGTTCGCGTCGAACTTTTCGCCGACGGGAAACCGCTTCCGCCGACGTTCGTCGACGCGCCGAAAACGGTCGAGATTCCGGCGCGGGGACGGGCGACCGTTCCTTTCGTTTTGAACGCCGAAAAAATTTCGCCGTTCGTTCCGCTAACCGTCGAGGCGCGAATCGGCGACGACGGCTTCCTCTCGTTCGACTTGACGCGAGCCGTTTCGCGAGAAAACTTCGTCGCGTTCGTCGAAGTCGCGACGCCGATCGACTTGGGCGAACTCAGCCGCTGGACGCCGAGCGCCGGGGCCGCCGGGAAAACGACGTTCAAGACGACCGACGCGCTTTCGCCCGGCTTCCGTTGGGGCTTCGACGTCGAGTTCGGCGAAGGCGACCGCTGGATTTATCCGCATTTCGCGCTTCCGCTTGAACCGAATTCGACGCGTCTAATCGCCGAACCGGCGGCGCTCGGCGGTCAAAACGGCGAGGTTGCGCAAGAAGGCCAAAACGACGGAAATGCGCAAGACGGGGGAAATGGCGAAGTTGGTAAAAATGGGAATGCGGAAAATGGCGAAACCGGGCGCTTTGCGTCGACTGTCGGACTTGATTTGAGCGAATACGCCGGCGTCGCGTTCCGAGTGAAGGCGTCGAACGAAGACCCGAACGCGCAAATTCGCTTCTTTACTTACGACGAAAAGGGGAGCCCGTTCTATTACGCCGGCGTCGGAATCGCTCCGGCGGACGGTCGGGAGCATTTCGTCGCGCTCCCGTTCGCGTCGCTGACCGCTTACGGCGGAACGCCCGACTCGTTCGACCCGGCGCGGATTCGAGCGATTTCGGTCGGCGCGAACACTAAAGCGACGAAAATGACGCTCGAAGTCGGCGAATTTTACTTCTTCAAATGACGCGAAACGGCGAGAAGGGGGCGAATTGACGCCGAAAAACCGTTTAAAGCGCCCCGCTTGCCTAAATTAGAACCCGTTTAAAACGCTTTGTTTGTTTAAATTAACCGGCTCGGTTAAAGCGCCCTGTTTGTTTAAATTGACCGACTCGGTTAAAACGTCCTGTTTGTTCAAATTAACCGGCTCGGTTAAAACGCTCTGTCGACCTAAATTAACAGGCGACTGGGAACTTAACGCGGCGCGAGTTGAAAAGGTTCGGTAAATAAACGTAAAAGTCGGCGCGACCGGAATAATTGGAGCGTTGGCGAGCGCCGCTTTTAAAACGAAAAAGCCGACCGCCGAACCAAGAAACGCCAAACGGCGCGACGAAATCGAATCGTCGCGCCGTTTTATTTTGTTGAAAGCGCCCGGTTTAACAAGCGGGACACGTCGAAAAAGTCGGGCGTCGATCGGTTGACGGCGGTTTAAACGCCCGACGCTCGATTTCAGTACGTTCGACGAAAAGCGACGGCGGCGTCGGAATATCGAGTCGAATATTGTTTTTTGACGTCGATCCAAAGGGGCGTCGTCCCGTCGCGCAACGGGAACCCGAGCTTCTTGCCGAGGGGCGAAAGGCGGTTGATTAGCGGTTCTCCGGCGCGGTATCGGCGGACGTTTTCGCAAAAAATATCGCAAACGTCGTCGAAGCGCCAGCGAATTTGCCCCGCGACGTGCGGCGTTATGAGGACGTTGTCGAAACTCCAAAGCGGGTGTTCCGCCGGGAGCGGTTCCGGCGAGGTAACGTCCATCACCGCGCCGCCGAGCCGTCCGGAAGCGAGCGCGTCGACGAGGGCGTCCGTCTCGACGATCGGCCCGCGAGCGAGGTTCGCGAGAAGAGCGCCCGGCTTCATTTTGGCGAGTTTTTCGGCGTTAATAATCCCGCGCGTGTCGGCGTTGAGCGGAAGGGAGAGGAAAACGACGTCCGATTCGGCGAGCAGGTCGTCCAAACGGTCGGCGCCCCAAAGTTCGGCGACGCGCTCCGGCTTGTTCTCCGGATAAAGATCGGTCGCGATAATTTTTCCGGCGAACGGCGCGACAACCTCCGAAAAACGCCGCCCGACGCCCCCGAAACCGACGATTCCGACCGTCCGCTCGACCAAATCGAACGTCGGCTTCCGCTTAAAACGGCGGAAATCGGGATTGCTCGCCTCGACGAACTGGTCGCAAACGAAGGAGCGGAGGTTCCGCCCCCAACCGAGAATCAGCGCGAGTCCGTGTTCCGCGACTTGGTCGGAAAGAACCCCGGCGGCGGTTGAAATCGTTATGTCGGAAGCGATTACCGGCGGCGTCAGGCACCAGTCCATTCCGGCGGCGGACGACTGAATCCAACGGAGCCGCTTTCGTTCGACGACGCGTTCCCAATCGACCGGAACCTTCGCGTGTCCGCAAAAATAATCGGCTTCGAGCAAGGCGTCGGCGACGTCGCGTTGCCCGACGTTGACGATTTCAACCTCCGGCCAAGCGGCGGCGATGCGAGCGATCAACCGCTCTTCGACCGGTTCCGAACGAAAACAAACGAGAAGCGTTTCTTTTTTCATCGCGTTTAGGGATAATTGTTGCGTTAAAAGGGGAGAGGAAACTGGAAAAATCGTTAAAAACGGTTCAACGGACGTCGATTTGCGGCCAAACTGGGGAAACCGGGCGCTTTGGGGGTTCCGCAAGGAGCGCGCAAATAGGGTTGGCGACGGCGGAACGTTGCGTTAAACGGGCTTCGGTAAAATGGCAAAACGCGACCGCGATCGCGTCGGCGACGTCGGGCGGCTCCGGGAGGCGGGGAAGGCGCAATTGGAGTTGGACGGCGCGCTGCATTTGCGCTTTCGGTGCGCGACCGTTCCCGGTCGTCGTTTTTTTGATTTTTGTCGCGGCGTAAGAGACGACCGGAATCCCGGTTTGGGCGGCGGCGAGCATAATCGCGCCGCGGGCGTGTCCCATCAAAATCGCGGTTTCCGGGCGTTCGTAAAGGGAGTAAAGCTGTTCGAGCGCCATTACGTCCGGCTTGAACGCGGCGACGACTTCCGCGATTCCGTCGTAAATATCCTTGACGCGTTCCGGGAGCGTTTCCGCGCGACTCCGAACGACGCCCGCTTCGAGGAGGCGCGCTCGACCGGTCGAAACGTCCAACACGGCGTAACCGGTCGTCCGCAAGCCGGGGTCGACGCCCATCACGATATTCTCTATTTTGTCCGGATTGCTCAATTTGTTAGGTTTTCGCCGTTAGGATCGCAAAAGATAGGGAAAATAAGGAAACGCGGCGCTCAAAATGGGGGCACAAATTCCCCGTCGTCGAAAACGACTCGCTTTCGACGTTTAGACGGGTAAAACAGGACGAGTTTAACGGCGTTTGGAGAAAACGAATCGCTTCTTAACGAGCGCGCAAAAACCCTGTTTCCGCTCGTTTCGGCGAAGTTAACGTTCGACGAAACGAGCGGAGCGGCGTTAAACTCCGGTTAATCGCTAAAATTGAACGATTAGCCGTAAATTTCGTTCCAACGGGCGTTGAGGTCGACGTCTTGCGGCGTTCCGGCGAAGACGACGAGGCGGTAAACGCCCTTCAACACGAAACCCTTTTCAAACGCGAAACCGCCTTCTTTGAAGAGGAACGGCATCGGCGAGATGTTGCCGTAATCGCGAGTGAACCAAGGGCAGTTTTCGAACGGTTCTTTCGGCGGGCAGAGAACCGCGACGCCTTCGGTGATCGCCGGGTTGAAGCGACGTTTGCCGTAGAACGCCATCCACTTCGCCGGTTTCGAGAAGGTGTCTTTTTCGCACGTTCCGCCTTCGCTGCTGAGAAGGTTGCCGCCGCCGAACGGGCAGAGGTCTTGCTCGACGCGGACGCCGAAGAAGCCGTGGTTCGTCTTTTCGACTTTGACGTCGGTCAACATTTCCATTTCGAAGTCGAAGTCGAGCGTGTAATAGTCGTCGCAAACCCAGTTGAGCGTATACTTGCGGCGGTCTTCGATGATCGGGTCTTGACCCGGTTTTTGCCAAATGCAACGGTCGGTGAACTCGACGACGGATTTGTCGTGTTTAACGAGTTTGAGGTCTTGGCTCTTGATTTGGCCTTGTTTCGAGCCTTCTTGCCAATAGTTGCCGCCGTTGACGCGGTCGAGACCGAAGAAAACGGAACGGTGGTGCGGCCAAGGTTGCGACGATTCGGCGGTAACCGAAACGCGGGAGAGCGGGCCGGTCAACGGGTAGATGTACGGGTATTTTTGGTTCGGGTTGGTGCGGTAAGCCGCGACGACTTGGTTGTCTTTGCGGATCCAGAGGATTTTGTCGGCGAAATCCGGATAGTAGGACGTGAAGTGTTCGACCGGCGCGTCGCCCCAATTCGGCTTCGTGGCGCCTTCTTTGCCCGGATAATTGATTTTACCCTCAAAAGCGGCGTCGGCGCCGTAAGTTTCGGAACCGAGGGTAACGGTCAAACCGGTCGCGGCCATAAGACCGGCGTTTTTGAAAAAATCGCGTCGTTGCATAACAACCTCGAAACTAAGTAAAACGGAAAAAATGGGAAACGCCGCAAAACGGCGCGCCGCGACGTTTGGGCGAACGCCGCCGAACGTCGCGAAAAAAGCGTCGAAAGCGCCAATATATTAATAATGGCAAAACGGACGCGGACGGAGCAAAAGACCGTCGCGACGGACGCAAAAAAAGCGAGCGTCGGAAGCGTCGAGCGCTTTACCGTTTTTATTCTATCCGCTCGAGAACCGTTTGTCAACGGAAAAATCCTTGGGAAAACTTGCTAAGGAAAATTTTTGAACGTAAAGGTTAAGACGGATAAATAACTAAAAAACGCAAAAACGAGAAGAAAAGTTGTTTTTAAGGGTTGCGTAAGATAAGACGAATGGGAGGTTTAGGGAGGCGCGGCTGGGAAAATTTTTAAAAAACAAATAAAGAAAGCGAGGAATCTAAAACTTTGAACTTGACAAAAAGACATTTTTTGTTATATTGTCAAAGCGTTGGGCGGAACCGCGTTCAACCTAGACGCGGAGCGTCGCAAATTAAAAACGCTTGAGCCGTTTTGCGTTTGGGAGCGTTTGGCGCGTCAAGAAGACGACGAACAAGACGTTAAAAAACGTTTTTGGGGCGAGAAAACGACCGAAACGGAGGGTTTTGTCGAAAACGCAAGGAATTTTGCGAAAAAAGTTGCGTTATTTCGGCTTGCCCTCGGTTGACGAGGTTGGGTTTTTGGCGTATGATGGAAAGAAATTTTTTGCCGGGCGCAAAACGCTTTTTCTCCGTCGCGCTTCAAGCTGACGACGCCGAGCGTTTCCGGAGGGCGCGGACTATGTTTCCGCGTCGACGGCGGTTGAGTTGCGCTCAAATGAAATAGAACGTCGCGTTTGACGTCGTTCGACGGAAATTAGGAGCCGAGGCGTCTTAATCCGTCGCGTCGTTCGAACGGCGTCGCGCCTTTAACACGATTTAACATTTAGAGGATAGAACAATGGCGGTTCCGAAGAGAAAACACAGCAACGCTCGCACTGGCGCTCGTCGCGCGCACGATTTCAAACGTCCGGTTCAAACGGCTCCTTGCGCCGAATGCAACAAAATGATCCCGACGCACGTCGTTTGCCCGAACTGCGGCAGCTATATGGGTCGTCAAGTCGTTTCGCAAGATCAAGACAAATAGTCGACGCGAACGACGACAAAGCGCGACGCTTTAACGACGACTTCCGAGCGGAAGCGCGTCGACGGGGGCGTTGCGCGCCGACGGCGGCAAAGACGTCGGCGATTATCTAATATAAAGGGAGAGCGCGAAACGGTTCTCCCCTTTTTTTAAGTCCCGACGACGCGAAGCGAGGAGAAAGTCGAGCGTCGACGGACGAAAAAACGAAAAATTAAATTAAAACGAATCGCGAAAAATTCGCGAAACGCTGGGAAACGCTTACATCATGGGAAAAACGGCGATTTTATTTCCGGGACAGGGCGCGCAAACGGTCGGAATGGGGCGCGAGCTTTACGACGCGTCCGCGAAAGTCCGCGAGATGTACGCGCAAGCGAACGAAATTCTCGGGTGCGACCTGACGAAAATCTGTTTCGAAGGGCCCGCCGAAGTTCTCGACGCGACCGATCAATCGCAGCCCGCGATCTTTTTGACGAGCTTGGCCGCGTTGGAAGCGTTGAAAGAGTCGGAGCCGGAAGCGCTGGAAAATTGCGTCGCGACGACCGGTTTGAGCCTCGGCGAATACACCGCGTTGACGTTCGCGGGCGTTATGTCGTTCGAGGACGGTTTGAAGTTGGTTCGACTCCGCGGCGAAGCGATGCAAGAAGCGTCGGACGCCGTTCCGAGCGGGATGGCGAGCGTTCTCGGCCTCGACGTCGAGACGGTTCGCGGGCTTTGCGCCGAAGTCGACGCGGAAGATTTGACGATCGCGAACTATCTTTGCCCGGGGAATTTGGTTGTTTCCGGGGCGCGCGCTTCGGTCGACAAGTTGATGGAAGCCGCGTTGGCCGCCGGCGCGATGAAGGTCGTCGGGTTGAAAGTCGCCGGCGCGTTCCACACGTCGTTTATGTCGCCCGCCGTCGAGCAAATGCGTCCGATTATCGAGGCGATGGATTTCAGCGCGCCGAAAATTCCGG
This sequence comes from Thermoguttaceae bacterium, assembly GCA_017937485.1. GTDB lineage: Bacteria > Planctomycetota > Planctomycetia > Pirellulales > Thermoguttaceae > RUG369. Next base: position 41,665 of record JAGBDN010000054.1, read on the forward strand.
TCGTTAGCGGCGTCGACGCGCGTTTCCACTCCGATCCGAACGAGATTAAGAATATTTTGATTCGCCAAATTTCGTCGCCGGTTCTTTGGGAAGACGCGATGCGTTTCCTGATCGCCGAGGGCGTCGAAACGTTTTACGAAGTCGGGCCCGGTCGCGTTTTGCGCGGCTTGATGAAGCGGATCGACCGTAAGGCGAAAATGGCGTAAAACGCGAATGAAATTCCGGTAAAATCGGAACGAACGATAAACGTTTGAATAAATTGTCGTCGACGGTCGCGTAAAGCGCCGCCGTCGCGAATGAAAACCCAAATCGGACGGTAAAAGCGGCGATTTGGATAAAATTTAACGAGCAAGAGCGTCGTTTGCACGGCGTTCGGCGAGGGATGAAATGATTCAAGTTGATCTTACCGGCAAGGTCGCGGTTGTTACCGGCGCGACTCGCGGCATTGGTTTGGGTATTGCGAAAGCGTTGGCGAAGGCCGGCGCTCAAGTCGCCTGCGTCGGCACGAACGAAGAAAAATTGACGGCGGCGGTCGCCGGTATCGTCGCCGACGGCGGGGACGCGCGCGCTTACGTTTGCAACGTCGGCGACTCGGACGCCGTCAAAGCCTTGGCGCAAAAGATTTTGGGCGACAAAGCGAACCCGGGCGACTACGGCAAAGTCGACATTCTCGTCAACAACGCCGGGATTACTCGCGATATGCTGATGCGCCGCATCACCGACGAACAATGGGACGACGTGATGGCGGTCAACCTCCGCGGCCCGTTCCTGATGTGCCGCGCGTTCGTCGAATCGATGCGCAAGAGCAAGTGGGGCCGCATCGTCAATATTTCGAGCATTAGCGCGCTTTTCGGCAACCCCGGTCAAGCGAACTATTCGGCGTCGAAAGCCGGTTTGCTCGGTTTCACTCGCACGATCGCGAAAGAACTCGCCAACCGCAACATCACCGTCAACGCCGTTTGCCCCGGTTTTATCGCGACCGATATGACCGACGCGATGCCGGAAATGATTCGCCAAACGATCAAAGATCGTATTCCGGTCGGACGCATTGGCGAACCGGACGATATCGCGAACGCCGTCCTCTTCTTCGCGAGCGAAGAAGCGTCCTTCGTTACCGGTCAAGCGTTGACCGTCGACGGCGGGATGATCAACTGATTATTTAGCGAAAAACAAGCGAAAATAGCTCAAACGGAGTTGTTTTTTTGTCGCTTTTCGGATAAAATAACGCGCGGCGGCGTTTAAATCTTCGCCGCGTCGATTCTACTAAGGTAAAAACGCGCCGTTCGACGGCGTTAAAGCAAATAGCACTTAAGAAAGGTCGTATCAATGGACGAAAAACAAATTGAAGCGAAAATCATCGAAATCATCGCCGAACAACTTGGTCGCGAACAAGACACGATCACCAGCGAAAGCGATATCGCCAACGACTTGGGCGCCGACTCCCTCGACGTCGCCGAATTGATGATCGCCTTCGAAGAAAGTTTCGAAATCGACATTGACGAAGACAAAGCGCAAAACATCGCGACCGTCGGCGACGTCGTCAAACACATCGTTTCGCAACTCGGCGACGCTTGATTTAGTCGGCGACTTAACGCGAACGGCGACGACGTCGATTCGCGCTCAAACGCTTTTTTACGAATAGAAAACGTTTGAGCGCGAAGCGTCGCGGAGTTTTACGCTCCAAAAGCGTCGTTGCCGCCTGTTTTCGCCGCGTTTGATTCGAGCGCGGCGTCTTTAAATTCTATCGCTCTTCACTTTTCAGGTTCGTTATGAGCAAGCGCGTTGTTATCACCGGTTTAGGCCTTGTTTCTCCTCTCGGGTGCGAAGTGGAAACGGCTTGGCGTCGCTTGCGCGAAGGGGAAAGCGGCGTTTCTCCGTGGGCGGAACCGGACGGTCTCGAATTTCGTTCGAAAATCGCCGGTCAATGTCTCGATTTTTCCCCGGCTCCGTATATCGAACCGAAAGACGTCAAGAAAGTGGAGCGTTTCGCGCAATTTGCTTACGTCGCCGGGATTCGAGCCGTCGAGCAAGCGGGCGTCGATTTTTCGCGCGAAAATCCGTTTCGTTGCGCCTCGATCGTCGGATGCGGCGTCGGCGGTTTGGCGGAAATCGAGCGACAAGACGAAAAATTGGCGAAGAACGGCCCGTCGCGAATTTCGCCTTTCACCATTCCGAAAATTATGCTCAACGCCGCGAGCGCGCATTTGGCGATTCGATACGGTATTCACGGCCCGGTTTACGGCGTCGCGACCGCTTGCGCCAGCGCGAACAACGCGATGATCGACGTTTATAAAGCGATCAAATGCGGCGAAATCGACGTCGCGCTTACGGGCGGAACCGAAGCGGCCGTCTCGAAACTCGGCGTCGCCGGATTTGGAGCGATGCGCGCGCTTTCCGAACGCAACGACGCGCCGGAGAAGGCGAGCCGACCGTTCGACGTCGACCGCGACGGGTTCGTGATCGGCGAAGGCGCCGGAGTCCTCGTTTTTGAGGAACTCGAACACGCGAAACAGCGCGGCGCGAATATTTTGGCCGAAGTCGTCGGGTACGGCGTTTCGACCGACGCGACGCACATCACGCAGCCGGACGACGAGGGCGTTTACGCCGGGGCCGCGATGGAAGCGACCTTGCGCTCCGCCGGTTGGAATCCCGAGGACGTCGATTATATTAACGCGCACGGCACCGCGACGAAGTTGGGCGACGTCGCCGAAACGGCGGCGATTAAGCGCGCGCTCGGCGAAGACGCGGCGAAAAAAGTCGCGATTTCCAGCACGAAAAGCGCGATCGGGCACCTCCTCGGCGGAAGCGGCGGCGTCGAATTGGTCTTTTCGGTTCTCTCGGCGCGGGACGGCGTCGTTCCGCCGACGTTGAATTTGGAAAATCCCGACCCGAAATGCGATCTCGATTACACGCCGCTCGTCGCGAAAGAGCGGAAGATCGACCGCGTTATTTCGAACAGTTTTGGCTTCGGCGGACACAACGCTTGCGTCGCGATCGCTCGTTTCGTCGACTGACGAAGCGCGGCGGTTGCGGCGGCGGACGGCGCGGCGTCGAAGAGACGAAGCGTCGTCGGCGTCGCGTCGAACGTTGAGGGCGGCGGCTCGAGAAGTCGGCGTCCGTTTCCCTATTTCTTGGAGAAAGGCCCCGACATGAGTTCCGCGCAGGTGATGCACATCGGCCCGTATCGTTTGTTGAACCCGGTTTACCGCGGGCAGACGAGCCAAACGTGGCAGGCTTACGACGACCGGGCGCGGCGTTACGTCGGGATTAAAACGCTCCTGCAAAGCACGAGTCGCGACCGAAAACAGGTCGAAATGCTCAAATGGGAGTACAAAATCGGCGCGCGTCTGCAGCACGAGCGCATCGTCGATATTTTCGACTTTGGTTGGGAAGGGAAAATTCCGTATCTCGTGATGGAGTGGTTCCACGCGCCGAACTTGAAGCAGTGGATTCAGCAACGGAAATACGAGAATTATTGCGTCGAAGTTCCGAAAATGATTCCGCAGGCGCTTGAAGCGCTCGCCGTGTTGCACGAGTCCGGCTGGACGCACCGCGACGTCAAACCGGATAATTTCCTGTACGACGCCGAAGCGGGGATCAAGTTGATCGACTTCGCGCTGGCTCGGGAAATTAAGGGGAATTTTATCGCGAAACTCTTTAAAATCAAGGGCGTTCCGCAGGGTACCGTCAGCTATATGGCGCCGGAGCAGATCAAGGGGCTGCAAGTCGACGGGCGCGCCGACCTGTACAGCTTGGGTTGCACGTTCTTCGAACTCCTTTCGGAACGGGCGACGTACACCGGCAACTCGGTCAACGAACTGTTGCAAAAACACCTTACCGGCGCCGTTCCGTCGATTTTGGCGCGCAACAAGAATATTACGCCGGAATTTGCCGCGATTTTGACGCAGATGATGGCGAAGCGTCCGGACGACCGTCCGAAATCGGCGCGCGACGTGTTGCATCAGTTGCGAACGGTGAAAATTTTCAAACGGGCGCCGCAGGTCGGGGACAAGGCGTTTTGAGTCGGCGGCGTTAAGACGGATAAAATAGATAAAACGCAAAAGACGGCAAAGAAGGGAACGCGTTCAAACGGGCGCGTTCCTTTTTTGCGTTTAGCGGGAACCTGTTAGTTTGCGCTAAGATTTAAGAGACGTTGGGGAAAAAGGGGCGGCGCCGAGCGAACCGATCTTGTTTGAACGAAAATGTTGGCGGCTTAGAGGAGCGGAGCGTTCGGCGAGAAAAACGTTTGGCGGCGGAAAACGTTTCGTCGAGCGGCGCTTGCGAAAAAGTAGGGCAAAACGCGGCGCGTTCTTTTGGGGAACGTTTTTAAGACGCAAAACCAAGAGAAAATGAAGCGAAAACGAGACGGGGCAAGAAATAAAAAAAGCCGCGAAGCGAACTTCGCGGCTTAGCGACGTCGACGGGACTCGAACCCGCAACCACCGGATCGACAGTCCGGGACTCTAACCAATTGAGCTACGACGCCGACTCGAGAAAAGGCGAAGGGTAAGTCCTCTTTTCCTTCAATCGACACGAGTATTATAACCGAGATTGCGAACCGCGCAAGGGGCTTTTTTCAATTTTCTTCAAATTTTTCTCCTTTTCGAAACGCGGCGCGAAAGGGACGCTCCAAACGGCCCGAAATCGCGGGAAATCGCCGTTTTTTGCGAAAAAATCGTTGATTTTCGACGCTCGACGCGTTATAGTAAAGGCGAGAATAAATCGGCGCCGTCGGGGCGTCGGACGTTGAAATTTAAAATAAGTAAATTGCGCAAAATAGGAGCGTTGCAAAATGAAAGTCGTCGCTTTTAACGGGAGTCCGCGCGTCGGCGGGAACTGCGAAGCGTTGATCAAGAAAGTCTTCGAGCCGCTGAACGAAGCCGGAATCGAAACGGAGCTGATTCAAATCGGCGGGAAACCGGTTCGCGGGTGCGCCGCTTGCTTGACTTGCCGGACGAAAACGCCCGGTCGCTGCGTTTTTAACGACGATTTCGTCAACGAATGCGCGCAAAAATGCCGGGAAGCGGACGGGATTCTCCTCGCGTCGCCGACTTATTACGCGAACGTCTCGACCGAAACGAAGGCGTTCATCGACCGCGTCGGGTACGTTCTCGGGCCGGAACGGGCGTTGGCTCGCAAGCCGGGCGCCGCGATCGTCTCCGTTCGGCGCGGCGGGGCGACCGCCGTTTTCGACGCGATCAACCGCTTTATGCTCATCAACGGCATGTTCGTCGTCGGCGGCACCTACTGGAATATGGGGTACGGTCGCGACAAGGGCGAAGCGCTCAACGACGAGGAAGGGTTGAAAAATATGCGCGCGCTCGGCGAGAATATGGCTTGGTTCCTGCAAAACCGCCCGCAAAGTTGAGCGATTTTAGCTAAACCGCGCAAAACGCCCGGTTTGAACGGCGTTCGAATTGACTCGAGCGCCCAAGTCGCGTTCGAATCGACGCGGGCGGCCAAGTCGGGCGCGTTATCGACGGTTTGACGTTAAAAATGGGAGCAATAGACAAAATGGGCGAAGTTTTAACGACGGCGGAAATTTTCGAGCGGTTGCAACAGCCGACGGTCAAGCTCGGGTTTGAGCGGGCGGCGGAGAAACTCCCCTTGGGCGCGAGCAAGTTCGGCGGGAATCCGTCGGCGCCGCGCGATTTCGCTTGGCCGTTTTATCGCGACAAGAGCGACGACGGCGCGACGGTCGCCCGACCGTTGACGTTCCTGATGCAGCTTAACCTCGAAGAAGTCGCGCCTTACGACGTTGAAAAACGCCTCCCGACGCGCGGCCTTCTCGCCTTTTTTATCGAACGAATCGCGCTCGAAAACGAAGCGTCGGACGCGGTTCGCGTTTTTTACTTCGACGGGCCGGTCGACGAGACGGTCGAGATCGCGCCGCCGCCGGAGTTCGCCGAGTTGGAGGACGGCGTCCTTTTCTCTTGGGATTACGGCGCCGAATTTGCGATAACGTTCGAGAAAGGCGTTTCCGTTCCTTGCTCTTGGGAGCTCGTCGATTACGGGATCGAGTTGGCCGTCGCCGACGACGAGAACGAAGACGAGGCGTTCGAGCGTTACGAGGAGGAGCGCGACGCGTTGACGCAAACTCCGCCCAACGGCGATCTTTCGCATTTGCTCGGAATCGCGCATTGGATCCAATGGACGATGCTGGGCGAGTGCGAGCGCTTGGCCGCCGGGTTGAGTCGGGACGAGTTCGCGGCGCTTCCGGAGGCGGAACGGGCGGCGATCGAGGAAAACGCGCAAAACTGGACGCTCCTTTGCCGACTCGGAAGCGTTTGCGAAGAGGCGACGCAGGGCGACTGCGGCTCGTTTTATTTTTGCGTCCGCGAAGACGACTTAAAACGGGGCGATTTCAGCCGCGTTCGCGTCTTTTTTCAATCGTTTTGACGGGGCGACGCGGTTGGACGGGCGGCGGGCGGAAGTCGAAACTTCCGGCGAATCGCGACCGTCGCGACATTTGTTGAAATAAACTTGACCGCCGATTCGGGCCCGTCGAACGGAGCGCGGCGTCGGCGTTTTTTTAAGAGGCAAGAAGATGAAGATTTTGAAGTTTGTCGCGGCGAGCGTTTTGGCGGCGTGTTGGACTTGCGGCGGAGCGTCGGGCGCTTGGGCCGCCGATTCGAACGAAGCGGAAGCGTCGAGCGCGGCGCGTCCGGCGGCGTTGATTTCCGATTTTGAGAACCTTAAAATTCAAATCGCCGACGAAAACGAAAAAGCGCAAGGCGAAGGCGCGGCGAAGGCGGAGAATAACGACGGTCTCGCGGGCAAACCTTGGACGGCGACCGGCGACGCGTTCGCGGGGGGCGCGGTTAGCGTCGACGTTCCGGGCGGAATGGGGCGCGTTTTCGGGGCGCAAGGGGCGAAGCTCCTCAACTCGTTCGCCCGGTCGAAAGACGATTCGACCGGAACGCTCCTGTCGCCGCCCTTCGTTATCGAGCGGAAAAACCTCGTCTTTTCGATCGGCGGCGGCGCGTTCCCGGGGGAAACCGGCGTCGCGTTGATCGTCGACGGCGAAACGGTCGCGACCGAAACCGGGCTCTTCAACGTTTCGCGTCAAGGGGACGAAGGCCTCCGCCGCCGCGTTTGGAACGTCGAAAAGTACGAAGGGAAGTCGGCGCAATTCCTCGTCTTCGACAAGAAAGCGGGGGGCGATTGGGGACATATTAAAGTCGACGCGGTTTATCTAACCGACAAAGTCGACGAGCCGGTCGCGAACGCGCTGACGATTTCGGAAACGGAAAAGCCGTTTGCTTACAACCCGATGATTTTCGGGCACTTTGTCGAGCATTTCCACCGCCAAGTTTACGGCGGTATTTTCGAGCCGGGGTCGCCCCTTGCGGACGAAAACGGTTTCCGCAAGGACGTCGTCGCGGCGATGAAGGAAGTCCGCGTTCCGATCGTTCGCTGGCCGGGCGGCTGCTTCGTTTCGGCTTATCATTGGCTCGACGGCGTCGGGCCGGATCGCGAGCCGACTTACGACAAGGCTTGGCACGTCGAAGATTCGAACGCGTTCGGAACGGCGGAGTTCGTCCGCTGGTGCCGCGAAATCGGCGCCGAGCCCTTCATCTGCACCAACGCCGGCACCGGAACGCCGGAGGAAATGAGCGATTGGGTCGAATATTGCAACCTGAATATCGGACGATACGGCCGAATGCGCCAAAAACACGGGTACGCGGAGCCGTTCGGCGTCAAATATTGGAGCGTCGGGAACGAAAACTGGGGCCGACACGAGATGGGCGCGAAAACCGTCGGCGAGTGGGGCCCGTTCGTTCGCGAGTCCGGCAAACTGATGCTCAACACCGACCCGAACATTAAGCTCTTCGCCGCCGCGCTCCCGGACGAAGATTGGACGCTTCCGCTCCTCAAAGAAGCGGGGTATCTCCTCGATTACGTTTCGATTCACGGCTATTGGGACTTCTTGGCGCACGTCGACAATCCGGCGCCGTACCTCGACTGCATGCTCCGCACCGAGCGACCGGAAGCCGACATTCGCCGCACGATCGACGTCCTAGAACGCGTCGGAATGCGCGGGCGCGTCAAAATCGCCTTCGACGAATGGAACCTCCGCGGCTGGCACCACCCGGGGCACGGGAGCCCGAAAATGGACGTCGCCGCCCGCGATAAGAACGACAAAAACTCGACTTACACGATGGCCGACGCGCTCTTTTCGGCGTGTTTCCTCAACTCCTGCCTGCGGTACGGGCGCGACGTCGAAATCGCTTGCTTCTCGCCGATGATCAACACCCGCGGCGGTCTTTACGTTCATAAAGACGGAATCGTTCGTCGCTCGACCTTTTACGTCTTCAAGATGTATACGAACGAGCTGGAAAAGAACGTCGTCCCGACGCGAATCGACGCCGAGCGTTTGGCGCACAAGAATCAAACGACGCCCCTTTGGGACGCCGCGCTGACCTGCGACGACGCGCAAAAGAACTTCGCGCTGGCGGTCGTCAACAAAGACCCGAAGGAAAGCGTCGCGATTTCGGTCGAGGGGCTCCCGGCGTCGGCGGTCGAAGCCGGTAAAATCGACGCGACCGTTTTAAGCGGTTCCTCGCCGGACGATTACAACGACGTCGGACGCGAAAACAACGTCGTTCCGCGCAAAACGACGCTCAAAATTGAAGACGGGCGCGTTCAAATTCCGGCGTGTTCGCTGTCGATTATCCGCTGGACGGTCGAGTAACGGCGCGTCGGCGGGTAAATTGAACGACGAAACGGAGAAACGGCGATGAAAAAACGGCAAACTTTCTCCAATTTACCGGCGGCGTTTGTCGCGGCGGCGGTTGGGGACGTCGGGCGATAAGTCGAGCGGCGCGACGGGCGGCGTTCGCGGCGCAAGGAAAAACAAGCGTTTAACCAAAAACGGAGAAACAGCAAATGAAAAAACGGCAAACTTTCCTTAATTTAACGGCGGCGCTCGTCGCGACGGCGATTTCGACCGCTTCCGCGCTTTCCGTTTCAACGGCGGCGCAAGTCGCGCAAGGGGCGCAAAACGGGGAAAACGGCGAAGCGGCGCAAGTCGCGGAAAACGCGCAAAATACGCAAGACGGCGCCGACTTTAACGCCGATTCGGTTCCGGTGGCGTTTTACGTCGCGAAAAACGGGAACGACGCTTGGTCGGGGAAACTCGCGACGCCGAACGACGCCGGGACGGACGGGCCCTTCGCGACGTTGGAACGGGCCCGGGACGCGGTTCGAGCGTTGAAAAAAGAAACGCCGGACGCCGGGCCGCTCGCGGTCGAGGTGAAAGCGGGCGTTTACGAGTTGGCGCGACCGCTCGAATTGACCGCGGAAGACGGCGGCGCGTCGGCGGAACGTCGAATCGTTTGGCGCGCGGCGCCGGGCGAGCGCGTCCAACTTTGCGGCGGGCGCTACCTGACCGGGGCGAAAAAGCTCGACGACGCGGCGATTCTCGGGCGTTTGAAGGCGGACGTCCGCGATAAAATCGTCAAAATCGACCTAAAATCGCAAGGAATCGCCGACCTCGGAACCGCCGCCGACGGGCCGGAACTCTTTTTCCAAGGGGAGCCGACCCAAATCGCCCGTTACCCGAACGACGGCTTTATGAAGATTACCGAACTCGTCGCCGAGGGAACGACGCCGGTCGATATTCGCGGAACGAAGGGAATCGCCGAAGGAAAATTCCGCTTCGACGACGAAACGCCGACGCGCTGGGGCGCCGAAAAGGACGTTTGGGTCGACGGTTACTGGTTCTGGGACTGGGCGCAGCAAAAACAGCGGGTCGTTTCGCTTGACGCGGCGACGAAAACAATGACGCTCGCCGAGCCTTGGCACACGTACGGTTACCGCGTCGGGCAATGGTTTTACGCGTTCAACGTCTTGGCGGAACTCGACGCGCCGGGCGAATATTATATCGACCGCGAAACCGGCGTTCTCTATTTTTACCCGGGGAACGAGAATTGGGGCGACGGCGATTTCCTTCTGACGGGAACGAAGGCGGTCGTTACCGGGGGCGGCGTCGCGAACCTGACCCTTCGCGGGTTCGAAATTCTCGGCTCGCGCGGCGACGGGATAACGTTCGGCGGCGCGACGGCGCTTTCGGTCGAGAACTGCGATATTTCGAACGTCGGCGGAACCGGGATTTACCTCGCGGGGTACCGCTGCTCGGTGAGCGGCTGCGAACTTTGGAACCTCGGGCGCGCCGGGATTATCGTCGACGGCGGCGACCGCAAAACGCTGACGCCGGGGGAAAACCGCGTCGTCGAAAATTACGTCCGCGATTACGCTCGGATTCAACGGGTGTACGCGCCGGGAATCACGACGAACGGCGTCGGGAACTATATAGCGCATAATCTCGTCGAAAACGCCCCGCATATGGGGATGGGGTTCGGCGGGAACGAACATCTCATCGAGTTCAACGAAATCGCGAACGTTTGTTTCGAGTCGAACGACGCCGGCGCGATTTACACCGGGCGAAACTGGACGATGCGCGGCAACGTGTTGCGTCATAACTACTTGCACGACATAACCGGCTTCGAGAACCGCGGTTGCGTCGGGATGTATCTCGACGATATGTTCTCGTCGGCGGAAATGCGCGGGAACCTGTTCGTCAATGTTACCCGAGCGGCGTTCATTGGGGGCGGCCGCGACTCGAAAATCGTCGACAACGTTTTTATCGACTGCCGTCCGGCGCTTCACGTCGACGCGCGGGCGCTCGGCTGGTGCGCCGATCACGCCGACGGTTGGATTAAAGAGGCGCGAGAGAAGGGGACGATTTCCGGAATCGAGTTCGACGAGCCGCCCTATTCGACGCGCTATCCGGAGCTTGCGTCGATCTTCGACGAAGGGAAGACGCCGAAAGCGCCGGAGGGGAACCTGATCGCCGGAAATATTTGCGTCGGCGGGACTTGGGACGTTAACAAAGAAGGCCAATGGCAAGGCGCGACCGTCGAGGAGAAGGCGCGACCCTACCTGAAAATGGAGCGAAATTACGTCGGCGCCGACCCCGGTTTCGTCGACGCGGCGGCGGGCGATTACCGACTCCGCGACGATTCGCCGCTCCTGAAAGACGGCTTCAAGTCGCTTCCGATCGAGAAAATGGGGCTCCAAACGGAGCGAATGAAGGCGAAAGCCGCGAAACGCCGAGCGCGTCAAAAGTAACCGGAACGCGCCGAGCGCCGTCGACCGACGTTAAGCCGGACGTTTTGGAGAAGACGCGCAAGTCGGGCGTTTGGCGTTGGAAACGCAAGTCGGGCGGCGTTGAAACCGTCGCCCGGCGCCCAAACCGCCGTCGAGTTTTGCGGACTCGGCGGCGTTTTTTTTAATTGAGCAGGCCCATTGGGTCGGCGAAGAGCAAGTTCCAATAATTGAGCTGAAGAAATTCTTCCGCCGCGTCCGAATCCGGGAAATATTCCTCGAAGCTCTTGTTGCGCAAACCGGGAACGACGATTTTCGAGTCCCTTACCTGCAAGCGCGACAAACCGTTCTTTTTCATCGCTTTTAGGATTTCGTCTTCAAGCTCGGCTTGAAGATAGGTCGTCGGTTGCTCGCTATGACCGGTTCCGTCGAGACAGCCGCAGGCCAGCGGCGTGTCGGGGGCGGGATCGAGCAACTCGAAATAATGTTGGATAAGAAAAACGTCGCAAATTTTCGAAACGGCGAAATAGACGGAAAAGGTCGTCGGGCATTTTCCGATAAGAACCTCCGGAAACGTAAAATTCCATTCGGAAAGCGGATAGACGAACTGCGGGTTGATCTCGTGAAGGGGTTGAACGCGGACGCCGTTTTTTCGCGCAAACTCGTCGACGTTCTCCGGCAAAGGGAAGTAAGGCCGCGTCGCGAGGCGGCGATAGAGGTCGTAATCTTGTTCGAAGTAAATTTGCCGAATCGTCGCGTTCATTTTCGCGAACAGTTTTTTTACGTCGTTCATTTTTCTTCCTCGTTGGAACGGGGGGGCGAGCGCGGCGCGTTTCGAGCGAACCCGAACCGCTCGAGTTTTTAGAGAGCGAAACGGCGCTCGACGCGTCGCGGCGTTTACAGGTTAATATCTTCGCTTGCGGGTAAGGCCCCCGCCAGCGGTCGCAGCGAACGCTTCCCAACTCCGGCGACCAAAGGCGGCGAAACCCGAAACCGGTCGGTTGGTTCTCGCAAACGCGTTCGACGAAAACGTCGGCGACGAAAATCTTGCCCGCGTCTTCGGCCAAGACGAAAATGGGAACGTCGCCGAGTTTTTCTTCGACGAACCAATACCTTACGACCTTAAACGGTTTCTTTTTTTCTAAGTCCATATAGCGCGGTTCCGCTTTTTCTTTGTCGAGCGCGTCGAGAAGCGTCGTCGGGTGAAAAAGCGCGACGTCGGGGTTCTCCGGGGAAACGACCGGCAAAAATTCGCCGTTCGGCTTGAGGAGAGCGCGCAAAACGTCCGCCGCTCCGGTCGACAGAATCAAATAGGGCCCGGCGGTCGCGAGGTCGCTCCGCTTTTTGTTTTTATCAACGTACTCGACTTGAAAATCGTTCGGCCAGTAAGATTGCGCCGACTCGCTGGGATTTTGAACGATTCGCGTTCTAAATCGAGAAAGCTCGGCGGCCCTATTAAACTTCGAAGCCAACCGTACTTGAGGTTGCCTTTGGGCGTTTCGGCGAGGTGAAGGCGGTAAATCGTCGACATTGCGGCGGCTCCTTCGAGGGGGGAGGGAAGCGTTTAGGACGCCGGAAACGTTGGAGACGTTTAGAATATTGGGGCGTCGGGAACGTTTGGGGCGCTTGAAATATTGGGCTGTTTGAAACGTTTAGGAAAGAGAGGAAAGCGTTGAATCGTCGGACGAGCGTTTTTGACGCCGCGTCGCGCCGCAACGCTTTCGATTGTACCCGATCGACTTAGCGAAATCAAGCGTCGGCGCGAAAAAATCTTCCAAAACGTCGACTTTTTGTCGCAAAACGCGGGTAACGACGGCGCTTGGGCCCGGCGCGGCTTCGGCGATTGGTTTTTTCGTAAAATTTGGCGGTAAGTTCGTTTATTCAAACGGTTAAGGTATGTTGTTTTCCGGGATTTCAGCGAGGCGGTTTTCGCTCGTTTTCCATTTCTTTGACGTTCTCTTGATTTTCGGACGTAGGAGTTTCGCGCCGAGAACTTAAACGCAATAAACGACGCGGGCAACCGCAAGCGAAACGATAGGCGGAGAAAACGACGTATAAAATAAAGCCGGGAATCGATATGTCGAAAAGAACGTATAGATAAACGTATTTTTTGGCGTAATAGAAGAAAGGCGTTTCCAAAAATCGAGCGTCCGGAAACGAAGCGACGCCCAAAAATAAAAGAATTCCGCCAATAAAGGGAAGAGCGGTTCTTTGACGCGTCGCCTCGACGATATTGACCGCGCAGACGAGCAAACCGAGCATAAATAAGGAAGTCGCCAATACGACCATAGAAGAAGCGTCAAGGAAGTTGGGCGCAAGCAAAATAAACGCAAGGAGCGCGCAAAGAATCAAACAGCCGCTATTTTCTTTAGGATGCAAGAGGAGGCAAAATAGAATTAGAAGAAAAAAGCTTAAAATCAACACGGTTTTTCTCCTGTTTTACGCTAATCTTGCGAGCGTTGGCAACGCCGCGATCACTTCTTGCTTTACTTAGGGCGTCAAAAGAGGGCGCGACGCCGACGCGTCTCGCCTTTGCGTTCAAGACTTCAATTTTACCGCTAACAACCGCGGCGGCGGAAGCGGCGGCGCCCGGCGCGACTTTTTGTCGCGTCGTTTTCGATTGTACCCGATCGACTTAGCGAAATCAAGCGTCGGCGCGAAAAAATCTTCCCAAACGTCGACTTTTTGTCGCAAAACGCGAACGACGGCGGCGCTCGGGCCCGTCGCGACGTAAAAAAACGCCGTCGAGCTTGCAAACTCGGCGGCGTGTTGAGAACGAGAAACGCGGGAAGCGTCAGCGGGGGAGACGCAGTTCTAACGTTTTTTGCTGCAGCTCCATTCGCGCTTTGATCTCGTCGAGCGAGTCGCCGCCGAACTTTTCGACGATCGCCGCCGCGATCTCGAACGCGACGACGTTTTCGACGACGACCGAGGCCGCCGAAATCGCGCAAGCGTCGCTCCGCTCGTAAGCCGCCTCGACCGGGGCGAGCGTCGCTAAGTCGACCGAACGCAACGGTTTAAGAAGCGTCGGAATCGGCTTCATCGCGGCGCGAACGACGATCGGACAGCCGTTCGTCATTCCGGCTTCGAGCCCGCCGCAACGGTTCGTCGGGCGAACGAACCCGAGCGAACGCGTCGAGCGGAGCGAAGCGTCCCAAAGAATCTCGTCGTGCGCCAGCGAACCGGGCGTCTTCGCGAGCGCGAACCCGGCGCCGATTTCGACGCCCTTCATCGCTTGAATCGCCGCGACCGCCCCGGCGATTCGCCCGTCCAATTTCGACGACCACTGCGCGTGCGTCCCGAGCCCGAACGGAACGTTCGTAACCCGAACTTCGATCAAACCGCCGATCGTGTCCCCGGCGGTTCGGGCGTCGTCGATCGCTTGTTTCGCTTCCGCGTCTTTGTCGGGGCGGAGCGAGAAAATTTCGTTCCCGTCGCGAATCGTTCGCAACTCTTGCGCCGAAAGCGTTTCCGTCGACGCGTCCGGCGTCAGGTCGACCCCGCCGACGCCCGAAACGAAACCGACGACGTCGATTTCCAGCTCGCGGAGAAGCAACTTCGCAAGGGCGCCTGCCGCGACGCGAGCCGCCGTTTCGCGAGCGCTCGAACGCTCCAAAATCGGACGAATCCCTTGGCCGTACTTCATCGAGCCGGTCAGGTCGCCGTGTCCCGGGCGCGGTTGCGTCGGCGTCGGCATTTCGTCGATTTTGTAGTCGCGGTTTTTGACCCAAAGGAGAATCGGCGACCCCATGCTGACGCCGCGCCAAATTCCCGTTAAAATTTCCGCCGAATCCGTCTCGATTTTTTGCCGTCCGCCGCGACCGTACCCGCCTTGACGGCGCCGAAGCTCCGCGTCGATGAACGCCGAGTCGAGCGGAACGCCCGCCGGGAACCCGTCGACCAACGCCGCGAGACCTTTGCCGTGCGATTCGCCCGCCGTTTGGTAAGTCAACATATCGCGCCTCCTTCAAAAAACGCCGCATTAATAAGGGAAAACTGGGGAAATATTCGGAAAGGGAAGACGCCGCCCCGTTCGTTCCGGGGTCGGGCGCTTCGGCTAGGGACGCTAGCACGTCGGAACTTTTGAGCGCCGTCGTTTATTTAGCGTTTTGCGTCGTTTACGCCCGGCTGAACCGTGTTCGAACGGTCGCCTTTGAAACGCTAACGGCGTCGTGATTTTGCGTCGCCGTCGTTTATTTAGCGTTTTGCGCCGTTTGCGCTTAGTTGAACCGGGTTCGAGCGCTTCGGCTGGGGACGCTAGCGACGTTGGAACTTTTGAGCGCCGTCGTTTATTTAGCGTTTTGCGTCGTTTGCGCCCAGCTGAACCGTGTTCGAGCGGTCGCCTTTGAAACGCTAACGGCGTCGTGATTTTGCGTTGCCGCCGTTCATTTAGCGTTTTGCGTTGTTTGCGCCCGTTTAAACCGGGTTCACCGACTTCGCGCCGGGACGCTAACGTCGCCGGAACTTTTGAGCGCCGTCGTTTATTTAGCTATTTAGGGTTTTGCGTCGGTCGCGCTTAGTTGAACCGGGTTCGAGCGTTTCGGCTGGGGACGCTAACGACGCCGGAACTTTTTTTCGTCGTCGTTTATTTAGCGTTCGCCGTCGGACGCCGACCGTCGAAAGCGCGGCGGCGTCGCGTCGGTTCGCGAGAACGCTAGCGGCGCCGGTTGCCAAATTGTTTGACGTTATTTAGCGTTGGGTTTGAACTCCGTTCGCCGCAAGCGAAAACACTCTCTTCCGGCGCCGCGTCGGTTTCGAAAGAACGCTAGCGGCGTCGGTTAACGGGGAAAATTAGCGTTATTTAGCGTCCGAAATCAAACGCGGAGATCGACGTCGTCCGCGGCCAAGTCGGCGTAACGAGCGCGAATCGGCTCGACCACTTCGGCGATGAACTCGTCGACTTGCTCCGGCGCGCGCCCGACGAACTTCGACGGATCCATCTCGGCGTCGATATCGACCGACGCGAACGCCGGGTCTTTGCGGAGACGTTCGAGGAGGTCGTTTTCGCCGCCCTCGATCTTGACGACGTTCGCCGCCGCGACGCTGTGTTGGCGAATGTGTTCGTGCAGGTCTTGACGGTCGCCGCCCGCTTCGACCGCCGCCATCAGGATATTTTCGGTCGCCATAAAGGGAAGTTCGGCGCGGAGGTTCTTCTCGACGACTTTCGGGTAAACGACGATATTTTCGACGACGTTCTGAATGACGATCAAAATCGCGTCGATCGCCAAGAACGCTTGCGGAATCGACAAACGGCGGTTCGCGCTGTCGTCGAGGGTGCGTTCCATCCACTGCGTCGCGATCGTCATCGCCGGGCTCGACTGCAGGCTCATCACGAAGCGGGCCAGCGAGCAGACGCGTTCGCAACGCATCGGGTTGCGCTTGTACGCCATCGCGCTCGAGCCGATTTGGTTCTTTTCAAACGGTTCTTCGAGTTCCTTTTTGTTCGCGAGAATGCGCATGTCGGTCGCGAACTTGTGCGCGCTTTGGGCGATTCGCGACAAAATATCGAGAATTTGCGCGTCGAGCTTGCGCGGGTACGTTTGACCGGTAACGGCGAACGCTTTGTCGAAGCCGATTTTGTCGCAGACGCGGCGTTCGAGTTCGCGGACTTTGGCGTGGTCGCCGTCGAAGAGTTTCAGGAAGCTCGCTTGCGTGCCGGTGGTGCCTTTGTTCCCGAGCGTTTTGAAGTTCGCGATGCGGTATTCGAGGTCTTCGAGGTCGGTCGCGAAGTCGTAAGTCCAGAGCGTCGCGCGTTTTCCGACGGTCGTCGGTTGCGCCGGTTGGAGGTGGGTGAGGCCCAAGCACGGGAGGGCGCGGTACTCGGCGGCGAACTTCGCGAGGCGGTCGATCACGACGACGAGGCGGTCGCGCACCATGCGGAGCGCTTCGCGGTAGAGAATCGCGTCGCCGTTGTCGGTAACGAAGCAGCTGGTCGCGCCGAGGTGAATGATCCCCTTGGCGTTCGGGCAAAGGTCGCCGTAAGTATGAACGTGCGCCATCACGTCGTGGCGAAGTTTTTTCTCGTAGGCGGCGGCGACGTCGAAATCGATATCGTCGACGTGTTCTTTCAGCTCGTCGATTTGCGCTTGCGTCACCGGGAGGCCGAGTTCGAGTTCCGCTTCGGCCAGCGCGATCCAAAGTTTGCGCCACGTCGAAAATTTCTTTTGCGGGCCGAAGTGTTCGCTCATTTTCTTCGAGGCGTAGCGAGCGATCAACGGATTGTCGTAATTCAAATAATCTTTCATAGCGAGCCTTTCCGACGGCGGTTTTCCGGGCGTTCGAGGTGGTGCGTTGTTTTTTGAGTCGAGCGTTCGGCGGAGCGGCGTTTGACGACGGCTCGGAACGCGACTTATTTTCATTATCCGCAAACGTCGCGGAAGGTCAAGGGGTTCGAGAGCTTCGGCGGCGTTTCGGAACGTCGACGGGGAACGGTCGCGACGGTTGGTGAAAACAAAGGATTTGCGCGCTTAGGGTGAAATAGCGAAAATAAAACGACGGGCGGCGTCCGCGACGGTTGGACTAAAAAAAGGAAGGACGGGAAAAATAACGGTTGGGAAAGGCGCGATAAACGAGAGGTTGGGGGAAATAGTGGAATTTGGGGCGAAGGACGAGGCGGCAAAATTAAGCGGTTGGGCGAAAATGGGGAAGAACGGAAAAGACGACGATTGGCGAAGACGCGGCAAACGAGCGGTTGGGGTAAAATAGCGAAAACAAAGCGACGAGCGGCGCGAAAAACGCCGTCGAAAAAGCGTCAAGAAATAAAAAAACCGCGAAGCGGAAACTTCGCGGTTAATCGGGGCGACACGATTCGAACGTGCGACCTCTACGTCCCGAACGTAGCGCTCTAGCCAGGCTGAGCTACGCCCCGTTTTAGGTTTGGGCGTTTAAAACGCGAAACGACGCGCCGTTAACCGGCGCCTACTTGTCGATCGCGCTAAGGTTTAAAATCTCGGCGACGAAAACCTTCTAAAACGTCCTCGGGAAAAACGCCGCGTTCGACGAGCGAACTTCGACGTTGATTTCGTTTCCGCTCAAAAAGAGAAAAAACGAAAATCGGGGCGACACGATTCGAACGTGCGACCTCTACGTCCCGAACGTAGCGCTCTAGCCAGGCTGAGCTACGCCCCGACGGCTTCGATTGCGACCTTTTAAAGAACAAACTCGGGAATTTTGTTCGACCGGAATCGATTTGTCTTAACAATCAAGTAGGAGTCGTTGGCGACTCGTTTCCTTGCTCGTTACAGGCATCATTTTAACCGAACTTTCGAATCCGTCAACGGCCTTTTTTTAATTTTTTCCAAATTTTCTTTCGATAGCTTTTCGCAATCGAGCCGGGGCCGGATTTTAAGGGGGAAAGCGCGCTCTTTTTTGTAAATATTGGGCGGAAAAGGTTAAAACGTTCTTGACTTATTTCGCAACGTCGCGTATTATTAAAACGATTTCATCATTCACTCTAACGCGGCGTCGCGGTTTTTTCGCGTCGACTTGGCGTTCTTTGCGTCGAACGTTCGGCGTTCGCGCGGAGCGCGTCGGTTTTTTTATTTCCGCGCCCTATAGTTATACGAGGGAAAGCGGCGCGCCGCCCCTTTTGAAAGGAACTTTGGAAAATGGCTCGCAACGTTAAACTGGGGGGGGGGGGTAGACTCTACGGCTTCACTCTCGTCGAACTTCTCGTCGTTATCGCGATCATCGGCATTTTGATCGGTTTGCTCCTTCCGGCCGTTCAAGCGGCTCGCGAAGCGGCTCGACGCATGCAATGCACGAACAATCTGAAACAGCTCGGTCTCGCGGTTCAAAACTTTGAGGACGCGCACAAACGCCTGCCGAACCAAAACAACGACGAATTTTGGATCAAGGGCTTCTGCAAATACGGCACGAAGACCCGCATCGACGTCGTCGACACGTACTCCGTCTTTTCGCTGTTGCTTCCGTACATCGAACAAACCGCGTTGATGGAAACGATCACCGGTTACTGCGAAGCGGCCGCGAACGCCAATCCGTACAACACCGACTACAACAACCATCGCACGATTCCGATTTCTTGGAGCGCGGCGAATATGTACGACGGTTCCCGCAACCCGTTCACTTATACGGTTCCGGCGTATCTCTGCCCGTCCGACGGCAACAGCGTTACGCCGAACGACGGTTCGCTCTCCGGTTGCTCGAACTACGCGGCCAGCCGCGGCGACTGGATGATCGGCACCAACTGGGGCGAAAATAAGAACAAACGCGGCGTCTTCTTCGACGGCGCGATCGGCGGTCGCATGTCGCTCGCCACGATCACCGACGGCACGAGCAACACGATGCTCTTCAGCGAAATCCTCGCGTCGGCTTCCTCCGGGAGCGACGTTAAGTACAAGAGCACGCTCGCCGCCGCCGGTATTCACGGTTTGGCCGCCGCCAACTGCCTCGCGACCCGCGGAACCGACGGGATGACGAACGCGTCCAGCACCTGGGCGATCAAAGGCCGCCGTTGGGCCGACGCTCGCGCCGCTTACACCAACTTCCACGCCGCCGTTCCGCCGAACTCCCCGAGCTGCCACCAACAAGGGAACACGAGCGAAAACAACTCCTGCATGTGCGTTTCGGCTTCGTCGAACCACAGCGGCGGCGTCAACGTCGTGATGTGCGACGGTTCCGTCCGCTTCGTTAGCGAAACGGTCGACTGCGGCGACGTCTCGAACAAACTCGGCCACCCGAATAACGGCGGCGAAGGCCACCACTGGGTCGGCCCGTCGACGCACGGCGTCTGGGGCGCGATGGCCACCCCGCAACACGGCGAAACGAACACGACGCTCTAATCGGCGCGCTTTCGCTAAATTCGCTAATTTAACGCAAGCATAAAAGCGGTTCGTCGCGCGGCCTAAGGCTCCGGCGAACCGTTTTCCGCTAAATTTTCCTCCCGAAAACAAACGTTATTAATATATTAAGGACAAAAACGATGAAAAATTTCGCGCTTTGCCTCGTCGCGCTCTCGATGTTGGCGGTTCTCCCGGCCTGCTCGAAAACGATTAAAACGGAAGGCGTTACCGGCGTTATCACGTACAACGGCGAGCCGCTTGCCGACGCGACCGTTAAATTCATCCCGGTCGATTCGACCGGTTCGCAGTCTTACGGCAAAACGAACGAAAAGGGCGAGTACAAGCTCCAAACGCTCCTCGGCGCCGCCGACGCGGGCACGACTCCGGGCGAATACAAGGTTACCGTCGACTGCATCGAAACCGTCGAAACCGGCAATATGATCGAAGAAAACGGCGAAGAAAAAGAAGAAACGATCGCGCGTTCGCTGATTCCGGCGAAGTACAACAACGCCGAAACCTCCGGGCTGACCGCGACGGTCGCGCCGGGCGACAACACGATCAACTTCGACTTGAGCGACGAGTGATTCGGCGTTAAAACGCGGCGACGTTAACGGTCGCGCAAAATAGCGAACGGACGTTCCAAACGGAGCGTCCGTTTTTTTTGTCGTCGGAGGGGACGGCGCGGCGAAAATTTCGCGTTTATTTCGAAACGGCGCGCGAAATTATTGACTTGCGGCGTCGTTTCGTTTAAACTTAAAGAAGCGGCGGTCGGAGGGCCGTTTGCGCTTTTGGGTTTATTCGCTTTCGATGAAAAGGGTTGCGTTGATGGATAGAAGAACGTTTTTGAATACCGGCGTCGCCGGCGCGTTGTGCGGCGCTTTCGGGGCCTCCGCTTGGGCGAACGACCCGTCGAAAATCCAAGGGTTCGACCAAACGCAAACCGACGTCGACGAATCGCAAGTTTGGAAGCCGGTTAGCGACCGCAAGGTTCGCGTCGGGATCGCCGGGTTCGGCGCCTGCCAATTCGGCGCGGCGTTCGGTTTCCAAGATCATCCGAACGTCGAGGTCGTCGCCGTTACCGACCTGATTCCGGAGCGTCGCGACGGCTTGGCGAAGGCTTGCCGCTGCGAAAAGACGTACGATTCGCTCGAAGAAATGGTCGCGAAGGACGACTCGATCGAGGCGGTTTTCGTCGCGACCGACGCTCCGAACCACGTCGCGCATTGCGTCGCGGCGATGAACGCGGGCAAACACGTCGCGAGCGCGGTTCCGGCGTTTTGGGGCGGCGAGCCGGAGCAAGCCGAGTTGCTTTACGAAACGGTCAAGAAAACCGGCAAAAAGTACGGTATGTTCGAGACGAGCGCGTTTCACGACGACGTTTTCGCGGCCCGCAAACTTTACGCCGCCGGCGCGTTCGGCGAAATGATGTACACGGAGGGGGAATACTACCATTACGCTCCGGTTTCGGCGCCGTCGTACAAGGGTTGGCGCGACGGCATGCCGGTGATGTGGTACCCGACGCACGCGACGGCGTATTACACTTGCGTTACGTTCGGTTCCTTCACCGAGGTTTCGGCGATGGGGAAACCGAGCGTCGTCGAGGCGCGTCAACCGCAAAACAACCGATACGGCAACCGATTCGGAACGGAAGTCGGCCTGATGCGCACGTCGGAAGGCGGAATGGCGCGGATGATCGTCAGTTTCGACACGTCCGGCTCGAGCTGGGGCGGCGAAGTCGGGCGGATGCGCGGTCAGTTCGGCGCTTACGGCGAGCAGAGCAAATTCACTACGTCGCACCCGGAAATTCAAGACAAGGTCGCAAAGATGAATCTCCGCAAACCGGCGCTTCCGCCGAATATGAGCGCCGGCGGACACGGCGGGTCGCACGGCTACCTGACGAACGACTTTATCGAGGCGATTTTGCTCGACCGTTTGCCGCTCGTGAACGTCGCGGTCGCGCTGAATACGACGATGTGCGGCGTCGTCGCGCACCAATCGGCGTTGAAAGACGGCGAGCTGCTGAAGATTCCGCAATTCACGTTGTAAGGCGGCAAACGCGGCAAGTTTAACGGTCGCGCAAAAAAGAAAAGACGGGAAAACGGGCGTTTCTTCGGAAGCGTCCGTTTTTTTGGCGTTTTGCGAAATTTTTGCGCGAAAAAACGAGACGCGGCGGTCGGTTGGGGGTAAAATGGAAGAAACGGCGCTTCTTTTGCGTCGAGCGAGGAGAAAATGGAACGAAAACGAACGATGGTTGCGATTTTAGCGGTTTTGACGGCGGCGCTTAGCGGCGGGTGCGACGACGCCGACCGAGAAAAGATCGCGGAAGATCGGGCCCGCGCGGCGCAAGCGGTCGAGGCGCGAGCGAAAGCCGATTGGAGGGCGGCGAAGGAAACGTTCGACGAGCAAAAAACGGCGCTTTGGGAAGCGTCGGCTCCGGCGCGCGAAAAAGCGGAAGAATGGAGCGAAGCGGCGGCGGCGAAAGCGGCGGAGTTAAAGGAGAACGCGGCGGAGAAAGCGGCGGAGTTGAAGGACGCGGCGACGGCGAAAGCGGAAGAATGGAGCGACGCGGCGTCCGCGAAAGCGGTCGAGTGGAGCGAAAGAGCGGCGGACGCGGTCGAGGATTGGGCGGCGCGTCGAGAAAATAAGGAAAACGCGCCCGACGGAGAGGAAGCGGAACAACCGGCGACGTCGGAAGCGCCGCAAGAAAACGAATAAAAACGCCCGCCGCCGACTTTGCGTCGACGACGGGCGTTTGCGCGCGAGGTTTGCCGGGCTTTTTAAATCTGCCCGGTTTGCCTAATTAACGCGGTTTACTTCATTTCGGCGAGGAAACTTTCGAGTTCTTCGACGCTCGTAACGTTCGAACGAACGACTTTGCCGGTTTTGTCGATCAAAATGATCCAAGGCGCGTTCGGAATCCCGAGCGCGGTCGCCAACGCGCCGTCGAGGCCCGCCGGGTCGCAGACGTTTTTCCAAGGTTGACCGGCGACAAGTTCCTTATAGAACGCGTTTTGCTCTTCGGCGGTCGCTTCCGGGTTCGGCGTCGCGTCGAGGTTGACGCCGACGACGTTAAGGGTTCCGCCCGCCGCGAGACGTTTCATCGCGTCGACGCTCGTCGGTTCCCAACTCGCCCAGCAGAAGATCGCGGTCGGTTTCCCTTTGAGCGCGGCGAGGTCGCAAACGCCGCCGCCGAAGTAACGGGCCGCCGGAAGTTTCAGTTCGCCGCCCTCCGCTTGGAGTCGAGCGAGCGCGCCCGCGGCTTTTTTACCGATTTGCGCTTCCGGGAAGTTTTGCGCGACTTGCGAATAATAGCTCGCCGCGGTCTCGTTTTCGACCATATACTCGTTGTTCATCGCGAGGCTGAGCGTCGCTTCGGCGCCGGCGGTCGTCGTCGCGTATTCTTCGACGAACGTCGCGAGGTCTTCGGCGTATTTTTCTTGCGCCGCGGCGAGTTCGGAGTCTTTCGGACGCGGTTGCGCTTGAGCGACCGCGTAATAGTCGGCGGTGATTTGGCGATAGCGGACGTGCGCTTTCAGCTCGGCGTTCGACGAATCTTTGTAAACGTCGGCCAACGCGGCGAGTTTTTCCGCGCCCGCCGGGTAAAGACCCGATTGGACGCCGCTGAACGCCAAGTCGGCGGCTTGCGAAACGAGGCTCGTTTCTTCGGTCGGGTTTTGGGCCGCGACGGTCAGGAGCAGGTTGAACGTTTTTTCGCAAACGGCCGGATATTCTTCCGGCGACGCGGCTTCGAGCGCTTGATAAGCGGCGGTCAGCTCGGCGCCGATTTCGGCGTTTTCGTTTCCTTCCGCTCCGGCGACGGCGGCGCCTTCGGCCGGGAAGAAGACGGAGGACGCGGAAACGACGCCGGTCGCTTCGCCGAACGCTTCGCCGCTCGGGAGCCCGACGATTTTCCAAACGTCGCCGACCTTCACCAAGTCGCCGACGTAAAGTTGTTGGCTTTGCGCCGCGTCGTCGCCCTTAACGACGACGACGTTGGCGTTGTAATAAACGGTCAAATCTTTCGCGAGCCCGTCTTGCCCGGCCGGAATCGTCGCCGGACGGTTGCCGTTGAACGCGCCCCAACGAACGTCGGCGGGCAGTTTCAACGCGGCGGCGAGTTTCGCGAACCCGTCGGCGTCGGCGGCGGCGATTTGACGTTCGATTTCTTGCGCGATCGAGCCGCCGAGACCGAGCGTTTTCAGGTCGGCGGAAGTCAGCGCGACGCGTTGGAAGCGTTCGAAGTCGTTCGTCGCGAGCGCGGCGACGATTTCCGCGGTCGCTTCTTCCGGCGAGATCGAGAGCCAAGCGACGATTTTTTTCGTCTTGTCGACCGCGCCGCGGCGGCTTCCTCCGGCGTTGACCCAACGCGCTTCCTTGCCGAGGACGTCGCGGTAAACTTCGCGACCGTCGCGATAGAAGCGGATTTGTTCGACCGTCGCGCGAGCGCCTTCTTTCGGAGGCGGAGCGCACCAAACGCGAAGCGGCGTCGTTCCGTCCGGCGCGTAAAGGCAAACGCCTTGATAACCGCCTTCTTTAAACGGTTTAACTTCGCAGTTCGGCGTTTCTTCCGCCGTCGGGTCGTCGACTTCGACGTCGGCTTGCGTCGGGCGTTGTTTCAAAATTTGTTCCGGTTTGTATTGGCCGAACGCCGTCGACGAAACGACGAGAAGGCCGAGCGCGACCGCGAGACCGGCGCCGCGCGACAGACGTTCGAAAGGACGTTGAGCGAGTCGCATTGACTTAATCTCCTTGTATCGAGCGAAGACGCGACCGCGTTCGAGCGGTCGACGTCGCGAAAATTTTCGGGGGGAAGGCGCGTCGACCGGCGTCGGCGCGCGTTAGACAACGTTGAGAGACGGGGGAAGGAAACGACTTAGCGGACGTTCGTCGGACGAACTTGGCCGAAGGTTCGCGGACGACCGGTCGCGCGTTCTTCGACGACCGGCGTCGCGTCGGCGATTTGACGAGCGACCGGTTGCGCCGAGCGGACGTTCGGAACGTTCGGAACGGCGGTTTGCGTCGCTTGCGGATAACGAGCGCTTTGGCGAAGTTGCGTCGCTTGCGAACGACGGGCGTTTCGGATTTCCGTCGAATGCGGGACGACGTAAGGTTGGCTAATCGGCGCGTTTTGCGACGAGCGCGTCAAACCGGAAACTTGGCGAATGGGCGAAGCGTTCGGCGCGAACGTTTGGGCGGCGTATTCTCCTTCGTAACGACCGGCGCGCGTCGCCGGAAGCGGTTCGACCGGCGCGAAGTTCGGCGCTTGGCGTTTATTGCCGACGAGCGTTTGAACGTCGAACGAACCGAACGCGAAGGACGGGCGGCGATATTGCGGCGCTTGCGAGAGGCCGCCGCGTTGAACCGCTTCGCGCGGAAGCGTTTCCGGAGCGACGCGGGAGGACGACGGAGCGACGCCCGCCGGAGCTTTTTGGCGAGTCGGCGACGCGTCGTAAGCCTCCGAGTCGTAAGCGCCGACCGGGTAAGAGCCGGCGTCGTAACCGTATCCGCCGCCGTAATTATCGGCGTAGCCGTTGTAACCGACGCAACCGTTCGAGCAGACGGGCGTTTCGCACTCTTCGCCGCAACCGCCGACGAAGTTGCCGCAAATGTCGCAAGGGTCGCAGTTCGTCTTCGGCGGACGCGGCGCGCAACCGCAGTCCGGGTAAATCCCTTCGGTCAACATCGCGGCGGCCCAATGGAAGGGCGCGGTCGCGACGTCGAGCGCGCCGCCGACGAGCGCGGCGAGGTCGTAACAGGGCGCGCAAGCGCCGAAACCGCAGTAGCCGTAACCGGGGCCGCAATAGGAGTCGCAACCGATCGCCGGGCCGCAAGACGGTTCGCAAGGCGCGACGTCGCAAGTCGGCTCGCAAGCGGCGGGCGGAACGTCGCAAATCGGTTCGCAAGCGGGGGCGACCGGTTCGCAAACGGGCGGAAGTTCGCAATTCGGAGCGCAAGCGCCGCCGTTATATCCGAAATAACCGGTTTGACCGAACGCCGCCGACGCGCTTAACGTCGCGATCGAACCGACGATCGACAAACTTTTCCAATATTTTTTCATTTTTACCTCGCGGACAAGTAGGGTGAGACAAGGGAACGGCGTTTTCAACGATGAAAACGCGGAAACGCTTAACGTTGTTAATCGTGTTATCGACGCAAAGAGTCGTTTGATTTAATAAAATTGGAATAATCGGTCTTTTTAGTAAAATTTACCGCGTTGTAAAGGTTTGTCTATTTTAACGCAACGGAGAAAAACGCGCTTGTTGCGTTTTTTTTTAGGGGCGCTAAAATAATATTAATGACAAAATAGAAGGAGCGGGGGAAATGGAGGAAAGAAGACGACCGTCGAAATTGGCGGTTTGGGCGTCGGTGGCGCTTCTCTGTTGCGGCGCGTTCGAAACGAACGCCGTCGCGTCGCCCAAAGAAAACGAAACGGCGCAAAGCGCGTCGAGTTTGCCGAATCCGGGCGACGATTGGATTTTTCGGGCGACCGTCGGAGAAAAAAAAGACGGCGATAAAGGAAACGGACGGTCGGCGCTCGCTTCCGTCGCGGCGGTCGGCAAAATCGTCGCGGTCGACGCGACCGGAATCGAAACGGAGGATCGGCGGCGCGACCGTCGCGAACGAACGCCGAAACGGCCCGGCGACGCGATCTTGTTTTTGCCGCCGGTCGACCCGAGCGCGGCGGAGGCGTTTTGCATCGAGATTCGGGAGGCGCCCGGCGACCGAAACCGCGACCGCTTTTGGTTCCGCAACGGCGACGAGTTCGACGGCGAACTCGTCAAGATCGACCGACGCCGCGTTTGGATTCGAGCGTTCGACGTCGAGTTCGCCGTTCCGCGCGGGCGGGTTCGCGCCGTTCGGTTCGCGGCGGACGGGAAAAAGGGGGAAACAGGCGAAGAGTAACGGAAAACGGGAAGAGAACGGCGCGTCGATCGGCGCCGTCGCGTCGCGCAAGAAACGCCGTCGGCGCTCGTTTCGCGAGGAGACGAGCGCCGATTTTTTGCGTTTTGCGCGGCGGCGTCGGCGATTAACGGGCGCCTTGGATGCTGAAGCTGAAGACCTGCTTGACGTCCGAATCGTCTTCGACGACCGGGAAGGTGAAGTCGAGCGCGAGCGGAGCCGGGCCGAGCATCGGAATCGCGAAACGGAACCCGAAACCGGGCGCGACGCGGAACGTGCCCCAATCGTCGATGTTTTTCGCGACCGTCCCGGCGTCGACGTAAAACGCGAGTTGGAACTCGTCGCCGCCGGAGACCGGAATCAACAGCTCGGCGGTGTTGTAAAACTCGAAGTTGCCCCCGACGCCGAAGTGGGTGCCGGGATAACGCGGCGTAACTTCGCGATATTCGAACCCGCGGAGGTTTTGCGAACCGCCGCCGTAATAACGTTCGTAAATCGGCGTGTCGTCGCCGGTCCAACCGACGTGCGACGAGAGTCCGAGCACCCAGCGTCCGGAACCGTCGAAACGTTTGCGGAGCGTTTTGTAGTAACGAGCGTCGACGGAAGCGCGCGGGAATTGGTAAGAACCGAGGACTTGCTCGATCGTGCCTTTGAGGAGGTAACCGGCCGACGGCGTGAACGGGTGGTTGCGCGTGTCGTAGGTCGCGGTGAGCCCGAGCGTGTACATATCGTGCTTGCCGAGCGCGGACGTTAAGTCCGGAACGAACGAGACCGACGGGTCTTTGATTTTAACGTTGTACAGACCGAAATTCGCGGTCGTCGAAAAACGCGGCGTCCATTGGCGTCCGAGGCGCAATTCGCCGCCGTAACGCGACTCGAACCAATCGTCGAAGGAGTGGTCGCCGTAAAGGGCGGTAACGCCGAACGTGTATTTCGTGTTGAAGACGTAAGGCACGTCCCAAGAGACCGAGTAACGTTGGACTTCGTCGCCGGGGCTCGCTTGCGCGCTGAAAATTTGCCCGCCGCCGCGGAACGCGTCTTTCCAACCGTCGAGCCGCCAAAAACTGGTCGGCAAGCGGAACATATTGAAGTTGCGTTCGGTGAAGCTGACGTTCCCGACGAGACCGTAGTCGGAGTTGACGCCGATCGACGCTTGAAACATCCCGGTGCGGCCTTCTTGCACTTTCACCAAGACGTCGCCGTCGTAAATTTCGTCGTCCGGAACCTGCGGAACGATCGGGTCTAGGATTTCTTCCCCGACGGAGCCGTAAACGCCGTCCGAGAAACCGGGCGCGGAGTTTTCGTCGGAGGTGGCGAGCGCGGGTTCGGAGTTCGCGTAGTTCGAGGCGTCGGCGTATTGGGACGGCGCGTCGGAGGCGGAACCGTCGTCGTAAGCGCGATAACCGGCGTAACCGTAATCGCCGTCGCCGTTGACGTTTCCGCCGTTTTGCGTCGTAACGTTCGAGAACCCGGTCGGAATTTGCCGCGTTTGCGCTCGAACGACCGGCGCGGAACTGGACGACGCGCTTTGCGTCGAGCGAGTCGACGGAGCGTAAGCGCGGTAAGCGGAGCCGGTCGCGTTTTCGGCGACCAACGGGGAAGACGGGGCGGAATAGGCGACTTGGCGAAGTTCGACGGTCGGCGCGGCTTGGCTCAACGGAGCGCCGTTCGCGTCGTCGGTTTCGCGAAGTTTGCCGTTAAAATAGGTTTTTCCGCTTGGGGAAGCGTCGGTTTTTTCGGCTTTTTCGAGCGGAATTTCGTTGCCGTCTTCGTCGAAACGGCGCGCTTCTTTGACGACGCTCGACGCGCCGTTTTCCGAATTCGGGCGAACGCGGAAGGAGCGGCTTTCGTCCGGAACGACCGCGATTTCCGGGAGTTGGCCTTCCTCCGGCTTGTCGTTGAAGTAACCGGATTGACGGAGCGAGTTTTCGCTCATCCGGATTTTCTTCCCGTTGAGGAGTTCGCCCGGCGCGACGTCGAGCATATTCAGGACGACCGACGTCATCGTGCGCGACTCCGTGCCGACGTAATCGACGATCACGTCGCGAACGCGGTAGCGGTGGTCTTCCGAAATCGTGTAGCGAATATCGACGACGCCCGGCTCGTCCGTGAAAAGCTGCGTCGGAACGACGTCGGCGCGGACGTAGCCCAAGTCTTGATATTTGTAGCGGAGCGCGATGCGGTCGAGTTCGATTTCCGTTTGATTGTAAGCCGAGCCGCGTTTCACCTTGAGGAGCTTTTCGAGTTCGTCGGTGGCGACGACTTTATTTCCTTCAAAGATGAAATTGCGAATTTTGTAGCGCGGGCCTTCGTCGATGATGAAACGAACGGAAACCCAAGCGTTTTCTTTGCCGAGGCCGCCGAGACCGTCGCCTTCTTCGTAAGCGTAGTCGACGCGAGCGTCGAAAAATCCGAGCGCGCGGTAGTACTCGAGGAGTTTCGCGACGTCCTCGTCCAACCGTTGACGCGTAAAATTGCCGCCGATGAAGTAAAGGAAACCGGGTTTGACGCTAACGAGACTTTTGAGACGCGTCGAGCTGGCGATCGTGTTCCCGACGAACTTCGTGCGGAGAACTTTCTGCTTGCGTCCTTCGTCGATAAGGTAAACGACGCCGACGTCTTCCGGACGGTCGCCGCGCAAAATTTCGACGTGCGGCTCCGGATATTCCTTGCTTTTGTAAAGTTCGATAATGCGAAGGCGACCGTTTTCGACTTCGTAGGGATCCATTCGCGTTTCGCCCGGTTTGATTCCGAGTTCGTCGAGAATGTCGTTTTTAGCGATTTTGCGGTTGCCGACGGTGAGGATGTAGCGCATCATCCGGCGCGGCGTCAAGTCGAAGTTGACGACGACCTTGTCCGGCGCGTCCGGGTTCCAAGAGGTGGAAATCGCGACGTCGACGAACTGCTTCGTTTGCAGGAGCGCGCGCTTGTCTTCTTCGAGGCGTTGGCGGCTGAAACGAGCGCCGATTCGCGTTTTGATGATTTGGTTGAATTGTTGCGTCGTCATTTCGAGGCCGGAGACGCGGACGTCTTCGACGATCAACTTTTGTTCGTCCTCTTCCGAAAGACGCGCTTCTTCGAGCGTTTGCGGAATTGGAGCGGCTTTTTCCGGCGTCGGCGCGACCGGTTCGACCGGTTTTCCGGTTTCGAGCGAAATCGGCGCGCGCGGCGTTTCGACCGGGTCGACGAATTCTTCAAAGTGGCGGCGAACTTCCTCCGAGGCGTTGTTCGGCGAGTTGATCGGCGAGTCGGCGGACGGCAAAACGACTTCCGGGCCGGAAAAACCGGCGGCGTCGGACGCGGTCGGGGCGGCGAAGTCGAGCGAAACGTCGGCCGGAGCGGTCGGGAAATCGACGCGCGGGGCGATTTCCGGCGTCGCGGCGGCGACCGTTTCGACGCGAGGCGCCGTCGGCGTCGTTTGCGGAAGCGCGAAATCCGCGAAACCGCCGGTCGTTTGCGGGGATTGGGCGGTTTGCGGCGTTTGCGGGGAAAGAGACGGCGCGGGGGCGTAATCCGCGAACCCGCCGGACGTCGGCGCGACTTCGGTCGCGGACGCTTGACGAGTTTGGGCGGGGCGCGGGGATTGCGACGTTTGCGAGGTTTGCGGAGGTTGCGAAGTTTGGGCGCCGCGCGTTTCGGTCGTTACCTTGTCGCCTTCGAACGAAATGACGCGAACGCCGTTCGTTTGCGGTTTTTTCGCGTTCGGGCCGGCCAGCGACATTTCCGGGAACCAATCGGCGTCTTTGTCGACCGGAACGACGCCGCCGTCCGGATTGCGCAAATAGTCGTCGTCGAGCGCGGCGACGGCGTCGAAATCGCGAAGCGAGGAACCGGAAACTTCTTCCGGGGTCAACGGGGCCGGCGTTTGAGCGAACGCGGTTTCGCTCGACGCAAAGAGGCAAAACGCAAGGAACGAAACGAACGTCGTCGCGCTCGATTTGCGAGCCGACGAGAAAAACGAGCGTTTGCGGAGATCGACGGACGAAGTCCGCGCGTCGTCGATCGCGTAAAAATCGGAGGTCGGGCAGGCGTTGAACCGCATTCGTTTCGAACCTTTGCAGGGCGTTCTGAAAATAATAACGTCGCCGTCGGCGTTTTCGGAAAAACGTCGAACGGGGCGCCGCCGTTTCGCGTTCCTTGCGAAAAGAAACGACGCTCGGGAAGAATACCGAAAAAAAGCGCTTGCGGCAAGTCGAATTTTCTCTTTTTTCGCAAAAACGCCGCGCGAGGACAATTTTTTTTAAAGTTGGAAAAGCGAAACGACGACGTTTGCGCGTCGCGTTAATTGGTTTCGGCGCCGGGAAAATGCTTCTTGAAGCGTAAAATCTTCGTTGTAAACAGTCAAGTTTGCGCGTTTTGTTCAGCCTGTTTTTATCGTCTATTTTTGCTAGCGTATCTTTTCGCGTCCATCTTCTCTATTTTGAAGAACGGGCGCGTTT
Source organism: Thermoguttaceae bacterium (assembly GCA_017937485.1). Taxonomy (GTDB): domain Bacteria; phylum Planctomycetota; class Planctomycetia; order Pirellulales; family Thermoguttaceae; genus RUG369. The sequence continues at coordinate 72,914 of JAGBDN010000054.1, forward strand.
TGGACGATAGGTTGGAAGAGAGATTTTCGAACGAAACGGGCGAACGGCGCCGCGTCGCGTCGAGAATTTCCGTTGTCCCCCTCTTCTTGCGAAACGAAAAAGGAAACGTGGAACGCTTATGAAAGACGAACAAAACGCGTCGACCGCGACGGCGGAACTTTATTACGACTCGTCCGCCGCGCAATCGCCGTTGGAAACGTATCTTCGAGACATCAACGCGACGCCGCTTTTGTCGGCGAACGAAGAGTTGAAACTCGCGCGAGCGGTGGGCGCGGGCGATCCTTGGGCTCGCGATTTGATGGTGCGGGCGAATTTGCGGCTCGTCGTCAACATCGCTCGCGGGTACGTCGGGAAAGGGTTGGCGCTCTCCGATCTCATCGAAGAGGGCAACCTCGGGCTCTTGCGCGCCGTCGAAGGGTTCGATCCCGACGTCGGGACGCGCTTTTCGACTTACGCGAGTTATTGGATTAAACAGTCGATCAAGCGGGCGTTGATTAATTCGTCGAAAACGATTCGGATTCCGGCGTATATGGTCGAGTTGCTCTCGAAGTGGCGGCGGGCGAGTTCGCGGCTGACGGACGAACTCGGGCGCGCGCCGACGCCGAGCGAGGTCGCGAGATCGTTGGGGCTTCCCCGTAAAAAACTCCCGATCGTGAAGAAAGCGATCCTCATTCACAACCTGACGCCGCAAACCGATCAAACCGAAGCCGGGTGGACGCTCGGCGAAATGCTGATGGACGACCGCGGGCGCAGTCCGGAAGACTTGACGCTCGAAAGCGATAACTTGAAGTTCGTGATGCGCGAACTCGACACGATGGAGCCGCGCGAAGCCGCCGTCTTGCGAATGCGGTTCGGCGTCGGCGATTACGCGCCGCAAACGCTCAAGGAAATCGGCGAAACGCTCGGCTTGACCCGCGAACGAGTGCGGCAAATCGAAACGGACGCGCTCAACCGACTCGCCGAAGCGCTCGAAACCGGAAAACCGGTAACGTCGATCGAAACGACTTGGCGAACGTTGACCGCCGAAGAAATCGGACGGTAAAATAAGGGGAGCGGGAAAAGCTGGGAAGATCGCGAAGACGCGAAAAAACGGAAAGCCGACGCGTCGAACTCGACGAACGCCGCGTCGGGGAAACGTCGAAAAACGCTAATTTTCGTTCGAATCGCCGCGACGTTTCGAACGGAACCGATTTTTTAGCGCGACGCGGAACTTGCGGTAGCGATAGTAAACGTCGTCCCAAAGGGTCGGCGCCGGCGCGTCGACGCAACAAGCGCGGCGGATTGCGTCGAGCGTTTCGAGACGACGGCGCTTCGTTTGGGGCGTTTGCGTCGGCGGCGCGCAGGCGTAAGGCGTTTTTTCGAAGGAAAGCCCGTCGAGCGCGGCGAGGTAAGCGTCGAACGTTCGGCGTTTATGACGGAGGAGTTCGGCGTTGCGCGGAGCGATTTCTTCGGAGATTCGGTCGATTTTGCGCTCGAAAATCGAGTAGTCGGCGCGATAATCGAGAAATTCCGACAAAAAACCGCGACACGTTCCGGCGCGAGCGTCCGTTCCGAAAAAGACGCCGGGAACGCCGAGAGACGCGCTCAAACCGCAAGCGTGAACGCGAGCCGAGACGGTTAAGTCGGCGCGACCGTAAATTTCTTCGTAATCGGCGGAGTCGTAAGAATAAAAAACGGGGACGCCGAACTCGTTGAAAAATCGCGTCGCTCCCGGAAGTTCGTCGATATAATGGCAAACGCCGAAAAACTCGACGCGTTCGGAACGCGTTTCGAGAAGGCGGCGGTAAAGGGCGAGAATGGCGTCGGCGACGTCGTTCGGAACGCTGTTGGCGCGGATGGAGTCCCGTTCCGGAGCGCTGTAAACGAGCGCGATTCGACGAACCGCGTCGATTTTGCGTTCGTTTTTTTCGTCGGCGGCGAGGAGAGCCGGGCAAGGGAGGTAAACCGCTCCGGCGTCGCGCGCCCAATCGCGGTCGACCAGCAGGTCTTCCGAGCGAACCGAGAAAAAGCGCGCTTTTTTCGCGACTTCGACGACAAAAGGCGGCGGCGTTTCTTCAAGGTAGCCGACGCCGAGAATAACGACCGGCGTCGCGTTTTTGACGACGCGTTCAAAAAAATTGTAACAGCGCGGCGTCGTCCATTCCGGCGAACCGGCGACGACGGCTAAGTCGACAAACGAGAAATCGCCGTCCGGTTTGACGCTGTTGTCGTGAAAACCGTAACGCAAATACGCTTCCGTGTCGCCGTAAAGGCCGCGCATAACGTTTTTGTCGGCGCGAAGCGCGAGCTCGAACGAATCCGGGCGAACGTCCGGGTTGCGGTTGTAAAGAATCGCGTTCGACGGGCCGATTTTCGCTTCGACAACGCGCCGGGCGCCGCGAAGAATGAATTCGTCGCCGGGATTCCATTGGCGAGTGGCGCTGTAAACGACGTGTTTTCGCGTCGACATACGATTCTCCGTAAAAGCGTGCAAAATTTGAAAAACGAACCGAGCGGCGGAAACGCGTCGGAAAAGACGTTAGAAAATATCCATTTTGCGTCGGAAAAACAAGGGCAAAACGGAATTATTGAAAAATTTTTAACGTAAACGAACAAAAAAACGCCGCGACGGTAAAAACGTCGCGGCGATATTGGGGAAATAGGTAAAACGGGGGAAATAGCGAAAGCCGACGTCGGAAAACGGACGCTATTTCGTCGGCGCGCTTTGGCGGTCGGCCTGCGGAACGTAAGCCGGAAGCGTTTGCGTCGCGAAAAGCGGCGCGAACCGAGTCAGCCGTTGGCGACCGTTTTCCATCGGCAACGACGGCATATCTTCGCCGATTAGGGGTTTTAGGTATTTTAGGAAGTCGTCGGTAACGTCCGCGCCGTTCGGAGCGATCCACTCCGCCGGGAAAACGCGCTCGCTGTTGGCGACTTCCGATAGCGGGGCCTTGTCGTAACGAACGCTATATACGAGGCCCGGGTCGCGCAAAATCGTCGACATATAGCCGCCTTGCCCGGTCGCGGCCAACTCGACCGCTTTTTGACCGAGACGGTAGGCTTCGTCGAGGTCGACCGTCGACGCGTACCCGATCGAGCCGCGTTGGTCGGTGCCCGGGACGTTGCAGCGCGCCGCGCCCTTGGCCGCCAAGCCGACCGAATTCAGGTAGTTGACGACCGTTTGCGCGACCGTAACCTTGCTCGCGCCGAAGTTCGTATGCCCGAACGAATCCTTGACCGCGCCGACGTCGCCGACGTCGAATCCTTCGCTGACGACGACGACGCAACGGCCCGCTTCGCGGAGCTTTTCGTTGACTTGGTCGGCCATTTCGGCGAGAGTTCGGGGGGACTCGGCAAGATAGATAAGGAGCGGCGTTTCGCGTTTCGGGTCGGCGAAGCGCGCGGCGGCGGGGATGAAGCCGATTTTGCGCCCCATCGCCTGCAGGACGAGAACCGGGTCGGCCGGCGACGAACCGCGGTTTTCCTCTTCGGCGTATTGAACCATGTGCGACCAATATTTCGCCGTCGACGCGTAGCCGGGCGTGTGGTCGATCAGCTGAAACTCCGCGTCGCCAATATCGTTGTCGATCGTCTTCGGAACGCCGACCGCCTGCAAGTCGAGGCCGCGTTGGCGGGCGAGACGCGCGATTTTGTCGGCGGTGTCCATCGAGTCGTTTCCGCCGTTGTAGAGGAAGTAGCCGACGTCGTGCGCCTTAAAGACCTCGACGACGCGCTCGAAATCTTCGTCTTGCCAAGACTTCAGCTTGTAACGGCAGGTGCCGATCGACCCGGCGACCGGCGTGTATCGCAGGAGCGCGATTTCCTCTTCCGACTGCGCCGAGAGGTCGAGCAGCTCTTCTTTCAGAACGCCTTCGATTCCGTGCGCCGCGCCGTAAACGGTTCCGATATTGTCGAACTCGCGCGCCGCTTCGACGACGCCGCGCAGGCTGGAGTTGATGACGCAGGTCGGGCCGCCGCTTTGAGCGACGACGAGGTTTTTACGTCGAGCCATTTTTTATCCTTAAGACGTTAAAAACGTTAAAATAGGTGGAATGGGAAACGTCGGAAAACGCCGCGACCGGCGTCGGCGGCTCCGTTTGGCGTTCTTTATCCTTTAGTATAACGTCGCGAGAGCGAAAATCAACGCGTTTCCGGCGACGCTCGTCGTTTTTTCGCGAATTTTTGGAGCGCCGAAGTCGCGGAAACGAGGGAAAAGGAAAGGTAAAAGGAGAAGCGCGAGAAAAGAAACGGCGAAACGTCGTTTTCGACGTCTTATTAATATTAATGGCAAAACGCGAGAAAGGCGCCGTCGGCAAAAGGGCGAGTCGAGAAGGGCGGCGGAAGAAGAAACGCGACGACGCAAAAAACGGAAACGCCGAAGCGCGTCGCGGACGCGGCTCCGGCTTGCTCGTTGCGAGCGGCGAGTCGAGGAAGAAAGAAGGAAAACGAACGGCGTTCGCGACGTCAAACGCGCGCCGTATTTTCTTCGATCTCGTCGCGGATTCCGGCGTAAACTTCGTCCGTTTCGCCGCGTTCCGCTTCTTCGCGACGGGCTTTTTGCGCTTTTTCCCGTTCTTCGCGCCGTTCGTCGCCGCAACCGACGCGGGTTCGCTTATTTTGAGGGGCGTTTTCGGCGAAATGGGAATTGAGGTCGCGGAAATAATCGTCTTGCCCGATTTTTTCGGCGCGTTCGTATCCGCGTTCGAAGGAGCCGGAGTCCTCGTCCTCCTCTTCGTCGTCGAGTTTGCGTTCGAACGCGTCGAGTCCGCGGGCGAGCGTTTCGGCTTTCGTCGCTTCGAGTTCGGCGTCTTTTTCGACGGCGCGGAGGTCTTCGGCGAACGCTTCGGCGTCTTTTTCGGTTTTTTCGAGGTCTTCGGCGAACATATGCGGCTCCTTATCGAGACGTCGCGGGCGGGCGGTTTCGGCGTCCGTTTCGTAATTGCGGACGTCGTTTTCGATCGTTTCGGCGGTTTGCGCGGAGACGGTCGGGTTTGACGATTCGCTCGAGCAAGGGGAGCGGGGCGATTCGGACGATTCGGCGGTTTGCGCGCTTTCGGTCGAGTCTTGCGGCGGCGCGAGCGCCTCGGGACGAACGATTCCGCGAAGGCTCGGCGGAATCGGCGTTTCGGCGAGGATGTGAACGACGCCGTTCGCGCATTCGACGTCCGCTTCGACGATTTTGATTCCGTTGATTTCCAGTCCGTTGGCGACGGTGATTTCGAGCGGTTCGCCGCCGAGCGTTTCGACGGAATCGAGGCGGGCGAGGGAGTCGCTCGCGAGGGCGCCGCGGACGATCGTGTATTGCATCAACCGACGAAGCGCGTCGAAATCGGCGTCGAGCGCGTCGAGTTCGCTCGTCGTGAAGCGTTCGAACGCGGCGTCGATCGGGATAAAGAGGGTGAACGGGCCCTTGGTTTCGAGTTCGGCGCGGAGTCCGGCGGAGTCGAGCGCGACCAAATAGGCTCCGAGTTCGCGTTCGCGAGCGGTTGTTAGAAGGTCTTTCGTCATTTTGCTTTTTCTCAACTTTTTCTTGAAGGGAACGCGCCGCGGACGACGCGGGGAATTGGTAAAACGGGGAAAATAAAGCGAAAGGGGGAAATAGGGAAAACGGAGCGCGAGAAACGAAACGGTCGTCGACCGCGTCGCGTCGGCGGTCGACGACGTTCGCTCCGGCGAAACGGAGCGTTAACGGCGCTCGGCGGGCGTTTCCGGTTCGCCGTCGGTTTTTTCTTCCGGCGCGGCGGCTTCTTCGACTTTTTCCTCCGCTTTGTCGACGGCGGTTTCGGCTTTTTCTTCCGCTTTGTCGACGGCGGTTTCGGCTTTTTCTTCCGCTTTGTCGACGGCGGTTTCGGCTTTTTCCTTAGCGGCGTCGGCTTTTTCCTCCGCTTTTTCGACCGCTTCGCGCGCCTCTTGTTTCGCGTCTTCGAGCTTGGCTTCCGCCTTTTCGACCGCTTCTTGCGCTTTTACCTCCACTTTTTCAGCGGATTTTTGCGCGGCGTCGTCGGCGACGTCTCCGGCGCCCGTTTGAAGAGCGTTCGCGGCGTTGGCGACGCCTTGCGCGCCCTTTTCGACGACGCGAGCCGCCCCGCCTTTAACGGCGTTCGCCGCGTCGGCGACCGCTTGCGCGCCCGTTTGCGCCGCGTCGACCGTTCGATTCTTGACCGTTTCGGCGACGTTTTCCATCGCGGCGTCGACTTTCGCTTCGCGCTTCGGATCGGAGAGCGGAGCGGCGCCGGCGACGATCTCTTCGGACGCGACGATCGAAAGTTCTTCCGGCGCGCGTTGCGGCGGAGCGACGAGCCCGTTTTGCGTCATAAAGGGCGGGATTTGCACCGCGTCGACGACGTAAACGACGCCGTTGACGCAAGGAACGTCTTTGCGAACGAAGGACGCGTCGCCGTATTTTTCGGACGAAGTCGCGATCGAAGTCGCCGGAACGACGCAAGTTTTAAGTTCGGACGGGCTCGCCAACTCCTTCGAAGAAAGCGTTTCCGGCGTCATATGGTAAAGAAGAACCGCGGAGAGGGCCGCGCGGTCGCCGGAGATTTTCGCCAAGCGGTCTTGCGGAATCTTCGCGAACGCTTCGTTCGTCGGAATGAAGACGGTGAAAGGGCCGTCTTTCGCCAAAACCGTCGTCATTCCGGCTTTGTCGACCAAATCGACGAACGTCGAACATTCCGGGAAAGAGGCGGCCGTCTTCAAAATATCCTTGCGACGTTGCATCGTCGCCCAAAGCAACGCGCCGAGCGCCAGCGCGAAAACGAGCGCGATCGCCGGCCAATTGCGACAACAAGACCGAGTCTGTTCGTTGATTTCCATTTTTTTCATTGGGGAATCCTTATCTTGGGGTTAAAAGGGGCGCGACTTCGGCGTCGCGCGTCTCCCGTTAAGAGACGTTTCGACGATAAGATAGGGTTGTTGCGGCAAAATGGGTAAATAAAGTAAAATTTTTAGAACGCGAAAAACTAAAAAAATAAGAAAAAAAAGAAAAAAAGGGGCTTTTCGTCGACAATAGAGGTTGGCAAGAAGCCGACGATTGTTTAAAATAAAGAGCATAAGGCGATTCGCAAAAACAAAACGAAAAAAAGTTTTGGCAAAACGCGAAGATTTGGAGGAATTGCGAACAATGTAAAAAACGGCGAAAAAAAGCCGGACGAACGATCGTGCGTCGCTTTTCGCGCGGACGATCGAGCGATTTCTTCGAACGCTAATGTTTTCGAGAAAAATGAAAATATTGACCGCGCAAGGTTAAAGGCCGTTTTTTGATGTTGACGCCAACGTTAAAATAGGTATAATTAGCGTTGCGCGCAAGATTGGTAAAAAAAAAGTTTTGGAAAGAATTGCGGCGTTGCGCAAAAAAGGAATAACGCGCAAATTCTGCGAGTCGCCAAAACGACGTAAGTTTCCATTTTGCGAAAGACGCGACGAGAAAGTTTAACGCGCGGCGATTTCAACGCGAATCGCGGCGTTATTCGTTAATTTGCGCGTCGACGACGTTGGACAAAGAAACCGCGAACGTTTTTTGTTGCGTTTAATAAAGAGCGTCGCCGGTTTGAACGTTTGAGAAGATCGGCGCCGACCGTCGTCGGGCGTTTGGGTCGACGATTCGAAGCTTTTTCCGGTTGACGGACGAGGGCATTTAGAAAAGGATTGAACCTGAAATGGGTATTAAAACTGTTTTTACGACCGGCGAAGCCGCGAAAATCTGCAAAGTCAGCCAACAAACGATCATTCGCTGTTTTGATTCCGGCGGGTTGAAAGGTTTTCGCGTTCCGGGAAGTCGTTTTCGTCGCATTCCGCGCGAACATTTGTACGCCTTTATGAAGGAAAACAACATTCCGACCGACGCGTTGGAAAGCGGCAAGCGCAAGGTGCTGGTCGTCGACGACGATCGCGATTTGGTCGAATTGTTGGTCGACGTTCTCGAACGCGACGGTCGTTTCGAAACGCGCGCCGTCAACAACGGGTTCGAAGCCGGGATGACGGTTAAAGACTATCGCCCCGACCTCATCATTCTTGACGTGATGCTTCCGGACATCAACGGCAAGGACGTTTGCCTCCGCGTTCGCAACGACAAATCGCTCGAAGCGGTCAAAATCATTTGCGTTTCGGGGATGGTCGAAGAAGACAAGATCGAAGAACTGCATCGCGCGGGCGCCAACGAGTTCCTCGCGAAACCGTTCGAAACGGAACGCTTGATCGAACGCATCTGCGCTCTTCTCGAAATCGAAACCTTCGCGTGATTGAACGCGGGTTTAAAATGAGCGAAACGCGACGATAATCGTCGTTTAAAACGTTGGAGTCGTTGAATTCCAACGTTTTTTTCTGTTCGCGCTTGTTAAAATGCGTAGAATAGGCAAAAAGGGAAGCGGTAAAACGGGGGACGCGCAAAATGAACGCCGAAACCAATAAAGACCAACGTTTCGAAAATCCGGGTTTGGAACAAAAACTCTTCGACGCGTGCGCCGAAACGGCCGCCGGAATCGGACACGAGCTGAACAATCCCTTGGCGATTATCGCCGGACACGCGCAATATCTTTTGAAAAACGAAACGTCGGAAGAAAAACGTCGTCGTTTAGCGGCGATCGCGGAGCAAACGACGCGGGCATACGAGATGATCGTCGATTTGCGAACGTTCGCTCGTCCGCCTAAGCCGAAGTTCGCCGAACTCGACGTCGAAAAATTTTGCGACGAATGGGCGCGCCGCGAAGCGAAACGTTGCGAAGAAAACGACGTTCGATTAGAAACCTCGTTTGAATTTGCGAAGAACGCGCCGACTTTGACGACCGACGAGGCGATGTTGGCGGCGATTTTGAACGCGTTGACGAAAAACGCCGTCGAAGCGACCGGGCCCGGCGGCGCGATTCGGATTTTTGCGCGAGAAAGTCGCGAGCGTTGGGAAGTCGCGTCGACGGACGAAACCGACGTCTCGGCGTCGAAAAACGAAATAGAAACCGAAAACGGCGAAACGGAGCGAAATTTAAGCGGAGCGGCACCCCCAAACGCTCGTTTCTGGGAAATCGGCGTCGAGGACGACGGCCCGGGATTGAGTCCGGAAGCGCGACGACTTCTTTTTGCGCCCTATTTTTCCGGGCGGCAAGCCGGGCGCGGGCTGGGCGTCGGCTTGGCGAAAGCGCGACGTTTCGCGGACGCGCTTGGGATTGAATTGCGTTGCGGGGATTCGACGACGTTTAAAAACGGCGTTTGTTGGCGCTTGATTTTGCGTTTTTAAATCGATCGTCGTTTTGAAAATCCGCTTTCGGAACAACGTCGGCGCGTTGGAAACCGGCGACGCGACTTAATCGCGTTCGAAAACGGTTTGCGCCGTCGTTAATTTTTGCGTCTTTTCTCCAATTTGAATCGTTCCGAGCGTTCCTTTGACGCCGACGTCGCGACCGACGTAAGGTTCGAGCGAAACGCCGTTTTCCGCTTCAAGGTAAGAAACGACTTCGAAACGTCCGTCGCCGAGCGGACGGGTTAGGGCGTATTGCGGCGCGCCTTGGGGCGCTTTAGGCAATCTCGCGAGAACGCCGGCGGCGTCGAACGCGGCGGACGCGGACGTCGACGACGAAACCGGTTGAAATTTGTTCGGTTTGGACGCGGTCGCGTTCTTTTTGATTTTCGGAACGACGGCTCCGGTCGGCGCGGGGGCTTTCGGAGAAGCCGTCGAGGCGATGGGAGACGCTTCGCCGGTTTTGCCGAAGTCGGCGGGAAGCGTCGCCGCCGCGGAAGCGATCGGCGTCGCCGAATCCGGAGCGGAAACGTCCGCGACCTTGTCGACGGCGCGCCAACGAACGGAATCGACCGTTAATTCTTGCGCGTTTTCTTTATTTTGACTCGTCGACGCGGTTTCTTTCGGGTCTTGCGCCGTCGTTTTGGGGGCGGCGGCGATCAAGCGAGCGTTTTGACGAACTTTTTGCCCAAACGGCGTCGAGCGATAATTCGGCGGCGGAACGATCAACTGTTTTTGCGTCGGCAAAAGGGGCGGAAGTTTCGAAATTCCGGCGGCGCGTCCTCCGCTTTGCGGCGCGACGGGAGCGACGCGAACCTCTTTGCCCTTCGACGAACGGGAACGGAACGGATTGTTGGCGTCGGAAAACGCGAAAGCGAGGCGCGGACGTTTTTCCGTCGGGGCGGCGTTGTTCGCGTTAAAACCGTTCGGCGAATATCCGTTTTGAGACGGCGGGAAAAATTGGGAAACGTCGACGCGACCGTTGGAATCGACGCTTTGGGGGAATTGGGCGAAAGGCGCGCCGTTCGAAGCGTCGAGCCAAGGGGCGCCGGAGGACGCGTCGGCGGACGGTTCGAAGCTCGAATCGGGAAGGACGAGAATCGGCGCGTTCTCGCCGGGCTGAAATTCGCCGAAACTGGCGCCGCCGTTCGTCGGGGACGGTTGCGGCGCGTTGGGCGAAACGGGAAACTCGGGCCGATTAAACGGATTGGGGGAAACGCGGGAATTGGTCGCTCCGTCGCCTCCGGCTTGAGCGCGATTGCGGCGTTCGGCGATTTTGATCGCGTCGTAAATCGATTGAACGACGAAACGCTCCCCGTCGGTCGGCGCGGCGTCGAAAAGCGTTTCGGCGCGCGACGCGAGAAGGGCGAGTTCGGCGTCGGACGGCGGATTTTGCCGCAACGTTTGAAAAACGTCCGCGTTGAGTCGGGCGAGTTCCATCTTGAATTGCGTCGCCGCTTCTTCCGAAACGACCGTCGGCGCGTCGGCGCTGGTTTGCGCCGTTTGCGTCGAGTTTGCGGACGACGCGGAAGGAGAAACGGCGACGGACGAAGGCGCGGAATCGGAAATCGGCGCGGCGGGCGTTTCGCCGTTCGACGCTTTGGCGAGTTGTTCGAGAAATTCGCGTTGGAACGTCAGTTTCGTCGGCAACTGCGCGATCGCGGGATCGGCGATCAGGTCGTTCGCGCGAATCCAGCGAAATTCGCCCGACGGCGGCGCGATTTTCAGCCAAGCGGAACCGTCCGCCAAGCGCGTTTCGTCTAAAATTTTAACGGTCGTTCCGTTTTTAAGGCCGACTTGAACGAGCGCGCTTTCCTCGACCGTCGCTCCGCCGACTCGGGACGGAACCGCTTTGCCGCTTGTTGAAACGATTCGTCCGGTCGAGTCGTTTTCGCGGCGGACGAATTTCGCGTTGACCCAAGAAAAACTCCCTTGCGGCGGACGAATCGCGCACCAACCGTCGGCGGAGCGGAAATAAGCCTCGACGTAACGGTTTTTCGCGACGCTTCCGGTCGGATAAGCGTCTTCGCTCGGGCCGGAGCGGACGACGGCGGCGTCGACGGCGACCGGAATCGAGAAGAAAACGACTTGGTTTTGCGACGCGTTCGCGGCGGATTGGGCAAGCGGCGGCGTTTGCGCAAAGTTGGCCGGACGGCGAGGCGGTTGCGTCGCGTTGAATGGAGCGGGCGTTTGCGCGTAAAGGCGCGACGCGGCGTTTAATTCGGCGAAAATAGACGACGTCGGCAAAGCGGGCAAACTAAGCAAACCGGCTAAAATAAGGGGGAACGTCGGAGCAATACGTCGGGAGCGCGCGGCGGCGAAGAGAACGCGGCGGCGGTTGAGTTTTGAACGTTTCGACATATTTCAAGTTCCAATTTTTGTCGTCGACCTCGCGGCGGGCGGACGAGCGCGGTTTGGGGAAAATAAGGGGGTAAGGCGATTCGAGCGTCGGCGCGAAACGGTTTTAACGACGAAAAGCTCCGTTGGAGGCGAGTATAACGTTCCCTTAACGCAAACGCAAGAGCAGTTTTTGACGATAACGACGATTACGACGGGAAAGATTGCGCCGCGTCGCGAAAAAACGACGGGACGCGCGTCGACGACGCGACGAGGAAAAGCGGGTTTCGTCGACGCCCCCCCTGTCGAAGGCGCAAGGTCGGAATAAAATAGAGAAGAAGGCGCCGAAGCGAACGACGGGCGCGAAGCAGACAAGGCGGAAAGCGGCGAACGCGCGCTTTTCGTTAAAACGGGCGGTTTGAACGGAGATTGACGAACGATGAAAAACGCGCTGAAAATTTTGGCGTTGGAAACGACGGACGCGCAAGGAAGCGTCGCGCTTTGCGTCGGCGGCGAGATTTTGACGTCGCGGCGTTTGGAGACCGAGCGGCGAAGCGCGCAGACGTTGGCGCCGACGATTCAAGAGACGTTGACGGAGTTCGGTTGGGCTCCGCAAGACGTCGACGCGGTCGCGGTCGCGGTCGGCCCGGGCTCCTTTACCGGCTTGCGCGTCGGCGTCGCGACGGCGAAGATGTTCGCTTGGGCGGTCGGGGCGAAGATTGTCGGCGTCGACGCGTTGGAAGCGATCGCGTCGGAAATTGGGCGACTTCCGAACGGCGAAGCGTCGGGAACGGTTTCGGTCGGAATCGACGCGCAGCGAGGCGACGCGGCGGTTCGGCGATTTTGGGTCGAACCGAGGAAAGCGCCTCTTCCGCTCGACGATCGTTATCGGGTAACGTCGGTGAAAAAATGGTTCGCCGAGGAAAAACGTCGCGAATTCGACGGAAATTTTGATTGCGTAAAGAGCGCCGATTCCGCGCGATTTTTGGATTCCGAAGTATTTATTGAGAAAGCGAAATCAAGCGCGGCGGAAAACGTTTATTTTTGCGGGCCGTCGCTCGACCGTTGGCGAAATAAAGGGGGCGAGAATATTGAAACGCAATTCGTCGACGCGGCGTTTTGGGCGCCGACGGCGGCGGGCGTCGCTCGGGTCGCTTGGCGTCGCGCCGAAGCGGAGGATTTCGACGACGTTTGGGCGATTTTGCCGGTTTATTCTCGTCTTGCCGCCGCCGAGGAACGCGCGAAGGAAAAAGAGGCGGAACAAAGCGCGAAGGAATGAAAACCGCGAAGTTGAGGGAGGGCGCGTCGCCGACGGCGCTCGACGAACAACGAAACGACGTTCGCGATTTTTTCGGAGCGAAACGGGATAAGCGCTCGACTTCGCGTCGCCGCGACGGGCGCGGAAGCGGAGTAAAAAACGACGAAAAGCGTTTTTTGAATTGAGTTTGAATAAAAATAAGGCGCGAGCCGCGTCGGCGTATTGAAAAAATCTGAACAGCGGTTAAAATAAAGAAGATAAAGAGGAAATCGGCGCGTCAAGCGGCGTCGCTTTTAACCAACTAGACAGGGAGACAAAAATGAGTTCGCCTCAACAAGTGGAAGTTTATTGGCACAAACAAGCTGTTTCGCGCGCGGAAAAAGAAAAGTTGAACGGCAATCGCGGTTGCGTTCTTTGGTTCACCGGTTTGAGCGCCAGCGGCAAAAGCACGATCGCGAATTTGGTCGACCATAAATTGCACGAGTTGGGCAAGCGCAGTTTCGTTCTCGACGGCGACAACGTCCGCCACTCGCTGAACGCTTCGCCGGCGATCCTGAAAAAACAACACTCGGACGAATTCGCCGAACGCTTCGGGCTCGGTTTCTCGGCGCAAGATCGCGAAGAAAACATTCGCCGCATCGGCGCCGTTTCGAAGCTCTTCGTCGAAGCCGGGATGATCGCGTTGACGGCGTTCATCAGCCCCTACCGCGCCGACCGCGACCGCGTCCGCGAAACGATGGCGTCGACCGATTTCTTTGAAATTTACGTCAAAACGCCGATCGAAGTTTGCGAACAACGCGACCCGAAAGGTCTGTACCAAAAAGCGCGCGCCGGCGAATTGAAAGGTTTCACCGGCGTCGACGACCCCTACGAAGCGCCGCTTACCCCGGATCTCGAACTCGACGCGTCCGAATGCTCCGCCGACGAACTCGCCGACGAAGTCATCTTCTTCTTGAAGACGAAAGGCGTTATCGGCTGAGTCGAGCGTCGAACGTCGTGAAAACTCGACGTTAAGAACGAGTTAACGTTAAAAGGCCCGTCGCGGCGCTTTTCGCAAAAAGAAGAGCGTCGGCGGGCTTTTGCGCGTTTGTAGGGGCGGCGGCGACGTTTTTTTTACGGAAAAACGGAAATTTTTCCAAACTTCTTCTTTTATTTGGACGCGAATTCGAGTAAAATAAAGAAAACGCGAGTCGAATCGAACGGTTCGAAACGCGTCGCTAATTTTCGCGTCGTCTTATCGGCGTCGAACGGCGGACGGAAACGTCGGTCGTCGCGACGGCGTTCGACGAGACTTCGCGTCGCTTAGCGTTCGAAATTTTAACGCGCAATTATTTTAGGAGAACGTAAATGGCCGCTTTCCCGGAAGTCAATAAGATTAAGTACGAAGGTCCCGACTCGACCAATCCGCTCGCGTTCCGTCATTACAACGCCGACGAAATCGTCGAAGGGAAATCGATGAAGGAGTGGCTCCGCTTCTCCTGCGCGTTCTGGCACACGATGCGGATGACCGGTTCCGACCCGTTCGGCGCCGCCACGATGTCGCGTCCTTGGGACGACGGTTCCGAATCGATTGAAAACGCTCAAAACCGCGTTCGCGTCTTCTTCGAATTCCTCGAAAAATGCGGTTTCCAATACTACGCCTTCCACGACCGCGACGTCGCGCCGGAAGGGAAAACGCTCGCCGAATCGAACAAAAACCTCGACGAAGTCGTTAAAGTCTTCAAAGAAGAATCGGAACGCACCGGCGTCACGATGCTTTGGGGCACCGCGAACCTCTTCGGCAACCCGCGCTATATGCACGGCGCCGCCACCAGCTCGAACGCCGACGCGTTCGCCTACGCCGCCGCGCAAGTCAAGAAAGCGCTCGAAGTTTCGCTCGAACTCAAAGCGCAAGGCTACACCTTCTGGGGCGGTCGCGAAGGTTACCAATGCATTTGGAACACCGATATGAAGCGCGAAGCCGACCACTTGGCCGCGTTTATGCATATGGCGGTCGACTACGCGAAGGAAATCGGCTTCAAGGGCCAATTCTACTTCGAACCGAAACCGAAGGAACCGACGAAGCACCAATACGACTACGACTGCGCCGCTTGCATCAACTTCCTGCGCGCTTACGGTCTCGAAAACGACGTCAAGATGAACATCGAGACGAACCACGCGACGCTGGCCGGCCACTCGGTCGAACACGAAATGGAATACGCCGCGAGCCAAGGTTTCCTCGGTTCCGTCGACGCGAACGCCGGCGATATGCTCCTCGGCTGGGACACCGACCAATTCCCGACCGACCTCTATATGACGACGAAAATGGCTTACGTCCTCATGAAGTACGGCGGGTTCACGACCGGCGGTCTCAACTTCGACGCGAAAGTCCGTCGCGAGAGCTTCGAACCGATCGACCTCTTCTACGCGCACATCGGCGGGATGGACGCTTTCGCCAAGGGGCTTAAAGTCGCGGCGGCGATGCGCGCTTCCGGCGACCTGCAAGATATGCTGAAAACCCGCTACGCCACGTGGGATCGCGGGATCGGCGCCGAAATCGAAGCCGGCAAACACGACTTCAAATCGCTCGAAAAATATATGCTCGAAAAGGGCGAAATCGAGCCGAACATCAGCGGTCGCCAAGAGCTGATCGAAAACGTGATGAACCGTTTCATCTTCTGAAACGAAAAGGTTTATCGCGTTTGACGGCGGCGTTTGTCGCGCGTCGCGTCGAGACGGTCGCTCGCGGAGCGAGGCGTTGGGACGCGACGGCGAAAACGTCGCGAACTTTGCGGCTTTAACGGCGTCGTTTGATGAAACGGCGCCGAGGGGTCGCGTTTTGTTTTATCGGGACGCGTTGCGGCGGCGAACGAAGCGGCGCAAGTCGAACGCGTCTCGCCGTTTTTCCCCTTAAATTAATACAAACGAAACGAACGCGCGGCGCGCCGATATGACGTCAGATTCTTCTCATTCCCGCCCGATTTCCGACGCGTCGCGGCGCGAACCGTCGACGTTCGACGGCGCCGCGTCCGCCGCTTTTGGCGCTTCGGCGTCGAGAAACGGCGCGTCCGAATCGTTCGACGGCGAAGCGTCGACTTCCGCTCTTTCGCCTTCCGCGGACGACGCGCTTTTTTCCTTCGACGACGCGTCGACGCGAACGAGCGCTCCGCCGTTTGGCGCGGAAAACGACGAAGAAAACGAACGGCTCGAAAACGAGAGAACGGTCGTTTCGCGAACGCCTCCGGTCGAAGCCGAGCGAAAGAACGACGCGTCGGGCGGTTCCGTTCCTCCGGACGACGCGTTCGACGGGGCCGACGGCGGCGCGTTGAAGCCGGGCGCGACGTTCGGGCACTTCGTCGTTACGAAGTATATCGGCGGCGGCGGAATGGGGCGCGTTTACGAAGGACGCGACACGGCGCTCGACCGCAAAGTCGCGATTAAAGTCCTTCCGCGTCAACGGGCGCAAGACGTCGGAACGGTCGCTCGTTTCTTGAACGAAGCGAAATCGGCGGCGCGCTTAAATCACGAGCATATCGCTCAAGTTTATTTTTGCGGCGAAGAAAACGGCGTTCCGTTCATCGCGTTCGAATACGTTTACGGCGTCAATCTCCGCGACTACGTTCGCGAACGCGGCGTTCTCGAGTTGGACGAAGCGATCGGTTACGTGTTGCAGGCGGCCGACGCGTTGGCGCACGCGGCGGCGCACGGCGTTACGCACCGCGACGTAAAACCGTCGAATATCATCGTTACCCCGCAAAAACGCGCCAAGCTCATCGATATGGGGCTCGCGCGCCTTCTCAAAAACGACGTGGTCGACGATTTGACCGAAAGCGGCGTTACGCTCGGCACCTTCGACTATATTTCTCCGGAGCAAGCCCGCGATCCGCGCGACGCCGACGTCCGCAGCGATATTTATTCGCTCGGCTGCACCTTCTATTATATGTTGGTCGGAACGCCGCCCTTCCCGGAAGGGACGATGTTGCAGAAACTCCTGCAGCACCAAGGGGACGAACCGCCCGACGTGCGCGAAGCGAATCCGGCGATTCCGATCGAAGTGGCGGCGGTCGTCAAAAAAATGATGCGCAAGCTCCCGGACGATCGGTACCAAACGCCGGAATCGTTGATTTTGGACTTGCGCGAAATCGCCGAGATGATCGGGTTGCGCCTTTCCGGACGCGGCTTTATCGACGTCGCCGCCGAAGAGCGTCGCGTCGCGCCGCCGACGCCGCGAACCCCGGCGGCGATCGTTTGCGTCGTCTTTTTAGCGTTTGTCGCCGTTCTCTATTGGAGTCCGGGAAGACCGGCGCCGACTCTTCCGGTCGTTGAAACGCCGATCGCGCCGGTCGCGTCGCCGACCGATTCCGGCGCCGAAACGCGAACGACGGAAAAAGGGAGCGTTTCGACGAGCGCGAACGACGGCGTCGGCGGAACCTTGGGGAGCGAAGTGGAAACGTCGTCGGTTTCGAGCGCGAGCGAACTCGACGGCGAAATTTTGGCGTCGGCGGAACTCGACGCGTTGCGCGCCGAAGAACGAATCGGCGCCGTCGACGCGCCGCCGCTTTACGTCGACGACGGGGCCGAATGGCGACGTTCCTTTTTGAGCGGTTCGGCGACGAGCGACGACTCGAAACGCGTCGCTTGGGGTTGGCGTTCTCGGCGGCGCGTCGCCGCGTCGGCCGATTGGAGCGACGGTTCGGCGGCGTCGAACCGCGACGGCGGCGCTCTCGACGTTCGATTCTTCGCGACCGCGTATTCGTTTTTAGGAACGTCGGCGACTTCGAGCGCGAGCGGAACCCGAACGGACGTCGCGTCGACGAACGCGACGCGAACGGTCGACCGCGTCGGCGACGGCCCGCAAACGTTCGCGACGTTGCAAGCGGCGTTGGCGACCGGTTCCGGCGGCGCGGACGAACGGCCGCTTCGCGTCGAGTTAAAATTTGACGGCGCGTTGGCGACGCCGCCGATTTCGCTGGTCGGGCGCAAAGTCGAGATCGTCGCCGCCGACGGTTTTCGACCGACGCTAGTTTTTACTCCGCGCAACGTCGCCGACGGCGGTTGGGAAGAGCGGATGTTCTTCTTGAACGCGAGCGAACTGACTTTGCGCGGCGTCGCGATCGATTTTACCGTTCCGACGCAAGACGTCGTCGCGTCGAAATGGTCGGTCTTCGAGGCGACCGGTTCGACCCTTTTGACCTTGATCGATTCGTCGGCGACCGTTTGCAACGCGCCCGGCGAAGCGTTTTCCGCGCCGTTGCACTCGAACGTCGCGATTTTCCGATCGACTTTCGAAACGGCGGCGCTCGGCGAGTTGGAGGAAAGCGGTTCCGAACCGGAACGCGGCGCGACGAGCGTTCGACTCGACGGCGTCTTTGCGCGCGGCGAAGCGGCGTTGTTCGCGACGAACGGCGTCGGCGATTCCTTGGAGGCGCGGCGGTGCGGTTTCAACGTTTCCGGCCCGATTTTTTGGGCGAACGAAGCGGAACAGACGGGGACGGTCGCGCCGTCGGACGTCGCCGAACGTTCGACCTTGAACTTCGACCGGGTCGTCGTCGTCGGGCGTTCGGCGTTGGCGAGTCTTGGCGAACGCGGGAAAGACGGCGAGTTGACGCCGATCGACGTCGCGTTGACGCATTCGGCGATTTGGCTCGGGGGCGCGCCGTTGGCGACGGCTTCGACGGTTCGCGAACGAGAAACGAATCCGACGCCGGGCGCTTGGAATCTCGACGGTTCGCTGTTGCTCGACGCGGAGCCGGCGTTGCGAACGCGAACGCGGCAAACGGCGACGACTCGCGATTGGCCGCTGGAGTTCGACGCGCCGCCGAACGCGTCCGCCAAATTGAACGATTTGAGCCCGGACGCGGTCGCGCGGCTTTTGGAAACGCCGCCGCATCGGTTTGCGTCGACCGATTTCGAGCGTTGGATTTTAACGCCCGCGCAAACGTCGTCGGCGCTCGACTCGGCGACGCGGGAACTGGCCGAAGAGATTAAAGCGATCGTCGTCGACGGAACGCCGAGTTCAAAATCGCGCGACGCGACCTTCTGAAAGCTCGACGTTAAACGAACGAAGCGCGTCGGCGGAAAACGACGCGTCGAAAGAAAGACGAAACTAAAATGAACGAGAAACGTTGCGAAGAACGGCGCGCCGTTGAAATTCCGACGCTCGACCTCGCCGCGTCGCCGGATTTAAAGGCGTTGACGATTCGAGCGCCTTGGGCTTGGGCGATCGCGCAAGGTTGGAAACGCGTCGAAAACCGGTCTTGGTCGACGCGGTTTCGGGGGCGAATCGCGATTCACGCCGCCGTTTCGAAGGAGTCGGACGGCGACGCGGCGGCGACGTTCGCCAACTTGGAGATCGAACCGCCGTCGGAGTTCGTTCGCGGCGCGATTATTGGAACGGTCGAACTGGTCGACGTGTTGCCGCTCGACGAGTTTTTGCGTCGGTTCGGCGGCGACCGATACGACCGCGGCTTTGCGCTCGGGCCCCTTTGCTGGGTCTTGCGGGAACCGCGCCTTTGCGTTCCGACGCCCTGTTCGGGCAACTTCCAGCTTTGGAACGTCGCGAGGCGGTTGGAGCTCGACCGCGAGCGCGCCGAAGGGCGAAAAAGCGTCGAGCGGCGAAAAAGTTCGACGAACGGGCGTTAAACGGCGACGAGTTTGCGGGTTAACGCGGTATTAAGGCGATTTTAAGAACGAGCGCGGACGAAAAACCGCGCGTTTTGACGGAAAGCGGGCGGCGCGTTGGAATATTCGACTCAAAATCTCGAGCTGATCTGTTTTAGAAACGGCGCGCCGTCGGTCGCCTTCTTTTTGCGCAAAAATCGACCGACGACGATAGGCCGCGCGTTCGAAAACGCCGTCGTCTTGAACGACGACCGATGCAGCCGTTTTCACGCGACGATTGAATTTCGGGACGAACGTTGGTTTTTGCGCGACTTAAAGAGCCGCAACGGAACGACGGTCGACGGAAGAGCGGTCGACGGCGAAGCGGAAATTTTGATCGGTTCCAAAATTCAAATCGGGCGCGAAACGCTTCTCGTCGAAGCGGCGCGCACGTTCGAGGCGAGCGACGAACGTCGGGACGCTCCGTCGGAGATTTTGTCGACGCAAAATTTATTCGACCGCCAAAACGAGTTGACCGCCTATTTGAGCCGCGAGCGAACCGAAAACCGACGCTTGCGGAGCCTGCTCGGGCAAAATATCGAGATGATCGGCGTTTCGGACGCGATTCGAGCGGTCGAAGCGGCGGTCGAGCGAGCGGCGCGGTCGAAGGCGACCGTTTTAATCCGCGGCGAAAGCGGCGTCGGGAAGGAGTTGGTCGCGCGGGCGGCGCACGAGAAGAGTTCGCGTCGGTTCGGCCCGATGATCTGCTTGAATTGCGCGGCGTTTTCCGAAAGTCTCTTGACGAGCGAACTTTTCGGACACGAGAAGGGCGCGTTCACCGGCGCGAGCGAAACGAAGATCGGCAAGTTTGAGGCGGCGGACGGCGGGACGATTTTTCTCGACGAGATCGCGGAGATGAATCCGGCGTTGCAAGCCGCTTTTTTGCGCGTTTTAGAGGGCGCGACGTTCGAACGGGTCGGCGGAAACAAACCGATTTCCGTCGATCTTCGCGTCGTCGCGGCGACGAATCGCAATTTGGAGGAAGAGGTCGCCGCCGGGCGTTTTCGTCGCGACTTGTATTTTCGGTTGCGCGTTTTGGAGATCGTCGTGCCGCCGTTGCGCGAGCGAGCCGGCGACGTCGACGCGTTGGCCGATTATTTTCTCGACAAATTTTCGCGCGAGACCGGGCGGCGTTATCTTGGGTTTTCGCCGGAGGCTCGGGCGACGCTCAACGCGTATCCTTGGCCGGGGAACGTGCGCGAGTTGAAGAATATTGTCGAGCGCGCCGTTTTGATGGGAAATCCGCCGACGATCGAAAAGGCCGACTTGTTGACGTCGGCGCTCGGCGTCGTCGAGCCGTCGCCGGTTGTTTGCGACTGTCAAAAACGCGTCGCGACGGCGGAAGACGTTCCGTTCGAGCCCGTTTCGTTGAAGGAAATGGAGCGCAAACTGGTTCTTGAAACGTTAAACTATTTCTCGTGGAATAAAAGCCGCGCCGCGAAGTCGTTGGGCGTCGAGAGAACGACGCTCGACCGCAAAATCGCCGCGTATTCGTTGACGAAAGAGGCCGAATAGCGGTTCGATTCTTTCGCCGCGCCGACGGAAAGTCAACGTCGGCGCGTTTTTTTCGTCGCGGGCGGAAAATTCTTAACGCTCGACGCGGAAGAGTCGCGGCGATAAAGCAAACGGCGCGTTCGGAAAAATTTTTGTCGTTCTTTTCTTTAAGTTGTAATTTTCTCGCGAAAAATTTATCTTTCCGCATTATTTTCTCGATGATAAGGTTGAGATTCTATCGAGCGGCGAGCTCGAAAATTTTAACGCGAGGAAATGCGGATGAGATTCCAAGGATGGAAAAAGGCCGCGGCGGGCGCTCTTGTTTGCTCGCTCGGTTGGAGCGCGGCGGGCGCTTCGTTGGGCGCCGACGGTTTCGGCGGTTGGAACGCGGGCGAAGGAACGTCGCTCGTTTTGTCGACGGACGAGGCCGAAAACGGCGAATTAAGCGCCGAGATTGAAGAAGTCGGCGAGAATGAAACGGACGCCGAAAGCGGCGACGCGTCGGTCGCTTTGGCGGACGGAATAGGCGGCGGCGATTTCGACGCGTTCGCGGAGGAAACGGCGGCGCTCCGAGCCGAATTGGCGGCGCTGCGCGAAGAAACGGCGGCGCTCAAAGTCGATTTTGAGAGCGCGAAGACGAAAGAGGCGGAAACGGCGACGAAAAAAGCCGACCCGAACGCTCCGTTCAGCTTGCGATTCAGCGGTCGGGCGGTCGCCGACGCGACGTTGACTTCCGCCGACGCCGAATTTAACGATTTTTACGGCGAAACGTCGAATACTTGGCGTTTGCGCGACGTTTGCTTGTCGATGCGCGGCTCCGGGTACGGCAATCTTGAATATACGTTTTGCCTCGCCGTCGCCGAAAAAGTCAAGATTTACGACTTTTATCTCCGTTGCAACGACACGCGTTACTTCGGCGACGTCCGAATCGGCCAGTTTCACGTCGAGTCGGGGATCGACTCGATGACGATTCTTTACGACACGCCTTACGCGGTTTGCGACGAAGACGCGCAAATCTTCCGTTTAGGGCGCCGTTTTGGGATCGGTTCGACGCGGCATACCGCCGACGAACGCGTTCGACTTTTTACCGGAGCTTTTATTCCAAAGTCGTTTAATACGGAGCCTTATGGAACGTTCGACGACAATCCGGGGCTGGTCTTGAACGCGCGGCTTTCCGGAACGCCGATTTACGAGGAAGGCGAAGACGGTCTTCTAAACGAGCTGGCGCATCTCGGCGGAAGTTATTACTGGGTCGCGCCCGGTTCCGACGATTCGACGCAACGTTTCCGAACTCGCGGGCTCGGCGGGAGCTTTTCCGCGCCGTATTTCCTCGACGGAACGATTTCTCTCGCCGACCGTTCGTATTCCGTTTCGGAAATCGAAACGGCTTGGCAGCGCAAAGGATTCGCGGCGACGGCGGACGCGTTCCTCAAGTCGGTCGAAGACGGCGGGAACGCGTATGGCGCGACCGTTGGCTCGCGTTGGATGTTGACGCCCGGTTGCGCTTGGGGGTATTCGAAGGATATGGGGCGTTTTTCCAGCCCGAAAATCGCCGAAGACGCCCGATTTGTTAATACGAAAGACCGCGTCGTCGCCGGAAATTGGGGCGCTTGGGAGCTTTTGGGGAAATGGAGCTGGACGGAAGCGAACAGTTTGCGCGAATCCGCGGGCGCGACGTACGGAACGGTCAACCGTTTAACGACCGGTTTCAACTGGTATTGGAACGAGAAAACGATGTGGACGCTGAACTGGGAACGCGCTTTCATCGACGCGCAACGGGGCGGCGAAACGGTTGACGCGACGCACGACACGTTGATTTTGCAAGCGGCCGTTAAATTTTAGCGTTTTTAGAAAAAACTGCGCGTTTTAACGCGGTTGTTAACGTCGAACTTTTGGGTTCGGCGTTTTTTTATCGACGCGGCGAACGATTTTAACGGTTGGCGCGGTCGCGACGCCCTCTTTGACGAAATCGGTCGCCGCCGGTATAATAATAGCGTAACGGACGCCGGAACAAACGGCGGTTCGCGGCGTTGGAATGGAGCGAACAAAACGCGAAAAATTGCGGATTGGAAAAAATGACGACGGACGAGCGAAAAACGGACGCGGCGGAAACGTCGGCGTGTCAAAATAAAGAGAATAGCGAAAATAACGAAAGCGTCGGAGCGAAAAAACGGAGCGTCTCGAAACGACGCGTTCTCTTGGCGGGCGTCGGCGCGGTCGGGCTTTTCGCCTGCGTCGCGTTTTTCGTCGGAGGCGCCGCGCCGGAACCGCCGACCGAGTTCGCCGCGCTCGACCGAGCGCCGACGATTTACCCGGATTATCGCGACGTAACGATCCCGCCGAACGTCGCCCCGCTGAACTTCGACGTTCAAGAAAACGCCGCGCAACTTCTGACTTGCGTCTTTGAAGACGGCGCCGAACGGCCGTTCGCGACTTTTTCCGGGAAAGAAATTCGTTTTTCGCAACGGAAATGGCGCCGCTTGCTCGAACGCAACGTCGGCAAGACGTTGCGTTTTGAAACGTTCGCGCTCGACCTGACAAAGAAAGAAGACAAGGTAAACGGCGAAAATAAAGAAGGATGGGAAAACGGCGGCGGTTGGGCAAAATTTGCCGAATGGACGGCGCGCGTTTCGTCCGACCCGATCGATCCTTGGGTTTCGTATCGGCTCGTTTTTCCCGGTTACGAGTATTATTCCGACCTCGCGCTTTGGAGCCGGTCGCTCGAAACGTTCGAGGAACGCCCGATCATCCGCGCGCGCCTCGTCGCCGAACGAACTTGCGTCAACTGTCATACGTTCCAAGCGGGAAAAACCGATTCGTTCCTCTTCCACTTGCGTTTCAAAAAAGGCGGAACGGTCGTCGTCGACCGCGGCTCCGTCAAAAAAGTCGACTTGAACGCCAAAGGGCTCGACGCCGGGTGCGCTTACGCGGCTTGGCGCCCGAACTCGCCGCACGTCGCGTTTTCGTCGAACCAAACGTCGCAAATTTTTCATACGCGGGATAAAAATCGGATTAACGTGCTCGATTCTTTTTCCGATTTGCTTCTTTACGACGTCGAGAAAAACGAATTGACGCCGGTTTTGCCGAGCGACGACGATTATTTGCCGACTTATCCGACTTGGTCGCCGGACGGAAAAACGCTCTATTACTGTTGCGCGAAGGCGCCCGATTTCAAAACGCCGCGTCAGCCGGTCGAGGCGCGCAAAGACGAGGTTCCGTTTGTGCAAGACGAATTTCAGTACGATATTATGAAGGTCGATTTCGACGAGAAAACGAAGACGTTCGGCGCGCCGGAACGGGTTTTCGACGCCGTCGCGCTCGACAAAAGCGCCGCGTTTCCCCGCGTTTCGCCGGACGGTAAGACGCTGATGTTCGCCTTGGCGCGACGCGGGTGTTTCCCGATCTGGTTCCGAGACGCCGACCTTTGGACGCTCGACTTGACGACCGGAAAAGCGCGGGCGCTCGACGAAGTCAATTCGCCGACCGAGCCGGACAGTTGGCATTCTTGGAGTTCGAACGGGCGTTGGTTCGTTTTTAGTTCGCGCCGCGACGACGGCTCGCACACGCGGCTTTACTTTGCGCATATTGGCGAAAACGGGGAAGTTTCGAAGCCGTTTATGTTGCCGCAACGCGACCCGGCGAAGACGTTAAACGCGACAAAATCGTTCAACGTGCCGGAATTTACCGTCGAACCGGTTCAAATTTCGGAACGCGAACTGTTGCAAGACGCGAAAATCGACGCGCCGGAAAAGGCGACGCTTCGCTTGCGTTGAGACAAACGGCGAACGGTTGAAACGGTCGCTTGGCGGCAAGTCGCGCGACCGGCGTTAAAACGCGGCGATTGGGCGAAATAGAAAACGCTCCGAGGCGAATCGGAGCGTTTTTTGCGTTAAAACGGACGCGGCGATTTGGTTAACGTCGACTAACGGAGCGAGCCGCGCCGGAAGTAAACGTTCATAACGCGGAGTTGACGGGGGCGGAATTCGACGTCGAACGCGGAACCGGTCGGCGATTCGAGCGAGCGATCCGTTTGTTCGCCGTTAAAATCGACAAACTCGACGCGTTCGATCGGAAGAGACGCTTTTAACGTCGTCGTCGTTTTCGCTCCGACCGTTTCGAGCGCCGTCAACCGAACGCCGACGAAATCGCCGGACGCGTCCAAAATCGACCGCCGCTCCAAAATTTGAACGTTTCCTTCGCTCGATGAGAAAGGCGTCGCCGCGATGCGTTTCGGCGAAGGAACGTCGGCGAGCGCGAAGGGCGGAACGTCGGCGAATTCGAGCGCGGTTCGATGCGGGCGTTCGAGGTCGACGCCGACGCCGAAACGGAAGCGACGGCGCGTTTCTCCCGCCGGAATCAACACGGCGTCGAGTCGCGTGTCGCCGGCGCGTTTAAAATAGGGAAGCCCGGCGGACAATACCGTTATTCCGATATTTTCCTCGCTGCGGACGTCGACGCATTCCGGCGCCTGCAGGTAGTCGCGCCCCGTCCAAATGAGCGTCGCGCCGACGCCGCCGTAAAGATCGGCGAGCCCGTCTTTCCAAGCGAAACGAACGCCGTAATAACTTTCCCAAGGCGCCCCGTCCGCCGAAATTACCGGCTTGATTTCCGCGTCGATTTCGATGATTCGACTTTCGCGGCGAACCGTTAAAATTTGCGTAAAGGTCGCCGCTTTCTCGCCGTTCGGCGCGACGAGCCGTCCGTCGATTCGCAAGCGCCCGATCGCCGGGCCCGACGCGAGAACGGAAATTTTATCGGCGGCGGAAACGGTGTATCCGTAACAGGAGTCTTCCGGCGAACGGCAATCGTCGCGACGGAGCGACGCCGGAAGTTTCAGCGCGACGTCCCAAGCGAAGCGATTCCCGCGGCTTGGATGGCGGAGCAAACCGTTCGAAACGGCGGGCGCGTCGACGTTGAACGTCGTTAAACGGCGAACGGAACCGGTCGTCGGGTCGACTTTAACTTCAAAATATTCGTTGCGTAGGACGTAATAACGTTCGATTTCTTTCGCGGAATAACGTTGTTCGACGTACTCGACGAGCGCGGAACGGGGCGTCGATTCGGCGTTCGCGTCGTTTTCGGCGCCGTTCGACGCGTCGGAATCGCTCGAGCCGGGCGCGCCGCCGCGAAGTTTGGCGGCGAATTGGCGAAGAAGCGAATTTTTGCGTTTCGGCGTCGCGTCGACGGAGGCGGCGTTTGCGGACGACGCCGGTTTGAGCGCCGTTTGACCGGTCTCGTCGTTTTCGGGCGCCGGGAAGTCCGCCGGGTCGAACGCGCCGGTTTCGAACGTCGGTCGATTAAGGAAACGATATTCGACGCCGGGCGTTTTCGGAATCCAATACGAGCCGGTCGGCGGGAGGGTCGCGATATGTTGGCGAAGACCGTCGGCGCCGGTAAAGGAGCGCAGTTGGAAGCCGAGTGCCGCCGCTTCGGCGCGTCGCTCCGCGTCGTCGGTCGAATTGGTCGTTTGACCGCCGAGCGTTTGGGCGGTTTGGGAAGATTGGGCGGGTTCCGATTGCGGAACGTCGGCGGTTCGGCGCGTTTCCCAAACGACTTCCTGCGCGGTCGCCGCCGGGTTGACGAAGAGAAAACCGCTTGCGTTTTCCGCTTTCGAGGACTTTGAGGCCGCCGCGAGATAACGGGCCGCCGCGTCGAGCGTCGCGTCTTTTTCCGCTTCCAGCTCGACGAGCGTCGCGTCAAGATCGGCGGTTTGCGGCGTTAAGGCGTTTTCGGCGTCTTGCGCGTTTTCGGTTGTTTCGGCGGGCGATTCGACGTTTGGAACGAGAAAACGAGCGTCGAGTTCGTCGAGCGTCGCCGCGACGCGGGCCGAAAGACGGTTCGACGCGTTAAGATAGACGGAAAAAAGCGAGTTTAACGTCGCGTCGTCCCGTTTCGCCTTGAGCGTCGCTTCGCGAACGGTCGCTTCGAGCCCGTCGAGCGCCGAAAGAATCGCGCCCAAACGTCGACGCCGGGGCCAGTTCGAAACCAAATCGGGGCGTTCGCGGCGCGCCGAACGGGTCAAAAAATTCGTCTTGAATTGGTCTTTGACGAACTTTTCCTTGTCTCCGGCGCCGCGCGTTACCTCGGTATATTCGTTAAAATCGTAAAACTTGCCGATCACCGGCGAATAACGATCCATTCGGAAGAGATCGCTTAGCCAGCGCGACCCCTTGCCCGGGCGGCGCTCGAAAACGATCGAGGTCGCGTCGTCGGAGTAATACGAGTTGCCGATGCGTTCGGGAAGTTGCAAAATCTCTTCGCTTTCCGCCGCGTCGAGCGGTTTTTTGCAGAACGCGGCGACCGTCGAACCGTCCCGACCTTGCCAAAGGAAGCGCGAACGGTCGGTTTGCTTCTCGAGAAGCGTCCAGCCGTCGCCGGTTCGGGCGAGCGCGGCTTCGTATCCCGTTAATTTAAGGAGTTGGGGTAAAATTTGCGCGTAACCGGCTTCGCGACGAGCGAAAATTTTCGGCGCCGTCCCGAACGCGTCGAGGTAAGCGGCGCGACCGGCCAAGAGCGTTCGAACGATTTCCAACGGCGATTGGAGGTAAAGCGGGCCTTCCCATTCGTCGCCGCCGAGCAAAATTACCCGTTTCGCCTCGACTTCCTCTTTTAACAGCGCGAACGTTTCCGGGTAACGCTCGCGGCAAATTTTTAGGAGCGGAACCGGCAGGACGACGTTCGATTTCTCGTCGCGGCGGCGTTGGAGGCGGAGCGCGTCGGGAAGCGCGGTCGCAAAGTCTTCTTCTTCGACCCAAGTTAACTCGAGAAGTTTCGTCGCGGTCGGGAAGAAATACTCCTTCGCTTGCGTCAACAGATCGAACGCCTTTTGCAGGTTCGTTTCGCGCTCTTCGACGTTTCCGGACATATGCGCCTTCGCCGCGTCGACGACTCGCGAGTCGAAACTTTGCGAGTCCAAGTTGCTCATATAACGCAGTTTGCGCGTCAGCAACTCTTCGAGGAAACAAATTAACCCGAGCGAAAGGAAGGTTTCCGATTCTTCGTCGCCGATCGGCGCGTCGATTCCGAGTTTCTCAAAGGCGACGCGCAAAATTTCGTCGCGGTCTTCGACGTCGCGGATGAAAATCGCGCCTCCCTCTTCCGCCGATTTTACCCAGCTTTTCGATAAAAGGTTCTCGGCGCAAGGCGGAACGACGACGAGACGCGGCGTTAAGCCGAACGTCGGACTTCCGGCGGGTTCCCAACGCGGCGCGGCGTCAAAATGGGCGACTAACGCGGGATGATAAAGCGCCGACCAAGCGGAAAAAATCGCGTCGACTTCCGAAGATTTGCGATAAAGCGAAAAATCCTCAAAACTGTAACTGGGAAGGAGCGAAAACATAAACGGCCTAACGGGAAAATGGGGAAAAACGGCGAAATGGGCAAAGACGAACGTCGCGACAAAACGAAAAGCGAAGAATAGCGCGACGTAAAATAGAAAACGAACGCCGTTTTACTCGGACGTCGGCGCCGCTCTTCGCGTTCGCTCGTCAAAAGCACGTTCGGACGACGGCGAACGTAAACAAAAATCGACGCGACGAACGAAAAGGCGCGCCGCGTCGATTTTTTAACCGTTCAACGGAATCAACCGTTCAACAGGTCGGCGATGTAGAAACTGCCGTAAGTATGCACGCGGCATTTCGGATGCAATTCGGCGGCAAGTTCTTTGTTGTATTTCAGAATGTCGCCGAGTTGTTTCTTTTCGCCGTTGACTTCGACCGGAACGCGGTGCAGGTAGGGGGACGTGTCGAGCCCGCCGCTGCGCCAAAGAACGCGAGCGCCCGGCGTCGCCGACTTCAGAATCGCGTCCCATTCGGCGATTAACGCGTCGAACAGTTTGTCGGAGAGCCAGTCCATATGGTCGAGGAGGACGAAACGGCTGATTTTGACGTCCGGATTTTCGCGCAAGAAACCTTCGACCGTGTTCGTGCGAACGACGACATTGTCGACCGCGCCGGCTTTCAGCGTTTCGAAACCGCTCTTTTCGAGGTATTCCGGGCAGCAGGTTTTCGTGTAACGCCCGGTCGCGTACAGGCGCCAGAAGTAGTTGTCTTGAATCGGGAGAACGCCGAAAATCGCGTCGAGGCATTCTTGGACGAACGGAACGAGTTGGCCGTAAGTCTTTTCGATTTGCTTGCGTTGGTCTTTCGGAACGCCGACCATCGACATCGTCGAGTCGCGGTTGACGATGAAACGCATCAGCGGCGACCAGAACTTGTCGCGGACTTCGCCCCAAATTTTTTGTTGCTCTTCGAGCGTCGGAGCGTTGATCAACGCGTCGACTTGCGGACGCATCCCGCGGAGATTGACGAGGCGGTTGATCCACTTCGCCAAGTAGCCGGACGTGCCGCAGAAATAATAGGATTTCGCCTTGCCGTCGAAGAACTTTTTGATATTTTCGTCCCAATATTTTTGCGACGATTCCGACAAGTGCGCGCGGAGTTTGTCGCGATAAATTTGACGAACGCCCGGAAGACGCCCTTCGCCGAAGAGTTGGAAGAAGGTTTCGTAATCCAGCTCTTTAATCCCGGCGATTTTCAGCTCCAACACCGCGTTTTGACGATAGTTCATATCGACGGCGTAAACGCGGTTCAGCCCTTCGATCGCGTAAGAAAGCGCGTTGCAACCGGCCGACGTGATGACGAGAAGATTGTCTTCCGGGGTCAGTTCGAGCGCGACTTTGTCGAGGCGCGGGTCTTCCCAGCAGGTGTTGTAAACGAGATTGTTGCCGTGTACGGCGGTGAAAACTTTCCCGCTAATCCATTCAGCGAACGCTCCCATATGGTCGATTCCTGTTCTTTTTCTAAAATCGGTGAACGATTGCAGTTATTGTTTGATAGGTCGGCGCAAATCGCGCGCGAACGATAAGGCGAACGAAAATCGACGCTCCCCGCGAAACGCTCAAACAACCCTTGGGACGGGAACGAACGCAACCTTTGCAAGCGAAAAATCCGGGGCGCGAAATTCGTCGAAATAAAACTCTATTTTATTCGATATAAATCGTCCGTCGACAAACGACGGGGCGCGATTTGGGCGATTTTAAAAAATATTTGCTCGGTTCTTCGTTAAAATCGTTCGAGTTCCGCTATCTTGACGCGTCGCCGTTCGTCGCGAACGGAGCGGGAAAGGCGAAGCGTTCGAGGGCGGTTCGGCGAGCGATTAACGACCAACGCGAGTCGAAACGCCTCGATTGAAGGCGCGGACGCGTTCGTCGAGCGCGTTCGGCGTTTTCGTTCGGCGGTCTTCGCGAACGGCGTCGTTTTGGCGACGGCGGCGGTCGTTCGGAGCGCGGCCCCTCGTCGCGTCGACCGGTTCCGAAGCGTCCGGCGCGTCGAGCCCGAGATTTTCAAGCGCTTGCAAATACTCGACTTTCGCGCTCTCGTCGCCCGCTTCCGCCGCCGCTTTCATCGCCTTCCAACGTTCGAGGAAGGCGCGGAGCTGTTCCTCCGTCCAACCGAGTTCGTCGAGGATTCGCCGGTCGACTTTCTCCTTAAGAACGTCGTCGAGATAGTCGAGAACGAGGTTCGTCGCCGCCTCCGCGTATTGGAGGCGCGGCGCGTCCGCTCCGGCGAGCGACGCTTCGTCCGGGCCGAGTTCGCCGAGACCGGAGCCGCCCCCGCCGCCGCGTTTCCCCGACGGCGAGTCGCCGCCCGCGCCGATCGAACCTTCCCGTTCTTCCGGTTTCGGCCCGGTCGACGTTTGAGGACGGTCGGACGCGGAACCGCCGCCGTTGTTTTCGGCGTTTTCGTTATTTTCGTTGGAACCGGTCGCGTCGGACGCCGAATCGCTCCCGCCGTTCCCTCCGTCGAGCGCGTCGCTTGGGATTTCGTCGAGGTTGGACGCGCTTCCGTTTTGCCCGGCTTCTCCATTTTCGCCGTTTTCGTTCGCCGTCGGGTTGCGATCCGGTTCCGACGCGCCGTTCGGGCCGGTTTCGGCGTTGTTCGCGCCCTTTAACTCTTGCGCGTTCGGGGCGACGTCGGTTCCGTTTCCGGCGAAATTTTCGAGCGGATCGGCGAGAACGTTCGCGTCTTGGGGAGCGCCGTTCGGATTTTCCGGCGCGTCGTCGGGGGCGGTTTGCGCTAAATAATCGTTCGTATTCGGGGCGACTTCGCCGTTTTCGCGTTGGGCGTTCGGGTCGATTTTCTCGGGATTTTCCGCGTCGAACCGCTCCGCGTTCTCGCCGGGGCGCTCGTCGCTCGTTCGATTCGGAAGGGGACGGCGTTCGTTCGACTTTTCGCCGTCTTCGCGATCTTTGCCGGACTCGCCGTTTTCGCCCGTTTGCGGATTTTCGCCGTCTTCTCTATTTTCGTCGTTTTGCGCGTCGTTCGGAGATTTCCCGTCTTGCGCATTTTCTCCGTTTTGCGGGTTTTGCCCGGAATCCCCGCCTTTCGGCGACTCCGCGTTCGATTCGGAACCTTGCGCGCCGGATTCGGCGTTTTCGCGTTCGGAGCGGATGAAGTCGAGCGCTTTTTCGAACGCGTCGCCGGGGTTCGCCTCCGGATCGACCGACTCGGGGGCGCCGGGAGCGGGAGACGACGCGTCGCCGGTTTGCGCGTTTTCTCCGTTTTGCCCAGGTTCGCGGCTTTGCTTGTTTTGACTGTTTGAACCGTTTTGCGGATTTTGCTCGGTTTGTCCGCTTTGTTCGGAAGCGTTCGAGTCGTCGCCGTTCGACGCGTCGGAAGCGCCGCCTTGTTCGGTCGCGCCGTTTTCTTCGCCTTGTTGATTTTGCGCGTTTTGTCCGGACTCTCCGCTTTCTCCGCCTTGTTGGTTTTGCGCGTTTTGTCCGGACTCTCCGCTTTCTCCGCCTTGTTGGTTTTGCGAATCTTGCCCGGCTTGCTCGTTCTGTTGGTTTTGCCCGGTTTGGCTTTTTTCGCCGTCTTGCCCGTTTTCTCCGTTTTGGGGCGTTTCGGACTCGCCGCCTTCTTCTCCGGTTTGCTCCGATTCGCTATTTTGCCCGGATTCGCCGCCGGTTTCTTGTCCGTTTTCGCTATCTTCTCCGGCTTCCGGTTCCGCGTCGGGGGACGACGGGTTCGCGACCGGTTCGCCGACGACGAAAAGGAGCTTCTCCGTCGACGCGACGTTTGCTTCCGGTTCCTTCGAGTCGAGCGCTTCGACCCAATATTCGACTTCGTCGCCGACTTGGAAACCGAGTTCCGCCGGAACGAACGCGCCGGAGAGGACGTTCGAGCCGACGAACGGCGTCGGGCCGGTCGAGTAATCGGCGTTCGTTTGCGCCGAGCGGGAACGGAGCGGCAACGCGATCGGCGCCGGGGTCGCGCGGGCCGCCGACGCGCCTTCGTCGAGGTCGCGAATCGCCGTTCGAACGCGAACGGCGCGGAGTCCGAAGTCGGGGTCTTCCGCTCGAACTTGGAAGCGAAGCGCGTCGTTAAGCGCCGTCGTCGAACCGCTTTCCGGAGCCGACTCCCAACGAATCGACGGCGGAACGTCGGCGAGCGTCTCGACCGAATAATCGCGAGCGTCGCGGTTGCGTTGACCGTCGACGTCGATCGAAAGGAGGCGGTAAGAGGTTAACGCCGGAACCTTTTTCTTCGCGTCGGCGGTTCGCAAAACGGACGACGTTCGCTTCCAATCGAGCCGGAACTCGAACGTCGCGAGACGCGGGTTGTCGGGCGAAATTTGCATCTTCGCGCCCTTCGACTCGTCGCCGTTCGGGAGGAAAAGCGCGCTTTCGAGCGGCGAATTCGAGCGAGCGACGATTTCGACCGTCGTTCCCTCGACGGCGCGAACGTCCCCTTGGTTGGCGAACGTTTGCGGCGTTAAACCGGTATAATCGGGAAATTTTAACGTCGTTTTTTCGACTTGGAAGGTCGGACGCGGCTTCACGTCGACGCGGTAAGTCGGCGAAACGCTTTCGAAACGCCCTCCTTTGCCGACGACGACGCGGTACGTCAGCGGCTCCGAAAAACCGTCGTCGCCGTCCGGGAAACGAGCTTCGAAACGCGACGCGCCGACCGCCTTCATCGGGACGCGCAAGTCGACGAGCCGCCCGTCTTCCGTCGAGTAAAAAATTTCGACCGGAAGGGAACCGGCGCCGTCGATTTTGGCCGCGACGTCGAGAAAATCGCCTTGGTAAACGGTCGCGTCGCCGGGGGAAACCTCTTCGAGGGCGACCGCCTGCGGACGTTCGATCGCCGCCGTCGGCGCGACGATGCGACCGACCGACGCGAACGGACTCTTCGGCGAAAAAACGGAATAAACGGCGCAAACGGCGACGACGACCGCGAACGCGACGCCCCAGCGAATCAGCCCGGAACAGTCGACGAGCGTTTCCGACGGCGCCGACGCGGCCCGATTCGCCGCTTGGAGCGCGACGCCGCGCAAAATCGACGGGTCGACGGCGTTAAAGTCGGCGGAATTGTTTGGGGCGGCGACGCCTTGCGCGTTTTCGCTGTTTTGCCCAGTTTCTTTATTTTGCGTCGTTTGCGCTTTTTGCGACCGACGGCGCGCGTCGGCGGCTTCGCGGCGGAGTTGGAGCCAACTGATCGCCGAGTTGTGCGGGTCGTTCCAACTTTCTTCGAGAATTTTGGCGGCGTAAAGGGGCGCGATTTGGCGGCGCAAAATCGGAACGAGCCGGACGACGAAGTAAAGCGTCGTCGACGCGACCCAAGCGACCGCGAAGAAGAGCCGTCCGCGCGGCGACAAGCCGTCCGGCAAGACCCAATGGTCGAGCAAAACGCCGACGAAAAGAACGCCGAGCGCGAGGGTCGCGAACGCGCAAAACGCCGTCGTTAGGTCGACGCGGCGAACGTCGGCGCGGGCTTTGGCGACGCGTTCAAGGAGCGCTTTTTCGGCGCGTCGAGCGTCGGCGTCGTTGAAATCGGGCGTTCGGGAAGCGGGCGCGGACATTCGGGGACTCCAAGTCGGAACAAAAATGGGGAAACGCGGGCGGCGTTGAATAAAGGCGCGAAAATTCGGCGAAAGCGCGGAAAACGCCGCGTCCGAAAAGGAAACGGCGACGAACTTTCGCGTCTTTAACGATTTTATCGGATTGGCTCTTTTTCGGCAAGGGCGTTTTTCGGAGACGCGCGACCGTTCGCCAAGATAGCGAAACGGACGGCGGTTGCGGCGCTTTCGTCTAATAATATTTAACGACAAAATCGCCGCCGAGATTAACGGCAAAATCGGCGATTCGACCGATTTCGGCGTTAACTTCGGGCGGCGACTTCAAGACGCGTCGACGGCGGAACGGAGCTCTCGGCGTCGACGCGGGAAAGATTGGGAACGTCGAAACGCTCGCGCTTATTTCGCCGGTTCGGCTTTGGCCGCTTTCGCGCCCTTCGCCTTAGCGAAGAGCCAAACGAGCGAACCGACCGCCGCGACCAAGAGCGGAACCGCGATCAACGGACGGAACCAAAGCCAAGCGATCGCGATCGTCGTCAGCGAACCGCAAAGGGAAAGCGCGAACGAGATGATTCCCGTCCCGAGCCCGACGAGCGAACCGAGGAACGGAACGATATCGGCGAGAACTTCGAGCGGTTTGAAAATCGAGCTGAAACCGGCGTACATCAGGACGAACCCGATCAGGCGCAGAACCCAAGCCATCATCGCGTTGCCGCGTTTCGCTTGCGCGAACATCGCTTCCGCCGTGTCGATTTTGTTCGAAAGGAGCTCGACGGCGCCGGTCTTCGCTTGGTAAGGAACGAACGAGTCGCCGTTTTGTTGCGAAACGACGCTCGCCGGGCGCGGCGCTTCGACGATTTCGAAGGTAACGCGAACGTCGCCGATTTGCGGAGCGTTCGGGTCGGTTCCGAGATAGAAACCGGTTTCGGTGCGTTTGAACTCGGCCGTCGCAGTTTGAGCCGGAGCGTTAACGACGACGATCGTTTGCGCCGGAGCGTTCGGGGCGACCGTCGCGGCTTGCGCCGGAGCGTTCGGGGCGACCGTCGCGGCTTGCGCCGGAGCGGCCGGAGCGACCGAAATCGCTTGGGCCGGAGCGGCCGGAGCGACCGAAATCGTTTGCGGCGCGGCGGCGGTCGGAGCGACCGAAATCGCGTCTTGCGCGACCGTTTGCGGGACTTCGACGACCGTTTCCGCCGGAGCCGGAGCGGCGACCGGAGCGGCTTCGACCGGAGCCGGAGCGGCGACCGGGGCGGCGTTTTCAACCGGAGCGACCGGAGCGGCGTTCGGGGCGGCGACCGGAGCGACCGGAGCGGCGTTCGG
>JAGBDN010000029.1 GCA_017937485.1 Thermoguttaceae bacterium
CCCAACGTCGAAAGCGACGATAGACCGTGTTCCAATGCCCATAGCGTCGAGGCAGCGCGCCATTTGCAACCGTTTTCGGCGACGTAAAGTATTGCGTTCAAAACCTTTAAATATTTAACGACAAAGTTGCCGCGCGGTTTCGGCAAAGGCGGCTCGATTTTTTGGTATTGTTTTTTAGTATTCTTCATATGCGCATTATACTATATTCGCAACGGTTACGCAAGGAGGAGACTAAATTATAACAACACGCTCTAAATCGCAACCGCGAGCGCACTTCTTCGTCGAAGTTTTCCATTAACAGTCGACGCGTCGACTTTAAGCGCGCTTGAATTTTGTCGTCGAGTTCCTTTTGGAGTTCGTCGAAAGCCCGTTCGATTTCTTCCGGCGCGCGACAGTTTTGGTAGACGAAGGCGATGCGCTTTTCAATATCGACGCCCGATTCGAGCGCGCCGAGAATCTCGTCGGAAGCGCCTAAAACGCCGTCGAACAAGCGGAATTTTTGACTCAATAGTTCGTAAACGCGTCGATCCGCTTCGTTGCGACGGTTGATAAAGTTGACGACAACCACGTCGTGTTTTTGACCGTATCGATGGCAACGTCCGATTCGTTGTTCGATGCGTTGCGGATTCCAAGGCAAGTCGTAATTAACGATCAAACTGCAAAATTGCAAGTTGACGCCTTCGGCCGCCGCTTCCGTCGCTACTAAAATAGTCGCCGATTCGCGAAAATAATCGACGAGAGCCGCTTTCATATCGACGGCTTTCGAACCGGCGACGCGATCGTCGTCGGCGTGTTTTTCGAGCCAGCGTTCGTAAATCTTTTGTTGACCGGGCGCGTCGTTCGAACCGCTAATCGAGACGACTTGGCCGTCGTAACCGTTGGCCGAAAGGAGTTTAACAAGATAGTTTTGAGTTTGACGCGATTCGGTGAAGATTACCGCTTTACGCGCCGCTCCAATTTCGTCCGTTTTGTTGAACGCCGTTTGCAACGCTTCGATAAGCGCGTCGCCTTTTGCGTTGCGCGCGACGCTTGCCGCAAGTTCGGCGAAACTTTGAAGATCGTTTAATTCTTGTTTAAACGCTTCGGGATCGTATTGCGCGTTTAAATTCCCGGCGTTCGATTCGTCGTCGGCGCAAAATTCGTCCTCAAACGAATCGAACCCGTCGAGGTCTTCGTCGTCGAAAAGTTGTAATTCGCGCCCGACGTTCTCTAAACGTTCCGCTAGATTTTTTAACGTTCGCGCGATCGCAAAAGTCGACGACGCAAGCAACTTGCGAAGAACGATCGTGATAAGTTGACGTTGACTCGCCGGAAGCGCGTAGAGCGTTTCACGCTGTAAATATTCGGTGATCTTGTCGTATAACTCTTGTTCCTTTTCCGTGGGGAAGAAGTCTTGCGTGATCGGCGCGCGCCTAGTAAAAGGAACGTATTCCGCGACTTGCTTTCTCAACGTTCGCGAACAAACGCCGGCGATACGCTCTTTAAGAAGAACGTTGCGCCGCGTTTCGTCTTGCGCGTTGGAAAATTGAGCGCGAAACGAATTGAGGTCGCCGAAAATATGAGGGTCGACGACGCTAATTAAACTGTAAAGTTCTAACAACGAGTTTTGCAACGGCGTCGCCGTGAGAAGCAATTTGGGAGCCGCGCTCGTCGCCTCGACAATACGACGCGCGATCGATTTTTTCGCGGACGCCGATTTTTTGCTACGCTCGAAACTTTGATAGAGGTTGCGTAGGCGATGCGCTTCGTCGAAAACGACTAAATCCCAAGGAATTTGGGCAATTTCCGCTTCCTTGGCGGCGGCGAAATTATACGAACAGACGGCGACTTCGTCGCGCAAATCGAAGGGATTCAACGCGCCGTCTTTTTTTAACCGGTTGAAAACTTTCGAGTCTAAAATTACGGAAGAGATGAAAAATTTATCGAGCAATTCTTGACGCCATTGATTCCGTAACATAGCGGGCACGACAATTAAAACGCGTCGTTTGCGTTCGGCCCATTTTTGCGTGATTACGAGGCCCGCTTCGATCGTTTTACCGAGTCCGACCTCGTCCGCAAGAATAACGCCGTTGGCGAACGGACTACGCAACGAGAAGAGCGCGGCGTCGACTTGGTGTGGATTAAGATCGACGCGAGCGTTCGAAATGGAACGAGACAAAGCCGAGACGTCGCCGCCCGAACCGCGAAGATAAAGTTGATACGCCCAAATTTGAGATTGGTAATAAGCGTTCATTAAATAGCGTAAAAATTGAGGCTTTAGGGAGGCGGGGGCGTGAATTTTCCCTTTGAAACTTGCAAAACGCGCGACGTTGCGCGAACTTCCCTCCCCCCTAAATTTATTCGTTTAGGTTTTACTCGAAAATATCGAAGCCGATCTCCGCGAGCAACTTTGGGGCGCGGGGTTAATTTCCACCGCCCCAACGCCTCGAACAGCGCGCAACCAAGTGGGGATAAACGCTCGACGAAGACTTTTCAAAGCCTTGGCAAAGGCGTAAAACGATTAGACAAACGGTTGCGACGTCTAGCGAAGTCGTCCGGACGCCGCGAGGAGCGTCCCGTTCGTTAAAATAGTTTGCCGCTCGTTCAACCTGTTAACTGTCGCAACCACTCAAATTCGTTCATACCGAACCTTGACATTTTACGATAAAACTTCTGAATCAACATCGTAACGACTTCGGAACGTAAATCTCCGATCCAATAATATTCGTTGCCTTCGTCCGAAGATTTCACGCCGTCGTCCTGCTTGTCGTTGGCGTCGTTCCATTCTTTGAATACGTATGGCGCCGCTTTCGACTTTGAACGTATCGGTCGGCCCGCTTCCTCTTCTTCGTAGCAAAAACGAATTTTTTCAAACGCTTCTACTTCTAACTTCGTTTCACCAACTTTAATAGAACCATCCGGAAGGCCAAAGAAAAAAACAGCGTCCTTCTTCTTCTCCTTCTTCTTC
>JAGBDN010000055.1 GCA_017937485.1 Thermoguttaceae bacterium
ATATAAATATAATATTTAAGTATAATGAGTAAAATAGAAAGAAACCTTTTTCCATTTAGATTTTAAAACCAAAATCCTAACCCTCTTGTTTTGCCTCTCCCGTCGCAAGGCGGACGCAATCGCGGTTGCGCCCCGTTTAAACTTTCGTCGAAACGCCGCTTGCGTTTTAATATGTCCGTTCGAATTACTCTTAGCCAAAAGGATAAGAAACGATGGACGGAAATTATCCGCGGTTGGAAAGCGTCGAGTTCGAGAACTGGGGCGCGAGTCGGATTGGCGGCAACTTCGACGGCGACGAACGCACTTTCATTTACGGCGCCGACCCGGTCGCGCTTCGCGAAATTGTCGATACGATTCGCCGCGGACTCGGGCTCGTCGAAGAAGCGCTTGAACGACGCGAGGCAAGTTTGGTTTGCGATTGGGCGCGAAGCGGAAGCGCGACGCTTCGTTTCGCCTGCGGTTGCGCTCTTCGTCTTGAAGTCGTCCCGGGCGAGTTCGAGGAACATATGGCTTACGACGGTTACGAGGGCTGCGAGTTCGACGCGCCGGAGCGTAAGGAAGCGGCGTTCGTCCCGACCGCGCCCGCTGAGTTTCTTTTATGCGAGTGCCATCGCGCGACGTTCGACAATCCGCCGGAGAACGAACTGCTCGACCTGCAACTCGATTATGTCGAGCGGTATTACAATCTCGAATCGCCGACGACGCTTCGCGCGGCGTTGTTTTTTCGTCGCGCCCTTCGCGGCGACGGGGCGGACGAACGGGTCGCGTTGGAAAAGAATTTCCACAACCTTGCGGAATTTCTCGCCGCGAAGAAGCGGGAAAAATGGACGGGGTACGCGCAATTAGTCGACGAAGCGCGGCGCGTCTTCCCAGATTTCCAAGGAGTCGAAATTGTCAAAACGAAATTCGGCGAGGAAACCGTCGTCGACTTCCTCGGCGCGGAACCGGTCGACCTTTGCGGAATCCGCCCGCGCGAATTATCGTTTCTTGCGTTCCTCGCGTCGGTAATCGATATGCGGAGGACGCCGCTCCGCAAAACAAATTACCTCTTTTATTCCGACGTCGAGCGTTATTTGCCGCCGGTCGCTTACGATTCGTTCTTCCGGATTTTAGAACGAACGCAACAGAACGTCGTCGCGACGACGATAAACCCGGAATTTGTCGCCGCCGTTCATAAGTCGAAGTTTTCCGGGCCCGTCGCTTGCAATTTTGTTTTCTGCCCCGTCCGTTTAAAAGCCAACGATAGGACGACGTTAGTTCAACGAAAGTACTGCGACGTCGTTCGCGGCGACGTTTTTAACGACCTCGTCGAGATGGGACGCAAGTTTGTCAAGTTGGACGTAAAGCGCGATTCTTAAACGCGACGCGCGAACCTTTGATACAATAAGCGCGCAAGACTTTTCAAGGAGAACCGCATGGAAAAGATTTTTTCGTTTAAGAACGCGTCGGGTTACTGTTTCGTCGACTACTTGGCGCCGGTTTACGCGAAGGCGTTGCGTTCGCATATTGGCGGAAATAAGATCGAAGAGCCGTTGAAAGAGGTTTTGACGGCGGCGGAATTAGAGTTTCCATATTGCGACGGAGTGCGTCGACTGATTACGGAACTGTTGCGTTGCGAATTTAATAAAACCGAAGTTGAATATATTCTCGACTCGGTTTACGCTTGGCGCGAAAGGGAGGAAGCCGACGCGGACGAACCGGACGACGTCGCTCGACCGAAGAAACGCAAGCTCCAATCGCTCGGCGTTGAAACGGAAAAGGGCGCCGCGTTGGACGCCGTTTTGTTTTTGTCGACCGACGAAGGGCTCGCGTTGAGCGAGAAACTTTTCGCTTTACTCGACGCGGTGAAAGAACTTCAAAGTATCGACCTTGCCTTAGAAAAAGATGAATTCAACAACTTTTTTAATAAAGCGGGAGCTACCAAGGAATACCGAAACGCCGCGCGTTTTATTGACGAGGCAAAGGAAGGTCTTGTCGCCGTCCTAAAAGAGCAAACCGGAAGCGAAGACAAGGCGGAACGAATCGTCGAGGTTCTTTGTGAAATCTACGACGTTCCCAAGGTATGCTAATGACGAAGCAAACCGCGAAGGACAAACATCAACAAGAGCTTTACGAACGCCACCGGCAAAGGATGCGCGAGCGTTCCCGCGCCGCCTCCCTTGCCGGACGAGACATTTCGCCGATTCCCGTCGTCGTCGACCCGGAATCGCGGGAAAAGGCGCGGACGTCGTTCAAATTCTTTTGCGAACACTATCACCCGGAGCGTTACAACCGCCCTTGGTCGCCCGATCATTTGACTGTTATCGCCAACGCGGCAAACAACGGCGGCAAGTTTACCGTCGCGACGCCGCGCGGGTCGGGAAAACGACGCTTTGCGGCGAGCAGGCGGCGCTCTTCGACTACCATCGTTACGTCCTTTTCGTCGGAGCGACTGCAAGCGCGGCGCGTTCGGCCTTCAATTCGATCAAAGCCGACCTCGACGCCAACGATTTAATTGTTGACAACTTCCCGGAAATCTGTTATCCGATCGTCGAACTCAACGGCGCG
The DNA here is from genome assembly GCA_017937485.1 of Thermoguttaceae bacterium. GTDB lineage: Bacteria > Planctomycetota > Planctomycetia > Pirellulales > Thermoguttaceae > RUG369. The sequence goes on from JAGBDN010000055.1 coordinate 2,548, forward strand.
GCGAACCGAGCGGGCGGTCAACACGTCGCGGGCGCTCACACCAATATCGTTTGGAACAACGACCTTGTCGTTCTCCCAACGACGCCGAACAATCCTGTTTCCGGCGCGGTTTTGCAATACGCGGGGATCGAAGGGCGCATTCGCGGGATGAAATTAAAGAACAAAGCGACCGGCGAGAACCTGCGACCGACCCTTTGCGTCATCGACGACCCGCAAACCGACGAATCGGCGCGGAGCGACGAGCAGATCAAGAAGCGCGCCGACAATATTTTCAAGGCGATCCTCAATTTGCCGGGACCCGGGGAGGAAATTACCGTCTTTTGCCCTTGCACGGTTATCGAGCGCAACGATTTAGCCGACCAACTCCTCAATCGCAAGTTCCATCCCGAGTGGAAGGGGGAAAGAATCAAAGCGTTAAAGCGTTTTCCGGACAATATGGAGCTTTGGACGACCTATTCCGATATGCGGAACAAGGAATTCCAAGAGGACGGCGACGGAAGCGGGGCGACAGACGCGGGCGCGGAGGTCTCTTGGCCGGAACGGTTCGGAAAAAACGAGGTTTCCGGGCTGCAATTTTGTATGAATAAGTATTTCGAGAACGAATGGGCGTTCATGTCGGAGTTTCAGCAGGAGCCGAAGACGGTCGACCTCGGCGACGAACAGCCGACGCCCGCCCACACCTTCGCGAAACTGAACAATCGCCCGCGTTTTGAGGTTCCGATCGCCGCGAACAAGGTAACGGCGTTCGTCGACGTGCAAAAGGAGGCGCTTTATTACGTCGTTTGCGCTTGGACGGACGACTTTTCGGGTCAGCTAATTGATTACGGGACGTTCCCCAAGCAAAGACGCCTCCATTTCGAGTCGAACGCGCTCAATCCGAAGCTCTCCGACGTCTTTCCGCGCGACGGATTGGAGGCGCGACTGCGCAAAGCGTTCGAAATTTGGTCGGAAACGGTCCTCGGATGCGAGTATAAGCGGGAAGACGGGTCGATTTTGCGAGTTGGGAAGCGCTTCATCGACGCAAGCTGGGGCGAATCGACCGCGACGGTCGACAAATTCTGCCGCGAATCGAAGTTTTCGCCGATTTTAACGCCGTCGTACGGTAAATTTTTGGGCGCGCAACACAAACCGCCGGCGTTCGGAACCGCAAGTCGGGCGAAACGCATGGGCACAACTGGTATTACCCGAACAACCGTAACCAACGCGCGGTTCGATACATACTTTTCGATACAAACTACTGGAAAACGTTTGTTTATCGCCGGATTTTAACAAGCGTCGGCGATTCCGGGTCGTTGGAAATCTTCGGAAACGACGTTCGCGAACACGAATTGCTTGCTCGCCGCCTTTCGAGCGAGATTTGGACGCCGACGATCGAGCGCGACCGCGTGGTGAACGTCCGGACGTCGTGCCGAACGAGAAAGGGAAGCGCTGGTTCGACGGAATCGTCGGCGCCGCCGTCGCCGCGAACGAGTTGGGCGCGACCCGACCCGAATTTTACGCCGCAAACAACCGAACGCATAGAACGATCTCCTTCGCCGAAGCGAGCCAAGCCGCCGTCCAAGCGGAAGAGGAGTCGCGCCGCCAACACGCCGCCCAACCGACGCCGGCCAACGGCGCGCAATCGAATTACGGCGGGTCGTTCAGCTTCGCCGACGCGTCGCGAGAAGCCGCGGGCGGGTGGTTTTGAACGGGAATCAAGAATCAAGAAAGCGTTAAAATGTTTTTTCGAGAGGAAACAAAGGCTCTTTTAGAGAAGAGTATTGGCATAACCTTGGAAGAACTCGCCCAAATGAATTACGACGAGGAAATCGCGTTCGTTGAAAAGAAAATTGGCCGCCCTCTTGAGTTTCCTCCCGGAATCGATTTAAGAAAGCAACCGCGCAATATCCTACTATCGCGCGGTTGCTTTCTTATTAACGAAAAGCCGAGAATCCGGTTTCGGTTATTGCGCAAATGGTTGACGGCTATACGGTTAATTGTCTTTAAACCAAAGTTAAACTAAATCGCCGCCGTCGTCGAGAACTTGCGTTGAAAGACTGATCGGCGACTTTCTTACTCCTTAAACGTCCAAACGTTTTCTCGACAATCTCCGAAGCGACGCCCGCTTTAAGCAATTGGTCGCAAAAGAAACTCAAACGATTTTCTGGCGTCGGTTCGCGCATTGATTTCGAATCGTGAAACAACCGCTCCAGCCAATCGTCGATTCCTCCGATAAGAATCCAAGGCAAATGGACTTCGCTTCCGTATTTAAGACCGTAGCTCGCGTCGGTCTTAATACCGCGCGGCATAACTTGCCATTCGCCGTCAGCCTGCGTCCAAGCGTACCAAGTCTCGTACTCCGGCGCCAATCGTCGCCAACATTCGGTTGGTTTAAACTCGATGTAAACTTCGCGAATTTTACCAATCATATTTCCGGCTCCTATTTAAAAAATTCGTCTTCAATCGTCCAGCAGTCTTCGTTGGCGTCGTAGATGTATACGGAAAACTCTTCGACGAAACCGATGCGTTTCATCTCTTGCATAAACTCGTAAGAGTCGATATAACTTAACCAGTTTCGAGTGAAAATATCGCTTACATTGGCAAACTTATTTATTTCTTGCGCGACAATGCCGACGGTTTCATTAAAGGCGTAAGAAGAGAACGAAGGGAAGAGCGACGCGCCGGACTCGTATAGTTGAAGATTATACGAATCCAAATACGGAAGCTCTTTACGCAACGCGCGTCCCGGTTTAAAGTCAAATATTGCGACCGGTTCAACTCTCATTCCGCTTCCTCCGTTTCGAATTCCAATTCAGTGAAAAATCTATCAGAGATACGAGCGACGTAAAGCCGCTTAGCAAAATCTTTAACGTCGGACGACTCGCGCCAAATATCGTCGACGGCTTCTTGAAGTTTGTGGAACTTATCGTGATCGTCGTTGGTAAAATGACAAAACGCAGTAACGTTGGCAAATTTAAGGAAAGCGTTATACTCAATTTCGTTTTCCCAAGTTTCTTCGTTAGTCCGAACTTCGATATACCAACTCGCGGCGCCAAATTCGCCGCAGTCTTTGTAAACGGACTCCAACTCTTCGCCCGGCGTAATCAGAAAGATTTTCATTTAATCTCTCCATTCTCAATACGATACGGTTCCTTCCGCGCCGGAACGCCGAAGAACCGGTAAATCTTTAACGCGACGTTGGCGCCGCCGAGGAGCAGGCGAACGTTGAAGTTGCAAATTGCCGCCGACACGGAATGCAACGCCGCCGTTACAACCAAGAAGATATTTAACCATCCCTCGGCGATACACCTAGGGCGTGTTGTCATAATTTGACATTCCCCTTGCGCAACCGTTGCGAATATGGTATAATGCGCGTATGAAGATCACTAAAAAACAATACCAAAAAATCGAGCCGCTTTTGCCGAAACCGCGCGGCAACTTTGTCGTTGAACATTTAAAGGTGTTGAACGCAATACTTTACGTTGCCGAAAACGGTTGCAAATGGCGCGCTCTGCCTCGTCGTTACGGGCATTGGAACACG
>JAGBDN010000011.1 GCA_017937485.1 Thermoguttaceae bacterium
ACGAATCGGAAACGAATCGGAAACGAATCGGAAACGAATCGGAAACGAATCGGAAACGAATCGGAAACGAATCGGAAACGAATCGGAAACGAATCGGAAACGAATCGGAAACGAATCGGAAACGAAGCGGAAACGAATCGGAAACGAATCGGAAACGAATCGGAAACGAATCGGAAACGAATCGGAAACGAATCGGAAACGAATCGGAAACGAAGCGGAAACGAATCGGAAACGAAGCGGAAACGAAGCGGAAACGAAGCGGAAACGAAGCGGAAACGAAGCGGAAACGAAGCGGAAACGAAAAAATCGCTCGGCGGTTTTCTCCTTTTCTCGCGACGGCGTCGCGCCGTCAAAGCCCCTATCGCTTAACGCGTTTGCTAAACGCGCCGTCAATAACCGCCGCTCAAAAACGTCTTTCCGGAGCGGAACGTCGAAATTTTCATTCGTCCGACGGCGCTTTCCGGCGTCGTCGGATCGCGGTCGATTTCGACGGTAACGCAGCCGTCGTCGAGGGTGTGCAAAACGCCCCGTCCTTCGGCGCGAAGCGCGTCTTCGGTCGCCCGATTCCGCTGAAAACTTCCGCCGCTGACGACGACCCAAGTCGGGTCGGCCCAATCGAGCAAGTCGCGATAATTCTCCGACTTTCCGCCGTGATGCGGCGCCAAAATCAAGTCGAACCGCGTCGGCGGCGTCCGCAAAAAGAGCGCGCCCGGAGCGTCGAGGTCGCCGGGCAACAAAATCCGCCGCCCGTTCCGTTCGAGCGCGACGACCAAGCTGTTTTCGTTCGATTCGTCGCCGAGCGGCCCGTTTTCGAGCGTCGGGTGAAGCGCCGCCAACTCCGGAAAGCCGAACCGCGCGAACGTTTCGCCCCCGACGACCGTTTCAATCGGAATATTTTCCCGTTCGAGCGCGTCGCGCAACGCGTCCAGTTCGCCGTCGCGCTTGTTGAACATCGCCGGCGAAACGCAAACGCGCCCGATTTTAACCGTTTCGGCGAGCGTTCGCAACCCGCCGTAATGGTCGTAATCGGCGTGCGACGCGACGGCGAGGTCGATTCGCGTCCGTCCGGCGTCCCAAAGCGTCCGCGCCGCGATCTCCGCCGCCCGCTCCGAATTCGAAACGCTCCCGCAATCGAAGAGCGCCGTCCGCCCGTCCGGGAAGAAGGCGAGAATCGAAATCCCGTGTCCGATCGAAAAAATCTCGACGCGCGTCGCGTCCCGAGCGGCGATTCGGCGTTCGGCGACGACATCCGCGACGAGGAGCGCCGCCAACCAAAGCGCCAACGCCCGCGCCGCCGTTCGCCGCGTCGGTCGGAATTTCGGAAAGAGCGTCCAAAAAATCAACGGCAAATAGAACGCCCAAAGCGCCCAAGTCGGCGGCCCCGGCGTCCGCAACGTTCCGAACGGCGCGGCGCGCAACGCGTCGAGCGTTCCGAGAAAGAAGTCGAAAATTCGGTCGGTCGCTCCGGAAAGCGCCGCGACGCCGAGCGAGCCGAACGCGTCGAGTCCGAACCCGAACCCGGTCGCCGCCGCCAAATCGACGCCGAACGAGCGGAGCGTTCCAAACGCCGCCAAGGCGAGCGCCGCCCAAAGCGCGAGCGTCGCGGGCGCCCAAACGACCGGATTCGCCAAGATCGCGACCGGCGTCAACATATTCGTCGCGCTCAAAATCAACGGCGTTCCGACCGCCCAAATCGCCGCGCCGACTTTCGTCAACGCCCAAAACTTTCCCAACGTCGACCGCCCGACGCGACGCGCCGTCGCTCGCAACGTCCGAATCCGCCGCGTTTTCCGTTCTTCGCTCGCAAAATCGGCGCCGCTTTCCCGCTCCGCGTTTTCGTTCCCCTCTTCTCCGTTTGCGCGTTTCTCGCAACTTACCCCGCTTAACGTTTCTTCTTTTTTCTCCTTTTCTTCCCTTTTTTCCTTTGTTCCGCCGCTTTCCGCTTTCGCCGACGTTCCCAACGTCCGCCGTCGTTCGCGAATCGCCGCGAGCCGGGCCGACGCCGCCGCGCCTTTGTCGCGAATGTTCCCGCGAGTCGACCAAAGGAAAACGCCGGTCGCCAAAAACGAAAGTTGCGCGCCCAACTGGAAGAGTTCGCAAGGATTCCAAAAGAGCAACGCGATCGCCGCCGTCGTCAGCGCGTTCAACGAAACGACCCGACGGCGCAAAACGACGCCGCCGCAAAGGATCGCGATTAAGAGCGTCGCCCGCAAAACCGGCGTCCGCATATCGGTCAAACCCAAATAAAAGAGAATAAAAACAAACGTCGCGACGGAAATCAATCGCGCCGAAGCGCCCGCGAGCCGCAACAGGAGGCAAAACGCCGCCGCGACGAGCGAAACGTGCAGCCCGGAAATCGACAGCAAGTGAATCGTCCCGGTCGCGCGAAACGTTTCGTTCGTTTCGTCGTCGATATCGTTGCGAAAACCGAACGTCATTCCGGACGCGACGGCGGCGTTCCGCGGCGACAAATGTTCGTTCAACGTCCGAGCGGCGCGCAAACGAACCGACTCCAACCCTTGCGCCGCCCAAAGCGTCGGCGAAAACGGCTCGTTTTCCGTCAAAATTTCGACGTCGTCCGGACGCCCGACCGCCAACCGCGTTAAAATACGTCGAGAACGTAAAATATAACGCCGGTCGATTTCGCCCGGATTCCCGACTTTCGCCGGACGCGTCAACTTGCCGGAAACGCGAATCGAGTCGCCGACCCGCAAAAACGTCGCGTCGCCGTCGACCGAAACGGAAACGCGCCCGTCAAACTCTTCCCAAATTCCGCCGTTTTTCGCCCGCCGAACGCGCCCTTCGAAGACCGTCGACTCGCCGCCCCCAAACATCGGCGACGCCGTTTCGCTCCGTTGGTAAAGTTGGGGCGTTTTCGTTAACTTTAACTCCAACGTCGCGGGCGTTCCTCCGTCCGCCGGAACGAAAAACGCGATTTCCCGCTCCGCGAAGACGTTAAAATGCGCGTCGTGTCGCCAACCGGCCAACGCGGCGACCGCGACCGCCGCCCAAACGGTTCGCCAAGGAACCGCCCGCGCCCGGTCGAGCGCCCAAACGCCGAATCGTTTCAACGTTCGCGTCAAGACGCCGCGACATTTCGCCGCCCAAGTTCGCCATTCCCGCCAACTTCGCCGTTCGCGCCAATTCAACCGATCTTGCGCGTTTTCTTCTTCGTCGCCGTCGTCGAAACGGTCGTCAAGCGTTCCGTCGACGCTCCGCTCGCCGCTTTGAAACGCTGAACCGCGCCAAACGCTAAATTCGTCGAAACCCTCAAAATCGAAAATCAGCGTCTCGTCCGTTTCGCCGCCGACGCCGCGCTCGCGCCGAAAACGGTCGACGCAAGTCCCCGTTTCGTTCGCTTTATCGCCGTTCGCTCTTCCGTTTTTCTCAACGTCGTCGAAACGCGCCGCGCCGACAACCGACAATCCCCGACGCCGCCGTTCCGCCAAAAAACGACTCAGCGCCGCGTTCCAATCTTGCGACTCTTCGCCGTCGACGCGCTTTCCGCCCTCCAACTTCGCCACCGCCCCGCCGTTCGCCGCCAACCAATCGGCCCAATACGCCGCCGCGTCGCCGTCGAGCGTCGTTTCGGATTCGGCGTTCTCCTTCGCTTTCGGTCGCTCTCGCGGTTCGACGTCGGCGCGTTCGACGTTAAAGGACTCGCCGTCGTCTTTAAAATCCGCCTCGTTTGCGCAAACCGCCTCTTTTAACGCCGACTTTTCCGCCGCAAAACGTCCCTTTCGGTCGCGCGCCAAGAGAACGACGTTAACGGCGGCGGCAAAAATTGCGAGAACCGCCCAAAACAGAAAACCGGGCGCGAACCAAGCGTCCGCAAGAATCCCCGACGCGACGGCGATAAAATAAGGAACCGTCGGCGCGGAAACGGAGCGTTTTTTATTGTCGCGAGAACTCATCGGAGCGATCGACGGCGGAAAAGAAGAAAAAGCTAAAGAAAAACGGGCCGACGCGCCTCGCGCCGCCCGTTTCCTATCGGAATCGACTTAAATCGCGTTTTTCAGCGCCGCGAACGACGTTTTCCAATCGCCGTTCGCAACGCTACTCAACGCGAAACGCCGCCGACTCCTCGACTAATCTTCAAGTTGCGCCAAAATTTCCGGCGCGATTACAAAGTTGGCGGACACTTTTTGAATGTCTTCGTGTTCGTCGAGCGCGTCCATCAACTTCATCGCTTTTTTCGCGGTTTCGAGATCTTTAATCTCCATCGTGTCGCGCGGAACGTAAGCGATTTCCGAGTGTTCCGGATGCAAGCCCGCTTGTTCGAACGCGGCGAGAACGGCGTCGAACGCTTCCGGTTCGCATTGCACTTCATACGAATCTTCGTTCGTCGCGACGTCGTCGGCGCCCGCTTCGATCGCAAGTTCCATCATCTCTTCTTCGCCCTTTTGGTCGACCGGAATCTCGACGACGCCTTTTTTGTCGAAGTTCCAAGCGACGCAGCCGGACGCGCCCATTTTACCGCCGCAAACTTCGAAAATCTTGCGGATTTCCGGCGCGGTGCGGTTGCGATTGTCGGTCAAACCGGCCGCCATCACCGCGACGCCGTTCGGGCCGTACCCTTCGTACAACACTTCTTCGAGTTCGACCGGGTCGAGTTCGCCGGTGCCGCGTTTGATCGCTCGAATAATGTTTTCTTTCGGGAGGCTGACCGCCTTCGCTTCGTCGATCGCCGCGCGCAACCGGATATTTTCGTCGGGATTGCCGCCGCCTTGCTTCGCCGCGACGATGATCGCCTTCGCCAATTTGCTCCACAGTTTCCCGCGTTTCGCGTCAATCAAGGCTTTTTTATGTTTAATACCGGCCCAATGGGAATGCCCAGCCATCAGATTCTCCTCGCCAAAAAGAAAAAACAATCGATATTCAAATTTACGCCGTCGCGCCGTCGCCGCTTCCCCAAACGCGCGAACGTTCGACGGCGCCGCGACGACCTTGTTTTCGTTAAACGTCGCTTTTCGCCGACTTAATTCGCCGCGTCGTCGCTCGGGTCTTCGTTTTTACTCGTTTTCCCCTTCGCTCGCGATTTCGGCTTGCGGACGGGTTCCGCGCCCGTTTCTTCCGCGCTTCCGTCCTCGCTTTTCGCTTCTTTTTTAGCGGACGACTTCTTCGCGACTTTTTTCGCTTCCTTTTTCTCCGCTTTCTCGTCGAACTCGCCGCCTTCTTCGCCGCCGCGCGTCTTTTTCCGCGATCTCGGCGCTTCGTCCGTCCAATTGTCCTCGTTCGCGTCGATTTCTTCGTCGGCTCGTCGCTTTTTCTTCGGCTTCGCGACGGCGCGTTTTTCGACTTCAAAGTCCGCGGCGTCTTCGAAAGCGAAGAGGTTGCGTTCGCCGTTCGAATAAAAGTCGGAATAAGCGGAACCGTTGCGAGTTCCGGGCGTTTCTTCGCCGCCCTTGTCCCGCCCTAAATTCTTTCGAGCGCGTTTTTTCATCATTCCAAACGCCGACTCGTCGTCGCAGTTCGTTTCCTCGGCGCCGAACGCTTTGCCGTATCCGTCGTCGGCGTCTTTAGCCAACAAATCGTCGCCGTCCAAATCGTCGGCTTCGATCGCGTCGTCGAGCATATCGATTTCGTCGATGAGAGGGGTCGAAGCGCGTTTTTGCCGCTTTTCCTGCTTCGCAACCAACCGAGCGATTTCGCGCGGATCGGTCGGGCCGGTCGGTTCGACAAACGGTTTCCAAGAGCGTTCGCCGACCGCCGCGTCGATCGAGCGCAAAAATTTGATCGCGTCGGCGCGGAGCGCGTCGTCGAGCATTTCGACGCCCAACTCGTGCAACGCGAAGAAGAAATCGACCGCTTCGGCGCCTTCGAACGCGCCGTCGAGTTCCGGAACAATCTCGCGCCCGTCCGCCGAAACGACGACAAAATCAAGAAGACGCAGAACTCGCAACGCGCCTTCGGAGAGCGGAAGGGGCCCTTCGCCGACGCCGAACAACGCCGCGTAATCGTTCATAAAGGCCGTCGAAAACGGCACCGTTTTCAAAAATTCGACGACGGCGTTTCGGCCTTGCGCGCGCAACTCTTCGAGGTCGAACTTATAAGTCGCGTCGAAAATCCATTGAAGGAGGCGTCGCAACCGTTCGCCGGCTCGGGTCGCGTCCGGAATCATATCGACGACGTCGGCGATTTCGTTCGCGGTCGAAACGCGAATTTCGTTCCAATCGATATAATACCGCTCCATCGCGGCAAACGCGGCGCAAGCGTCCTCGCGTTTCGCGTTTTCCAAAAAAACGGCGAAAACGAGATGCTCGAGAAGTTTGCGTTCGCGCGGTAGAGCGTTCGACTCGTCGGGATAACGTTTTTTCAGTTTTTTATAAAGTTTTTTCAATTCTTTTTGACGCGAACTCATTTTTTCTCCAACGCTCTCGACGTCCTTCGACGCGACGTTCGACGCCCAACGCCGACGACGCGCCGTTTTATAAACGCGCTCCCGAAAAATACCTCCGACGTCCGAGCGTTCATCGTTCGTCGGAGGAACGCTCAATCGTTCGTTTTCGAATTATCGGCGTCTTCTTCCTCGTCCGCCTCGTCTTCGTCTTCTTCCCATTCCTCTTCTTCGAACTCGTCGTCCGGAGCGTTTTCAGCCTCGGCGGCTTCCTTCGCGTTCCGTTCTTCGGCAAGAATTCGCGTAATTTCCAGAAGATTCTTCACGCCTTCGTCGACTTCGAACGAAAGTTTCGGCGTGTAACGCGCGTCGATTCGCTTCGCGCATTTTTGTTGCAGATAACCGGCGGCGCTTTGCAGCCCCTTCAACGCCAAACGTTCCTTCGCTTCGCCTCCGCGAATCATAAAGAAAACCTTCGCGTTGCGCATATCGGCGGAAACTTCGACTTTCGTAATCGTCGTCGTTTCGACGCGCGGATCCTTCAAGTCCGTCAAGAGGGAGGTCGCGACGACCTCGCGAATCGCTTGGGCCGCTTTTAACGTTCTTCGAGAAGCCATCGTTTCTCCTTTGCTCCGTTTTATCGTTTATTCTAATTACGCAAACCGCGTCGTTTTCGCTCGCTCGACGCGCTCAAATTGGACGTTTTCGACGAAAAAACGCGAATTTAAACGAATTTTCCCAACGCCGCGAGAAAATCTCGACTCAAATTCGCGTTTTTATCGGGCGAGAATCGACGCCGCGACGCTCGATCGCGACGTTTTCTCCCCTTCCCGCGTCAGAACGTGCGCGCGACCTCTTCGATCTTGTACGCTTCCAACACGTCGCCTTCTTTCACGTCGTTGAAGTTTTTCAACTTCATACCGCATTCGTACCCGTCGTGAACTTCCTTAACGTCGTCTTTTTCGCGCTTCAAGGTGTCGAGTTGGTAATCGCCGATGATTCGGCTGTCGCGAATGACGCGAATTCGGCAATCGCGCTCGATCACGCCGTACATAACGCGGCAACCGGCGATCGTTCCAACGCGGCTGATGTTGAACGCTCGTTGCACCAACGCGCGCCCAAGTTCCTTCACTTGCTCGATCGGCTTCAACATGCCTTCGAGCGCGGCGCGGATATCTTCGGTCAACTTGTAAATAACGTCGTAACGGCGCACCTGAATCTTTTTCTTTTCGGCCAACGCGCGAGCGCCTTCGTCCGGAACGACGTTGAACCCGACGATAATCGCGTCCGACGCGTCCGCCAAGTAAACGTCCGCCTCGGTAACGCCGCCGACCGACGCTTGCAAAATCTTGACCTTGACTTCCGGGTGGTCGAGCTTGCCCATTTCTTTGCGAATCGCTTCGATCGAACCGCGAACGTCGGCGCGAACGATGACGTTCAACGTTTGTTGTTTCGAGGAGTTCATTCGCTCGAAGAGGTTTTCCAACGTAACGTGCGATTGAACGTCGGCCAATTCGACTTCGCGTTCCCGTTTCGCGCGTTCTTCGGCGATTTGACGGGCGACCGAAACGTCTTCCAAGACGACGAACTTGCTCCCGGCGGCCGGCGCGACGTCGAGCCCGGTGAGCGAAACCGGAACGCTCGGCCCGGCTTCCTTCAGACGTTTGCGAGCGTCGAGCGTGTCGGTCATCGCGCGAACGCGACCGTAAGCCGAACCGCAGAGGACGACGTCGCCGACTTTCAGCGTCCCTTTTTGCACCAACGCTTTGCAAACGACGCCTTCGCCCGCTTGCAACGACGCTTCCAAAACGACGCCGGTCGCGCGGCGATCCGGGTTCGCTTTCAGTTCGTGCAATTCGGCGACGGTAAGGAGCGTTTCGAGCAAATCGTCGACGCCCATTCCGGTCGTCGCGCTCGTTTCGATGATTTCGACGTCGCCGCCCCATTCGCTCGGCATCAAGTCGTTCGTCGCGAGTTCTTGAATCACCTTGTCGCGGTTGACGCCCGGCAAGTCCATTTTGTTCAACGCGACGACGATCGGAACGCCCGCCGCTTTCGCGTGGCTGATCGCCTCTTCCGTTTGCGGCATCACGCCGTCGTCCGCGGCGACGACCAAAACGGCGACGTCGGTGCAGTTCGCCCCGCGAGCGCGCATTTCGGTGAACGCTTCGTGGCCCGGCGTGTCGACAAACGTTACGTCGCCGCCTGGCGTCGAAACGCGATACGCGCGAATATGCTGGGTGATCCCGCCCGCTTCGCCGGAAACGACGTGCAGGTGAAGGATGCGGTCGAGCAAGGAGGTCTTCCCGTGGTCGACGTGGCCGAGGAAGGTAACGACCGGCGCGCGCGGTTTGAGGGATTCTTCCGGGTCGACTTGATCGAACGCGGAATCGACGTATTGCTCTTCGAGCGTCGCTTCTTTTTTCACCGTCGCCTTCAAATCGAGCGCGACGACCAACAGTTCGGCGACTTCGGCGTCGAACGAGTGGTTCAACGTGAACATATAGCCGAGTTCCATCAATTTCTTGATGACGACGGCGACGGAAATCCCGGTGGCTTCGGCGAATTGTTTTACGGTGCAAGGCGTTTCAATCACGACGTCTCCTTTACGCGGGGCCGTAACAGCGGACGCGGCGCCCTTTTCTTTACGGTTCCCTTTCGAGCGCATCGGACGATACGCGTCGTCGTCGTCGCGAAAACGTTGATTGCCGCCGCGACGCGTCGCGTTGCGCATATCGGCGCGACCTTCGGTTTCGCCGCGATCTTTGCCGCCTTTGCCTTTGCCGCGATTCTTCGACGAGCCGAAATCGGAACCGCCGATCGGTTCGCCAAAACCGCCCTTGCGAACGTCCCCGCCTTTGCGGTCGTCGCGCCCTCGCGACGCGTCGCGAGCGGTCGAATCGCCAAATTTACGCGCGTCTTTTCCGTCCTTCGCTTTGGCGCCAAGTTCGTTTTGTCGACGACGTTCCTCTTGTTCGCGCAAATGTTCGGTCAACGGACGCGCCCCGCGAGCGGCGGCGCGAATAACTTCCGGCGGCAACCGCATTTCCGGCTTTTGCGGAGCGGGTTCTTTCGTCGCTTTTTTAACGGGTTTCGGCGCTTGCGGCGGAAGCGGCGCAAGGTGAATAGTAACGCCCGGTTTCGGAGCGTTCGCGCGCGGCGTCGCGCCGGCGTCGTCTTTTTTCGGCTTCCTCGGTTGTTCGAAAACGCGCATACGATCTCCGTGCGGCGGAGTGATCATCGGCGGCCGCTTCATTTCTTCGAGGACTTGCATTCGAGAGTCTTGTTGCGCCATAATCGGAGGAATCGGACGAATCGGGCGCGAATCGATCGGCTTAACGTCGCGACGGGCGGCGTCGCGTTCGCGCGGTTTTCGTTGAGAATCGCGACGGTCGATAACGTCGCGCAAAGGTTGTTTCTTTTCGACGACGGGTTTCGCGACCGGCTTCGCCGCCTCGGAAACGGTTTCGTCTTCTTTTTTACTTTCATTTTTCGCGTCGACGTCGGCGCCGTCTTCTCGCTTTTCTTCCGCGGCTTCGACGACGGGCGTTTTTTCCGGCGCGGCGACCGGCTCGATCGTCGCTTCGACGACGGAGGTTTCTTGCGGCGCGACGATCGGTTCGACCGGAGTTTCGGCGACGACCGACTCTTGCGGCGCGGCAACCGGTTCGACCGGGGTTTCGGCGACGACCGGCTCTTGCGGCGCGGCGACCGGTTCGACCGGAGTTTCGGCGACGACCGGAGCTTCCGGCGCTACGGCGGATTCAACCGGGGCTTCGACAACCGATTCGACCGGAGTTTCTTCGGAAGCGGTTTCAACGTTTTCCGTCTTCAGACGCGCCAAATCGGGCAAGCGCGGAGTGCGGGCGGGTCGCAACACGGGCACCTTGCCGGTCGGAGGCGAAAGAACGGGCGGTTTACGCATCGGCGCGCTTTCCGTTTCTTCTAAAAACGATTGCGCGGTCGGTCGCGCCGGAGCGCCGTCGGCTTTTTCAAAGTAATCGACGACCACTTTCGTTTCTTCGTCGGTCAAACTGGCCAACGGAGACCCTTTTCCGTCGAGTCCCAACTTTTTACAGATTTCGACCAGTTCTCTACTCTCTTTTTTGAGCTGTTTAGCTAACGCGTAAATTCGAATCGACAATGTACGTTACTCTTTTCTCAAATGGATACTCGCAAAGACGCTCCGCCAACGACGCGTCGCGCGCCGTCGTAATCCGCGAATATAATTTCAAATTACCGAGGAAGGTTTGCCGAGACAAATTTCGAACAAACAACGACACGCCGCGTTGCGAACGCCGATTACGCGCCCAAAAGCCCTCAAAATTTCACCAATCCAACCAACGACGCCCCGTCGTTTAAGACGCCTTCGACGTCGGTCGAAGAACGCGCCGCGACGACGCGTCCCCCGTTCTACGACACGCCGACGGCGTTTTACGAACGCGCGTCCTCGGAAACGCCGCCGTCTTCCGCGCCTAACGCTCTGCTCGCGTCCAACGCTTCGCAACGACGTTTGGCTTCTTCGACGATCATTTGCATCTTTTCGCGCGTTACCCCGAGTTTTCGCGCCAATTTATCGGCGTGAGCGTCCGCCAATCCGCGACACGAAACCACGCCTTCGCCGACCAAACGCTCGGCCAAGTCGGGCGTAACCCCCTTAATTTTCGCCAGTTCCGTCAACGCGTCGCCGCGACGCTTGACGACGGCGACGACGGCTTGCGCCTCTTCTTCGGAAACGCCGACCGACTCGACCAACTTGTCGACCGAAGCGCTCGCCAACTCTTCGTAAGACGAAACGCCGCCGCCGACCAAACGTTCGGCCATTTCTCGCGAGACGCCGTCGACGCGCGCCAAATCGTCGGCGGCCTCCGCGCGACGTTCGGCTTCGTCGGCGATCGCGAGCGCTTGCTCTTCGGTCAAACCGCCCAGCTCGACCAAATCGTCGGTTTCGACGATAGAAAGGTCGTCGTAAGACAAAACGCCTTCGCCGACGAGTTGGTCGGCCAAATCGCGCGTAACGCCTTCGATTTGCACGAACGCTTCCATCGCCTTCGCGAGCATTTCGTCCAATTCGTCGCGCGTCATAATATCGACGTCCCAACCGCAAAGTTTGCTGGCCAAACGGACGTTTTGCCCGCGACGACCGATCGCCAAGGAGCGTTGGTCGCGTTGCACGAGAACGATCGCGCGCCCCAACATCGGGCACAAAATCACCTCGTCGACGACCGCCGGTTTCAACGCCGATTGAATGAATTGCGCCGGATCTTCGCTCCACGGAACGACGTCGACCCGCTCGCCGTTAAGTTCTTCGGTTACGTTGCGACTGCGCGCGCCGCGAACGCCGACGCAAGCGCCGACCAAGTCGATTCGCGGGTCGTTCGAGGCGACGGCGATTTTCGCGCGATGCCCCGGTTCGCGGCTAACTTCTTTAATTTCAACGACGCCCTCGACGATTTCCGGCACTTCTTGCTCGAAAAGTCGGCGAACAAGGAGGGGACGCGAACGGCTCAAAATCACCTTCACCTTCGACCCGGCCTTGCGCACTTCGGCGACCAAAAAACGAACGCGATCGCCGACGTGCAGCGTTTCGCCCGGAATTTTTTCAGAGTGCGGCAGAATCGCTTCGACGTTCGGCAACGCGACCAACGTCGCGCCGCCTTCGTTGCGATGCACTTTCCCCACGATCAACTGATCGACTTGCGGAGCGTATTCGTCGTAAATCGCGTCGCGTTCGGCGTCGCGAATCTTTTGAATAATCACTTGTTTGGCCGTTTGAGCGCCGATGCGTTCGGCGATTTCTTCCGGCGTCAGCGGCACGTTGTCCCGATACGCGTTGATTTCGCCCGTTTGACGATCGATATAAACTTCGACGTTCGCGTCGTCGCCGGCGTCGCTATGTTTGCGCGCCGCGATCACAAGCGCTTGTTCGACGCCGACAAAAACGGTTTCTTTGTCGATCTTACGCGCAAGGTGGATTTGTTCGACAATACGCAACACTTCTTCGGGATTCATGCCGTTACTTTCAACAAACTAACGTTATCGAGTCGAGGTTGCCGTTCGAACCGTCGACGCACTTTATGCCAAACAACGCCCGAGCCAAACTCAAGACGCCGCGTCTATTATAATTTTAAAATTGCGCAAAGTCAAACATAAAAACCGAATCTTTGACGAATACGTCGCCCTTTTTTCAAGCGTCGTCGCTAGGTTTTTCCAACTTTAACGATTATTTCGGCGCGCTATCTTTCCGTCGCGGCGCGCTTTGCGGAACGCCGCCGCTCGCGGTCGCAAGTCGGTTCGGCGGACATTCGGCGGAAGAACGCAATTTTACCGTCTATAATACAGCAAACGGCGAAAAAGTCAAGGAGCCGCGCGGGCGGCCTTCCATTTTTTCCCGATTTTTGCCGTTTACGCGACGCTTTTTTGTTTTCGCGCGCCTCGTTTTAATCGCTCGACTGGAAAATTTTCCCCTTTATCTATTAATACGCTTTAACGAACGCTCATCCCCTTGGCGTCGGCTATTCGTCGTCAAAAATTTCTTATTTTTCCTCGTTTCTTTATTTTACGTTATTTTAAAAAGCAAACGCGCTAAAAGACGTTCTCTTCCTTTACAGAAAACGTCTTTTAGCGCGTTCGACGCGACGCACGCCTTCCCTTTTCTCGCTTCACTTTTCTTCGCGCGGATGCGTTCCGGTTTTGCGTCCCACGCCCGCTTTTGCGAAGGAATCGATTTCCGCTTTAATCGGCGATTCCGTTAAAACCGACAAATTCAGCTCCCACGGAAGCGAAACGATGAAAACGCTCCCGAACCCCGGTTGACTTTCGAGCGTTACCTCGCCTTCGAGCAACTTGCAAAGCTCCTTTACGATCGACAGTCCGAGTCCGCTTCCGGAGTATTCGCGCGTCATCATATTTCCTTCGGTCGCGCTCTTTCCTTGCCGGAATTTCTCGAAGATAATCTGTCGATCCTCCAACGCGACGCCGACGCCGGAGTCGATCACCTTCATTTCCATAAACGGTATCGGCTCGTTTGTTCCGCCGCCGAACGCTCGCGGATAAAGCGGAGCGCGGAAGACGCGGTCGACGACGACCTGAATTCGCCCGCCCTCCGGAGTGAACTTGATCGCGTTCGAGAGCAAATTGTTTAAAATCTGCTGAATCCGCGCTTCGTCTTGGCGCATTTTCGGCAAATTTTCCGCAAATTGCGTCGTCAACTCGAGATTCTTCTTATCGACGAGCGGTTTCGCCATATCGCACTGCGCCAAAACGACCGCCTCGACGCGAAATTCGCTTACCTGCGCTTGCAGAAGCCCGGCGTCGACGCGCGCCAAATCGAGAACGTTGTTAATCATATTTAACAGCGACCTTCCCGATTTATTAATATTATTAACGTAACGTTTTTGTTTTTCGTCGAGCGTTTGAATCGAGCTTAACACGTCGCTAAATCCGAGAATACTGTTGAGCGGCGTGCGCAATTCGTGGCTCATCGTCGCCATAAAGTCCGACTTCACGCGGTTCATCTCGTAAAGTTGCCAGTTCAGCTGCGCTAATTCGTCGACTTTGTTCTCCAACTGCGAGTTAAGTATCCTTAACTTTTCGTGCGTCGCCACCAAATATTTTATCATTTGGTTAAACGCCGCGCCGAGGGCTTCGAACTCGTCGCCGGTGCGCAATTCCACGCGTTTCGACACGTCGCCGCGTCCGATCGCCTCGCTGACTTCGCGCAAACTTCGCAACGGTTTCACGATCGCCAAGCGAATGACGACGTAAAACGCGATCAGCCCCAAGAAAGCGACGACGATCGCGCCGCCGAGCAAAAGCGTCCAAAGCCGCGCTCGCTCCTTGTTCGCCGGCGGCTCCGGAATCGTTACCTGCACGACCCCGAGCGGCGCGCCCAAATCGATCGACGCGTCCCCCATAATTTCGCGATGGCAATTCCAACACGAGCGGTCGACGCGCAACGGCTGATAATAATGGTAACGTCCGTCGTCGTCCGTTCGCTCGATCGCGCGATTTTGGCCGGCGTCTTCCCCGTTGGGCGCGGCCGTCAAAAGTTCGTCGATCAATTTCCGCTCGAACTCGTCCCGCGGCCCGTCCGGCGAGTCGGCCCAATCGACGGAATCGCCGGAACCGAACGCCGACGAACCGCTTCGCATTCGAATGAGACGCGTTTCAAAGCGAGCGCGCTCCGTTTGACCGCCGATTTCTTCGCTCAGCGAGGCCATCGAATCGATAAAATCGTTCAAATCGGCCCCGTTTCCGCCGCCGGGAGAACCGTCTTTCGTCTTTTCGGAAGTCAGTCCTTTGATATGCATCAACAAAAATTCGCGTTCGCTCAACAATTTCCCCATCAAAGGATTTTGCGCTTCGACTTGCGATTTTGTCGCCTTATAATATAAAAGAACGCTAATCAAAATAACGATCGCGAGCGCGACGCCGAAAAAAAAGAGACATTTGATTTCCAAACTCGACTCGAAAATCGAGCGCGGCGAGCGTTTTGCGTCCATCGTCGACCAAAATTCTCCGTCGTTTCAAGCGATTGCGCCGAACGCGACGGTTGCAGCGGTTGTTCTTAACTTTCCGGTCGACCGTTTGTCCCGACAACCTCGACTTTAACGGTCGCGCCGATAATAATAACGCCGACAGTATAAAAAAGAAACGCCGTCGCGTCAAGTTTTCTTTCCGCGCGAACGCCGATTTTATCGCTTTCCCGCCGCGGTCGCCGTTTTCTTCCGCTCCGCTTCCGAAAAAAATTTAGAAATTGCCGTTCCGTCAAACGCCGGTTCCTGTTATACTCCCCCCGAGAAAGCGAAACCGCCGCGTCGCCGCCGACGTTTTCGCGACGCGGCGCGATTTCCGTCGTCATAAATCCAAAAACAATAAAAACGCGGCGTTACCGCTACGGAAAGCATTTTCGCGCAATGGTTCGAGTTATCAGCGTCGCCAATCAAAAAGGCGGAGTCGGCAAAACGACGACGGCGATTTCCCTCGCCGCCGGGTTCGCGCGCGCCGGTTCCCGCACGTTGCTGATCGACCTCGACCCGCAATGCAACGCGACGAGCGGTCTCGGTTTCGACCCGACGCCGCGCCACCCGCTCGTTCTCGGAACGCCGATTCGCGAAACGCTCCGCGCTTCGACGCCGCTTCTCGACGTTCTCCCCGGCTGCCGTCGTTTCGGCGACGTCGAGCGCTTGGCCGCCGCGGACGACCCGAACCGCTTCCAACGGATGACGCGCCAACTCGCTCGCGAAACGCAGGGGTACGACTTCGTCCTCATCGACTGCCCGCCGTCTCTCGGGCCGCTGACTCGCGCCGCGCTCGCTTGGTCGTCGGAAGTGTTGACGCCGATCCAATGCGAATATTTCGCGATGGAAGGTCTCGTCCAAATGATCGAGGTGATCGGCGAGGCGATGCGTCGTCCCGGCGCCGCGCTTCAATACGGCGGGGTCGCGTTGACGATGTGCGACCCGACCTTGGAACTAACCCGGGAAGTGGAGCAAGAAGTGCGCGAATTTTTCGGCGAAATCGTCTTCAAAACGACGATACCTCGCGACGTCGCCGTCAGCGAAGCGCCGAGTCACGGAAAATCGATCGTCGATTACGCGCCCCGTTCGCGAGGAGCGCGCGCTTACATCGAACTTTGTATGGAGGTTTTGGAACGTGTCTAAAGAAAAACGTTTAGGTCGAGGGCTCCAATCCCTTTTGGGCGCCGTCCCGGCCGCGCAACCGGTCGCCGTCGACGCGTCGGAATTCGGCTCGACCGCCGTAATCGACGTCGCCTCGTCCGCGAACGCCAACGCTTCGAACGCCGCGACTTCCGCCGCTTCCGCGCCCGCCGAAACGACGCTAAGCGCCCTCGACGCCGCCGTTTCCGACGCTCCGGCGACCGTTCCCTTCCCGACGTCGCCGACGCCGAGCCCGACGCGAACCGCCGTCGACGTCGCCGAAGACGAAAAAGAACGCGTCGTCGACGCCTTCGCCGTCGGTCGCGCCGCCTCCGAAGTCCCGCTCGACCTGATCGACCGCAACCCGTTCCAGCCGCGCGTCGACTTCGACCAAGCGGAGATGGAGGAACTCGCCGCCAGCGTCAAGCGACACGGGATGATTCAACCTATCGTCTTGCGCCGCAAGGGCGAACGCTTCGAAATCGTCGCCGGGGAACGCCGTTACCGCGCCGCGAAACTCGCCGGTTGGACGAAAGTTCCCGCCTGTTTGCTCGACGTCGACGACCAAACGACCGCCGAACTCGCGTTGACGGAAAACATTCAGCGCAAAGACTTAAACGCGATCGAAAAAGCCGTCGCGTTCCGCAATTACCTCGACCAATACGGCGGGACGCACGACGAACTCGCCAAACGCCTCGACCTCGACCGTTCGACCGTTTCGAACCTGTTGCGATTGCTCGACTTGCCGGAAGAGATTCAAACGTCGGTGCGTCGCGGCGAACTGACGCAAGGACACGCCCGGGCGCTCCTTCCGCTCGAAGAATGGGATCAACTCGAATTGGCGCGACGCGTTGTCGACGAGCGTTTGAGCGTCCGTCAAACGGAGAAGATCGTTCAAGAATTTTTGGACGGCGCCGACTTCCTTCCCCCCGACGCCGGCAAGAAACCCGTTGCGAAACCGGAAGTTAGCCCGCGCGTTCGCGACCTCGAGCAACAGTTCCGCACTTGGCTCGGAATGAAGGTGAAACTGACGTCGAACGACAAGGGCAAGGGCAAGCTCGTCGTCCAATTCAACTCGAACGACGAGTTCGAACGCGTTTACCAAGCGCTGAAACCGCGCGACTTCTGACGCCGCAACCTCCGCCGTCGCTCGACTTAAAGCGAAACCGTCGACCGACGACGCGTCAAAATTTTCGACGAAATTTTCAACGAAAAAACGCCGACGACGCCGAGTAAACTTCGAAGCGTCGCGGCGTTAATTACTTCTTGTCGCTTCAACGAATTGACGCCGCGTCGTTTTTCAACGTCGACTCCGCGTAAACACCGTCTAACGACGTCGCGTCGTTTTATTTTATCGACGCCGAGTCGCGCTTACTCGCCCGCTTTCCCTTGCGATTCGGCGCGACGGCGCATACAATCGGCGCCGATTCGCGCGGCGTCTACCGCTAACAAGTTAACATTATCCCGGTCGAAAACGTCCCAAACCCAGCTCCCCCATCGCTCCGAACCTCGCGACGCCTCTTCGAACGCCTCCGCGGCTTTCGCGTAAGCGCCGATTCGATAATACTCTAGCGCAAGATAAAAATCTTGCCAGAGCCGGTCGGCTCCGAACGAAAACACCTTTTTCTCGACGCGCCCGGCCTCGTACGCGCGCAAAAGGTCGCTCGTTTCGGGATAGTTGAGAAAATAAGCCGTCGCGTCGCGCAAAACCGGTTCGACGTCGGTTAAAATTTTTTCGATCTCCTCTTCGTCTTGCGGCGGATAGGGCAAACTCGTCTGCGTCATATCCAATATAGCGCCGGATTTCTCCCATTCTTTAAAAGCCGTTTTAAAACGGGTTAGCGTCTCTTGCGTCGCCGCGTCTTGCGGAGCGTTCGCCCAGCAGTCGACGCAGGAATCAAAACGGGAAACCTTACAATAACCGTATTCGACGGCTAAACAGCGACCGTTGATGAAGCGAAAGAGACAAAATTGACGCATCGTGTTCGTCGCGCGTTCCCATTCTTGCCCTCTTGTTTTTACCAACCCCAGCGGTTCCAAGGTTTGCGCGAACAGCTTTTTAAGGCGGCGCGTCAAGGCGCTTTTGAGTTTCGCCGCTTCTTTTTTGGCGTCGTCCGACATTGCGTTTCCTCCTCGGTTTCAACGTTTTTGAAAATCGCGTTCCGACGCCCGCGTCGCGAACGCTTTATTCAATACCGTTAGTATAACGCCGCGCCAAGTCTAAAGCAAGCAAAAAGAAGAAGAGAAAAAAACGAAAAAAAGCGAAAAAAGTCGCCGACGCGCCCCCCAAGGAGCGGGAAAAAAAGAGGAAAACGCAAAAAGCGCGCTTGCCGACGTCGCGCGACCAAGCGTCGAACGCGTTTGAGCGGCGACAAAAAAACGCCGAGCGAACCGAAATCCGCTCGACGTTTTCTCTTTTTCCAACGACGCAAACCGCTTAACCGCCGAGTTTACGCCGTTTCGTTTTCAACGCGACGTCGATTAACGGCGGCGTTCCGCGATCTCCGCTTTCACGTCGGCGATAAACGTTTCGACCGGAATCGCGCCCATCTCGCCTTGTTTGCGGCCGCGAACGCCGACCGAGTCGCTCTCCGCTTCCTTCGCGCCGACGACGCAAAGATACGGAATCAAATCGTTGCGACCGTCGCGAATCTTCGCGCCGATCTTTTCCGAACGCAGGTCGCACGAGACGCGCAAACCGGCTTCGCGCATGCGTTTTTGCACTTGCTTCGCGTAATCGTCGAACTTTTCGCTGATCGTGAGAATGCGAACTTGCTCCGGCGCCAACCACGTCGGGAACGCCGCCGCAAAGTGTTCGATCAAGATGCCGGTGAAGCGTTCGAACGAACCGAACGGCGCGCGGTGAATCATCACCGGACGGTGAAGCTCGCCGTCCGGGCCGATGTATTTCAGGTCGAAACGGTCGGCCGACGGCAGGTTGTAGTCGAGCTGAATCGTCCCGAGCTGCCACTTGCGGCCCAGGCAGTCGCGGACGACGAAGTCCGCTTTCGGGCCGTAAAACGCCGCTTCGCCCTCGACGACTTCCAGCTTCGGCAAGTTCATTTCGCGGCACGCTCGTTCGAGCGCGTCTTGCGCCTTCTTCCAGTTTTCCGGGTCGCCGACGTATTTCGAACTCGTCCAGTCGCGGAAGCTCAGGCGAACTTCGTAATCTTCGAAGCCCATCGTGCGCAAGACCATCAGCGTCATGTCGACGCAGTTCTTAAACTCTTGTTCGACTTGCTCTTCGGTGCAGAAGATGTGCGCGTCGTCTTGGGTGAAGCCGCGGACGCGCGTCAAGCCGTTGAGTTCGCCCGATTGTTCGAAGCGGTGAACGTTCCCGAATTCCGCCAAGCGCAACGGCAACTCCCGATAACTGCGCGGTTTCGAGTCGTAAACGGAAACGTGCAGCGGGCAGTTCATCGGACGAAGCAAGTAGCGGTCGCCGCCGTCGACTTCCATCGGCGGAAATTGGCTGTCGGCGTAATACGGGTAGTGCCCGGACGTTTCGAACAGCTCGACTCGGCAGATGACCGGCGAGTACATCGGCTGATATTCGCGCTTGAGCAACTCTTGGTAAAGGAAGTTTTCGAGTTCGCGACGAACGATAGCGCCCTTCGGAAGCCAAACGACGAGCCCGGCGCCGACTTTCGGGTCGACCATAAAGAGTTCGTGCCGCTTCCCGAGGACGCGGTGGTCGCGTTTTTTCGCTTCTTCGAGCTGCGTCAGGTAGGCGTCGAGTTCTTTCTTGTCGAAAAACGCCGTCCCGTAAACGCGGCGAAGGCTTTGGTTGTTCGCGTCGCCCTTCCAGTACGCGGCGGAGGTCGACATAATCTTGAACGCCCCGATGAATTTCGGCGACGGAATGTGCGGCCCGCGGCAGAGGTCGAGGAACTCGCCTTGACGGTAGAACGAGACCGTATCCTCTTCGCCGAGGCCGGTTTCGAGGTGTTCGACTTTCAGCGTTTGACCGGCGCCTTTAAGCAACGCGATCGCTTCGTCGCGGCTCATTTCGATGCGTTCGAACGGCTCGTCCTCTTTGATAATCTTCACCATTTCGGCTTCGATCTTCGCGAAATCGTCTTCCGTGAACGGCTCTTCCTTCCAGAAGTCGTAATAGAAGCCGTTTTCGACGGTCGGCCCGAACGCGAGTTGGACGTTTTCGTAAAGGCGCATGACGGCGCGCGCCATCACGTGAGCGCAGGAGTGGCGCATAATGTCGAGCGCTTCGGCGTCTTTTTTCGTCAAGAGGCGCAGTTCGACCGTTCCCGACTCCGGCAAAAATTCGGAAGCGGAAATCGTTTGGGCGACCGGATTTCCGGCGTCGTCGCAAACGTCGGGCGTCGTAACGACCGCGGCGACCGTCGCTTTGGCCAAGCCGGAGCCGATCGAAGCGGCGACGTCGATCGGACGAACGCGATTTTCGAAACTTTTTTCATTACCGTCGGGAAGAACGACTTTCAACATCGGATAACCTCAAAATATTGAAGAGGATTTTGCGCGAGGACGGGTTTCTTCGACGACCGAGCGCCGAACACAAAACGGCGACGGCCCGTTTCGCCGTCCGAGGGGCGGGAAACGCTCGCTAATCTTCGTTATTATACTCCGAAAACGAGATTTGGAAACCCCCGCCGCGTTAAAAACGTCCGAAAAAGCGCCGCGCTTCAAGCCGCCGTCGCCGACGTTCGCGCCGTCGAATTCGCCGAGATTTCCGACATTTCCGGCCAAACCGAGCCGTTTAAACTCCCGCCAAACCGCCGCGCCGCAAGTTCGCCCCGTCCCAAGAAAACGCCCTGAAAACGAGAACAAAAAAGAAGCGAAAAAAGTCGCGCGCCGCGGACGCCCGCCCCGCCCGCTCTCCGGACCTCTCAAATCGGAAAGCCGACGAAGGCGAACGCCGCGACGCGCCGTCGCGAAACCGCCCGCCGACGCCGAAAGGTTGAGGCAGATTTGGCCAAAAGCGCCGAACGGCGTCTCGCGACGTCGCGCTTATTATAAACGCCAAATCTAGCGACGTCAAGTAGCGTTTTATCGAAAAACAAGTTTTTTTCTCTTTTTTTACTACAACGCGACGTCTTTAATTTGATTTCGTTTAACAAACTTGAATTAATCGTCTTAGAACAGAAAAACGACGCATATTAACGCCAAGCAATCGACGCGGCGCCGCTTTTCTCGTTAAAACGTTAAAAGAACTCCGACAAGTCGCGGCGACTCCCCTCGGCGTTCGTCCGAATTTTTTCGCCAACAAGGGCGACGTCGCGTAAAACGTTTCGAACGCCGCTTATTTTTTAAGAATGGAACGACGTCAGTTATCGGCGCCGCGTCTTTCGCTTTTCGTTTCCCACATTACTTCACAATGCAGCAAAAACAAGGGGATAAAAAAAGGAGAACGTTCTTCGACGCTCTCCTCATAAAAATCGGGGGACTCGCAAACGCTGGTCGCGCGAATCGTTACGGCTCGCTCATTTCGAACGTTGCCTTCGATTCGCCCAACTCGACCGCGTTCAAATCGATTAACATCATCGACTTTTCAACGCCGGCGACCGTTTCGCGACTCTCGACGACGGCGCCGTATCGTTTGGTCAACGAAGCGATCAACGAAGCCGTCGACGTTCGAATACGGAAATATCTACGACCGCGCGCTTTAAGAATCTGAAAGCACTCTTCGCGCAACATTGTTCCGACGCCGCGACCGCGACAATCGCTTCGAACTCCAAACCAAGTGCAAAAGCCGTTTTGCGATTCATCGTAACAGTAGAACGCAAACATTCCGGCAATTCGGTTTTCGTCGTCCAACGCCAATAAAACGACGCCCAAATCGGTCATTTTCTTCACGAAAACAGGAAAATCGATCCCGTAATTCGCGAGCGGCGGATTCATCGACGCGTCCAACGTTTTAACGTAAGCCAAAATATCGTCGACGGTTACGCTCGACGCGGCGTTCCAAACGCAATAACGCATTTCCCTTTTCTCCTGTTTCTTACGATCAAGCGCTTTTTTCCGTCGTTTCGGCGTTTTGCTCGTCGTTCGTCGACGACGTTTCGACCGCGTTCCCCAAGAAAGCTCCTTCGCCGGTCGCGATATTGTCGGCGCCTTCGCGTTTAATCACTTTATAAATCGTCATAAAAATGATTTTCAGGTCGAGCCAAAGCGAACGGTTGTCGACATACCACACGTCGAGCTTAAACTTTTCTTCCCACGTAAGATTGTTGCGTCCGCGAACTTGCGCCCAACCGGTAACCCCCGGCGGAACGTCGTGTCGACGCGCTTGTTCCTTCGAATAACGAGGCAAATACTCGACGCGGAGCGGTCGCGGCCCCACCAAGCTCATCTCGCCTTTAAGAACGTTGAGCAACTCCGGCAATTCGTCCAAACTTGTCGAACGTAAGAGAGAGCCAAATTTCGTTTTGCGCATTTCGTTGGGAAGTAGAACGCCGTTTTCGTCCGTCTCGTTAGTCATCGTACGGAACTTTTTAATATAAAAGATTTTTCCGTTCAACCCGGGACGCGGCTGCGAGTAGATCACCGGAGAGCCCAACTTCCAACGCACCAAAATCGCGACGACAAACCAAATCGGCGCGGTCAAAACGACGCCGAACAACGCTCCTAAAAAATCGACAACACGTTTAGTTCTCATAATTTACCGTTTTTATCCGAGATGTTTTCGTTCCGGCGAAACGAAGACGACGCGACGCCGCCGATCATTCGCGACATTTTTGACATTTTATTCCTTTCACCGTTCGTGTCAAGGGGAACCGTCTCCGCGCCGTTTAACACGGCCACGTTTTTATCGTCGTTTTTTTAAAAACCTCTATTTTTTCCGTTTATTTCCCCGTTTTTTGGTTGAAATCGTCTTGCGACCGCGTTATAATAACGTCGGGGCGGAGGCGGGAGCGCGACGGCGTCCGACCGCAACCCCTCCGTTTTCAACGTTTACAACGCTCGCGTTCCAACGGTTCGCCGTTTTTTTTCGTTCCGCTCGTTTCGACCGTCGGCGTCGACGCGTCTTGTTCGCCGTCCGAGGTCGAGCTTGCTAGAAAGGGTTTCGTTATGCGCAAAAGTATTGTCGCCGCGACGTTTGCGGCTCTTTTCCTCGTCGTCGGCGCGGTCGCGTCGTTTGCTCAAGACGCTCAAAAATCGCCGGTCGGCGTCGAGCGCGTCATTTGGATCGGCTCGGACGGGTTCGGCTCGCACTACGTGAATTGGGACGAACTCCCGAACCTTCGCAAACTCCGCGACGGCGGCGCTTGGACGCTTCATATGCGCAGCGTTCTCCCGTCGTCGAGCGCGATCAACTGGGAAACGCAAATCGCCGGCGCGCCGTCCGAAATGCACGGCTACCGCACTTGGGGGAGCAAAAAGCCCGACCTGCCGCCGATTTACGTCAACGAAAACGGTCGTTTCCCCTGTATTTACAAGGTGTTGAAGGACGCGAACCCGGAAATCGTCTCGACTTCGATTTACTCTTGGGACGGAATCGGCTATCTGTACGATAAAACCGCCGTCGCCGACGACCGCTCCGTCAAGGGCGACCCGGCCGTTTTCGAAGGCGCGCTCGAACAATTCGACAAAAACCCGACCTTCGCGTTCGTTTATTTCAGCGAACCGGACAGCGTCGGGCACGGGATCGGTTGGGGGACGCCGGAATATCAAAAGATGCTGACGACGATCGACGATTACGTCGGCAAGCTCCTCGCGGAACTCGAAAAGCGCGACATGATGAAAAACACGCTCGTTATCTTCACGTCCGACCACGGCGGCACCGGCAAGGGGCACGGCGACGGCGTTATGGAGCATATGGAAGTGCCGTTTATCCTTTACGGACAAGGGGTTAAGCCGGGCGAAATTAAGGACGTCGTCGTTCACTTCGACGTCGCCGCGACGATCGCTTGGGCGCTCGGCGCTCCGCGACCGCAGGCTTGGCGCGGCGTCCCGGTCGAATCGGCGTTCCAAAAGTAAACGATTTTAAGCGATTTTTAACGCCTTAACGCTTTTACGAGAAGCGGTTAAGCGGCGCCGCGTTCCGCGTTCTTTCGCGAACGCGGCGTCGTTTCCTTCGTCGCCGTTTTAGGCTTTTAGGCTTTTTTCTTTCTTACGTTCGCAACGCAACGCATTTCTTCGAAAGGGCTTCCGATGAAATTTTACGTTTTGGAGGAAACGCCGGATTTTTACGATCCCGAATACAAAAAATTTCAAAATTCCGATTATCCGGATATGGAAGAACATCCGAGCGACGGTTCGCCGGAACATTGGGAAGAGCCGACGCGTTGCCCGGTTTGCGGAAGTTGGTTCGCCGGGGGGCGCCGCGTTCCGCCTTACGAAACGGAATTGGTATTGTACGCGCCGACGTTCGCCGACGTCGTTTTGCGCTCGAACTTCTTGACTTCCGAGAAGTTTAAAGAATCGTTCGAAGCGTCGGGCTTGACCGGGCTAACTTTCGCGGGGCCCGTTTCCGTTGTTAAGGTCAAGAAAGCCAACAGAATACGCCGCAAGAATCTTCCGGAGCCGCCCGTTTATTATTTAACGTATGCGGCGGAAAACCGCGCGACGGTCGACCATCGCCGTTCGGAAACCGTTTTTTATAAAGACGGCGAACCGAAATGTCCCTACTGTCTTACCTGCCGCGTTCGCGTTCTTCCTCGGTTGCTTGTCGACGAAGAGTCTTGGGACGGAACCGATATTTTCACCCTTAAAGGCAGTCTTGGCGCAACTTACATTACGTCGGAGCGGTTTGCGCGCTGGTTCGAAGCGAACGGTTTTACCGGCGCGGAACCGATTCCCGCGGAAGAATATAGCCTCGACTGGCGCCCGGAAGCGGTCGTTAAACGCATTTTCGGCGGCGACAATCCGAACGAAATTCTCTTCGACGAAGAGCCGTAAACGCGCCGAAACGCCGGGCTCGCCGCCCTGTCGCCGTCGCCCAAGAAACGCCAAAACGCCGAAAAAGCCGTTCGTCGACTCTTCGACTTCCCGGCTCTTTCGGCGTTTTGCGTTTGCGTTTGTTAACGTTTGCAGCGTCGTTAACGCAACCGACGCGCGCTCGACGTTTGCGCTCGCGGCGGCTCGCGTTTTCCCGTCGATTACAGTTCGTAACGGCGGTGATAATTCAGCTTCTTCATTCGCTGGACGATCGCGGAATGCATTTGGCTGACGCGGCTTTCGCTGAGGTCGAGCGTCGCGCCGATTTCCTTCATCGTCAACTCTTCAAAGTAATACAGGATAATAATTAAGCGTTCGCTTTTGCTGAGCCCCTTCGTGCAGACGCGAATCAGCTCGGCGCGTTCGAGACGCTCGGTCGGGTCTTCGCCGCGCTTGTCCGGAATGACGTCCATCTCGGTAACGTCGTTGTCCCCCGATTGGTCTTGCCATTTCTTGTCCAAGCTGGCGACGTTGACGCGGTGCGAATCGACGATCGTTTTGCGCACTTCGTCGAGCGGCTGTTCGAGGAACTCCGCCAACTCCTCTTCGGACGGACGGCGCCCGTACTTCCCTTCCAACACCTTGTACGCTTCGTTAAGTTTCGTCGCCTTCGAGCGCACCATCCGCGGCGCCCAGTCGAGCGAGCGCAACTCGTCCAGCATCGAGCCTTGCACGCGCGGAATGCAGAACGTCTCGAATTTGACGCCGCGTCCCGGGTCGTAAGCCGACACCGCGTCGATGAGCCCGAACGAACCGGCGCTAATCAAGTCGTCGAGTTCGATTTCGTTCGGCAGCTTCGCCCGAATCCGCTCGGCGCGACGGCGCACGATCGGCATATACCGTTCGATCAACGCGTTGCGCAGTTCGTAATTGCTCGGATCGCTCTTATAGTCGAACCAAATTTGTTCGATTTCGTTCGCCGCAGGCGCCGTCGCTTGCTCTTCCATTGCCCAAAATCCCTTAACCAACGTTCTTCCTTCGTCGCGCCGACCTTCGACGCAAAGCGGAACCCCGACGCGCTCCGGCGCCCGTTCCAGTTGCGAACACGATACCAACTTTTTCCCGTTTTGGGAAGACGATTTTCAACCGTTCGACCGAAATTTCGCCCAAAAAAGCGCCGTTTCGGTCTCGTCGGAAGCGCGTTCGCCCGTATCCCATAGTATCGGAAAGCGTCCGCAAAAACATCTTCAAACTCGAGAAAATTCGCAAATTTCCCGATATTTTCCCGCGCAAACGAACGGTCGCGACGGTTAAACAAGGCGCGCAAAAGAGCGAAACTTTAACGTTCGACGCCGCGCCAAAAAATTTTTAAAAATTTTCCGCGAACGCTTGATTTTCCGCCGACCGGCCGTCATAATAACGGGAAACGGAGCGTTTTTTCGCGCGCTCCGCCTTGCGCAAATTCGACGTTTTCGCCCCTTCGCGCCGCCGTCGCATTTTGCGTCTTCCCCTTTCCCCTTCCTATTTTCCGCATTTTAACGGAGTTTTTATGTCGCGTTCCCTTTCCTCGCTTCGACCGTCGCGTTCCGCTCGCTTGGCGACGTTAGCGTCCCTCTTGACCGCCGCGCCGCTGACGTTTGCGTCCCTCGCCCCCGCCGCCGAACCCGCGCAACCGGCGCAATCATCGCAAGTCGCCGATTCCCAACAAAACCCCCTAACCGCCTATCTTTCCGAAAACAACCAAAGCGCCGACGCCGGTCGCGACCTCTTCGCCGATACTTGGGTCGCGACCGACGCGCTCGGGCGGCAAACTCCGACGTTCGAGGAAGTCGGCCCGGTCAAAAACGACCAGCGCCGCGTCGTCGGGATTTTTTACATCACTTGGCACACGCAGAACTTAGCGACGCTCCCCGGCGGCCCCGACGCGCCGTTCAAGTACGACGTTACCCGCATTTTGAGCGAACATCCGGAAGCGCGGCTCGACGCCAACCATCCGGCTTGGGCCAACGCCGGTTCTTATCACTGGGGCGAGCCGGAAGTCGGCTACTTCCTCAGCCAAGACGAGTACGTCATTCGCCGCGATATGTCGCAACTCGCGGACGCCGGCGTCGACCTGATTATCCTCGACGTAACGAACGCCGTTCGCTATTGGGACGAATGGGAAGTTCTCTTCAAGACGATGCAAAAGATGCGCGACGAAGGGAACCGCGTCCCGAAATTCTGCTTCTGGTCGTTCAACGGCGAATCGATCGCGGTCGTCGAAAGCCTTTACGAGGCCTACTATAAAACGCCGAAATACCAAGACTTATGGTTCTATTGGGACGGCAAGCCGCTCCTCCTTTACAATCCGACGCCGGACGTCGACGCGAACCGTCGCGGTATTAAGTCGCGCAATCCGAAGTACGACGCCGCCGCGAAAACCGACGAAAATCACCCGCATTACGGCGACCCGGCTTACACGGAAGAGTTCTATTCCGATTATTCGCAAGAGGTTAAGGACTTCTTCACCCTCCGCGCGATGTGGTGGGGCTATTACGAATGGAACGGCGAACGCTTCGTCGGAACGGAAGATAAGTGGTCGTTCGGGTACGACTTATGCGACAAGCGCGTTCGCGATATGAACCCGGCCGACCTCGTTTCGACGCACAACGGCGTTCGCGAACAGGCGGCGGTTACCCCGGCGCAACACCCGTCCAGTTTGGTCGGCAAGTCTTGGTCGCGCAATACGTTAGAGCCGAAACTGGACGAGCGCGACGAACCGGTTCCGACCTTCGTGCCTTGGCTCGGCAAAACGGTCGAAAACCCCGAAGGTTACGGGATTTACTACCAAGAGCGTTGGGACGAAGCCCTCGCCGCGAACCCGCAGTTCCTTTACATCAACGACTGGAACGAATGGACGGCGGGCAAGTATCACACGCCGGAAGTCCTTAAAGCGATGAACTTTATGCGTCGCGGCGACAAGGCGACATATTTCTTCGTCGACCAGTACAACGCCGAGTTCAACCGCTGCGTTCAACCGATGAAGGGCGGCTATACCGACAACTATTATATGCAGACGGCGCAAAATATCCGGCGCTACAAGGGCGCGCGCCCGATTCCGACGAACCGCGGCGAAATTTCGTTCGACAAAAACGCGCCGCTGGCCGGTTGGGACGCGCTTTCGGTCGAGTACCGCGACACGCTCGGCGACGTCGCTTGGCGCGACGCAAAGGGTTACGCCGGTTTGCATTACGTCGACCAAACGGGCCGCAACGACTTTGCGACGGCGAAAGTCGGCGTCGACGCGGAGAACCTTTATTTCTTCGCGGAAGCGGCGAGCGATTGGACGGCGTCGACCGACAAGAACTGGGCGCTCCTCTTCCTCGACGCGGACAAGAACGCGCAAACCGGTTGGTTCGGGTACGATTATCTTGTCAATAAGAGCGTCGTCGACGAAACGCAAACGACGATTTGTCAATGGGTTGCGGACGCAAACGCCGAAAACGGCGGCGCTTGGAAGGAAGTCGCGAAGACCGATTATTACGTCGAAAAGAACCGCCTCGTCGTTCGCGTTCCGCGCGCTCTCGTCGGCGCGACCGGCGCTCAACTCGCGCTCGACTTCAAATGGAGCGACAATCCGACGGAGCTGGTCGACCCGATTTCGCTCTGCACTGCGGGCGACACGGCGCCGAATCGCCGCTTCAATTACCGCTTCCTTTGGGAACGCGACGCCGAGTAAACGTCGGTCTTTTCCCTTTTACGACGGCGATTAACCGTTAAAAAAACGGCGACTTAGCCTTCGCGCCAAGTCGCCGTTTTTCTTTGCGTTCGTTACAGCGGGACGCTTAACTGAAGCGTTCTCGGCGGTTCGTAAACCTTTTCTCCGTCCCCCTTGACCAGCGCGCCGTCGACAACCTTAAACGTCGCGTTCCCCGCTTCGACGTTAAACGTTTTCGCGGAAGCACTTGCGCGAAAAGCGGTCGAGTCGATCTCGACGACGCTCGCCGGAATCGTTATCGTCGTCAGTTTATGACAGCCGTTGAACGCGTCGCGCGCAATCGTCTTCAAACCGTTCGGCAAGCGAATCGTTTCCAAGCGCATAAAGCCGTTGAACGCGTTGGCGGCGATCGTTTCGACGCCGTCCGGCGCGACGTATTCGGTCAAACCCCGTCGACCGGGAACCCAGTAAAGCGTTTTGCCGTCTTTACTTAACACGGCGCCGTCGACGTTTTTAAACGCGGCGCTCTCCGGCGCGATTTCGATTGTTTTCAGATTGTAACAATAGCTCGCTAACGAACCTTCGGTAAAAACGTCGTCGTTACTCAATGTCGCCGGAAGTTTCAACGTCTCCAACTGGGAGCAGTTGTTGAACCCGCCGCCCATTTCAACGACGCCTTCGGCGATTTCCAGCGTTTTAAGCGAACGACAGCCGTTAAACGCGCCTTTTGCGATCTTGCGCAACGTCTTCGGCGTCCGAATCTTATGCAGACCGGAACCGGAAAACGCCGCCGCTTCGATCGTTTCGACGCCTTCCGGAACGTCGTATTCCAAGCCGTCCTTCGCGCCGGGATAACAGTAAAGCGTTTTGCCGTCTTTGCTTAGCAAGACTCCGTCGACCGTCGACCAGCGCTCGTCGGTCGGGTCGACTTCGAACGCTTGCAAATTAACGGCGCCGTTAAACGCGCCCGGGGAAAAGCCTTTCATATTGCGCGGCAACTTGAAAACCAGTTTGTCGCGGCGTCGTTCGGCGGCGTCGACGGCGACGCCCGTTCGCAAATTTTCCATTCCGGTTTTAATCGCGCCCCCTCGAAGCTCGCCGAGCGTTTCCGGCAACTCGAACGATTTCAAATTCGGCGTTACAAACGCGCTCCCTTCGATCGTCATTCCGGTCGGCGTCGGGCCGGCGACGTTTTCGCTTTGCAACGCCTCGCGCGCTTCCTCCTCGTCGACCGTAACCGGATAAAAACCAACCGTTTCGAGCGAACGACAATGGAACGCGTTCTGTTCGATAACAAGGAGTCCGTCCGGCAAATCGATCGACTTCAACGCGTCGCAACCGCGGAACGCGTCGTTCTCGATCGTTCGCAACATATTAACGACCGGGAAAAATTGCGCCGATTCGAGCGA
Source organism: Thermoguttaceae bacterium (assembly GCA_017937485.1). Lineage (GTDB taxonomy): Bacteria > Planctomycetota > Planctomycetia > Pirellulales > Thermoguttaceae > RUG369. The sequence continues at coordinate 29,962 of JAGBDN010000011.1, forward strand.
ACGACAGCCGCTAAACGCGCCGGCGCCGATCGACCGCAATCTCCAAGAAAACTTAACCGTTTTAATGTTAACGTTTCCTGCAAACGCTCTATCGCCGATTCGCCGAACGCCGTCCGGAACTTGGTAAACTTCGTCCGCCCGACCGCGCGGATACATATAAAGCACGGCGCCGTCTTTACTAAAGAGAACGCCGTCGACGGCCGACAAATTCGGATTCGCCGGATCGACCGAAAACTTGCGAATGGCGCCGCATCCGCTAAACTGCCCCAACGCCACGCTGTGAATCGGCAAACGCGACGGAAAGGGCGAAATCGTCTCGAGCGAAACGCAGTTCATAAAAGCGAAGTCGCCGATCTCGCGCAACATCGACGGCAAAACGATCTCCTTAACGAACCCGTTGTTGGCGAAGGCTTTCGGCGCGATTTTCGTAACGGGCGCGCCGTCGATTTTTTCCGGAATCTTCAACGTCGGCTCCTGCGAACGCGTTCCAAGAATCGTCGCTTCGCCGTCGACGATTCGCACGTCGAACGTCTTCGACGCTTCTTCGTAAGGCGTTCCGAGGTCGACGTTTGCCGCGTCGTTCTGCGCCGCCTTTTCGCCCCCTTCGACGCGAATTTTTAGTTTCGGCGAAGTTCTGGTTCCCGGCTCGAACGGATTCGTGTGGAACTCTAAGAACGCCGCTTTCGTAAACTTTGTCGACGCGGATTTTACAACGACTTCCTCCAATTTCGGGCAACTGTGAAACGCTCCGTCGGCGATTTCTTTAACGTTTTTCGGAATCGTTATTTTCGTCAAGTTTCGGCTTCCCGACAAAGCGCCCGACTCGATCGTCGCAAGGCTTTCCGGCAAAACGATTTCCGGAATATCGAAGCGCGGCGGAATCCAGTTGTTGGAGAGCCGCTCGACGCCTTCCGGAATCTTCCAAACGGCGCGTTTTTGGTCGAGAATAATATCCAAAACCTTCGGTTCGAGTTTATCGAACAGCATGCCGTCGACAACACAATACATCCGGTTCTCCGGAGCGATTTCGAACGTTTTCAACGCGTAACAACGCAAAAACGCGCTGGGCTCGATCTTCGAAACGTTCGCCGAAATACGCGCCGTTTCGAGTCGCCGACAATCTTGGAACGCGGCGCGCGCAATGTTCGCAACGCTATCCGGCAAAACAATTTCCGTAAAAGCGTTGCGGATTCCGCGCTCGTCGTTAAACGCGCCGTATTCGATCGATACGACGCCGTCAGGAACGCGGTAAATCGGGTTTTTATACGCCGGAATTTCTCGTCGCTCTTCCCCGTCCTCCATCGGTTCCAAGACGTAAGGCGCCGCGCTCGGGTCGCGTTCGACGGCGATAAGTTTGTAAAACAGTTTGCCGTCTTTACTTAGCAAGGCGCCGTTTTCGCTCTTGAACTTCGGGTTCTCCGGCGCGACTTCGAAACTTTCCAACGAATCGCAAAGCGTGAAGGCGGCGACGTTAAAGTCGACGACTTTCGCCGGAATCCGAATCTTTTTCAACGGCGAGCAACGATAAAACGCGTTATGTTTAATCGTCGTAAGGCTTTCCGGCAACTCGATTTCCTCGAGCGTCGCGTTTCCGCCGAGCGCGGCGCGTTCGATTACTTGAACGCCGTCCGGAACCTTGTACGACTTCAACTTCAACCCCGGCGGCAAACGCCAAAGCGTCGTTCCGTCCGCGGAAAGGAGCGCGCCGTCGACGACCTTCACCGACGGGTTCCCCTCCTCGACCTCGATCGTTTTCAGCGGAGTGATCGCCAGCGCCGCGTCGCCGATCTTGCGAACGCTCGCCGGAATCTTGATCGATTCGACGCCGGTTTCGGCGAACGCGGAAGCGTCGATTTCGAGCAAACCGTTCGGCAACTCGATCGTTTTCAACGCTTTGCAATCGACGAACGCGGAAGAGCCGACAAACTCGACGCCGGTCGCGCCGACGAACGATTCCAGCGATTCGCAGTTGCGGAACGCGCCGCTAGCGATCGTTTTCAGCGACTTCGGCCAAGCGAACGTCTTCAACGCCTTGCAATCGTAAAACGCGTTCATCCCGATTCCTTCGAGCGCGGCGTCCTCCGGAATCTCGACGCGCTCCAGCTTCTCGCATCGCCTAAAGCTCTGCGCCCCGATTTGTCGCAACGACTTCGGCAAACGAATCGCCGTAATCGGCGAGCCTTGGAAGATATTCTCAAGGAATTCGGCGCCTTCCGGGACAACGACTTCCTTGCTCCCGTCGCCGAAATACGCGCAGAGGCGTTTGCCGTCGGCGCTCGCAATCAGCCCGTCGACGTTTTTCAGCGCTTGGCATTCCGGGTGAAGGTTGAACTTAATCGGCGTCGAACGCTCGTCGAGCGGGCCGAACGCTTGCGCGTTGATTCCCGAAAGGTTTTTCGGCGCGTTAAACTCGACCAGCGCGTCGCAACCTCGAAACGCTTCGTAATCGATAAATAAAAACGGGGAACTCGCGTCGTCCGAAAACTCGACGTTTCGCAACGAAACGCAATTTTGGAACGCGTTGGAACCGATCCGCTCCGCCCACTTTCCAAACTTGACCGTTTCGAGCGCGGAACACTCGCCGAACGCCCAAACGCCGACTTCGTTCAGCATATCCGGCGCCTCGAACGTTTTCAACGACGAACACCCTTGAAACGCGTTTTTGTCGATTTTGTACAGACGCGATTTTTCCGGCGTCGCAAACTCGATCTTTTCCAACGCCGCGCACTTCGCGAACGCTTTCGCGCCGATCGTTCGCACCGACGTCGGAATCCGAACCGTTTTGAGCGCGGACATGCCGACGAACGCCTCGGTCGCGATCGCTTGCACCGGCAGACCGTCGAGCGTTTCCGGAATTTCAAGCGTCGTCGCGTTTCGGTCGCGGACGCCGGTGATCGTCGCCGAGCCGCTCTCGTGTCGGCCCCACAAGAACGCTTCTTCGCGAGCTTTGCGCGCGGCGAGTTCGGCGGCTTCTCGCTCGCGAACCTTTTCGTCGACGCGAACGACCGGGACTTCGCCGCCGAAGAGCTTGTACGACGGTCGCGCGAACGTCTCGGGCGGGAACTTCGCTTCGCTCGACTCCAGCACGACCTCGCGCAGATTGCAACCGGCGAACGCGCCCGGCTCGATCGTCGTAACGCCCGCCGGAATCGCGACGCTCGTCAAAAAGTAAGTCCCCATAAAAGCGTATCGCTCAATTTTTTTAAGCGATTGCGGAAAAACGACGTTCGTTATTTCGTCGCGGTTCATAAACGCGTCGCGAACAATCGTTTCGACGCCCTCCGGAACGACGTACTCGACGCCTTCCGTCTCCGCTTCGCGTTGCGCAACAGGCCTCGTCTTCGCGACGCCTTTCTTTACGACCAAGCAATAAAACGTTTTTCCGTCTTTACTTAACAAAGCGCCGTTTTCGCTCTTATAAACCGGGTTTTCCGGCGCGACCTCGAACGTCGTCAGTTTCTCGCGATTCGAGAATCGTTCGTCGATTCGTTCGACGCTCGCCGGAATCTTAATCGCCGTCAAGTTCCGCGAGTTTGCAAACGCGCCGGCGTCGATTCGCTTCACCGTCGGCGCAATCTCGACGTAACTTTGAATCCCCTCGCAAGAAAAAGGCGCGAGTCGCTCGACGCCGTTCGGAACGACGCGACGGTTCAAGTCGGTTCCGCCGCAACGGTAAAGCGTTTTGCCGTCTTTACTTACCAGCGAGCCGTCGACGCTTCGGTAATTCGGGTTGCCCTCGGCGACCTCGAACGTCAAAAGAGAATCGCACCCGTAACATTTGTCGTCGAATTCGCGCAAACTCGCCGGAATCGTCAGCTTTTGCAACGCCGAACACCCGGAAAACGCGCTTTCCCCGATCGTTTCGACGCCCTCCGGAATCACGAGCGAAACCAGCGACTTATTGCCGCTAAACGCCGAACGAGCGACGACGCGCACGCCGTCCGGAATCTTCCAAGTCGTTTCGGGCGTCGCCGGAAGTCGGAAATAAAGCGTTTTTCCGTCGGCGCTTAACAGGGCTCCGTCGACGACTTTGAACGCGGCGTTTCCTTCTTCGATTTCGATTTTTTCGAGCGCGACTTCGGCGAACGCGCCCGGCTGCAACGTTTCCAAGCCGCGCGGCAGTTTGAACGATTTCAACGCGGTTCGAGCGAACGCTCTCGCGTCGATTTCTCGCGTTTCGCTCGGCAATTCGACCGTCGCCAGCTTATCGTTATTATAAAAGGCGTTTTCGCCGACGCGTCGAACGCTCTTGATTTGCGCGCTCGTCAAATCGCAATCGGCAAACGCTTCGTTGCCAATAACTTGCAAATTTTCCGGCCAATCGAAGCGTTCAAGATCAAAACAGTAAAAGAACGCGTGAGCGCCGATCGTTTCGAGCGCTTTCGGCGCGCCGACGACCGACTTCAACTTCGAACACTGCTCAAACGCTTTCGAATCGATAAGCTCGAGCGTTTGCGGAAGGACGACCGACTCGACCGCGCCGCCTTCGAACGCGCTTTTGGCGATCGACACGACGCCGTCCGGAACGACGACTTCGCCGGTTCGACCGGGCGGGCAAGCGACAAGCGTTTTGCCGTCTTTCGAAAGAAGAAGCCCGTCGACAAGTTGAAACGCGGCGTTTTCCGACGAAACGAAGTCGAACGTCGTCAACCGCTCGCACCCGTAAAACGCCCTTTCGCCGACCGCGACGACTTCGCTGAACTCCAACGTTTTCAACGACTGGCAACTAAAAAACGCTCCTTTTCCGATCGTTCGAACGTTTTTTCCTCCCGAAATCGTTTCGAGCGAGGAGCAAGAGATGAACGCATACTCCGGAATCGCTTCGAGCCCCTCGGGCAACTCGACCCGTTTCAACGCGGGGCAGGAACCGAAAGCCCGCGCGCCGATTTCGCACTTCGCCGACGACTTCCAAGTCAACGACTCCAAATTTTTCAGCCCTACGAACGCGCTCTCGCCGATTTTCGTTACGTTAACGCCCTTGATCTTCTCCGGAATAACAAGCGTCGTCGCCGTTCGGTCGCGAACGCCGATAATCGTCGCCCCGTTCGACTCTATTTGATACCGATAAATCGTTTCCGCGACGTTTTCCCCTTCGACGCCCGCGACGTTCGCCGGTTCGTCCAAAGTCGGAAGATCGAGTTCCGCCGCCGGAAGCGACGCCGCGCCCCCGACAAGCGCCGCGCCCAACAAAACGCCGACGACGTTCCCTTTCTTCGCAAAGATCGCGTTCGCCAGAATCGACGCGATCGCCGACGCTCGTTCGTCCAATTTCCCGCTTTTCGCCCCGACGTCGCGGACCGTTCGTTCGCTTTGTTGAATTGCCATCGCAGGTCTCCTTTATCGTTCGTTTTGTCGATTCGCGTCGCACAAAATCGCGTTACCAGGCGCCGCACGTCGTTATTATAATACGTCGCATTACAAGGCGTCAAGTTTTTTTTCGCCGTTTTCTTTTATTTTTGCCAAAATTTTTTAATTTTTTACGTTTTATCTCCGACAAAACGTCGCCCGTCGTTCGCTCAATTTCTCGTCGCGGATTTTTTTGGCGCCCTTTCTAGAAATTTTCACAAAACGCGATATAATGACGGCGACGACGGAAACGCGCGGGCCCGGTCGTCGCGGCGCGGGCGAACTTCCGTCTTACACGCTCGTCAATGGAGCCCGAAAGATGCAGATCAGAATTGGAATCGTTGGGTACGGCAACCTTGGTCGCGGCGTCGAATGCGCCGTCAAGCAAAATCCCGATACGACGCTCGTCGCCGCGTTCACTCGCCGTCCGCCGGAAACGGTCAAAATCTTGACCGAAGGCGTCGGCGTTTACTCGGTCGACAAAATCGCCGAAATGAAGGACGAAATCGACGTTCTTATCCTTTGCGGCGGAAGCGCGACCGATTTGCCGAAACAGACGCCGGAGCTGGCGCGCCTCTTCAACGTCGTCGACAGTTTCGACACGCACGCCAAGATTCCGGAACACTTCGCCGCGGTCGACGCCGCCGCGCAAGAAAGCGGAAAAGTCGCGTTGATCTCCTGCGGTTGGGATCCCGGCATGTTCTCGCTCGCTCGACTTTACGGCGGCGCGATTCTCCCGAACGGCGTCGACTACACGTTCTGGGGTCGCGGCGTCAGCCAAGGGCACTCCGACGCGATTCGCCGAGTCGACGGCGTTTTGGACGCGAAGCAGTACACGATTCCGCTCGAAGCGGCGTTGACGGCGGCCCGGAGCGGCTCGAATCCGACGTTGACGACTCGCGAAAAGCACCTGCGCGAATGTTTCGTCGTCGCGAAAGAGGGCGCCGACTTGGAGCGAATCGAGCGCGAAATCAAGACGATGCCGAACTACTTCGCCGATTACGACACGATCGTTCATTTCATTTCGGCGGAAGAGTTGAAGCGCGACCATTCCGGCATTCCGCACGGCGGTTTCGTCGTCCGATCCGGGAAGACCGGCTGGAACGGCGAACACAAGCACGTCGTCGAATATTCGCTGAAACTCGACTCGAACCCGGAATTTACGTCGTCCGTTTTGGTCGCCTGCGCTCGCGCCGCTTACCGACTCAACGCCGAGGGCGTCCGCGGTTGCAAAACGCTTCTCGACGTTCCGCCGGCTTACCTTTCGCCGAAATCGGGCGCCGAACTGCGCAAAGAACTCCTTTAATCGCGACGATTATTTAACCGCGACGCTTAGCGAACGCCGTTGAAATTTCGTCGAAGTTTCGACGTTCGCTCTCCCCGCGAAAACGAAAACGCCGTCCAAGTCTTAACGACCGGACGGCGTTTTTTCGTTTCGACAAGACAAACGACGCCCCGCTCCGTCAAAAAAATCGCCCGAACGCGACCGGGGCGTTAATCGCGACGCCGTTTATCGCCCCGCCCCGTCAAAAAAATCGCCCGACCGCGGCCGGGGCGTTAACCGCGACGCCGTTTATCGCCCCGCTCCGTCAAAAAAAATCGCCCGACCGCGACCCGGAGTCTCCCCCGCGCCCGTCGAGCGATTTTTCGTTTCAGGTTTCTTCCGCTTCGCCGACGTTCGACGGGAGCGCCGCTTCGGTCGCGACGCGCCGTCAAAACGCGTTAAGCGCAAGTTTTACGCCGTCCGATTAGAACATCGGCAGGTCGTAATCCCAGTAAATCAGGTAGAGAACGACCGTCAGCGCGACGACGACCCAACCGCCGATCTTCGCGCCCTTCGATTCCTTCAGGAACTCGGCTTTGCTTTCGTCGGTCGCTTGGACGAACGCTTCTTTGCGCGGGCAGACGATCGACATCACGACCGCCAACGCGATCAAAGCGCCGAACGTAACCGCCATACGGTTCAGGAAGTCGAGCGACGGAACGAACATCGCCAACGCGCCGTAAAGAATCGGGCAAGCGATCAACGCGATCGCGCCGTAGGAGTTCGGCGCTTTCTTCATCCAGAAACCGACGACGAACGCGGCGAAGATACCCGGCGAAATGTAGCCTTGGAACTCTTGGATCGCCTTGAAGACGCCGCCGAATTTCGGGTTCGCCCACATCGGCGCGACGATGCAGCCGATCAAAACGAACGCGACGACCGCGATACGACCGACCGCGACCAGTTTCTTTTGGCGCGCCGCTTCGTCGAGGTTCTTATTGACGAGGTATTCGTTGTAAATGTCCATCGAGAAAATCGTCGACGCGGCGTTCAACATCGCGGCGACCGAGCTGACGATGGCGCCGAGGAGCGCGGCGAGCATAAAGCCCTTGAAGCCGCCGGTCGGAACGACCTTCGCCATCAGGAGCGGGAACGCGGCGTCGTAGTCGCAACCGTTGAGCATCGCGCCGGTTTTCGCGGTCGGCGCTTTCGCTTGAATCGCGGCGAGTTTCGCGACGCGCAGTTCTTCGTCTTTCATTCCTTTGTTGATTTTGCCCGCTTTTTCGGCGGCGGCGACCGCTTCGTCGAGGTTGACGCCGGACGCGGCGGCGTTGAACGCGAGGATTTCGTCCGCTTTTTCCGGATAGGTCAGCGCGAAGCTACGGTTGAACGAGAAGAGCGTCGCGTCGGACGTCGGGTTCGCTTTGACTTCTTCGAAGCGCGCCATTTCCTTCGCGGACGCTTTGTCGGCGTTCGCTTTCATATCGGCGCTAAAGAGGTTCAGCGCGATCATCCCCGGGAAAATGACGATGAACGGAATCAAGAGCTTCATAAACGCCGCGAAAACGAGACCTTTTTGGCCTTCGCCGAGCGACTTCGCGCCCAAGGTGCGTTGGATAATGTATTGGTTGAGGCCCCAGTAGTAGAGGTTCGGAATCCAAATCGCGAAGATCAACGCGGTAACCGGGAGAACCAAGTCCCAGCTCGGGAGGTTCATACGGAGTTTGTCGGCGTTGAGCGTCGAGAAACGTTCCCAAGCGCCCATATCGGCGGTCAGCTTCGAAACGGCGTCCGCGCTTCCGGCGGCGAGCGAGCTAATATCGGCGCTCCCGAGCGCTTTCAGCGAGAAGAAGAGAACGACCGCGCCGGCCAAAATTAACGCCGAACCTTGGAGCAAGTCCGCCCAAGCGCAAGCCTTCAAACCGCCCGCGAAAATGTAAAGCGCCGCGAAAATCCCGATGACCCAACAGAAGAAGGTCAGGTCGAGCGCGACGCCGCCGACCGACGCGCCGTCGAAGAAGACGGCGTAAGCCTTCGCGCCGGCGAACGTAACGACCGTGATGTTGACCGCGACGAGCATAATCATCATCATAATCGACATAATCGAACGCGCCGACTTATTGTACCGCGTTTCCAAATATTCCGGAATCGTGTAAATCCCGGCTTTCAGGAAGCGAGGCAGGAAGAAAAACGCGACGATAACCAACGAAAGCGCCGCGATCCATTCGTAACTCGCGACCGCCAAGCCGATGTAGTCCGCCGCTTGGCCGGACATCCCGACGAATTGTTCGGCCGAAATGTTCGCCGCGATGAGCGAAAAACCGATCAGCCACCACTTCAAACCGCGACCGGCCAAGAAGTACGATTCGCTGTCTCCGCCGGAGTTGCGGCTCATACCGAACGCGACGAAAGCGACCGCCGCCAAAAACGCAAAAAAGACGAGAACGTCGGCGCCGTTGCCGAAAGCGCTCGCCGCTTGCGCAAAGAGGAAATTTGTCATCAAAAACACCTTTTCAAAACGTTTTCAAAAGAAAACGAACCGACGCGCCCTCGTTCGCCGAGTTCGCGCCCGTCGTCTTCGGCGTCGCCGCCGCTTTTATTACGTCGCGACCTAATCGCCGCCCTCGACCGCGTTTCCCGCCCCGCCGTTCAAGACGCGAACGACGACGCCGAAAAAGCGGTCGAAAGCCGAATTTCGCCGCGTTATTTGCTTAAAACCGCGTTATTTCGTCAAGAAGAGGAAAACGCCTTTTTTGTTCCCGACCAAAACGTCCGCGACGCCGTCTTTGTTAACGTCCTTCGCGGTAACTTGCGTCCCGACGCCGGAGTTGTCGTCGATTTCATGCGGGATAAACTCGACTTTGCCGTCGGCGCCGCGCTTCGTTTCCCACCAAATCAGGAGCGCCGGGTCGTTCGTGCCGACGTCGCCCTTCGAACCGTGCGCCCACCAACGCTTCCCGGTAACGACGTCTTGGACGCCGTCGCCGTTGAAGTCGGCCAACGCCATCGAGTGCAGTTGGCTAACTTTCGGATAGAAGTCGTCCGCCGGCTCGGTCGGAATCAGCCACTGCGCGTCGAAGGAGATCGCGCCCGAAGCGTCGCGCTTTTGAATCCAGCAGACGAGCCCGTAAAGATGGCAGTGCCAAGCGGTGAAGACGTCGTTCAAACCGTCGCCGTTGAAGTCCGCGACCAAAATGTTCGACGCGGCGTCCGCGAACTTGAACTCGTGAAACTTCCAAGGAACGGCGTTCAAGTCTTCCGGTTGTTCCCACCAGCCGTCCATTTCGAGGAGGTCGGCGCGACCGTCGCCGTTAATGTCGCCGACGCCGTTCCCGTGGAAATAACGTTGATATTTCGAATTTTCGTTCGAAACCGCGAGGAATTTCCAAGATTCGTTCGCCTTGTCGCCGCGGTTCGGGAACGCGATCCCGTACCAGTTGTTGCGGTTGAAGATCAGCTCGTTTTTGCCGTCGCCGTCGACGTCTTCCCAAGCCTGCGACTCGTTCCCGAGTTCGATCGTCGACTCGTGCGCCGTCCAAAGGCGGTCTTCCCCCTTCGGATTTTCGTACCAATAACCGGTAACGCCGGGGTGCGGGCAGAGGATAAAGTCGTCCCAACCGTCGCCGTTCAGGTCTTCGACGAAGTTAACGAAGGAATTCGAGTACCCTTCCGGATTGTATTTCGCGTCCCCTTCGTAAATTTTGTACTCTTTTTTGAAATCGGGCCCGGCGTACCAATAATGTCCGGAAAGAACGTCGACGACGCCGTCTTTGTTGAAGTCGCCGAAGGCCGCGCCCTCGCTGCGGTACCCTTCGAAAATAACGATTTTTTCGAATTCGGGATTTTTAACGACTTTTTTCGCTTCGTCGGCTTGAACGGAGAGAGCCGCCCCGACGACGGCGCCGAGCGCAAACGTCGCGACGGAGGAACGCAGAATCGAACGTTTCATCGGTGAACCTCAAAAAAACGGAAAAAATAAAAGGCGGCGAGAGAAAACGAACGTCGCTTTCCCGCGAAAAACGGTCGGCGAAACCTTGCGTCCGACGCAATTGCAACGCCGTTTTATTAAAACGTCAAACGTCGTATTAATAATATTGACAAAATCGCCGTTTTCGCCCCCGTCGTTTCACGACGAAGACTCGGCTCGGCCTCGAACCACCGCCGCAAAGGTCGACGCGACGCCGCGACGAAAAATTTTCGAGCCAAACCGCCGATTTTCTCATTAAAACAGAGTCGCCCGCGATTTTCAAGAGCTAGCGGACAAAAATTTCAAAAAGATTCTCGTTTCGACGCTCGACAAGCCGCGCCGCCGACAAAACGCGCCGACTCGCCCTAAACCTCCCCAAGAACGCGCTCGGCAAATTTTACCCAAACCTCTTAACCTACGCGTCTCGTCCAAGCGCCGCGTTCGTTCGTTTTGACCGACTAACGGGCAATCGTCTCTTGAACGCTCGCCGTTTGCCGCATTTGGAGCGCTCGCGCCCATAATTCGCGAATCGCCGGATCGTTCGGGTCGCGCGCCGACGCTTCGCCGAGCGCCGCCAACGCGCCGTCGATTTCGCCTCGCGCCAGCCGAGTTTCCGCCAAGCGGCGCCGATATTCGACGACGTCCGGCGCGGTTGCCGCCGCGATCGCGAACGACTCCTCCGCTTCGACGGCGAGCCCGAGTCCGCAATACGCATCCCCTTGTCCGGCGAAGACTTCCGCCGGTTCGCGATTCGTCGGATAAAGTTGTTCCAAATATTGCCAAGTCGCGAGCCCGGCGTCAAAATCGCCGATTTCGTTTTGAATCGTCGCGATTTCTCGCAACAGCGCGCGGTCGTCGGCGGCAAAACGCGCCGCTCGTTGGAAATCTTCGAGCGCCTCTTTCGGACGTCCGAGTCGACGCGCCGCCTTCCCGCGCAACTCCCAACCGACGGCGCTTTTCGGCGTCAAGTCGACGATTTTATTCGCCCAACGCGCCGCGTCTTCCGGTCGATTTCGCTCGAGCGCTTTCTCGCCGAGCGACCGATAAAGCGATTCCTCGACGTCGATCGTCGCCCGCTTTTCCGCCGCCGTCTCCAAGACCGCGATCGCCTCGTCCCGCTTCCCCAGCCGCCAAAGCGTTTCCGCGTAATATCGGCAAGTCTCGACGTCGGAGTCGTTTAGCTCGACCGCTTTGCGCAAATTTTCCTCGGCGAGCGCCAAGTCGCCCCGTTCGAACGCGACGATGCCCTCGCGGCTAAGCGGCAAACTCTTCGACGCTTTGCTCGTCATTCGGTAAAACGGAACGTTGCGGCACCCTCCGCCGACGCCGACGCAAACGACCGCCCCCCAAGCGATCGCAAGCGCAAGGGACGACGCGCCGCCCAACGTTATTTTCCCGAAACGAGCCATTTTACCGTTTTTATTGCTTTTATCGTTATTTTTTCACACCGTGATCGCCGACGTTTCCGCGCTTGTTCGACGCCCGACGACGGCCTTGCGCATCGTATCAAATTTTCCGTTCGGACGCTAGGGCAAAACCGCGTTTCGGGCCGATTCTCGCCGTTTTTCTTCGCGCCCGACGTTTTTCCGTCGCGCAAACCGCTTATTTTCTTCCCTTTCTTTATATCCCCCCTTTTTTTCGGGTCGCTCCGTTAAAAACGCTCGCCGTCGACCGAAAAGTCGGACGCGGCTTGCTCGACGCGATTTTTTCGCCTCGACGGTCGACCTTCGACATTAGCCTTCCCTTTGTTTCGTCGACCGCCGTCCCCGTTTAGAAACGAAAATCGACCGATGAAAACGCGCTTCCTTTTTGCGTTGAAATACGCTTTTTTCGCTTTTGTCGCCTTCACCGTTCCCAAAATGATCGTCGACTCCGGACGCATCGTCGCGCCGCTGGAACCTTCGCCGACGTCGGCGAGCGCGCCGCCCCCCAAACCGCGCGCTTTTTGGCCCTTTCGCTTCCTGCAAGCCGCGCCGTCTTCCCCCGCCGTCGCCGACGTTTCGCGCCCCGCCCCGTCCGTCGAGCGTTTCGGCAACGCCGCGACGCCTCGAAATTTCCCCGCGTCGTCCGGCGACGTTTGGAACGAAAACGCCCGATGGAACGCGTCCGCCGCCAACGCCGCGACGGTCGAAAGCGCCGACGATTGGAACGGCTCGCTCTCGTCTTCGCGTTCCTTTTCCGCTCCGCTTTCGTCTCCGGACGAGCGTTCGTCGTTCGCGCGCTTCGCGGAATCCCGATTCGCCCCGTCGTCCGCGTCGGAATCTTTCGCCTCCGACGCGACGGCGTCCCTTTTCTTCGCCGATTCCGTTTCGACGCCGCGCCGTTTTGAAGAACTCTTCCGTTTCGGGCATTCCCCGGCTTGGCTCGTCGAGAATTGGCCGCGAGTCGACGCGGTTGCGACGGACGACGAACTCGTCGGCTACCGCGTCGCGATTTCGACCGGCGACGCCGACGACGATTTGACCGGCGTTTTCGCTTGCTATTTCGACGCGACCTCCGAGCGCCGCGTCGAATTTTCGGGTCAAACGGGCGACTATCGCCGCCTGCTCCGTTTTATGCAACGCGAATACGGCGTCGCGCTCGCGCCCGACTCGACCGCCGAACGCTTCGTTTACGAATCGACCCTTTCCAACGGTCGCGGCGGTCGGCGCCCGGGTCGTCTCGTCGTCCGTCCCGCTCGAGTTTTCCTCCGCGGCGCCGAAAAATCGTTTTTCGAGGTTGACGTTGCGCTCGAACGTTGATATAATCCCCAAAGTTTACGCAAACGCTAAAAGCGACGCGTTCCCCCACATCACGACAATCGCGACAGACCGACCGTATGCAACCCACGCCGCCTTATAAATGCTACATTATTAACCTAGATCGCGCCAAAGAACGCTGGGAAAGCGCGAGCCAAAAATTCGGCGCTCTCGGTTTAGAAATTGTTCGCGTTCCCGGCGTCGACGGTCGCGCGTTGTCGCCGCCGTATTCCAACTGTTATCCTTGGCTCTATTTCTTGTGTTACGGCCGTCCCTGCACGCCGCAAAAAGTCGCTTGTTTTTCAAGCCATTTAAAAGCGTTGGAGACGTTCCTCGAAACCGACGAGGAATACGCGTTGATTTGCGAGGACGACGTCGAACCGGAACCGGAAACCTTGGAAACGATCGCGGCGGCTTTCGAATACGCCGATTGTTGGGATCTGTTGCGTCTTAACGCGATCAAACCGACGCGAGGAATAAAATTCGCGACGTTGTTCGACGAATATTCGTTGGTTTGCGACCTTAAAACGGCGTCGGGCAACGGCGCGAAACTGGTCAATCGCCGCGCCGCGCAACTTATTTTGTCGCGCTCGACGCCGATTCGTTTGCCGCACGACGTTACCGTTTATTACGACCTGCCTTTCGGGCTTCGCGAAGCGACGGTTTCGCCGTTCCCGATTCGCCTCAACGACTTTAAAAACCAATCGTTCATCGGCGCGGAACCGAGAAAACGCGGTTTTTGGGTTCTTATCGTCAAAGCGTTTATCACGCTGCCCTACCGCGTCGTCGCCCGATCGATTCGAAAAATCGCTCGTTATCGTCAAGCGTTCGCCTGTTGGCTTCGCTGCCGCAAACGTCGTTTTTCTTCGCGTTGCGGCGCTCGATAATTTCCCGGACGCGCGACGCGTCCGTTTCTTTTTCGCCTTCGCCCGTTCCTCGACGCGTTCGACCGACGCGTCGAAACCGCCGTTTTATTTTAGCGCCCCCATTCTTTCGACGCTAAAATTCTCCGAAACCGCCGTCGCCTCTTCAACCTTGTCGCGCCCAACTTTTCGCTCGACGCAGCGCCGCCAACAACGCCCAAAGGAGCGCGAAACCGACGACCGCCAATCCGGCGAGAAAGAGCGGATCGCCGAAAAACGGCGCTAAATAAGCGTCGAATTGTTCGCGACGCGCTAAATAAAGAACGGCGCCGCCGCAAAGAAAGGGGCCGTAAGGAATTTCCGGCGTTTTGTCGGAAAACCGTCTCAAAAAACCGAAAACGAGTCCGAAAAACGGCGCGACGAAGAACGCGACGACCGCCCCTTGCCAACCGATAAAGGCCCCGATAACGCCGAGCGCCGCGACGTCGCCGAACCCCATCGCCTCGACGCCGAGCGCCGAACGCCCGATAATCCGCACCGCCCAAATAATCGTCGCGCCAACGAAGAGCCCAAACGCCGCGTTCGCCAACGCTCCGGACGACGAAAGCGCCCGGTCGAACGCCGTTCTTCCGAGAAAAGCGTTCCCCGTCGGCTCGATTTCCGCGAAAGTCGCCGCGCTCGCGTCCTTCCAAACGACGACGGCGATTCCGATCAGCCCGAACGCCCAAACCGCCGCGAGAATCGGGGTTAGCGGAGAGCGCCGCAACCGCCGGCAAAAGACCGCCGCCGCTTTCCGAACGCCGAGTCGACGCGCCGGAAACCGCCTTTCGAGAAGCGCGAACGACCAAAACGTCCAAATCGCCGCGATTCCCGCAAAAACGAGTCCGCGAACGACGCCAAGCGACGAGCCGAGCCCCCAAGACTCGCCGCAAAACGCCGCGAAGAGGAAAACGTCGTTCGTCGTCGCCGCGCCGGTCAAGTCGAGCGGCCAAGCGACCGGCGCGACCGTTAAAAACGGAAAAACCGCCGCCAGCGTCAATCCGACGACCGCGCCCGGGATCACCGCCGCGTCCGGAATGATATAATCGTCAAAGTCGACCAGCGTCATACAGAGCGCCAACCAATAAAGAACCGTCTCCGCGCCCCAAAAAACGAGCGCGCGCCCCGCCTCCGCTTCGGTCGCGACGCCGTCGGTCAAAACGCAAAAACGCCAAGTCAAGAGCGCCGCGAAAAACGCTTCGACGACAAGCGGACGCGCCCAAAAGAACCGACTCTCCCAACCGGGAATCGTCGCGAAATCGAACGCCGTCGCGCCGTCCCCCGACTTTCCGCCTCGTTTCCGCGCCGTTTTTTCATTTTTCGCGACGTTTTCCGCTTTCCCGAGACGCAAACGCGCCGTTTCGAGCCAGCCGACGACCGGAATCCGCGCCGTCCAACGCCGTTTCGGGCCGACGGCGCCGTCGGGAAAGCGCCGCCAAGGGGAACGGTAACGCGACGTCCAACCGAAACGGTCGACAAAATAGTTCGCCGCCGCCGCTAAAATTGTTCCGAACAGAAAAACGACGACCGCTTGCGCCGCGCCGGGCGTTCCGGTAATCCAATTCAACACTGCCGCGCTCCTCGCCCGCGACGCAAACGCCGCTTCAAAAAACTAAAACGCCGCGTCGTCGCTAAAAATCAAACAACGCGACAAAAATTATCGTTTCAATCGTCGCCAATGCAAAAGAGCGCGACGTTTCCGCCGCCGCGCTCTTCAAAATGCATCGACTTTACCGGTTAAACCGATCAGTCGACAAAAGTCAGGGTCGCCATAATCGAGTTATGGTCGCTCGCCGGGCGTTCTTTGCCGGTTTTCGGGTCTTTGTGCAAGTCCGGGTTGATTTCGAACTTTTCGACGACGCACTTGTCGTTGACGAAAATGAAGTCGATAATGTTTCCTTTTTCAACCGGAATCTTGTTGAAGTTGTTGAAGGTGCGCGGTTGGGCGATATCGCGAACTTTCGCGACTTTATTGGAGTCTTTGAGCCCCGGGATATCGTCGACGCCGGTCGTCATCACGCGGTACGCTTCCGATTGATCGGTAACGTTGAAGTCGCCGCTGACGAAGAACGGGCCGTCGGCGCCGATGATTTCGTTCAGTTTGCGCATAATCAGCTTCGAGCTTTCCTTGCGGGCGATCGTCCCGACGTGATCGAAGTGCGTGTTCGCATACGCAAATTCTTTACCGGTCTTTTTGCAACGGAATTTACCCCAAGTAACGGTGCGGTTACACGCGGCGTCCCAACCTTTGACGCCCGGTTTATCCGGGGTTTGGCTGAGCCAGAAGGTGCCGGAGTCGAGGAGTTCGAGCGCGTCTTTCTTGTAAAAGATCGCCATAAACTCGCCCTTGCGCTTGCCGTCGTCGCGCCCGACGCCGATCGACGCGTACTCGGTCAGCGTTTCGTTGAGGTAATCCATTTGCGGGGCCGTCGCTTCTTGGACGCCGAGGAGGTGCGGATTGTCGCCTTTCACGACGTCGACCAAAGTTTCCTTGCGGAGGTCCCAGCGGTTTTCGCCGTCGCCGTTGTTCGCGACGCGGACGTTAAACGACATGACGCGCAAGCCGTCGACCGGCTCGTCGGCGCGAAGGTTCGTCGAAGAAAAAAGGGACGCGACGGCCAAAATCGCCGCGCAAACGCTCGTCCAAGAGGTCAAACGCATCGTAAAATTCCTTTCGTTTTACCTATTTTATTATCGACGTCGACGCAACGGGAGCGCCGACGCGTTAAAAATCTTCAATTCGTTAAACTCCGCCGCTTAGTCGACGAAGCGCAACGTCGCGACGACCGAGTTATGGTCGCTCGCCGGGCGTTTTTTGCGAGTCTTCGGATCGCGGTGCAGGTCGGGATTGATTTCGAACTTCAAGACGTCGCATTTGCTATTCACGAACACGAAGTCGATAATCTTCCCCTTTTCCACCGGAATGCGACAATAATTGTTGAAAGTGCGCGGTTGCGCGATTTTACTGGTTTTCGCGATTTTAGCGGCGTCGTATAGGCCCGAGGTCGTCAGAAGTCGGTACGGCTCGGAGTTTTCGTCGCAGTTGAAATCGCCGGTAACGAAAAAAGGCGCTTTGTCGCCGACCATTTCGCCGAATTTGCTCAAAATCATTTTCGCGCTTTCGAGCCGAGCGACTTTGCCGCTGTTGTCGAGGTGCGTGTTCGCGTAAACGAACTCTTTTTTCGTTTTCAGCGAAAGGAATTTCCCCCAAGTCAAAATCCGCGTATAAGAGGCGTCCCAACCTCTTCCCGGCTTCTCCGGCGTCGGACTTAGCCAAAACGTTCCGGAGTCGAGCAGCTCGAACTTATTCTTTTTATAAAAGATCGCGGTAAACTCGCCCTTGCGTTTGCCGTCGGTTCGCCCGACGCCGAACGACGCGTACTCGGTCAGCGTCTCGTTCAGATAATCCATCTGTCGAGGGAGCGCCTCTTGAACGCCGAGCAAATCCGGGTCGCTCTCCTTAATCACGTCGACGAGCGTTTCCTTGCGCCGATCCCAATTGGTTTCGTCGTCTTTATTGTTCGCGACGTGAATATTGAACGACATTACGCGCGCGCCGTTCGTCGCTCTCGCGGCCCAAGCGTTCGTCGCGGAAAAAACGAGCGCGACCGCCGACGCCGCGACGCAAACGCTCGCCCAAAAGCCTCTTATTTTCACCGTTTTGCTCAACCTTTTTAAATCGCCGAAACGCCGACGGCGCCCGACGTTTGAAAACGCCGATTCGTCTTTCCGA
The DNA here is from genome assembly GCA_017937485.1 of Thermoguttaceae bacterium. Classification (GTDB taxonomy): domain Bacteria; phylum Planctomycetota; class Planctomycetia; order Pirellulales; family Thermoguttaceae; genus RUG369. The sequence goes on from JAGBDN010000011.1 coordinate 47,912, forward strand.
ACATTTTCCCCCAACAACGGAAACGCCGACGGCGAAGTCGGCGCCTCCGTCCGACGCAAGCGTCGTAAGTCTTACTTCTTTAAACCGTCCAAAATCGGACGCAAAACCGCTTCGAGCGCGTCCGTTTGGCGGTATATGCCGAGGTCGTTCGGGCGCCGCGCGTCGACGGCGCCGGTTTGACTCAAAACGAAAATTTTACTTGTTGAGGCCGTCCAAAATCGGTCGCAACACCGCTTCGAGCGCGTCCGTTTGGCGGTACATACCGAGGTCGTTCGGGTGCGACGCGTCGACGGTTCCGTCGAAGTCAAGATTTTCGCCGAGCAGGTTCTCGTGTCCGAGGTAATAAAGGTTCGGGTCGTTATCCTTCAACGCGTCGAAAGCCTTCTTCAGTTCCGCTTGATTGCGGCGGTGGAAGTCTTGGCGTTCCGGACGAATCCAAGTGTTCGACATGCAACGGTCTTCGACGAGCAGAATCGGCGTGTTCGGCCGTTTTTCCCGCAAAATCTTCAAAAACGGAAGCGCGCGTTCGGCGACGAGTTCCGGCGTCATGTTCGGCAACGCGTCGACGACGTAAACTTCCGCGTCGACTTCCGCCATCAGCTCCGCGATCGCCGGTTCCATTCGCGCCGAACCGGAGAAGCCGAGGTTGACGATCGGATAATCGATGCGGCGGCTCAAAATCGCCGTGTACGCCATCCCCGGGCGGGAAGCGCAACCGCCGTGCGCGATCGACGTGCCGTAATAAACGATCGGCTTTTTGTCGGTTCGCGGCGAAAGAGCGGTAAACTTCGCGCCTTCCGGAACGCCGATCGAGAGCGCGTCGACGCCGTTGTAAAGCGGAAGATAAACCAAGTAATCGCGTTCTTTAGCTTCCATTCCGGAAATCCAGGTTTCCGTCGCTTCCTTTTTCGACGGCTTCGTGCAGGAGACCCAAAGCCAACGTTTCGAAACGTCGTCGAACGCGTAAAGGTCGAGCCCGGAAACGCCGGTCGCCGGCATATGCGCCATCGCGAGACCGCCGGAATAGAGGTTGTAACGCACTTTGATTTCGGTCGCGTCGGTGCGGAAACGGACGACTTCGCCCGCCGAATGTTGCGACAAATTCCAAACGGCGCCGGTTACCTTGTCCTTAGCGCGAGCCGGGAACCGCGCGAAGTAACGGTCGACGTCGTTCCAACACTTGTTTTCGACCGGCCATTGCGTCGCGTCGAACCAAGCGTATCCGTCGTCGACGGTCGGCTTCACGTCGACCGGTTCTTGAGCGCGAAGAGCCGAAACGCTCGTCGCCGCGACGACCGCCGCGAATAAAAACGCAAACATCTTTTTCATCGAATCGTTTCCTTTATCAAACCGAAATCAAAAATCTTGACGCGCTCCAACGACGCGTCGGAAAAAACGAATCGACCGAAACCGCCGCCAAACGACCGCGATTTCGCTCTTATATTAATATTAATGACAAACGCCGCCGACGCCGCCCCGTTTCCCGCTCAAAAAAACGAAAAGCCGAGCGGCGTTTCCCGCGCCGTCAAAAGCGGTGCGACCGTCAAACTTTACATACGTTCGACCGTTTGAATCCCGAGCAACTCGAGCCCCTTGCGAATCGTCCGCGCGGTCAGGTCGCAGAGGAGCAAGCGGTTCGCCTTGACGTTTTCGTCGTCCGCTTTCAAAACCGGACATTTTTCGAAGAACGCCGAGTAACGGTTGGCGAGTTCGTAAAGATACGTCGTCAACTGGTTCGGGCGGTAGTCGCGGAGGACGTTTTCGAGCGCGCCTTCGAACTTAGAGAGTTCGAGCGCGAGGGCCCGTTCCTCCGGCGCCGCGAGAACGAGCGTTCGCGTTCCGTCGGCAAACTCCTTCCGCAACGCTTCGACGTCGACGCCGCCGCGAGCGAAAATCGAACGGACGCGAGCGTAAGCGTACTGCATGTACGTCGCCGTGTTGCCGTTCATCGCGAGCATTTTATCGTAACTGAAAACATAGTCGCTTTCTCGGTTTTGCGAAAGGTCGGCGTAAACGAGGGCGCCGATTCCGACGCGCCGCGCCGTTTCGCGCTTTTCGTCGTCCGAAAGACGCTCCGCTTCCGGACGGTTCGCGTCGTTCGCTTCCAAAACGGCCAACGCCCGCGCTTCCGCTTCGTCGAGGAGCGACTTCAAACCGACCGCGTCGCCGGCCCGCGTCTTGAACGGGCGCCCGTCGTCTCCGAGAACCGTCCCGAACTTGACGTGCGTCAGCTCGACGTTCCCCATTCCGATGAAATCGGCGGCGGCGAAGAGCTGTTCGAAGTGGCGCGATTGGCGGAAGTCGACGACGTAAAGAATCGCGTCCGGCGCGAATTTATCGCGACGATATTCGAGCGTCGCCAAGTCGGTCGTCGCGTAAAGGAAGCCGCCGTCGCGTTTTTGGATCAACATCGGGACGTCGTCCCCGGCGAGGAAAACGCCGATCGCGCCGTCCGTTTCGCGAGCGACGCCCATTTGCTTCAGGCGGTCGACGAGCGGCGCCAAGCGGTCGTTGTAGAAACTTTCGCCGAGCGTTTCGTCGAATTGCACTTGGAGGCGTTCGTAAATTTTGTCGACTTCGGCGATGCAACGCGGCATAAACTCCTTCCAAAGCGCGAGATTTTCCTCGTCGCCGTGGTGGAGTTTCGACGTTTCGGCCAAAACCGCTTCGCCGATATCTTCGCGCCCTTCGGCCAACTTCGCGATTTCCGGATTCCCTTCGACGCCGGCGATTTTCCCGACGACGGAGTCGTATTTTTCTTGCGCCGCGTCGAGCAACTTCGCCAAGCGGTCGCGCTCTTTGTTCGCTTTTTTCAGCGCGTCTTTCGCTTCTTTCGTTCCGTCGGCGTCGGCGGCGGCCTTCGCTTCGGCGACCTTCGCGGCTTGATCGGCGACCGATTTTTTCGCCGCGTCGAGGAGCGTTTCGGCGGTCGGGAGTTCCTTTTTCGCCCCGCGATAATCGACGAGTTGGCGCGTCAAGCGGTAAAGTCGAGCGAGTTCGTTGACCGGGTCGGCGTCGTAAGCGGCGCGATCAAGGAAGTTGCGGAAGCCGTAAATGATCATCCCGAACTGCGTTCCCCAGTCGCCGAGGTGGTTGTCGGCGATCACGTCGTGCCCGAGGAAGCGGTGAACGCGGGCGAGCGAGTTGCCGATCATCGTCGAGCGGATGTGCCCGACGTGCAACGGTTTCGCGACGTTCGGCGCCGAATAGTCGAGGACGACGCGGCGCGGTTTCGCCGTTTTGTCGACGCCGAGACGCTCGTCGGTCGCCGCTTTTTGCAACGTTTCGGCCAAACGCTCCGATTTCACTTTGAGATTAATGAAGCCCGGCCCGGCGATTTCCGGCTCTTCGAACCAATCGTTCCAATTGAGGTTCGCGACGATTTCGGCGGCGACGTCGCGCGGCGCTTTCCCCAACTTCTTTCCGAGCGGCATCGCGAGGTTCGCTTGGAAGTCGCCGAATTTCGCGTCCTGACTCGGACGAATCAGCTCCAAATACGGGCCCGGCTCGACGCCGATCGTTTCGAGCGCCTTGCCGAACCGCTGCGCGATGATTTTCAACACATTCATTTTTTCTCTCTTCGCTATTTTCGCTATTTCAACTTTTTTTCGTTTTCGCCGTCGACGCGCCTTGACTAAAGCGCCCGTTTTACCCGACCGTTATTTTCGCTCCAAACGAAACGCTCGCCGCCAACCGCGCCGACGCCCGACTTTCGCCGCCGCGTCCTTTTACCTAAATTGCGCAATCCGCCTTATTTCGTTTTCCCGTCGCCCAGTTCGTCGGTGTAAACGACTTTCGACTCGGCGGGCGGAGCGTCGACTTCGCCGGGCGCCGCTTCGAGCGGAGTGTCTTTCCCCTTACCCCAAAGGTCTTCCAAGGCGTAAAACTCGCGGGTTTCCGGTTCGAAGAGGTGAACGAGGACGTCGCCGTAATCGAGGACGATCCAACGACTTTCGCCGTAACCTTCGAGATGGCGGCGCTTATCGCCAAGTTGTTTTTCGAAAACGTCGTCGATTTCCTCGCTCATCGCGTGAAGTTGGCGACGGCTGACGCCGGAAGCGACGACGAAAAAGTCGCACATTTGCGTTACTTCCCGCAAGTCGAGAATTTTAACGTCGCTTCCTTTGTTGTCGAGAATCGTTTTCGCGGCCAACCGGGCCCGCACCAGCGACGTCGGCAATTTTTTTTCGTTTCGCGCTTCGCTCACTTCGTTTTTTCCTTCATTAATATTAATAAGAGAGGCCGCGTCGACGACGAAACCGCCGCCCGCCGACCGTCAAATTCTTCGTCTTTTACCCAATTTCTCGCCGACGCGCTTGTCAACGCTTCGCCGACGCCGAAATTTTCCCTATTATATAACGAACGACGGCGCTTTTCAAGGGCGCGGGCCCGTCCGACGCGTCTTTTTCCCGCTTTACGCGTCGCCGCTAAAATCGCTGCGACCGTCGCGTTTTACGTCGTCGCCGCAAATCGCCGTTTTTATGTCTTTTTTCGAGAAAAGAGAGAAAACAAGACGACTTTAACGACGCCAACGCTAACGCGCTTCCTCGGCGAACACTCTAAAAAAGCCGCTCGTTTAGAATCCGAAAGACGCCGCCGAGAATCGCGCTAAACAGATAAGAAAAAAGCCCCAAAGAGGCAAGAAACAAAAAAACCGCGAAACCTTAACGATCTCGCGGCTTTTAAGCGACGTCGACGGGACTCGAACCCGCAACCACCGGATCGACAGTCCGGGACTCTAACCAATTGAGCTACGACGCCTACCGCAACGTCTCAATCGACGTTACATCAAGCATTTTACCCGAAATTTTAATTTCCGCAAGGGGCGTTTTCGCGTTTTTTCAAAATTTTTCCAACGCTCAAAAGAACCTTGCCCCCGCCGACGCGTTCCCTTTCAAGTCGCCCGCCGACTTCAAGCGAAAGATTGCAAACGCGCCGCCTCCCGGCCTTCGACCTTTTGAAGTTTCCGCTCCGCCCTTTGCGTCAAGAAACAAAAAAGCCGCGAAACCTTAACGATCTCGCGGTTTTCAGCGACGTCGACGGGACTCGAACCCGCAACCACCGGATCGACAGTCCGGGACTCTAACCAATTGAGCTACGACGCCTACCGCAACGTCTCAACCAACGTTACATCGGGTATTTTACCTGAAATTCCAAATTCCGCAAGGGGCGTTTTATAAAAATTTTCATATTTTTTCAAACTTCCGCCAACGACCGTTCGTCGCCCCTTAGCGAACGCCCATTTTTTCTATTTTAACGTTTGCCGCCGATTCACCGGATTAAAATAAAAGGCGTTTTTTCGATTTTAACGACAATTCCCCTTCCCTCGCCGCCGTCTTTTAAGTACGATACGTCAAACGCGAACGACTTTTAGCGATCGTTCGCGTCTTCGCCCATCCTCCCGTTTCCCCCCAATTCGCCAATGTCTTCCGAAAACGAACGCGTCGAACAGGCGACGCCCAAAAAGAAACTCGACGCTCGCAAAAAAGGAAACGTCGCCAAAAGTCAAGACGCGGTCGCCGCGGCCGCGCTGACCGGCGCCGTCCTCTTTCTCGCCGCGACGGCTCGCGCCAAGTCGACTTTTTTACTCGATTTTTGGACGGCGACCTTTTCGCGCCCCTTCGCCCTTTCGACCGACGCGGCGACGCTAACGACGCAATTTAGCGAGACCGTTTTCCTTTTTTTGCGCCCATTCGCGTTTTTCGGCGCCGTCGTCGTTTTTTGCGCCGTCGCGGCGAACCTTTTACAGAGCGGTTTCCTCTTCCTTCCGAACAAACTCGCGCCCGATTTTGGCCGCTTGAACCCGATCAAAGGTTTCCAACGCCTCTTTTCCGGGGAGTCGACCGTCCAAATAATCTTCGGAATCGTTAAAATCGTTTGCGTCGTCGCGCTCGTTGGAGCGGCGTTTTGGCGCGACCGAGAAACGTTGGCGAACGTCGGCGGCGGTTCGGTCGCGGCGATCGCGGCGTTTTTTTTCGAGTTTCTCGTTCGACTCGCGCTCCAACTTTGCGCCGCGCTCGTCCTTTTCGCCGTCGGCGATTACGCTTGGCGCCGCTTCCGTTGGGAACGCGAACTCCGGATGACGCGGCAAGAGTTGCAAGAAGAGATGCGCGAAGAAGTCGGCGACCCGCAAATCAAGAGCAAACGTCGGCAAATTCAGCGCGACCGCCGCGAATCGCTTTAACGTTAAAATCAACGCGACCGTTAAACTTCGACGCGTTCCGCGACCGCGCCGCGTTCGACCGTTCCCCGTTTCTCGCTTCTTGCCTTTTGCGCCGATTTTGTCAATATATTAATAAGGGCAAAAACGTCGACGACGCGTTCAATCTTCCAGCGGCGCGCGTTCGACGACGACGCTCCGAACGGTTCCGTCGGCGACCCGCGTTTCCAACGTTTCGCCGACCTGCGCGTCGTCGACGCTCCGCAAAAGCCGCCCGTCCCGCGTTCGTTTCGTCAGCGAGTACCCGCGCCCCAAAACCGCCAACGGACTGAGCGCGTCCAACTTCGCCGCGACCTCCGCCGTTCGCAGTTCCGCTTTTTTCAACGCCGTCTCGACGCCCGCCGTCAACCGCCGCTCAAAGTCGAGCGCGCGCTGCCGCCGCTTTTCGGTTAAAACTTCCGCCGGAGCGACGAACGCCCGCGCCGCCGAAATTCGCTTGAGCCGCTCGCCCGCCGTCTCGATGCGCCGCTCGACGCCGCGTCGGAGCCGAACGCTCCAATCGTCCAACGCTCGAACGAACGCCTCGTCCTCAGGAACGAGCCGCGCCGCCGCGTCGCTCGGGGTCAGCGCGTGCAGGTCGGCCGCCAAATCGCTCAACGAAACGTCGATCTCGTGTCCGATTCCGGTCGCGACCGGCAACCGCGACGCCGCGATCGCCCGAACGACCGGCTCTTCGTTGAACGTCCAAAGGTCTTCGACGCTGCCTCCGCCCCGCACCAACGCGATCGCGTCGAGCCGGAGTTCGTCCCGCAAATCGTTGAGGAGGGTCAACGCCCGAACGACGTCCCGCGCGGCGCCGTCCCCCTGCACTTTCGTCGGCGCGACGACGACGTCGACCCGTTTCGTCCGCCGCCCTAAAACGTTCAAAAAGTCGCGAATCGCCGCACCGGTCGCGCTCGTCGCCAAGCCGATTCGGCGAATAATTTTCGGCGGTCGCTTCTTCCGCTCCGGCGCGAAAAGCCCCTCGCGAGCCAATTTCTCCTGCAACTGTTGGAACGCCAGTTCGAGCGCGCCGACGCCCATCGGTTCGACGCTCGTCGCGACCAGCTGATATTTCCCGTGCGGCGGGTAAACCTCGATTCGACCGCGACAAACGACCTGCATTCCGTTGCGCAAATCGAATTTCAGTTTCGCCGTCGTCGACTTCCAAATCGCCGCCGAGAGTTGCGCCGTTTCGTCCTTCAAGGTGAAGTACGCGTGTCCGCTTTTCGGCTGCGAGAGGTTCGAAATTTCGCCGACGACGCAAACGTCGAAAAAGATTTCCTCGACGACCGATTTTAACAGCCGCGTCAGTTCGCCGACCGAGAGCGTCGGAGGCCCGCCCGCTTCTTCGTTAGCCGCGACGCCGTTCTTCGCGCCGCCGCTTGCCGCCGAAAATTCCGCCGCGCCGCCCAAACCGCCGTTATCCCAATCGAACGAAGCCAACTTCTCGTCTCCTCAACATTTTCGCGACGTCGACCAATTATCGCGTCGATTTTTCGTTTTAACGCCGCCAAACAAGAAACGCGACGGTTTTTCGCCGCCGCGCTTCGTTCGACGTTTTTTCGCCGATTTTGCCAATATTAATTAATACGTCGTCGACGGTCGCCTTTCGACGCGCCGAATCGACCGTTACTCCGCCGCGTTTTCAGCGTTTTCCCCGGCGACGACGGTCAATTCGAGCCGCTCTTTCGCCGGTTTCGCTCCCGGGCGGTTCATATCGACGACTTCCGTTTCGAGCAAGTAAGTTCCCGGCGCCAAGTCGTTCGGCAACGGCGCGGAGACGTTCAAAACGACGTCGCGGAGCTTCGTTTCGGACAAATTCGAGCAACGTTGCGTCTCGACCGGCGTCAGTTCGGAGCCGTCGGCGTTCAGGAGCCGCCAACGACACTCGACGTCGATAAGCCGCCCTTCCTCCGTTTCGCGACAAGAGACGTATTCCAGCTCGGCATAAGCGAAGACGGTTTCGCCCGGTTTATACCCCTCGACGCGTTCTTCGTAAAGCCCGAAACAGGCGGGCGCGACAACGAGCGCCGACTTGCGAATCTGCAAATCGCAAAGTCCGGCAAGCGAGTCGAGCCCGGCGCGCAACCGTTCGGCGACGAACGTCGGGTCGATTTCCTCCAAGCGACTTTGCAGGAGCGTTTCGAGTTCGCCGCGCTCCGTCTCCCAAAAGACCTTCAACGGGTCGGCGTCGTCTTGAATCTCTTGAATCGAACGGTCGTATTCGTCGACGGCGAGGTAAAGGAGCCGCAAGCGCGCGTCGAGTCGACGGACGTCTTCTCCGGCGGCTTTTTTCGCGTCGCGTTCGGCGACGAGCGTCCGAATCGCCGACTTAATTTGCTCGACCCAAGCGATTTCCGCCCCGGAAAGCGGCTTCGCGACGGCGGCTTCTTTACGTTCGCCGGCCGCGTTTTGAATCGCTTCTCCGGCGCCGAGACCGGGCGCGGCGAGCGCAAAATTCGGGCCCGCGACGCCGTTTTCTTCGCCGACGACTTCCTCGACGGCGGCAAGCGCGCGCGGCGCTTCGACTTCAAGCGCTTCGACGGCGACCGGAGTCGGCGTTTCGTCGACCAAAGCGGACGCGGGCGGCAAACTTTCCGCAATTTCCGCGACCGAAACCGGCGCGACCGGCAAACTAGCCGTCGACTCGCCAAGTCCCGCGGCCGAAACCGGCGCGACCGGCAAATCCGCCGCCGACTCCGCAACCTTCGCGACCGGCAAACTAGCCGCGGGCTCGGCAACTTCCGCGACCGGCAAATCCGCCGCGGGCTCCGCAACCTTCGCGACCGGCAAACTAGCCGCGGGCTCGGCAACTTCCGCGACCGACAAATCCGCCGCGGGCTCCGCAACTTCCGCGACCGGCAAATCCGTCTCCGATTCCGCAACCTCCGCGACCGGAGCCAAACGGTTCGCAAGCGCGGCGTCCAAATCGACGCGCGGCGTTCCGGCGACCAATTCAAGCGTTTCGTTTTCTAAAACTTCCGGCGTTTCGGTCGGAACGCTCGACGGCGTTTCCGGTTTGAAGGTCGCGACGGTCGCCGTTTCGCTCGCAGGTTGAGCGGCGACGTTTTGCGCTTGCGATTCGAACCACTCGAACCCCGTTTCCCCCAACTGCGACGCGAAATCGGAAGGCGCGTCCGCGTTTTTCGGAGTCGCGGAGGGCGAATAAGCCTTCAAAACCGGCGCCGTCGACGGATTCGACGCGTTTTCTCCAACTTGCGCGACTTCCGCAACTTCGCCAATCGCCGCGGTCGCTTCGTCCGCCGTCGAGGGGGCGACCGACTCCGGCGCGACGTTTTCAAGAGACGACGTCGTTTCTTGCGCCGCCGCGGACGCCGTTAAAGTCGCCGCGTCTTGCTCGTTCCCCATCGCGATCTCGGCGACGTCGGACGCAAACGCGGAAAGGTCGGCGGCGGGAAAAGCGGGGGCGGTCGGCGACGGCGCCGTCGTATACGCCGTCAAACTTTCGCCAACTTCTCCCGTCGGTTCCGAAATCGCGTTCAATAAGGTTTCGTCGTCGGCTTCCCAACCAAAAAATCCGTCGCAACGCTCCGTTAAAACTTGAAAATTCGTTTCATTTTTACGCGCGGCGTTCACATATCCGACCGGAGCGACCGGCGCTTTCGCCGTCGCGCGCTCTTCGTTCGCGGCGACCGCGATCGGACGCGTCTTTCCCCAACCGGTCGCCGACGCTTTCGAGGAAGCGACGCCGCTGGTCGCCCAACCGGAAGCGTCGTCGAGCGCCGTCCGCCGTTTTTCCGAATAGGCGACAAGTTCGCGTCCGGAAACTCGCGTCGACGCGTTTCGACGCTCCTTCGTCCCTTTTGTCGCGACGGCGGCGCTCGTTCGAGCGTTTTGCGCAAGACGCGCTTCCTGCGCCGACTTTGCCGTTTCCGCCGAAGTTAACGGTCGTTCGGGCGTTCTCGGCGGCTCGATAGGCGCGTAATATTGATTGCAAGTTTGAAAACTCGGCATAAAACGCGATTCGTCGTACTGCAAAACGGGATCGACCGGGAATTTTTCCCGACCGCGGCGTTTCGACGCGGAAAAAACGTTCGGCAATCCGCGCCCCAACGAAAACCCGCTCTCGCTAGAGCGCGCCGTTTTTTTCGCGTCTTCGGAACGAACAAAACTTCCGGATTTCCCGAAATAGGCCGGATTTCCCGAAAGAGCGGACGCCGAATTTTTCTTCAAATCCGCCGAATGTCGCGGCTCTTTTTTCGGGCGCGAAAAAAGCCCTTTGACGCGTTCGCTAAAACTCTTCGGCGCCTCGGGTTCCTCGAAAGCCGGTTTGCGAGCCGAAACGCGACGGGGCGCGCTTTCGCTCTCTTCGTCGAACGCGGCGGAACGCAAAACCGGTCGGCTCGACGCCGGATCTTTTTCCACGTTTCGCCCATTTTCGCCGTTTTGCTTATTTCCGCCAATCCCGCCGCTTCGCGTCGTCTCTCCCGTTTCGCGGGCGGCTTCTTCCCAATCGCGAAGAACGCCTTCGTCGTTCAGCGCGTACTCGCCGCGCCCTTGCCGAAAACGTTCGTCGGCGGAGCCTAAAAACGACTGACAACCGGAAACGCCGACGCAGACGCCGCAAGTTAACGCCAACGCCGCCGTCGAGCGACGCAACGCTTGCGAAAAGTCGGCCGAACGAGTCGCTTTTTTCTCGACGACGTCGCGCCGGCAACGGCGTTTCGCCGCGTTTTGTTCGTTTGTTTGTTCGTTTTTCGCAGTTCGTTTCATTGGAAAAATTCGCCTTTTTCGTTATCGTCCGCGTTTTTAAGCGGTCAATCGTCGCGATCCCGCGCCGTTTGCGCCAATTATACCGATTACGTCAATTTTACGTCGCAACGCGACCGATTATCGTTTCTTCGCGGCCAACGCGTCGAGCCAATCGCAGGTGCGGCGCAAGCCTTCCTCCAGCGGAATCGGGTCGTATCCGAGTTCGGTTTTCGCCTTTTCGCACGAATACGTCCAGTCGACGCAAAAAGTCCGCACCCAACCGGGCGTGATGCGGGGATAAAAACCGGTCAAGAGCGCCCAAGCCTTTTGCGAGTTCGCGAAAAGAAGCGGGAAAAACTTGTACATCGGCAATTTAAAATGGCGGCGCCCGTCGACTTTATCGATTAAACGGAAAAGTTCGAGAAGCGAGGCGTTGTCGCCGCCCAAAATGTACCGTTCGCCAATTCGGCCTTTCTCCAACGCCAACATATGCCCGCGAGCGACGTCGTCGACATAACCGTAATTTCCGACATTTTTCCCAAAGTTTAACAGGAACGGGGCGGTTCCTCGGCGATAATCGCGAATCAACGCCGCCATCGCGTTCCCTTCGGAAAGCTGACCGGGCCCGTACACCCGCGTCGGATTGACGATCGTCAGCGGCAGCCCTTTTTTCACCCATTGGAGCGCTTCGGCTTCCGCGACGCTCTTCGACTCTTCGTATTCGGTGTAATATTTGTCGGTGATACGCGGCATATTTTCGTCGCCGGTTTCTCCTTTTTTCGTCGGGCCGAACGTAACGATCGTCGACGTCCAAACAATTTTTTCGAGTTCGAGCTTCTTCGCGGCGGCGAACACGTTGCGCATACCGTCGACGTTAATCCGGTGAAAAACCTGCGGATCGCGGGCGAAGTTGCGGGCGTACCCGGCGAGCGAAATCGCGTATCGACAGCCTTCCATTGCGCGCGTCAACGAGTCGACGTCGTTAATGTCGCCGGCGACGTATTCGAAATTCGGATGGTTCCAAAGCGCGTCGAGCGAGTCTTCGGCTCCGGGAGGCGCCTTCGGTTTCGAACGGCTCATTCCGCGCACGACGTACCCCGCCTCCAAGAGTTGTCGCGTCAAACTGGAACCGATAAAACCGGTCGCGCCGGTTACAAAAACTTTCCCAGATTTATCCATTTTTCTCTTTACGCCTATTTATTAGTTTGCAACTAATATTCTGAAAATACGAGCGCGTCGCCTCTTTATACGTCGTCGGCGCGTCGTTGAACAAAACTTTTTTTATAAAACGACGTTTTTCACGTCAATTCGCCGGTTCCTCGACCGCCGCCGATTCCCCAACTTGCGCCGGTTCCGCGACCGCCGTCGATTCCCCCGTTTGCGCAGGTTCCGCGACCGCCGCCGATTCTCCCATTTGCGCCGGTTCCGCGACCGCCGCCGATTCTCCCGTTTGCGCAGGTTCCGCGACCGCTGCCGATTCCTCCGTTTGCGCCGGTTCCGCGACCGCCGCCGATTCCCCCGTTTGCGCAGGTTCCGCGACCGCCGTCGATTCCCCTGTTTGCGCCGCTTGCGTCGGTTCGTCGTCGCGAATCAATTTTTCGACGACTTGGCAGTTATATTCGAGATAACTGGAAAAACCGAACGCGTTCGCCACCCGGCGATTGAAGGTCAGCTCGGTGCGCAACGTCAATCCGCGTTCGCGATCGAAAAGCGCGCGACCGCTAAAGAGTCGCTCGGCGAGCGCGCCCTCGACGACCGGATCGTCGACGATCGACATCAACGTCGTCGTAAAGGAAATCGTCGCGAATTTCTCGTCGACGCTCTCCAAGCGGAACCGCTCGACGACGCGATACGGTCGAACAACCTCGTCCCCGCCCTTCAAATAAAGCGCGTAAGGAACCGTCCAAACGTCGCCGACCGCGACCTCTTCGGTCGGGAACGGAACCAAGACGTTCGAGTCGCCCTCGCGCCCTTGGTACTCGGCGACGAGCTTCTTTTTGTCGGACATAACGCCGCAAGGGTTAATGTCGAACGTCTCCAACACGACGCCGATCGCCTTCTCGGTTCCAAAAGCCGCGATCTCCTTCGGGACGACTAAGTCGCGTTCGCTGTCGAAGTCGATCGGCTCTTTGCCCTCTTCGTTTTGGCGCAGAATCATTCGATCGATCTCGTGCCGCGCCGCGAGTTTGCCGTCGTCGCCGCGTTCGCCGAAATCCCAACGCCGAAACGCCGTCGACGACGTTTCGGTCGTCGTTTCTTTCCCGGCGTAAGAGACCTTTTTGCGCACTTGGTGAACGACGTTCCAACGGAGCGACGTATTCGGCTGAAATTTGTACTCGAGCCGATATTTCGGTCGTTCGGCGGCGCCCGCTTCGTCGGTTCGCGGCGCCAACGTCGGCGCGACGGTCGTTCGGTCGGCGGCGTATTTTTGCCGCGTTTCCTCGTCGACGAGCGTTTCGTCGAACCCGACCGTTTCCTCTTTCGCGCCCTCTTCGCCGAAAATATCGACGAAACGCTCGGTCGCGCCGCCTAACAACTCCGCGGCGTCCGAGTCGGCGACGCCGGTTTTATCGCCGCCGTCTTTCCTATTTTCACCGTTCTTCGTATTTTCGCCAACCGCGTCTTTTTCGCTATTCCGCTCTTTTCCTTCGACTTGCGTCGCGGAATCGCCGATTTTTGGAAAATTTTCTTCTTTTTCCGCGCAACCGACGGCGTATAATAACGTGAAGCCTAGGAAAGCTCGCGCGATCGCGGCGCTTTTTTTGCGTTGGGTCGTCATTTTGCGTTTTTCCTCGCGACGTTTCGGCAAACGGTCGAAAAGCGTCTCGTCGGTCGACGTTTAAGGCAAAACGAGACGCAAAATCGAAAAAATCGAGTCAATCGGCGCAACCATAACCAATTTTTTTCCCCGCGTCCAGACCAAAAAAACGCTCGCCCGACCGAGCGGCCTTCCGTTCGTCGCTTCGTCCCGTCCGCGCTTTCGTTTTCCAGTCCGCGTCGCTCGGTTCGTTTTCGCCGTCGACGTCGATTAGAAACCAATTTTCCGTTCGAAATAAAAAAATTTTTCGCGGTTCGCGACGCAAAAAAGCGAAGAAACGGCGTAATTTTTGAAAAAATTTTCGCGCGGCTTTTCCGGGTCGCTGGACGAATCGAACGAATCGACTACAATAGAGAAGACGACGCTCGCCGCCGAACCTCGACGCCCTCGGCGTTCCCTCGGCGCGCGTTTGACGTTATACCTCGGTTCCCGCTCTTCTCGCCGCGACCGCGCGCCGACGCCGAACGTCGAACGCCGGAAACGGAGCGGAAGGCGCCGGAATCGCCAGTATAATAATATTGAGAAGAAGAAAAGAATATGCCTTACGAGCGATTTACCGACCGAGCGCGCAAAGTGATGCAGTTCGCGCACCAGGAAGCGCTCCGTTTCAATCACGAGTACGTCGGAACGGAACACATCCTCCTCGGTCTCATTAAAGAAGGAACCGGCGTCGCCGCCAACGTCCTGAAGAAGATGGGAATCGACCTCCGCACGATGCGTTTGGAAGTCGAAAAACTCGTCTGCAGCGGCCCCGATTTGGTTACGATGGGACGCCTGCCGCAAACCCCGCGCGCCAAAAAGGCGGTCGAATACGCGATCGAAGAGGCGCGACGCTTGCAACACAATTACGTCGGGACGGAACACCTCCTCCTCGGTCTGTTGAAAGAACACGACGGAGTCGCCGCGCAGGTGATGATGAACCTCGGGCTGAAACTCGACGACGTTCGCGAAGAAATTTTGACGATGATCAGCCAAGCCTCCGAAAGCGGCGACCTTGACGATCGCGGCGGCTTTAACGGCGGAACGTCGTCCGACGACGCGTCCTCCTCTTCCGGTTCGACCGGTTCGGAACGCTCTTCCTCGACCGGCGACGCGGCCCCGCGAACCGGCAAGTCGAAGACGCCGGCGCTCGACTCGTTTGGTCGCGACCTGACGGAACTCGCGCGTCAAAAGAAGCTCGACCCGGTGATCGGTCGCGAAGCGGAAATCGAACGCGCGATGCAAATTTTGAGTCGCCGAACGAAAAACAATCCGGTTCTCCTCGGCGAAGCGGGCGTCGGCAAGACGGCGATCGTCGAAGGGTTCGCGCAACGCGTCGTCGACGGGAACGTTCCGGAAATCTTGATGGACAAGCGCGTCGTCGTCCTCGACTTGGCGATGATGGTCGCCGGGACGAAGTACCGCGGTCAATTCGAAGAGCGCATCAAAGCGTTGATGAACGAAGTGCGTCGCACGAAGAACACGATTCTCTTCATCGACGAAATGCACACGCTCGTCGGGGCCGGCGGGGCCGAAGGCGCCATCGACGCGGCGAACGTCCTGAAACCGGCGCTCTCGCGCGGCGAAATCCAATGCATCGGCGCGACGACGTTCG
The DNA here is from genome assembly GCA_017937485.1 of Thermoguttaceae bacterium. Taxonomy (GTDB): domain Bacteria; phylum Planctomycetota; class Planctomycetia; order Pirellulales; family Thermoguttaceae; genus RUG369. Next base: position 63,239 of record JAGBDN010000011.1, read on the forward strand.
ACGAGTATCGCAAGTACATCGAAAAAGACAACGCGCTCGAACGCCGCTTCCAAACGGTCGTCGTCAACCCGACGTCGGCGCGGGAAACGGTCGAAATCCTTAAAGGGTTGCGCGAACGTTACGAAAATCACCACCGCGTTACGATTACCGACGACGCGCTCGAAGCCGCCGTCGAGTTGTCGGAACGTTACATTTCGGCCCGTTGCCTCCCGGACAAAGCGATCGACGTGATCGACGAAGCCGGCGCCCGCGTCCGACTCAAGACGATGACGCGTCCGCCCGACTTGCACGACCTCGACCGCCGCTCGGAAGACCTGCAAAAGCAAAAAGACCGCGCGGTCGCCGATCAAGATTTCGAACAAGCGGCGCTCCTTCGCGACCAAATCGACCAAATCCGCAAGGATAAGGACGAATTGCAAAAGGAATGGCGCGACAAGCTCCAGCAAACGAACGGCGTCGTCGACGCGACGGTCGTTTCGGAGGTCGTTTCGCTCATCACCGGCGTTCCGCTGACCCGTCTCACGACGGAAGACTCGAAGCGTCTCGTCCAAATGGAAGACGAGCTGCACCGCCGCGTCGTCAGCCAACACGAAGCGATTCAAGCGATTTCGAAGGCGGTTCGACGCAGCCGCAGCGGCGTTCAAGACCCGAAACGCCCGATCGGCTCCTTCATTTTCGCGGGCCCGACCGGCGTCGGCAAGACGTTGCTCGCCAAAGCGTTGGCCGAGTTTATGTTCGGCAACGAAGACGCGCTCGTCTCGATCGATATGAGCGAGTATATGGAGAAGTACAACGTCAGCCGTTTGGTCGGCGCGCCTCCGGGATACGTCGGACACGACGAGGGCGGTCAGCTGACCGAAAAGATTCGCCGCCGTCCGTACTCGGTCGTTTTGCTCGACGAAATCGAAAAAGCGCACCCGGACGTTTTCAACATCTTGCTTCAGGTGTTGGAAGAGGGCCGGTTGACCGACAGCTTCGGTCGCGTCGTCGACTTCCGGAACACGATCCTGATCATGACGACGAACGCGGGCGCCGAGGCGATCAAAAACGAGTCGGCGTTCGGGTTCCAACGCCCGGATAACGACGCGTCCTACGCCAATATGAAACAGCGCGTTACCGACGAAATCGAACGCGTTTTCCGTCCGGAATTCATCAACCGTTTCAACGATATTATCGTCTTCCGCCACCTGAACGAGGCGGACTTGAACGCCGTCGTCGATATGGAGTTGAAGAAACTTCGCGGTCGTTTGGCGGACAAGAACCTGCGCCTCCTCCTTTCGGACGAAGCGAAAGAACTCCTCGTCAAACGCGGGAGCAACTTCGATTACGGCGCGCGCCCGTTGCGTCGAGCGATCGAGTCGAACCTCGAAGACCCGTTGTCGGAAGAACTCCTTCGCGGCGCCTTCGACGAGGCGGACGTTATCGTCGTCGAAGCGAAAGAAGACGAAACGCAAGCCGACGCGCCGGAAACGGAAAAACGCAAGCGGCTCGCGTTCGAAGCGAAAAAGCTCGCCGACCTGACGCCGGAAGAACTCGAATCGGACGCGATTAAGAATTATTGCGTCAAAAAGGAAGCCGAGCCGAAAGCCGACGCGGAAGAGCCCGCTTCGACCGACGAAACTTCCGCCGACGAAAAAGCCGACGACGCGGAATAATCGTTTCCGCCGTTAAAATCGTTCGCGTCGAACCGCTTTTCGCCGTTCGACGCGAACTTCACTCCCAACGAAAACGCCGCCGCCGAGTTTCGACTCGACGACGGCGTTTCGTTATTTCTCGCCTATTTTCTCCGTTTTAGCGTTTCCGTTAACGTTGCGAACGCGGCCCGGCGGCGAGTTCGTCGCGGTTGAGCAGCTCGAAGTCGTTCGCGTCGCGGTTCCGGAACTTCGGCTCGACCCAGCGCGACTTCGCGTCGTGTCCCGTCGCTTTTCGGTACTCGTCGAACGTCAAACTTTGCGGATTTTTCGCGTCGTACCAGAAGAATTTCTCCCCTTCTTCGCGCGGCAAAACGCTTTCGTCCGGCGTCCAATAGACGTTGTCGTCGATTCGGTGTTCGCCGATTCGGTTGTGATAGAACCAAACGAAGTGTTGAACCGTTCCGCAAAAAACGTTTTTGCGGATAATAACGTCGACTTTCTTCGCGTCAAGGCCGTATCCGAGAAGGGGCGTCGCGCGCGGATTCGGGCGTTGCGCGTGTCCCCAGCAGTTCCCCATATCGACGCAAAGATTCCGTTCAAAAATCAAATTGTCGACGACGGTTTCCGGGTGCGAGAACCAAATTTCGAACGCTTGCTCGCAGTCGAACATCGTATTGTCGCGAATCGTTAAATTCCGCGAAACCGTTTTCTCCGGTCCTTGCGTCGTTACCGCGACGTCGTAAATTCGGGAAAATTGGCAAAATTCAACGACGCAATCTTCGGAGCTTTCCCAAAATTCGACGCCGTTCCCAAACCGCGTCCGTCGCCCGGCGCCCCCTTCGCGGTAGAGGTCGCCGCCGCCGATCCAGTCGAAATCGCAGTTCCGAACGACGCAACGTTTCGCTCCGTTGAGGGAAATCCCGTGCGCGGCCGTATGTGAAAACGCGATATTTTCAATAACGACGTCGTTCGCGTTGCAAACGCAAGTATTCGTTCGCAACGGAGCCTCGATTCCCTCGAACGCGACGCCGGGATTCTCGTCGCTCAAGACGTAAAGGCGTTTCGTCGCCAAGTCGAACCAAAAGTCGTTCGCCGCCTTCAATTCGTCGAGCGACCAACGCTTGAACCCGGCGAACTCCCGTTCGTCGGCGGTCGGGAGGAAGCGTTTCGTCGCCGCTTTCGTTTCGGGGTCGAGGAATTCGAGCGTCGCGGGCGTCGACGCGGCGTCTCCATTTTGCCAACGGGTCAAGACCAAGTTCCCGACGTCCTCGACGAGCCCGACCGAACGCCGCTCGACCGCGCGGGCCGCTCCCGGAACGAAGTCGAATCGCGCCCCGTCCGGAATCGCGCCGCCCAAAAAGAAGGTGAGCCGGGCGTCCTCGGCGTCGACTTTCGACGAAACGATCAGTTCGTATTCGCGCCATTCCGGGCCGAACTCGAGTCGGTCGCAACCGACGTCGCCGTAATTCGTCCAAGGTTTCCCGGACATGAAGAAACTCGGAACGGACGCGTCGATCGAGAACGGAACGGTCGACCGAGCGCGGAAGCGCCAAGCGAGCGTCAGCCCGGCCCGCGTCGGGAAACCTTGCGCCGTCCATTGCAAAAACGTCTTTTTCGACCCCGACTTTTCGCATTTTAACGAATATCCGGGCGCGCCGTCAAGTTCGACGAAGACCGCGTTTTCGCCGGAGGCTTCCGCGTCTTCTTCGGTATAAACGCCCCAACCGCCGCCGGCGAAACGCTCGACCGCGTCCGAAACGCCGCCGACTTCGCTATTTCCGCCGCTTTGCCCAATCTCGCCGTTTTTGCTATTCCGATAATTCCCCCCGTCTTGAACGTCTTCGCCAATATTCCCAACCGCTCCGGTCGTTCCGAAATCGCCGACTTCGCTCGAAGCGCCCGAATTAACGTCGTTCGACGGCAAATCGACGATTTCGTCCGGCGCGGTCGCCCAAATCGAGCGGCTCGGGTCGTCGATTTTCGTCCAAAATTCCGGCGAACTCAAATCGACGCTTTGCAAGATTCGCGGTTTCGCCCCGTCCCCGTAATCGGAATAAACGACCGGTTTTCCCTCGCTTCCCGATTTTGCCCGGAGCGTCCCCCGCCAAACGCGGTCGCGCCGGAACCGAACGACGTCGCCCGGTTCGAGCGTCGCCTTGTCGAGCCGCGAGAGCGACCGCCAAGCGGTTTCGGGCGATTTCCCGTCGTTCGCGTCGTTCCCGCCCGCCGAGTCGAGAAAATACTCGGTCGCAAACGCGACGTTTCCGCCGACGCCGCCGACAAAACCGCTCCGTTCGTTAAAATCCAAACCGACGCAACCGGCGATAAACGCCAACGCGACCGCCGCTCGACCGCGCCAACCGCCGCCGACGTTTCTTCGTTGAAACGCAATTTTCGTCATTTTTTTCCTCGTCGCAATCTTTTCCTTGTGTTTTACGCCGTTTTTTCGGCCTATTTTCGCTATTCTAACAGCGTCGCCGGTCAAAAGTTCCAAAATTTGCTTGACAAAGCGTCGTCAATTTCTTAAAATAAACGACGTCCGGCGCCGCGAACGCGACTATTGTATCGTTTCGCGACGTTCGACGCAACGGAAGTCGGCGCGAAATTGCCGGAAAACCGAAAAATCCGCCGTTTTCCCCCTCCCCTAACAACGCCCGCCTTACCCAAACCGCCCTATTTAACGCGAAAAGAGCCCGAAATGATCGAATATTCTCTCGTCGTTCCCGTTTTCAACGAAGAAGAAAGCCTCCGTCTCCTTTACGACGAAATCGTCGCGGTCGCCGAAACGCTCTCCGCGAAGATCGAGCTGATCTTCGTCGACGACGGCTCGACCGACAAAAGCTGGACGATAATCGAAGAACTCGCCGCCAAAGACGAACGCGTTCGCGGAATCCGTTTTCGTCGCAATTTCGGCAAGGCGGCGGCGCTCGACGTCGGTTTCAAAGCGGCGACCCTCCCGATCGTGATGACGCTCGACGCCGACTTGCAGGACGACCCGAAAGAGATTCCGGATTTCCTCCGCTTGATCGACTCCGGTTACGACGTCGTCAGCGGTTGGAAGCAAACGCGGCACGACCCTTGGCACAAAGTCTTGCCGAGCCGCGTTTTCAACGGGATGGTCAGCCGCCTCACCGGCGTCAAATTGCACGACCACAACTGTGGAATGAAGTGTTATCGGCGCGAAATTTTCGACGAAATCACCTTGTACGGCGAACTTCACCGTTTCGTTCCGGTTTTGGCGGCCTCTCGCGGTTACAAAGTCGGCGAAAAGGTCGTCCAACACCGCGCCCGGAAGTACGGCGTCTCGAAATACGGCTTCAACCGCTTCGTTAAAGGCTTTCTAGACCTCTTAACCGTTAAATTCGTTACCGGTTACGGCCAACGTCCGCAGCACCTTTTGGGCACGTTCGGCCTTTCGGCGTTCGGAATCGGCGCCGCGACGCTCGGCTGGATGGCGTTGCGCTGGGTCGTTTCGCGCCTCCCGCTGATCGGTTCCGGCGAATATTTCCTCTCCGGACGCCCGGCGGTCGTTTACTCGGCGGCGCTGATGCTCCTCGGGGCGCAACTCCTTTCGGTCGGCGCGATCGCGGAGCTTCTCGTCGCTTATCAAAACCGGAAAGATCGCGAATATTCGGTCAAAAAGACGATCGGCCGCCCGTCGAAAACGGAAAAAGACGCCGATTAAATCGATTAAACCAACTTTAACGCGACCATTTTTCCCGCCGACGCCAATATCCCCTTGCCAATATCCCCTTTCGCAGCGTCGCTATTTCCCCCATTTTATTAATAATAAGGGCAAAATCGCGTCGCCCGCCGAAGTTTCCGCCCGAAAGCGCCGATTAGAACAACTATAACGGAAAATCATCGCCGACGCGTTCGAGCCGCTCGAAAGCTCGCGTCGCGCCCCCTTTTGAAAATCGAAAACGGGGGTATAATGAAAACGTTTGAAACGCTCCGATTTGGCGCCGAACGTTCCCTCTCGCTCGGAACGTTCCCTTTCGCTCGCCCATTGGACGAAGCGCGAACCGTTCGCGCCGTTTGACCTTCGGAGTTTCGCGAACCGCCGACGCGAGCGGGCCTCCGATTTCGTCGCGGCGCGGCGGGTTTTAATTGCGCAAAGAGCCTAAATTACCTAAAAGGAACCAAAATGGCCGATTTAATCCTCTATCACGGCGGTTTGACCGAACCGGTTTGCCGCGCGATTCCCGCCGATCAACTCGACGATTACGCGAAAAAAGCGGCGACGCTCGTTAAAGTTCCGGTCAGCGACGCCGACCTCTCCACCGTCTACCGTTGGGGCGACGGCGCTCTCACCCCGCTCGAAGGCCCGATGGACTCCGCGACGTTTAATCGCGTTCTCGACGAATCGGTTATCGAATACAACGGCAAAAAATACGCTTGGACGATTCCGCTCTCCCTCCCGGTTACGGCGGAACTCGCGAAAACGTTGAGCGCCGGTCAAGAAGTCGCGCTCGTCGACAAAAACGACAATATCGTCGCGACCCTTGAAATTTCGGACGTTTTCCCTTGGGACAAACCGCGCTACTTGAAGTCGGTTTACCTCACCGAGCGCACCGACCACCCGGGCGCCGATATGGTTCTCGTCAACGACGCGGACAAAGACTACCTCCTCGGCGGTAAAATCAACGTTTTCCCGCAACCGAAAAACCCGGCGTTCGGCAAGTACGTCCTTTCGCCGAAAGAAGTTCGCGCGCTCATCGCCGAACGCGGTTGGGAACGCGTCGTCGCTTTCCAAACGCGCAACCCGCTCCACCGCGCTCACGAGTACGCGCTCGTTTACGGGCTCGAAAAGCTCCTCAAAGACGGTTTCAACGCGGGCGCCTGCTTGAATCCGCTCGTCGGCGAAACGAAGGGCGACGACGTCAACGCCGAAATCCGCATGTCGACGTACGAAAAACTGATCGCCGACCGCGCGCTCGGCGAAGGCGACTCGGACGGCGAACTTTGGGCGAAGCTCGGCGAAGAAGTTCCGGATCGCGTCGTTCTCCTCGGCCTCGACATCAAGATGTTCTACGGCGGCCCGAAAGAAGCGGTTATGCACGCGATTTACCGTCAAAACTTCGGTTTCACCGACGTGATCATCGGTCGCAAACACGCCGACGCGCCGTATAAAGACGGCACGGCGATTTGGGGCGACTTCGACGCGCAAGAAATCTTCGACAACCTGAACGGCGATCTGCAAGAAAAACCGCTCAAAGTCGGTTTCGCGGCTTACTACGAGTCGATCGGTCGCGTCGACCTGATGGAAAATCACGCGGACGAAAAACCGGTCTTCATCTCCGGCAAAGCGGTTCGCGCGACGCTTCAACAAGGCGAACAAGTCGACCCGCGCATCATGCGCCCGTCGACGAGCGCGATTCTCGCCGCCGCGATGAAGCAAAACTGAGCAAAACTAAGCGAAACGAACGCTTAGCCGATAAAAAACCGCCCGACGCTTCTTTCTAAGGCGCGTCGGGCGGCAAAGTTTAACGATAAAAACGGTTCTAACGGTTTAAAGTCCCGTCGCGTTCGACGTCGGCAAAACGTTGGAACAGTTTTTACGTTCTTGACGCGCCGCGCTTCCTGTTTTACGTCGTTTGCGCGCGCCCTTCGAAACCTCGTTTTCCTTTTATTCGCTAAAACCGTTTATTTCGTCAAAGCCGGTTGCGCTAAAATCAGTTCCGTTAAAACCGGTTGCGGAATTTCGGCTCGGGCTTGAACGGCGGAGGAGCGCCCGGTTCCGGTTCGCGCGAGAAAAGAAGCGGCGAATCGGGAAAACGCTCTTGGATTAACTTCGCGGCGGTTATCGCGTCTTCGTTCGTTAAATATTCGCGCAAGTCGAGAAGTCGCGACGCTTCGAACACTTCGCGCAAAATCGAGTTGCCCCGCGTCTCGGGTCGACGCTCGAATTTCAACGCGACCGATTCGACGATCACTCGCATATCGCGCTTCGTTATTTTCTTTTTCGTCATCTCCTTCTTCTCTTTCTATCGCCTCAAATCTCGACGCGTTTCCGCAAAGCGCGCCTGTTCAAGCCGTTCCGACGACTCAAACGCCCCAATTTAACAAACGTCAAAGAAGCCGACGCGCTTTCACTTCCAAATATTTATTGATCAACGGCGCCGCCGCGTCCTCCGGGAAGACGTCGAGCGTCAACGCCCCGCGCGTTTCGAGTCGACGCAACGTCCGTCGCCGCCAATTGAGAATTTCCGCCGCCGCGCTCGCTCGATAAAACAGCTCGTCCGCCGTCGCGTCTTCCGGTCGCGTTTCCCGCAAAAGAAAACGCTCGATTTCGTCGTCGCCGCCGGATTCGCGCCGCAGCCAGCCCAAGTCGAATCGCCCGTTTTTCTTCGCTCCGTTCGCATTCTCCGGAGCGGAAACGTTCGCCGCCGTCGCGCTCTTGTTCGCTTCTTCTTTTTCCCATTTTTCAAAACGTTCGATCGCGTCGAACAAGGAACGGTCGCGGAAAAAAAGCCCCAACGGCAGATGCTTGCCGCTCAAACTCGTCGCGACGCGTTCGAGTTGCTCCGCGTTTCGCTCGTCCATCACGTTCGTCGCCAACACTACCAGCGAACGTTTCCTTAACCGCGACGCTAAATAAGCGAAAGCGCGGTCGTATCGCGACTCGACCCGTTCCGGAAAAACGTCGTAAAGCCCGCAGATTAACGCGTTCATTTGCGCCATTCCGCCGCGCGGCGGCACGTACCGCTTCGCTTCGTCGGAGAAAACTAAACAGCCGACTTCGTCCCCTTGTTTCAGCGCGAGGTAAGCCAGCGCCAACGTCGAATTCAGCGCCGCGTCGAAAAAAGAAACGCCGCTCGCTTGGTTCGCGGTCATCCGCCCGGCGTCGATCGCCAAAACAATTCGCTGATTTTTCGACGTTTGGAAAACGCGCGTCGTCAGTTTGTCGCGTTTCGCGGTCGCCCTCCAATCGATAAATTTATACTGATCGCCCTCTTCGTAATCGCGGAGCCGTTCAAACTCGTCGTTTTGGCCGACCGTTCGAGCGCGTCGCACTCCGAGAAGCGTTTGCGAACCGGCGCGTCCAAGCGTTTCAAAACTTGCCAAGCGCCGCAGATTCGGGTAAGCGCGGAACGACGTTTCGCAAGGCGAACGCAAATATCGGCTCCAAAATCCGAATCGCCCAAGCGGCCGAAGCGCGACGAACTCCAAGACGTATTCGCCGCGACGGTTCCAACGCAATCGATAACGCAACGTTTCCTTTTGACCGCCGGGAATCGTTCGCGTTTCAAAACGCGCCCCGTTTTCAAGCGCCGCGTCGTCCTCGTCCGACGCCCAAGGCGCCTCCGCCTCGTCGCGCGGCGCCAACGCGTCGGCGTTCGGGTTCGAATCGTCGACAATCTCCAACGAAACGGCGCGTTTCGAACGATTTTCAATCGTCAACTCGACGTCGCTCGCGACGCCGACCGACGCGACCGGCTCCGCTTTTCGCGTCGCCGTCAAATCGCGACCGACTCGAACGACCGTCGCCCAGTCGAACGCCAAAAGCGCCGCGACGACCAAATCGAGCGCCGCGACGAAGCGCCCGCCGACGCCCGCCCCCTTTGTCCAACCGTCGCCGTCCGCCGCGAGCGCCGCAAAGAAAACAAGCGACGCGACCGTCGGAAGCGCAAGCAAAAACAACCCGCGCCGAGTCGGATACGTTCGAAAGAAAAGAGCCGCCGCCGTCGGAAGCGCAAGCGCCGTCGGAAACGCTAAATAACCCCAATATTCGAAAAAATCCGCGCTCATTTTCCCCCTCGTTTCGACTTTCGCTCCAACGACGCGCTTCGTCGTCGCGTTTCCAAGTTTCTTATATTATAAAGAGAGCGAAAATAAAATCGCGCTTTTTTCAGAAAAATTTCCGCTTTTCGTCAAATTTTGTTTCCCAACGTCAAGAAATAAAAAAACGCGGCGCGACAAAAATCGCGACGCGTTTCAAAAACCGCGCGTTCCGTTCAAATATCAAACGTTCGACGCGTTTTGCGCTCCGATTAGAGAGCGGCTTTCGCCAATTCGACGACTTTGTCGAACGCGACCGGGTCGGCGACCGCCATATCGGCGAGCATTTTACGGTCGAGAACGATGTTGGCCTTTTTCAGACCGCTGATGAATTGGCTGTAACGGAGTCCGCGCATACGGACGGCGGCGTTGATACGGACGATCCACAGGGAGCGGAAGTCTCGTTTGCGAACGCGACGGTCGCGAGTCGCGAACACGTCCGCGCGCAAGACGGTTTCCTTCACGGTGCGCAGCAATTTGCCGCGACCGCCGCGAAAGCCCTTCGCTCGTTTAAAAAGTCGTTTCTTCGCTCGACGACGCGCCGCGCCTTTACTAACTCTCATCTCTCAATATTCCTTAAATGCAAAGTTTTGGTCGAAACCAAGAATCCGACGAACTTAAAGTTCGCCGCAAGCTCGCGTTTGGAGTCGACGTTGAACGAAAATCAGGTCCCAAGCGCGTCGGTCGAAGCGACTCGAACCGCTCGGCGTTTCCCACCCGTTTTCAGAAACCGGCGTTTTCCTTCGATCGCGACGTCGAGAAAAAACCGGAAAAACGTTCGACGCGAAACGTACCGCGCCGACGACGTTCGATCAATAACCGCCTTTGCCGAGCGCTTTGATCAAACGTTTTTCTTCGCACGTAGCGACCGGATCCGTGCCGCGGAGGTTGCGGACGCGTTTGCTGGTCATGCGCCAAGCCAAGTGGCTCGTACCGCTGTGACGGTGTTTGACTTTTCCGTTGGCGGTAACGCGAAAACGCTTGGCCACGCCTTTGTGAGTCTTCATTTTAGGCATTTTGAAGCCCTTTCCTCTCGTTACAAGTTTGCTGTTGGGGTCGGAAAACGCGACGCGACCGTCGAGCGACGCTTTCGCGTCGTTCGCGCCGAAACGCGTTTTTTCGCCGACGTCCCGAACGGTTTCGAATCGAACGCTCCGTTTTACTTCGATTTTGCGGCGTTGTTTCAACGTCGCGCGCCGAGAAACGTTTTTCGATTCCGCGCAGTTCGGGATAACGTCTTATTATACGCTTTGGCGCGCTCGACGCAAGGGGGCGTTTCCCCGCCGAACGCAAATTTTCACGAAAAAGATTCGTTTCGAACGTTTTTTCCGTTTATGCCGACCTTAAATCGCCCAGTAAAGGGAAAAGAAGTGCAAAATACTTCCGGCTAAAACGAAAAGATGCCAAATCGAGTGCGCCCAACGCACCCGTTTCATCACAAAGAACCCGCAACCGACGGTGTACGCGATCCCGCCCCAAAGGAGGAGCCGCCAAGAAATCGTCGGAATCGATTCGTAAAGTTGCCGCGCGACCAACACGACGAACCAGCCCATCGTTAGGTACAAAATCGTCGAAAATCGCTGCGCGCGCCGCTCGTACACCGCGAACGCGACGATCCCGATCGCCGCCAACGACCAAATCGTTCCGAAAAGCCACCAGCCTTCCCAGCCGTACATCGGCCCCAGGCAGAATCCCGTGTACGTTCCAGCGATTAATAAATGAATCGCCGAATGGTCGAGAATCGCGAAAACCCGCTTCGCTCGCGGCCTCGCTAGAGAATGATAGAGCGTCGACGCCATATATAGCGTTACCAGCGACGCGCCGAAAATCGAATACCCGACGACGTAGCCGGCCGTCGCGCCCTCCGGCGCCCGAGTCGCGGCCCGAACGACCAGCAACGCCAACGCCGCCAACGACAGACACGCGCCGATCCCGTGCGTGATCGCGTTGGCCACTTCTTCGCCCAACGTGTAATACGGCGCCGCGCCGATATATTTCGCGTCCAGTTCCTTCGCGTTCATTTTACGCAACTCCTCCGTTTTGTGCAAACTCTCTATCCTCGCCGTTTTGCCGTTTTTTATCGTCGACGCCGGAAAATTCCCGCGTCGCCCCCCATATCGCGGACGCGCCGAGCGGAAAGAACGCCGCCGTTATTTTACGTCGAACCATCGTTTTTTCAAGGGGGCGCGGTTTACGCCTCCGACCGTTCGATTTTAAAAACGCTTTTATCGCTTTAAATCCGCGCTCGAATATTATCCGCTCGTTTTTCGCCTAAGAAAAGAACGCAATATTTTCCGGAAAAGCGACGTTAAAAGTTTTGCCAAATCGCCGGTTTAAAGTTCTCGCTCGAATTAAGAAGGCGCTTTTGAGCGTCGGTCGTTCGCGTTCGTCGAATTTTAAACGCGAGGGGCGGTCGTTTGCGTTCGTCGAATTGTAAACGTCGCCGATTTCAACGCCGCGTTAAGATATTTGTTGTTGAAGCGCAAGAAACAAAAAAACCCGTTCGTTAAGAACGGGTCAAAAGCGGAGGACACGGGGCTCGAACCCGCAACCCCTGACGGGGCACCTCATTTCCAATGAGGCCGCTAACCATTCGCTTATCCTCCAAGCGGGCTATTTATACCGTTATTATAGTCGTCTTTTTAAATCGTTCAAGGGCTAAAATTTTATTTTTTTATTTTTTTCTCCTTTCCCTCGCGAGCGCCTTCCTGTTTTTCTCGACGTTTAAACGCGCCGCGCCTTCCCTTTTTCGCCAAGTTCCCTATTTCCGCAACTTCTTCTTTCATTTTCAAGCGACGTTGGGAAATTTAGAAAATTCCTCTTTACTTACCTTAAAAAAACGGTTATCCTCCCGAACGTTTAGGCGCCAAGCCGTCGAGCGTCGTCGTTCCTCGACGCGTCGCCCCGACTTCAGACAATAACCCTATATTTGTCGCCGACTAACGCGCCACTCCGGCGTCGTTCGGCTTTACGCGGCGCCTCCGCAAAATCAACGCGTTTTACCCATTCCTCGCAACTTGGCGTCGCGTCTAATATCAACGACGTTAAAGGGACAAGACGGAGAAAGAAATGAAAAAATTGGACGTTATTTTGTCGAGCGCGTTCCTTTTCGCCGCCGCGACGGCGAACGTCGACTCGGTCGCGTTCGGTCAAGGTTTCGGCGATTACGTCGCGCCCGCGCCGACGCAACAAGCGCCGCGACTTGCGCCTTCCGCTCCGCAAGCGGTTCCCGCCGCCTCGACTCAAGCGCCCCTAACGCCCTCCGCTCCGCAAGCGGTTCCCGCCGCCTCGACTCAAGCGCCCTTAACGCCCTCCGCTCCGCAAGCGGTTCCCGCCGCTGCGCCGCGACCAACGCAACAAGCGTTTCCCGCCGCGCAAACGCCGCAACCGTCCCCGGTCGCCGCCGCGACCTCGGCTCGACGCTCGGCTCAACCCGCCGAAGCCGTTCAAACCGCCCAACCGACGCGTTACGCTCAAACGCCGCAAAACGCGCCGTCCGCTTATTCGGCGCAAAACGTTCGTTCTACTTCGACGTCCGCTCGTCCCGCCGGAGCGGACGCGCAAGCGGTTCGCGTCGCGCAAACGCCGACCGCTTCTCGCCCCGCGTCGTCCGCCGCGGCTTCTCCCGCTCCGAAAACGAACGGCGCGCAACCCGCTAAAACCGGGCGAAGCGTCGCGTCGTCCGTCGCCAACGCGTTCGTTCCGCCGCCGGCGCATTATAAATTGTCCGAAAACGACCAACTCAAACTCGACGAATTTTTGGCGCATTGGGAGAATTTCGGCAAAGGAATCAAACAAGTTTCCTGCGACGTCCATATGATGGAATTCGACGGCGGCGTTCTGCAACAAGACTCGAAGAAACCGATCGCGCACAACTGGGGGCTCTTCCGTTTCAAAGCGCCGAACCAACTCCTCTACCACATTAAAGGCGAATTTTCCTACGCCAACGCCGATTCCGGAAGCGACGCCGTTTGGAAAGAAGGCCAAAACGAGTTGAAAATCGTTCTCGACGGAAAATCGTTGACGCAATACGATTACGAAAACAAGAAGGCGGTCGTCTATCCCCTCGCCGAAGACGAGCAAAATCTCGACTTGACGATGGACAACGGGCAATTTCCCCTCTTTTTCGTCGCGAAAGCCGAAACGCTCAAAAATCGGTTCTATCTGCGCTTGGTAACGCCCGCCGCCAAGCGCCAAAGCGAAGTTTGGATCGAAGCGTTCCCCCGATACGCTCGCGACGCGCAACAATTTCAATCGATCGTCGTTATTTTGGGGCTGAAAGATATGCAGCCGACGTATATGCGCAAAGTCGGCGTCAACGGCAAAAGCAAAACCGACCTCAAATTCGAACGCGTCGAAGTCAACAAAGGACGCTGGACGATCGAAGGCAAGGTCGACGACGATTGGACGAAAGAAGTCCGTCGGGAACGTTTTTCGCTGTTGCGTCAAGAAGCGATTGAAACGAATTACGCGCAAACGCCGAACGCGCCGGCTCCGAACGCCGCGCCGGTTTCCTCGACGCCCGCTCGAACCGCGACGCGCTCCGACGCTAAAAACGGCGTTCGATAACGCCGCGTTTCAACAAAATTCCAATAAAAAAACGCGCCGCCTTTACCGCGACGCTTTTCTTTAATCGACGTCGATTTTCTAAGTCGGCGTCGATTTTCTTTTTATCGCGTCAAATCTTTTTTCGAACGACGCGAACCGCCTTCCCTTCGCTTCTCGGGAGGGTTCCCGGCGGCAACACGTCCCCTTTCGGCGAAAATCCGAGCCGCTCTTTGAGGTGTTTTTCGACGACGAACCCGCTAACGCCCGGCTCCGCTTCGACCAAAATCCGCACGTCGTTGACGCCGTCGCGCTCTTCGAGGATAATTTGGTAATCCGGGTGGACGCCCGGGAGTTCGAGGAGCGCTTGCTCGACTTGCGACGGAAAGAAATTAACGCCTTTAACGATTAACATATCGTCGACGCGGCCGGAAATCGCGTCGATTTTCAAGTGCGTTCGCCCGCAAGCGCAACGTTCGCGCGTCAAAATCCGGGTCAAGTCGCCGGTTCTAAAGCGAATAACCGGAAGCGCTTCCCGCGTCAGCGCCGTAACAACCAACTCGCCGATTTCGCCGTCCGGAACCGGTTCGCGCGTCGTCGGGTCGAGAACTTCCAAATAGTAATGGTCTTCCCAAACGTGAATACCGGAATGATCGCGACAATCCATTCCGAGCGTTCCGACGCCCCCCGTTTCGGTCATCCCGTAAATATTGAAGACGTCGATTCCGAGGCGCGCGCGGATTTTCGCCTTCATCGCGTCGGTAACCGCTTCGGCGCCGAAGACGCCGGTCTTCAAATTCGGCAGTTCGACGCCCATTTTATCCATCACTTCGATGATTCGCGTCGCGTAAGAGATTACCGCCGCGAAAATCTTCGTATTGAAGTCGCGAGCCAGCCGAATTTGTCGCTCGGTGTTCCCGGAACCGGTCGGAATGACGAAAAGCTCCGCCGCGCGGGCGCCGTGATACATCCCGAACCCGCCGTTGAAGAGCCCGAACGACGGCATAATCTGAATCGGGTCGCCCGGCTCGCCCCCCGCCATTCGGTAACAGCGCGCCATACACTCGGCCCATTGCGCCAAGTCGGCTTGCGTGTAGGGCATAACGACCGGCGTTCCGGTCGAACCGCTCGACATATGCATCTCGCGAATCGTATTTTTCGGAACGCAACACATTCCCATCGGGTACGTTTCGCGGAAATTTGCTTTCGAGATCGTCGGCAACTTCGCGAGGTCTTCGATTCCACGAAAATCGCCGACGTCGACGCCCGCTTTCTTGTAAAGTTCGGCAAAATAAGGATTATTTTCCGTCGCGTAACGAACGATTCGAATCAACTTTTCGTTTTGCAACGATTTTAACTCGTCTTGCGACGTCGTTTCCGCCGCTTGATTGAAGTAAATATCCGTTTCGGTAGACATTATTCGCGCCCTTTCCCGTTCAAATCTCGCCGTTTTACTATTTTCGCTAAACGCCGCCGTTTAATGAAATCTCGTCGAACGCGGCGTCCGATTTTAGCGTCGCCGCCCGCTCGGCTCGTTTCGACGCCGTTAAAATAAACGAAATCGCGAAAAAATCAAGAGCCCCGCCGCCCTTGCGCTCCGAAATTTCCGAAAAGTCGCCCAAAATTTCTCTTGCGATAAATTCCGATTATTTTAAAATAAGGAAAACAAAACGCCGGAAACGCGTCGCCGCCCCTCGCGACCGTTAATCCCGACGCTTTCTCTCCCGCTATCCCCCGCCGCCCTAACCGCGCTTTCGACGCAAAGCGCCCAGCCTCGCTATTTCCCCTATGTTCGACGCCATTCTTCTCGCCTCTTACGGCGGCCCGGAAAAAATCGACGATATTAATCCGTTTTTAGACCGAATATTAACCGGAAAACGCGTTCCGCCGGCTCGCCGCGCCGCGATTTTCGAACGATACGAACGCTTTAACGGCGTCAGTCCGCTCCCGGGCGAGTGTCGCCGCTTTCTCGACCGCTTGCGCGAAGCGTTCGCCGCCGACGCGACGCCCGTAAAAGCGTCCAATCCGGCAAACTCTCCCGCCGACGCCGCGCCTCAACAGCCGTCGACGCCCCGAATTTATTGGGGCAATCTTTACGCGCCGCCGACGTTCGACGACGCGTTCGCCCAAATGGAGGCGGACGGCGTTCGTCGCTTATTCGTTTTCCCGACGTCGGCGTTCGGGTCGCCGCAAAGTTGCCGCCGATATATCGACGCCGTTCGCGACGCGGTTCGCCGCCGGTCGCCGGAATTTGCCGCTCGCCTGCAAATCGCGCAAACGCCGCCCTTTTTCGACCTTCCGGCGTACCGTCGCGCCGCCGCCGACGCGCTTTTGACCGCGCTCGCTTGGGACGAACTCGAATCGAACCCGTTCGACGCCGCCGCGTCGCTTTCCCAAACCGCGCAAACTTCGCAACGCTCGCAGTCCCCGCAAACCTTCAACGCCGCCGGTTTTGCCGACGCCGCCGATTTTAACGTCGACGCTTCGAACGACGCGCCGCCGAAACGCTTGATTCTCTTTTCGGCGCACTCGCTACCGACCAACGACGCGTTAAAGTCGGCGTACTCCGCCCAGCTTCTCGCCGCCGCGACCAACGTTTTGCGTTCGACGCTTGACGCGCCGGGATTCGGCGGGCAAGTCGCGGAAGAAAAAAACGCCGCCGAAGACGCCGACGCGACGCGACGCTTTCCGGAACGCAATCTCGCTCTCTCCGACGCCGCCGACTTTGCGCTGGAATTGCGCCGCCGTTTGCGTTCGGTCGGACTCGACGCCGCGCTCGCCTTCCAAAGTCGGAGCGGTTCGCCGGGAACGCCTTGGCTCGAACCGAGCGTCGGCGACTTCGTCCGCCGTTACAAAGAAGAAAACCCCAACTGGAATCGGCTTATCGTTTCGCCGCTCGGTTTTTTCTTCGAGAATATGGAAACCGTTTTCGATTTGGACGTCGAACTGAAAGAAGTTTGCGACGAACTCGGCGTTTCGTATCGCCGCGCGGCCTGTTGCGGCGCCGACGACCGGCTCGTTTGCGCCGTCCGCGATCTCGCCCGCCGCGAACCGTCCGATTTTCCGGTTTGCCGCTCGGCGCCCGGCGCTTGCGACTTTAGTTGCCGTCGCGCCGCCAAACGTTAAAATCGCTAAAATCCGTTGATTTTATTTTCAAAAGCAACAAATCAGGCGTTCTCGGCAATTTAGGGCGTTTTTTAAAAATAAAACGGCGAGTCGAAGCGTCGCAACGCCGTTCGACTCGCCGTTCAAAAGCGAACATCGTTCGCAAAATCGTTCCAACCGTTTAAAACGTTCAGCGCAATTTCGGCCCGTCGCTCCGCAAAAGAGAGTCGAGCTTCTTCGTCGCGCTTCCGGCCAACTCTTCGCACTTGCGCAACGCCCCGGCGTCCCCGGCTTCCGCGGCGATTCGATACCATTTCGACGCCAAATATTCGTTTTTCGCGACGCCGCGCCCATATTCGTAACACTGCGCGAGACGTCCGATCGCCGCCAAGTCGCCCTGTTTCGCCGCCGCTTCGAAGAGCACGAACGCCTTTTCGTCGGATTGGTCGACGCCGAGCCCGTTCAAGTAAAGCCAACCTAAGTTCGTTTGCGCCGCCGCGAGTCCGGCGTCCGCCGCTCGTTCGAACCAAACCGCCGCCTCTTTGAAGTCGGCTTTGACGCCGAGCCCCTTTTGATAACGCCAACCGAGGTTGTTTTGCGCTTCGGCGAGCCCCGATTCCGCCGCCGCTTGGAGCCAGCGCGTCGATTCTTCAATATTTTTCGCGACGCCAATCCCGTTTTCGTAACAGTGCGCGAGGTTGTTTTGCGCTCCGGCGAGCCCTTGCTCCGCGGCTTTGCGGAACCAACGCGTCGCCGCGCCCGCGCTCTTGCCGACGCCGAGTCCGTTCAAATAGGCCCAACCGAGATTGTTTTGCGCCGCCGCGTTTCCGGCGTCCGCCGCTCGACGGAACCAAGCCGCCGCTTCGTCGAAATTTTGCGGAACGCCGACGCCTTCGTCGAAACAAAGGCCGAGATTGTTCGCCGCCGTCGCGCTTCCCGCTTCCGCCGCTCGACGGAAAAGCCGAACCGCGTCGCTCGGGTCGCGCTCGACGCCGACGCCGTGTTTGCGCCGCCAAGCCAACTCGCAAAGCGCGTCGAGATTCCCGCCGTCCGCCGCCGCTTGCAACGTTTCAAGCGGAGTCGTTTCGTCGAAAACCGGCGCGGTCGCTTCGGCGTTCGTCGTTTCGTTCGCAACGTTTTCTTCGTTTGTCATCGTCGTTCGCTCCTCGGCGCTAACGGTCGCGCAAATTTTAACGATTGTCTGTTCCAACAACGCGGGCCTCTTCGCCGCGTTTCTATTTCCGATCAAGTCGATTTTTCGGTCGAGCGAATCGCCGACGTCGACGCGGCAAACGACGCGAAAAAGTTCGCCGCCGCGCCGTTATTTTACCGAACGCCCGCCGCTCTCCGGCGACCGTTCCCCTATTTTCTCGCTTTTCGCGGAGCCGCTCGAAAAATTTCCGACGTCGCGCCTGTAAAACGCTCAAAATCGCCGACGCGGAGACGTAAAATCCCCGTCGTCGACGATTTTTCTTCGTCGAACGCCCGTCGATTCGTCGACGTTCGCCGGTCGATACGCGCCGCGCCGCCGTTTAAAGCAACGTCGCGTCGGCTCGTCTCGCTAAAATTACCGGCAAAGTCGGTCTATTTTCAGTCGCCGATCCCCGGTTTCTTGAACCCGCGGCAGAATTCGGCGATTTCGGCGCGAATCGTCGGCGCGACTTCGTCGATATTGTCGATATTCTTGCAAACGCGGTCGATCCAAGCGGCGACTTTCTTCATTTCCGGTTCTTTCATCCCGGCGCTCGTCAACGACGGCGTGCCCAAACGGACGCCGCTCGTCTTGAACGGCGAGCGCGTGTCGCCCGGAACCATATTGAAGTTCGCGATAATGCCGCACTTCGCCAACGCTTTCGCGGCGTCTTTCCCGGTGAACTCTTCCTTGCGGAAGTCGAGGAGAAGGAGGTGCGTTTCGGTGCCGCCGCCGGCGATCGAACGACCGAGCGCTTCCAATTCGGCGCAAAGCGCTTGCGCGTTCTTGACGATTTGTTCGCCGTAAGCCTTAAATTCGGCGGTTTGCGCGTATTTGAACGCCGCGGCCATCCCGGCGACCGCGTGCATATGCGGGCCGCCTTGAAGCGTCGGGAAGACGGCGCGGTCGATGCGTTGCGCGAGGTTCCACTTCGATTCGGCGTGATATTTCGCTTGGTAACGGTCTTCGACCTTCGACAAAATGAAACCGGCGCGCGGGCCGCGGAGCATTTTGTGCGCGGTGCTGGTAACGACGTCGCAGTACGGAACCGGATTCGGGTGAACGCCGGCGATGATAAGCGAGTTAATATGGGCGATATCGGCGACCAAATACGCGTCGATTTCCTTCGCGATTTCGGCGAACGCGGCGTAATCGAGCTTGAACGGATACGCGCTCATCCCGGCCCAAATCATTTTCGGACGTTCGCGGAGAGCGATTTCGCGGACTTCGTCCATATCGAGACGCCCGGTTTCTTGGTTCGGGCGGTACGCGACTTGTTGGAAGTCCATCCCGGAGAAACTGACTTTCCAGCCGTGCGTCAGGTGACCGCCGTCCGAAACCGGAACGCCCATCACCTTGTCGCCCGGTTGCAGGAGCGCGCGATAAACGGCGCTGTTCGCCGGGGAGCCGGAATACGGTTGAACGTTGGCGTGTTCGCAACCGAAAAGTTCTTTGGCGCGGGCGATCGCGAGGTTTTCGAGATCGTCGACGACTTCGTTCCCTTCGTAATAACGAGCGCCCGGGTAGCCTTCGCAATATTTGTTCGTGAAAATCGAACCGCAGGCTTCCATCACCGGCGTCGAGGCGTAACTTTCCGACGCGATCATTTTCAGCGTCGTGTCTTCCATCTCGATTTGCCGTTGAATCAAGTCGTAAATTTCCGGGTCTTCCGCCTTCAAATAGGGATAACGTTCGACGCTCATTGTTCGCTTCTTTCCATTCGCGTTGCGTAAATTTACTTTCGAAACGCCGCCGATTAACGCGTCGATTACTAAAAATCGAACGGTTCCAAAACGCGGCGCGCTCGACGAACGCGTTTCGCTCTTTCACTCCGAAAGTCGACGCGTTCTTATCGTTAATTTTACCTTATCGACGATTTTTTTCGAGGGGGGCGCCGGGGTCGACGCGACATTTTAACGTTTTTCCTTCAAAATTTCTTCTTCGCCGAACACTCGCCTTTTCGAATCGCCCTTTTTCTTTAGTAACGACACTTGAATCCGCGTTCGCCGACGCCGTTTCGCTCGCGCGCCGGGCGTTTTTTATCAATACTTAAAATAATCGTCAAAATCGGTCGCCGAAACGTCGATCAACTTCGCGCCGCGCCAACGTCCGCCGATTCCCCGTTCCGACGCCGCCGCAACCGTTTCGCCTATTCCGTCTATTTTTCCTATTTCCTCATTCACCGTCAACCGGCTCCCGTCGAACCTCGAAACGGCGACGACGTAAATTTGCGCGTTCGCCAAAATACGCGGGTCGAACGACGCGGCCAGTTCGGCCAACCGGTCGCGACGCGGCGCTTCGACGGTCGCCAAACGGATCAACGCTCGCCGAAACGCCCCGCTTCCCGAGTCGACGCGCCCGCCTAAAACGCCCATATCGCCCATTTTTTCAGAATCGGCTTGCGCGTCGCTCTCGTTAAAAGCGGTCGAATCGTCGCCGTTGACCGCAAGGAGAAATTTCGCGTCGTTCGAGCGCGTCCAACGGTCGATTAAGGTCGCGGCGAAGGAAACGGCCTTTTCGACGAGCGCCGAACGCCGGGCTTGCTCCTGCGCGTCAAGCTCGACCGGCCTTTTCGTCTTTTGTCTATTTTTTCTTTCTTTCGCTTCCTTCCTAATTACTGCGACCGTTTCTTTTTCCCCGTCTCCCTTAAATTCTTCGTTCCAATCGCGCCAAAGGTCGAGGTCGGGTTCCGAAACGTTCCCTTCGTCGAAAAAGAGATCGAGAATCAAAATATTGACGGAATTTTCTCGCTTTTCAAAGTCGCGGGCTTGCAATTTATCGCGTTTCGCCGTCGCGCGCCAATGAATCGCCCTTTTCGAGTCGTCGGGACGCCAATCGCGAACGGTCAACGTCTCCCCCGCGATTCGAGAGGTTCGGGCGGTCGAAACGCTCGTTTCCCTCCTCGCCCCGCCGACCGCCGCGTTCCAACGGTCGGTCAAAACGCCGATTTTCGGGAAGACGAGAATTTCGTCCGGCGCGTCGAACCGCTCCGAACTCCGAAAAAAGCCGAAAGGAAATCGGGTCGACGCCGTTAAGGTCGCGAGTCGGCGAACGCCGCGCCGCGCGACGACGCCGCAATACCGTTCGCGCCGCCGTTCGCCTCCCTTGACTTGCGGAAAATAAGCGGTCGGTCGAGTCGTCGCGGCGACGTTCGGCCGCGTTTCGTCTTGCGCAACCTTCCCGTTTGTCGCATTCTCCCTATTTTTCCTCTTCCCGCCTCTTTTCCTTTTCTCGTTCTCCGCGCCTTCGTCCGCTTTTTCCCGATTCGACGCCGCTAAAAGTTCGCGCTCGCGGTCGCTTTCTCGGCGCGTCCATTCGTCTTCGACGACGATTCCCCAAGCGGACGAACGGCGCCCGGTCGCGTCGATTTCAATCTCGACTTCAAACGGTTCTCCGGCGAAAACCGCGTCCGGCGTCTTGCGAACGACGCGCAACCGCCGCAACGAACGCCGCCCTTGCCAATAATCGAGAACGGCGAAACCGGCGAAAAAGGAACCGAGCGCCATCAAGAGATTGACTTCGCGAATCGTCGCGCCCAAAAAAAGAAACGCGGCGACGCTCAACGCGCCCAAACCGTCCTGAAAAAGAACCGTTCGACGACGTTTCGCTCCGCCGCGTTCGCTTCGCGTTTTCCTTATTTTCCCCATTCGCTCAATCCTCCCCGCTTCCCCCAACCGTCGCGTCTTTCCTATTTACCCCAATCACTATTATCTCGTTTCCTCGCGCCTTTTTTCTCGCCCGATATTCAAAAATTCGCCGACAGATTCAATCCTATCAAGCCGTTAGTTTACTCAACTCCCGCCAATCGCCCGTTTTTCCCAAGACCGTTCGAGGCCTTTTTTCGCCAAGTCTTCTCAAACCGTCCAAACAACGTCTTCCGACAAGTCTTCCCCAACCGCCCGGACGCCGTTTTCCGCAAAATCGGACGATTTACCCCCGCTCAACTCCCGGCTTTCAAAATCGTTTCAAGCGCGGAAGCCAGTTTGTCGGCGGCGACGAGCGCGCGTTCCTTCGCTTTATAAAGATCGATCGCGGCGCCGGGACGCTTCGAAACGGCGCCGAAAAACGCTCCGAGAAGTCGAGCGGCGCTTTGCGAATTGTCGACGGTTCGAACGTCGCGCGGCGCCGCTTCGTCGCAAGCGTCGAGAACGACGCGCAACGGCAAAAACGGAACGTCGGAAGCGGCGCAAACTTCGGCGGCGGGCCAAGTTCCGCGGTCGCAAATCGCCGCGCCGGTCTCTTCGCCCAACTTCCGTTTTTCGCTCGGCTCGACGACGGGCCGCGCAACGCTCAGCAACGTTCCGCTCGCCCAACGCCCGAACGGCGACGCGCTCCCGTCCGCCGCCAAATCGCCGTCGCCGCCGGCGCCCCAGTCGAGCGTCGAACCGTTCGCGCGCCGAAAAAGGCCCGGAACGACGAGCGCGCCGCTCTTCAAACTCGGGCGCAACCCCGTCGCGAACCCGACCGAAACGACGCGAATCGGTCGAAACGCTTGAATCAACGCTTCCGTTCCCTTGCGCGTTTGCGCCGCGCCGACGCCCGCTTCGACCGCCGCAATCCGCAAGCCGAGCCAAGAACCGGTGTAAAACGTCAACGAATCGCCGCCTTTGGTCGTTTTTGGAACCCCCATTTTATCCAAAATACCGACCAATTCCCGCTTCGTCGCGCCGACGACGCCGACGTCGGCGCGTTCAAGCCCGACGTTTGGCCCGGAATTTTCAGAATTCGCTTCGGTCGCGCCCTTTTTTCCTTTGAATAAGAGCCCTTCGTAATTCTCCAAGCCGCCCAAATCGCCCAAATTTCCGGACGCGACCCGCGCCTTCAATTCGTCGACGACCGTTTCTTGAACGCGGCTCGTCGCCTGCGCCGCCAGCCAACCGACGATAAATCTCGATAAAAAAGGAGCCGGAGACATTTCGCTTCTTTTCTTCCCCCAACGCGGTCAAAGAACGCGCCTTCATATTGAACGTCGCCGAACGCGTCGACGGAACGCGCTTAACGACCGCCGACCGTTCGAACCGCGTCGTTATATTAATAAGGACGCCGCCCGCTTCAACGAGAACGCCGCCCGGACGACTCCTCGGCAAAAAATTCCGGGACGCGGTCGGCGATCTCCTCGACCAACTCGTCGATCGTTTTGCCGTCGACGGAGACGCTCAACGTCGCAATCTCGCGATAGATCGGTTCTCGCGCCGTCAAAACTCTCTCGATCTCGGCGACCGGCGATTTCGCGTCGGTCAACGCCGGCCGCCGCGCCGCCGTCGTCTTGTCGAGACGCATTCGGCGAGCGATCGTTTCGACCGTCGCGGTCAGCCAAACGACGACGCCGCGCTCCCGCAAAATTCGGCGATTTTCCTCGCGCAACGGAACGCCGCCGCCGGTCGCAAGCACCATCGGACGCGGATCGTTCGCCAAATCCGCGACGACCGCCGCCTCCAAATCGCGAAACGCCGCCGCTCCGTCTTGCGCGAAAATATCGGCGATTCGCTTCCCGGCCCGCGCTTCGACGACGTCGTCGGTGTCGACGCATTCGAACCCCCAACGTTCGGCCAAACGCGCCGCCAACGTCGACTTTCCGGTCGCGCGGTATCCTACGAGAACAATTTTTGTTCGCATTTTCGGTTCTCGACACTAAAAACGCCGTTAAAATCGATTTTTTCCTTGTTCGCCGCCGCTCAAAACGCTAAAATCCGCCGGACAAAACGGTTTTAACGCCGCCGCATCCCGCGTTCCAACGTTTTTAAATTCCGAAACGGCAAAAAACAACCGCTCGCTCCGGCGCTCAACGCGTCGCCGGAACGTCGCCCGTTTTCTTAGAACGCCTCAACGTCGCTCGCCGCCGCGCCGCTTGTTCAACGACGACGCGGCGGCGGAAACGAAGCGTTATTAAGCGTCTTTTTTGACGAAATCGCCGAACGCGGACAAAATCGTCTTGGTAATCGGGCCCGGTTTCCCGTCGCCGATAACGCGCCCGTCGACGCCGACGACCGGAATCAACTCGGCGGCGCTCCCGGTCAGGAAGCACTCGTCGGCGGTGTATACGTCGTGTCGGGTGAAGGCCGCTTCGACGCATTCGAGCCCGAGTTCTTCGCAAATTTCCAAAACGACGTTGCGCGTAACGCCTTCCAAGATGCAAGCGTCGGTCGGCGGCGTCTTGAGTTTGCCGTTTTTAACGATAAAAATGTTGTCCCCGGAGCATTCGGCAACGTCGCCCTTATGATTGAGCATCAACGCTTCTTCGCAACCGGCATAATACGCTTCGATCTTCGCCATAATGTTGTTGAGGTAATTCAACGACTTGACGCGCGGGTTGACCGAGTCGGACGGCGTGCGGATCGTGCTGGCGGTAACGATTTTAATCCCTTGGTCGTAGAAGTCGGCCGAGTAAAGGGAGAGTTTTTGAACGATAATAACGATCGCCGGGTCTTTGCAGAGGTGCGCGTCGAGGCCGAGCGTCCCTTCGCCGCGGGTAACGATCAAACGGATGTAAGCGTCGGAGAAGCCGTTCGCTTCGAGCGTTTGATACATCGCGGCGCTCATTTCCTCTTTCGAAACGGGAATTTGAATATCGAGCGTTTTCGCGGAATCCCAAAGGCGGTCGATGTGTTGCTTCAAACGGAAAATTTTGCCGTTGTAACAACGCAATCCTTCAAAAATCCCGTCGCCGAACAAAAAACCGTGGTCGAAAACGCTGACTTTCGCGTCTTCGCGGTCGACCAAACGCCCGTTAATATAAACTTTAAGAGACATAAAACGCCTTTCGCAAATCTCGGCGAGCGGCGCGCCGTTCCGTGAAACGCGCCGACGCTTCGCGCCGTCGGTTTCCGCCGTTTCAAAAGCGCCGATTATACCGTTCGCGCAGTTCGCGCAAATTATCCGGAGCTTTCCAAACCGTCCGACGTCGCCAACGTCGTCGCAAGAACGCCGTCGCTCGTTAAACAACACTCGAAAATCGACGCGTTTCGACCCGCCGCAAGGCGCGCCGCTTTGACGCGTCGACTTTTTTATTTTACCCCGCCTTGAAACGTTTAACAAGATTCGTCCGCGCAAGAATCGCGGAAAAGAGCGAAAAAAAGAAGAAATTTTTGCGCCGAACGCGCGAAAACGCCGAAATCGCGCCGCCGTTTTCGCGCTCCGCCTCCCATTCGCCGACGTCGCGCAAGAAAACGTCGGCGAAAATCCGTCGGCTTTTTTTCGTTCAACGCCGCAGATTCCGCGACGCTCACTCCGGAACGACCAAACCGTCGACCAACCGAATCGCGCGGTCGGCGTCGGCGGCTTGCGACATATCGTGCGTAACCATTACGACCGTTAAATTTTGCTCCTCGTTCAGCCGGCGCAGAAGTTGCAAAACGCCGACCGACGCTTTGGAGTCGAGGTTGCCCGTCGGTTCGTCCGCCAACAGAATGCGCGGATTCGAAATCAACGCCCGAGCGATCGACGCGCGTTGCATTTCGCCGCCGGAAAGTTCGTTCGGACGGTGTTTCAGCCGATGCGAAAGCCCGACGAGCGCGAGCAACTCCTTCGCTCGCGCGACGTATTCCCGTTTTTTGCTCCAATATCCCCAAAACGACTCGCGAATCATCAGCGGAGCCAAGACGTTTTCCAACGTCGTCATCTCCGGAATCAGGTGATAAAATTGGAAAATCATTCCGATAAAATGATTTCGCAACACGTCGCGTTGCGCCGACGAAAGATTGTCGATTCGTTGGCCGTCGAAGTGAATCGTTCCGGAGTCCGGCGCGTCGAGCGTTCCCATCAGGTGCAAGAGCGTGCTTTTCCCGGAACCGCTTTGGCCGACGATCGCGAGAAGTTCCCCCTGCCGCGCCGTCAAATCGACGCCCTGCAAAACGGGAATCAATTTTTTCGCCTTAACGTACCCTTTTTTCAAATTCGAGACAACCATCAAATCGGACGCGGCGTTCGACGGTTCTTTGCGCTCGTCGCGCGGGGCGAGCTCCGGCTCGAGCAAGACGATTCGCGACGGCGCCGGTTCGCTCGGCGCGTTTTCACTCGACGCGGAAGTCGGCGTCGTTTCCCAATCTTCCGCTAATTTTAACGATTCTTCCGTTTCCCGCGGGTTCGCTTCAACGACAGATTCATTAAAATCATTTAAGTCGAATGTTTCTTCCCCTTCTTGCGCGACTTCGTTCGCCGCCGCAAAGGTCGCGTTTTCGCTCGCGCTCTTCTCCCAAGTTTGCGACGCGTCGAGCGTCGATTCCAGCAAATCGAGCGTCGCGTCGTCGGCAAAATCGGCGTTATCGTCAAGATCGGCCGCAAAAGTCGCCGCGTCGGAGGCGTTCAACTCTTCGCGCAGATTTCGCAACGTCGGACTCAACGCGCTCATCGGCTCTTTCGGCGCGCCTCCGGCGACCAAGCGGCGCAACGCTTCGGAACGGCTCGCGGCGTCGGTCGACGGGGCGGCGGTTTCGGACGACGGCGCAAGGAACGCGGGCGTCGGGCGCGGCGCGGCGACGCTCGGCTCTTCAAACCAAAACGCGTTTTCCTCCGGTTGCGGACGATTCGTCGACGTCGGACGGCGGCGAAGTTGCGCTAAAATTTGCGCGTCGTTTTTCTTAGTTTCGTCGCTGTTTCGTTCCATCGCCGTTCCTTCGTCCGTTTCTAAAACCCAATCCGCGACGTTTATCCTTCGCCGCGCCAAAAATTTCGTTTGATTTCCCAAAATCCGTTTAACGCCGTTTTTTTACCGTCGTTCCGCGCGTTTTTGCGCCTTTTCGCCTCGTTTTTGTCGATATATATTAATGAACGAAGCGAAAAGCGCCGCCGTCTAAATCCGCAACGCGTCGACCGGTTTCAAGCGCGCCGCTCGCAACGCCGGCAAGACGCTCGAAGCGACCGCGATAAAAAGCGAACCGACGACGATCCAAAAAACGGTCGCGGGCTCGATAATCGCCGGCACCTGATGGAACATATAAATCGACGGGTCGAACACTTCGCGCCCCATTATCCGCGACAAAAAGTCGGCGACCTCTTGGATATTCGCGACGAACCAAAAGCCGAGCGCGGTTCCCAATCCGGCGCCGACGAGCCCGAGCGCGAGTCCGTAAAGGAGGAAAATTTGCATAATTCCGCTTCCGCTCGCCCCCAACGACTTCAAAATGCCGACGTCGCGCGTTTTTTCGACGACGATCATAAAAAAGATCGCCAAAATTCCAAATCCCGCGACGCAAATCGATAAAAAGAGCAACACGTTCAAAATCGACAGTTCCATTTCGACCGCCGCCAACGTCGTCGCTTGTTGGTCGCGCCAAGTTTCGATTTCATAAAGCTGTTCCGGGAACTCCTCGGCGGCGCGCAGTCGGTCGCGCAGTTCCTCGATTTTGACGCCCGGTTTCGCCTTAATCAGAAGCTGGGTCGCCATTTTCGTTCCGTCGTCGGCGATCATTCCGCGCAATTTTTGCAGACGGTCGATCGGGACGAAAACGAACGACTCGTCGTACTCCGCCATTCGGCACTCGTAAAGGTCGACGACGGTGAAGCGGTCGGAAACGAAAGCGCGCGTCGGATTCTCGAAATTAACGCCCAAAAAAGAAAGCGTTACGTCGGCGCCGGGAACGATCGCGAGCGACTCGCGCAACTCCTCGACGCCGGTCGTCGGATTCAAATGACGACGGCGCGCCCCGGAAACGAGCCCGACGCCGAGAATCGCGCCGGTTTCTTGCGTCGTTTCTTTATCGATTCCCGTTTCAAATTCTGCCAAACCGTCGAACGGCGACGCGGCGACGGCGATCGGAACGCGGGTCGGGTCGTCTTCCGAATCGGCGGCGCCGTCGAGTTCCGGCGTTTCCGGCGCGACTTCGGCCAAGTCCGGCGTCGGCGCGGCGTCGAGCGGCGAGTCGAGTTCCGGGAAACCGGCGTCGAACGGCGACGAAACGGTCGGAACGGACGGCGCGACGGCGGTCGTTTCCTCCTCCATCGGGTCGTAATTCGGCGCTTTGGGGAAGTTTTGGAGCGCGGCGGCGTAAGGGTCGCCGGAGGAAGCGTCCGACTCGGCGACGTCTTCGAGCGGCGGCGCGGAATCGGCTTGCGCCGTTTTTTCGAGAATTTCGCGGCGTCGGCGCCGTTCGTCCAAACGATATTTCTCGTATTTAGCGTCGGCGCGACGTTTTTTCCACCCCGCTTCGGCCAAACGCCGTCGAACGACGCCGTCGGCTCCGAACGTCGAATTTTGAACGTCGTACCCGTCTTCGCGGAGGTCGAACGAGAGCGCCTTGCGGTTTTCCGGGTGCTGCAAATATTGCGCGATCGCCGTAACGCGCTCGTTCGTCGCGGCGTCGACGCCGACGATTTGCACTTGGCGCGTGATCACTTCGCCGCCGCCGAACTCGAAACTAAGCATTCCGGGCGTCGTTACCGTCGGCGTAATCGCTTCAATCAAATCGCCGGCGACCTTTTGCGCGTCGCGAATGCGGGAATCGACGTCGTCGAAACCGCGCAAGGAATACGAACTGACCGTAACGTCCGAAAGAGCGCCGTGAATACGGTTCTCCATTTCGCGGCTGAAACCGAGCATTACCGCGTTCACGACGATCATCGTCGCGACGCCGAGAGTAACGCTAACGACGCTGACCAACGCGATGCGCCGCGTCAAAAGATAACGCCAAATCAGCAACAGTTTATACATTCGGCCTTCCTTGCCGCTTCGTTGGGTTTCGCTCGCCGGAATCCGTCGAACGGTTTCTTTTATTCTATTTTCGCTTCGTTTTTATCGAACGTCGCCGCGAACGCTCGAACGTTTTACGTCTCGTCGGAGCGCAAAAGTCGACGCAAACGTCGAAAATCGCCGCGAAATCCGGAAAAGCGGTCGTCATTTTCGGTTTAATCGCTAAACTCGACGCGACCGTTTCCGTTTTCGGACGCAAAAAAGCCCCCGACGGTCGTCCGAGTCGACGCCTCCCGCGTCTCAACCCGCCCGACCGTCGAAGTCGCCTCGTTTCATTTTAACGGCCAAACGCCTCCGCGCGTCTAAAACGCCGCGAACGAAACCGCTCGCGGCGGCGTTAAAAGCGTTTCGACCGTTAAAGTCGCAATCACTCGAACGTTTCCGGCTTCAAGGTCGGGAACAAAATGACCTCGCGAATGCTCGTCGTGTCGGTGAGCATCATCGTCAGGCGGTCGATCCCCATCCCGAGACCGCCGGCCGGAGGCATCGCGTAACGAAGGGCGCGGATAAAATCGTGATCCATCTTCGCCATCGAGTCTTCGTCCTTTTGCCCTTCGAGCTGACTGCGGAAGAGTTGTTCTTGCAGGTCGGGGTCGTTCAGCTCGGTGTAAGCGTTCGCCAATTCGCAACCGCGGACGAAAAGTTCGAAACGTTCCGCGATCGCCGGGTTCGAGCGCTTCCGCTTCGTCAACGGGCAAATGCTCGCCGGGTAGTCGATAATGAAGACCGGGCCGACGAGCGAATCTTCGACCTTTTCTTCAAAAATGTCGTTGCGCACGACGTCGACGTGTTTCTTGTCGACGTCTTCGATTCCGATCGATTTCGCGTATTCGATCACCGCGGCGTCGTCGGTCGGGTCGATACCGGTCGCTTCGGCCAGCGCGTCGAAATACGTCTTCCGTTCGAACGGCGGCGTGAAGTCGATTTCTTGCCCGCCCCAGGGGAGAACGAAGCCGCGACCAAGCGCTTTGATCGCGTTGCAGATGATTTTCTCGGTAATATCCATCATCGAGCGGTAGTCGCCGTAGGCTTGATACAGCTCCATCAGGGTAAATTCCGGGTTGTGCGTTTGGTCGACGCCTTCGTTTCGATAAACGCGACCAATTTCAAAAACGCGTTCCATCCCGCCGACGAGGAGGCGTTTGAGGTGTAATTCGAGCGCGATGCGCATATAGAGCGTCGCGTCGAGGGCGTTGTGGTGCGTCGTGAACGGTCGAGCGGCGGCGCCCCCGGCGACCGAGTGGAGCGTCGGGCCTTCGACTTCGACGAACCCTTCGCCGGCGAGCGTTTGGCGAATCGACGAAACGATCTTCGTTCGGTCGAGCGCGCGTTGGAGGACGCCGTCGGTGTGAACGAGGTCGACGTAGCGCATCCGCGAGCGGAGTTCCGGGTCGTTAATTCCCTTGAACTTGTCGGGCGGCGTCTCGATCGATTTGCTCAGGAAGTGGACGTCGGACGCGAAGACGGTCAGTTCGCCGCGTTGCGTCTTCTTGAATTCGCCGTCGACGCCGACCAAGTCGCCGAGGTCGACGCAGAGCGCGAGTTCCCAGGCTTGTTCGGGAACTTGGTTTTTCCCGATCATAATTTGGATTTCGCCGCTCCAATCCTTAATCGTCCAGAAAATGAGCTTTCCTTGTTTGCGTTGGAGCATCACGCGGCCGGCGACGCGGACTTGCGGGCCGCTCGTCGGGATTTCGGTGCGCGGCGGGGCGCCTTCGTATTTCGGCGGAAGTTCGATCGGTTCGCCGACGACGATTTCGCTTTCGCGAGCGCGGACGTCGCCGATCAGCGAACGGTCGTCGAAACGCCCGCCCCAAGGATCGATCCCCATTTCTTCGATTTTGCGCAGTTTTTCGCGTCGCGCCGCCTCTAAAACGACGCCGGTTCCAGTCGCTTCGGCTTTCGCCATTTTACCCAACTCCCCAAATTTAACGTTTATTCGATGATTTCGCGCAAGTCGCCGCCGCTCGAAACGTTATTAACGCCAGAATCGCCAATATCGTTCCAAACGTCTTCGCCGACTCGCCCTCCGACGCGAACGCGCCGCGTCGAGAAACGCCGTTATTATACAACGAAAACGCTCGTTTGAAAACCGACGCCGCCTTGCGACCGCGCAAAAAACGCCGTTTTCTCGCAAAAACGCGCTTTCGTTCGTCGTTCGCGTCTCGCCGTCGCGCTCCGTCGGCGCAAAATCGCCGGATTATAACGACTTTAACGCGTTGAGTCAACGTCGTTTCGTCGACAAAATTCCTTTGTCCCGCTTCCCGTCGCCGCGCTAAATACTCCCGATTTCGTCGAAATTCGCCGCCCCGCCTTGTTTTTTAGGACGTTCGCCTTATAATATAAGGAATATTTCGGCGACGTCGTCGTTTCCGCCGGGACTTGCTCGTCTCGTTTTCCGGCGTCGACCGATTCGACGCAATTCGCCCGCTTTTCCTCCTTTCCCCGTTTTAACGTTTGCAGGTTCCCCCAATGTCCGACGCTCCGACGCCTCGACCGTTCGACGCCGCCTCCCCTCTCGACGAACGCGCCGCGCAATCCTCCGACGTTTCGCCGAACGCCTCCCAATTCGCCTCCGTCGTCCTCGACGCGACGAACGACCCCGAACGCGACGCCGAAGCGCGACGAATGATCGACGAGATGTTCGCCGAACATCGCGAACGCCTCCTTCGAATGATCGAGTTGCGCCTTCAACCGGAGTTGCGCAGCCGCGTCGACGCCAACGACGTGTTGCAGGAGTCCTTCATCGAGGCTTACCGACAGTTGCGCGGCGGCATTTCCGCGCCGAAGGCTTCGTCGCTCGTTTGGTTGCGCCTCATCGTCAACCAGCAGCTGGTAACGTTTTACCGCCGTTACTGCCAAACGCAAAAGCGGAACGTCGGCCGCGAAATTTCGATTTCCGCGCCGAGAATGCAAGCCGACCCGACGTCGACGTCCCTCTTTCTCGTCGGCAAGCTGACGTCGCCGTCCCTCGCCGCGCGCCGAGCCGAATTGACGATTAAACTGCGCGAATGTCTCGAAAAGCTCGACCCGGACGACCGCGAAATCTTGTCGTTGCGGCACTTCGAGCAGTTGAGCAACCGCGAGACGGCGGAAGAATTGAACGTCGCGCCGAACGTCGCCAGCGTCCGTTACCTCCGCGCGCTCAAAAAATTCCGCGTCGTGTTGCAAGCGGAAAAACTCGACGAACTCCTCGAGTAGACGCCGACGTCGAACGGGCGCCGTTCCCGTCGTCCGCCCCCCAAACGACGTTCGACGCCGTTCGCCCGCAAGCCGTCGAGTCGACGCGAAACGAGCGAACGGCCGTCTCGTCGCCGCTACGACCGGCAAATTTTATCCAAACTAACATTCTCGCAAAAATTTTCGCGACGGAAGCGCCGAACGCCGCAAAACGCGTACTTCTAAAAAGCGTCGCCCTTGCCAAGGCGCCGACGTTCGCGACGCCGGTCGTCGCAAACGCCGCATTTCCCGCTTTTTTCCTATTTTAACGCCGCTATGTCCGACCTCTTCGATAAACAACGCCCCGACGCGCCCCTTTCCAACGCGGAACCGTCCGACGCGCCCGCTTCCGAAACGACGCAAATTTCCCAATTTCTCCCGTCGACGCCCGACTCGTCGGTTCCGCTCGACTCGGAGGAACCCGACCTCGAAG
Source organism: Thermoguttaceae bacterium (assembly GCA_017937485.1). Lineage (GTDB taxonomy): Bacteria > Planctomycetota > Planctomycetia > Pirellulales > Thermoguttaceae > RUG369. The sequence continues at coordinate 95,833 of JAGBDN010000011.1, forward strand.
CGCTTTCGGAACGCTTCGTCGAAGACTTTCGCGCCGGTCGCCGCCCGTCGGTCGACGAGTACGCGGAACGGTTCCCGGAGTTCGCCGAAGAGATTCGCGAGCTTTTCCCGGCGCTTCTGCTCCTCGAAAAGGGCGGAACCCGCGAAGCGCTGTCGAGTCTTTCGCAGGGCGCGTCGCGGCAAGGGTTCGCGATTTCCGGACTCGAACGCTTGAAAAATTATCGAATCGTTCGCGAAATCGGGCGCGGCGGAATGGGCGTCGTTTACGAGGCTTGGGACGAAACGCTCGAACGAACGGTCGCGCTCAAAGCGATGAAAATTTTTCCCGGCGAAGAAGAGCAAACGATCAAACGCTTTCAACGCGAAGCGAAGACGGCGGCGCGCCTCCACCATACGAATATTGTTCCAGTTTTCGATTCCGACGTTCTCGACGACAAGTTTTTTTACGTTATGCAACTCGTCGACGGCGTTAATCTCGAACAATTTTTGCGGATGAAGGAAGCGGAAGCGTCCGAATCGCTCGCCGACGCAAGCGGTTCCGCGCCTCGGTCGAGTTCGAAGGGCCTCGATTCGCAAAGCGCCGCTTCCTCCGTCGACTCGTTCGCGGATACGACGGAGCTTTCGTCGAAGTTTACGCCGAGCGAAGCGGAAATTCCCGCCGACTCGCAAGCCGCCGTCGAACTTCCGCTCCAAACCGACGGTCAAAAAAACGACGGTTTCTTCGCCCGCCGCGCCGACGCCAAACGCCGACGCGCCGAACGTCGAGAAACGGTCAATCCGAGCGCGTTCGGCGCCCGTTTTCCGGCGGCGAGCAAACCGCTTCTCTCCGTTCGCATCGCGGATTCGAATTACTATCAACGCGTTTGCGACGTCGTCGTTCAAGCGGCGCAGGGACTCGATTACGCGCACCGGCACGACGTCGTTCACCGCGACATTAAACCGTCGAACTTAATCGTCGACGAAGACGGCGTCGTTTGGATCACCGACTTCGGTCTCGCGAAATCGACGACCGAAAACGATTTGACGCGCCAAGGTCAGCTTGTCGGAACGCTCCGCTACCTCGCGCCGGAAGCGCTCGAAGGAAATTTTTCGCCCCTTACGGACGTTTACTCGCTCGGCTTAACCCTTTACGAACTCTTGACTTTCACGCCGGCGTTCGACGAGACGAACTACACGAAGCTCCTCGCGCAGGTCGCCGAGGGCCGCCCGACTCGCCCGCGCAAAATCAACCCGAAAATCCCGCTCGACCTCGAAACGATCGTCCTCAAAGCGATCGAACCGACGCCGGAAAAGCGGTACGCGTCCGCCGGGGAACTCGCCGACGACCTGCAACGTTTCCTCGACGACCGCCCGATTCGAGCGCGCCGCGTTAGTTTCGTCGGCCGCGTTTGGCGTTGGTGTAAAAGGAACCGTTTGGTCGCCGGGCTCCTTTTTTCGATTATCGTTTTGATAACCGTTATTTTCGCCGGAATTTCGACGAGTTACGTTCGCACGCTGGCGCTCGTTCGAGCGAAAGAAGCGGAGTCGCAGCGGGCGCAAAAGAACCTCGATCTCGCGCTCGAAGCGTTCGACGACGTGTTCGAGTCGCTCGGCGACGCGGCGGCGGTCGATTTCAACTTCCTCAACGACTCCGAATCGCTCGGAGCGCCGACCGACGACCCGTCGATTTCGGCGAAGGAAGCGCGCGTTCTCGAAAATCTTCTCGAGTTTTACGACGGTTTCGTCGCCGAAAACGAAAACGAGCCGACGCTCCTCTTGAAGTCGGCGCGAGCTCGCGTTCGCGTCGGGACGATTCGCAAGTTGCTCGGTCGCTCTCGGGACTCCGACGCGTTCCCGAAAGCGCTCGAACTTTACCGCCGCGCGCTCGATTTCGCTCCCGACGAAATGGAACGGGCGCAAATCGCGCTCGAAAAAGCGAACGTCGTTCGCGCGGCTTACGAAGCGGCGTCGCTCGAAAACCGGCTCGCCGAATTCCTTCCCCTTTGCGCGGAGTCGCTCGCCGAGTTGGCGACGTTTCCCGCCGACTCGCCGTTGGTCGAAGCGCGCGACCGAGCGGCGGCGCAACTCCGGTTCGAACGAGCGATTCTCCGACTCGAAAACTTGCGCGTCGCCGACGAACGCTCGGGCCGCCTCCATTTCCTCGAAACGTCGAAACGAACGCTCCCGACGCCGGAAGCGGTCGCGGAAATCGACGCCGACTTCGCCGCCGTCGGAGAACGCCTCGAACGCCTCCTCGCCTCCGGAACGCCGCAAACGCCGGACTACTTCTTTACGGCGATTAAGTTCAACGCGTTTTCGTCGATTTGGGCCGCGACGCTTGAACAACCGGAAAAAGCCCTCGAACTGCAAGCGCAAAGCGACCGCCTCGCCCATCGTTTCGCGACCCTTTACCCGAACGACTCGCGCTCTTACATCGCGACGATGCTTCACTGCGTCGTCAAAACGGTCGCCGACGCCGACGCGCTTCCCGCCGACGACGTCGCGACGCGCCGCGCCGAACTCGAAAACGCCGAAAATCGCGCCTTTTCGACCGCCGACGCGCTCGTCGAGAAGTTCCCGAACTCGCCGCAATACGACGCGTTCCGCGTTGTCGTTTATTATCACTTCGCCAAGCGGGAAGCGGTTCTCGGGAACCTCGAACGCGCCGACGAACTTCTCGCTCAAGCGGAAACGCTCGCCGTCGAGTTCGCGAAGACGCGTCCGGATTTCGACGACTTCCAGTTCTTCGGGCCGTTGCGCGCCGCCCGCGCCGAGCTTTGCGTCGCGCTCGGCAAACTCGACGAAGCGGAAGAATACGTCGCGAAGATGGAAACCGCGCTCCGCCGCTTCGAAGAAAACGCCGCGACGGCTCCGGACGCGGACGCGCCGAGTCGTCAAACCCGCCGTCAAGAAACGCAAGCCTCCGTCGAACGGTTGCGAACGCTCTTGGCCGAAGCGCGCGGCGGCGCTCCCTCGTCCGCGACGACGGTCGAGACGTCCGAAAAAACCGAATCGAACGGTTTGACGCCGCCCGCCGAAACTTCCGCGACGCTCGAATCCTCCGAACCGTCCGAACCGGTCGCGACGCCGGAAACGTTTCCGACGTTCGAAACGCTCGCGTTCTAAGGAACGCCGTTTTTCGTCTTTCCCTCAAACGCGGTTTCGCCCAAGCGGCGCGACCGCGTTTTTTTTTTGCGTTTTTGTCATTAATACTATAGAGGCGTTTTTGCGCGCCGGGCCGTTCGACGCGTCGCGCTTTCCGTTCGATTTCTCGCGCTTGACGCCGAGCGCCGCTTTCGTTATTCTTAAAACGGTTCCAACGGTCGAAACGGTCGCGACGTCGACGCCGGTTCCAACGCGTTCAACGGTCTCAACCGTCGAAACGGTCGCGACGTCGAAACCGATTCCCGGCGTTGAAACGGTCTCAACCGTCGAAACGGTCGCGACGGAATCGGCGATTCCGACGATTTCGCCGTTTCTTCCGAAAAATCGAGTCGATTTTGCCGTTTTTACTCATCGTAAGCGCCGTTTATGCCGATTACGCTATTGCCGACGCGAATATAGTTGGGAAAAAATTTCAAAAAACCTGTTCGCGCGGCGGTTTTTTCCCTAATGAAGAACCGTTTACAGAACGATTATAGGTTATAGGAAAAAACCTGTTTTTACCCGTTTAAGCGGTTACGCCGTTTATTCGGGTTTGCGCGAGTCGTCCGCCGCGTCCTTTCGACGCTCCGCTCGACTCGACGAGCCGCCCCGCCGTCGCAACGGAACGACGCCGAAACGACGCGGCTCGGGAGAAATCACAAGTTTTTGTTTTTCGATGGAGCCGAGTCGCCAACCCATCGGCGTCAGACGAGTCGGACGAACGAAACGCCCTTCGCGAGCGACGGATCGCTCGCCGCGTTTTAACTTTCGTTCTTCGTCGCCGACGAAAAGACGATTTTTTCACTGATAATTTTTCTTCCGGAGAATCTGGGAGGTCAGGGATGACTAATGGTGCCACTCGTAACACTAAGCGTATAACAGCGAGTCTCGAAAGGAGTATCGTGTTGGAACCAACCAAAAAGATTCAGACTGGTTTGTTGGCGATCGCGTTGGGCTTCGGCTCGGCGGCGTTTTCGCTCGGCGGAGCGACGACCTTTGGAACGGACGCTCTCGCTCAAACCCCGGCGGCTTCGGCCGTCCTCGGCGTTAATTCGAACGCCCCGTCCTATCCGGCGCTTGTTCGGAGTCAAGAACTCCTTTTGAAAGCTCGCCGTTCCTTGATGAGCCGCGACGTCGTCTCGGCGGAACGCTACGTTAAAGAAGCGCAAGCGCTGAACGCGCAATACGGCGCGGCCAGCGACCGTCCGGAATACGTTCTTCCGCTCGTCGAACAATACAAACGCGCCGAAGCGGCGGCTCGCGCTCAAGGGATGACCGAAGCCGTCAAACGCGAATTGGCGAAGAGCTACCTCGAACAGGCGGAAGGTCTCCGTCGCTGCCAAGATTTGGACGCGGCCGAAAACCTCGTCGCCGAAGCTCGCAAACTCGACGTCGTCTTCGACGCCGCGACGATCGAACGCAAGATGGACGTCGCGTCGGTTCAACGCCGCGTCGCCGACGACCGCCTCGCGCTCGCCGCTCCGACCGCTTCGCAAGCTCCGTTGACCGGACTTTCGGAAGCGACGAAGCGTCAAGTCGCGTCGGCTCAAGAAACGCTCCGTCAAGCCCGCGCTTTGGCCGCGAACGGTCAAACGGAACGCGCCGAACAAGCGGTTCGCGCGCTCCAAGCGCAAGGGATTCCGGAAAACGCGTTCGCGGGCGGCGACTCCCCGGCGCAATTCCTCCGCGACGTCGCGGCGGCTCGTTCGCAATCGTCGATTCGCCAAGTCCAAGCGACGGTTCCGGGCGTTTCGACGGGCGAAAGCGCCGGCTACCTTTACATTCAAGAAGCGGAAACCGCTCTCGCGCAAGGCGATAAAGAAACCGCGTTGACCAACTACCGCGACGCGCTCCGTTACACGGCGGAACTCGACGCCGCGACGGTTCGCAACATCAACGCCGAAATCGCTCGCCTCTCGGCTCCGGCCGCCGCGACTCCGGAAGTCGTCGCGACCGCCACGGGAATCGACCTGACGCAATCGCCGGAAGCGTTGCAAAACGAAATCGCCGCGTTCGTCGCGAAGCAAAACCAAGTTCGCGAAACCGCTCCGAAAGAAGCGCTCGCCGACTTGAAACAACTCCGCGCCGAAATCGAAGCGTCGAACCTCGACGCCGCGAACAAAGCGTTCTTCGCGCACGGTCTCGACGTCGCGATCGCCGACGCCGAATCGTTCCTCGCCGCGAACGGCTCCCGCATCGCGCTGCAACAACAAAATAAAAACGTCGACGCTTTCGTCGCGCAAAAACGCGAAGCGGAACTCGAACGTCAAGCGCGCTTGGCCGACGATACCGAAAAGTTCAACGACCTCCTCGAAGAAGGCCGTTACGACGAAGCGATCGTCTTGGCGGAAAAATGCGCCGACTACTCCGGCAACGAACAAATCGCGGTTCAAATGCTGAATATGGCGAAACTCGCGAAACAAAACGCGTTCAACAACCGTATTCGCGACGAAAAAGCCGAAACGTTCCTCCAAGTGTTGAACAACGTTGAAGAAGCGGCGGTCGTCGACGTTACCGACCAAAACCCGCTCGTTTTCAACGCGGAACGTTGGAACGTCGCGAAGAACCGCAAGTCGTTGACCGCCGGTTCGACCCGTTCCGAAGCCGACCTCGAAATCCTTCGCAAGCTCGAAATGCAGATCACGCTGCCGTTCGACCAACCGACCCCGTTGGATCTCGTCGTCGATTACATTCGTAAAAACGCGGAAATCAACATTATGGTCGACGAAGCCGCGCTCGCGGAAGCCGGGATCACGTCCGATATGGCGATTCCGACGAACTTCACGAACCTCAAGCTGAAGAACTACCTGAAACACTCGCTGACGCCGCTCGGCTTGTCGTACATCGTCGAAGACGAAGTCCTCACGATCACCGGCAAGAACAAACGCTCCGGCAAGACGACCCTCCAATACTACCCGGTCGCCGACTTGGTCATCGGCGTTCCGAACTTTGGCAACGTCGTCGGCGCGATGTCGCAAGAAGCGAGCCAACAACGCGCTTACCAACAAGTCGCGAACCGCGGTTTGAACGCTTCCGCCGCGAACACGATTCCGGGCCTCGGCCAAAACGTTTTCGGCGCGAACTCGACGCTCCTTTCGCCGAACATCGCCGCGCAAATCCAATCGAGCGGCGGCAACGTTCCGCTTACCGCGGGCTCCGGCGGCGGTATGAACGACCCGTCCGAACTGATCGACCTCATCACGTCGGTCGTCGGCGACGAAGAAACTTGGGAAATGGTCGGCGACCCCCAATTCTTCAGCTTGAACAACACCTTGGCGATTCGTCAAACGGAAGAAAACCACGAAGAGATTCACGAACTCCTCGAAAAACTCCGCTCGCTGAACGACCTGCAAGTCGCGGTTGAAGTTCGTTTCATCACGATCAGCGACGAGTACTTCGAACGCATCGGCGTCAATATGAACCTGTCGTTCCAATCGGACGTTACCGAAAGCGACCTCGACGACGACCAACTTCGCCCGTCGAAACAAGGCGTCTACGGTATTTACGACGCGGGTTCGAGCGGCGACGATATGTTCACCGAAAACCTGAACATCAACTTCACGCAGAACAGCTACGGCTTGGCCGTCCCGCAGTTCGGCAACTACGACCCGTCGGTCGGCGCGCAAATGGGTTTTGCGATTTTGAGCGACATCGAATCGTACTTCTTCGTCAGCGCGGCGGAATCCGACACCCGCACGAACGTTTTGCAAGCGCCGAAAGTTACGATGTTCAACGGTCAAACCGCGAGCGTCAGCGACTTCACCAGCGTTCCTTACGTCAGCACGGTTATCCCGGTCGTCGGCGAGTTCGCCGTCGCGCAACAACCGGTCATCACGGTCATCAACGAAGGTCAATTCATGACCGTTCAAGCGACCGCCTCGCCGGACCGCAAATACGTCCGTATGACCGTCGTCCCGTTCTTCTGCAAGATCACGGACAACGACCGCACGTTTAAGTTCGAAGGCACCGACTCCGTTTCGACGAACAGCACGACCGCGAACAAAGGAAGCAACATCCTGAGCAGCATCACCGACGAACGCGAAACGACGAGCGGCGCCGAAGTCGTCAGCGCCGGCACGACGATTCAAGAACCGGTTACGTCCAGCTTCTCCGTCTACACGACGGTCAACGTTCCGGACGGCGGCACGGCCCTCCTCGGCGGTATCAAACGTTTGAGCGAAGGTCGCAACGAAGGCGGCGTCCCGATTTTGAGCAAGATTCCGTACCTCAAACGGCTCTTCTCGAACAGCGCCATCGGTCGCGAAACCACCAGTATGTTGATGACGGTTACCCCGCGCATCATCATCCAAGAAGAGGAAGAAGAATTCGCCACCGGCGCCAACCCGGGCCGCGACTAATCGCAAACGGCTCCCGCCCCGACGCGCTAAACGTCGGGGCCGAAGCTAACGCCTCTTAAAAAAACGGAGAAGTCGACGATTCGGCTTCTCCGTTTTTTCTTTTCTCGACGTTTCTTCTCGAACCGCGCTTTCTCTCCGTTTCGCCGCGTTTTCCGAAACCGCTCTTGACCGCCGCGCAAAAATTCGGTATCGTCGAGCGATTTTTCGCGACGTTCGCTCGTTTTCCCCCTTTCATTTTGCGTTTCGGAGTTTTCGCTTTGACCCGTTCGTTTCGACTCGGCCCGACGGTCGCGCTCGTTCTCGCGTCGACCCTTTCGGCGATTTTCGCGCTCTCGTCGGAACTCGACGCCGCGCCTCCGGCCCTCGAACGTCCGGCGTTCGACGCGTCCGGTTTGGAGCCGACGCCGCCGGAACCGTCTTGGCGCGAAACGTTCGAAACGCCCGGCGTCAGTTGGCGCTATCTTTATCAAGAAGGCGAAGTCGAAATTCTCGAACATCGCCGCGTCGACGATTTCGCGTTCTCCGGCAAACGCTCCGAACGCCTCCGTTACGAAGCGAAGAAGCCGGGCGTCGTCGTTTTCGGGCATTACTGCGATTATCCGGCGTTTTACAACGAAACGGCGCCGTCCGTTCGCGTTCGCGCCGACCGACCGGGCGTCTCGCTCGCCGCGCTCGTCGTCTTTCCGAAAACGCTCCGCCCCGACACGAAAACGCCGTTGACCGCGCTCCTCCCCGGCTCGACCTACACGAAAACCGGCGAATGGGAACGGCTTGGTTTCCCGCAAGATTTTCAGGGTCTCCTCGACGAAACGACGCGAGCCCTGCGCGGCGAACACCGAATTCCGGTCGACGCCGACGGCGCTTACATTCGCCAACTCGTTTTGATCACCGAAGCGCGCCGCGGAACCTATTCCCTTTGGCTCGACGACTTGGAAATCGTCGAACACATCCCGGCGAACCGCGACGGTTTGCGCCTCTCGGAACGCGGCGCCCGATTCAATCCGACCAATCTTCTGAGCTGCCGTCTCAAGTTGACCGAAACGCCGATCTTTTGGCGCGCCGACGACGCGAACGACTCGAGCGTTTACGGCGAAGAACCGTTCGCGATCGACCGCGAACAAGCGGAGAAAAACGAACGCGTTCCGCTCGTCTTCGCCCGCGACGCCGTCGCGCCGCCTCCGCCGTCGCCCGCCTCCGCCGCATCCCGCTCGACTCGCCCTAAAGCGTCTTACGAACAAGCGTTGGCGGTTCTTCCGTCGTTGTCGCCGGAACCGTTCGCGCCCGCCTCCCCGAACGCGCTCCTCGCCGCCGCGCCCCGTTCGGACGACGCGGTCGGACAAGTCGCGTTCGCCGGTTCCGACGCGCCGAACGCCGCTCGCGTCGCGTCCGCCGATTACGCCGCCGACCCGTCGAACGACGTCCGCCCGCCGGTCGAATCGCCGACCGACGAACTCGTCTCCGGAAGCGGAACGCTCGCCGACCCGTTCGACGCCGCGACCGAAGATTTCGCCCGCCCCGGCGAACGCCTCGTCGCGGACGCTCGTTTCGGGAGCGGAGGACGGCTCGAAACGGCGAACGGCCGCGTTTACGCGCTTCGCGCCGTCGAAAGTCAAAACGAACCGTTCGCGTTCCTCAAAAAACTCGGCTTCAACGCCGTCGTCCTCCAAACGCCGCCGACCGCCGCGCAACTTAAAGAAGCGAACGACGCGAAAATTTGGCTGATCGCTCCCGCTCCGATCGGCGCCGAAACGGTTCGCTCCGTCGATTTCGACGCGAAAACGCCCGTCGAGGAAACCGCGGCGGTCGCCGCCGAACCGCGTCCGAATCCCGCCGACTCGAGCGTTCCCGAATACTTCGCCGGAACCGCCGCGACCGACGCCTACGACCCGGTTCTCCTTTGGCATATGGGAACCCTGAAACGCTCCGAAATCGCCGCGTTCCGACTCCAAGCCGCGAAAATTCGCGCGCTCGACCCGCGAGATCGCCCCCTTGTCGGCGCGCTCGTCGACGGCCTCGACGAATACTCGCAAGACGGCGGCCTCGACGCGTTAATCCTCGACCGCCGCCCAATGCAAACGTCGCTCGATCTCAACGCTTACGGCGATTGGCTCGTCGACTGCCAATACCATTCGACGAACCCGAGCGTCGTTTTCTGGTGCCAAATTCAAACGCAACCGGCCTTCGGCGCGACCCGTCAGCGTCAAGCGTTCGGCGTCGTCGAAGAATCCCCCGGCGTCGTTTCGTTCGAGCAAATGCGGCAACAAGCGCGCCTCGCGACCCGCGCCGGCTGCCGCAGTCTCTTTTTCGCGTCCCGTTCCCGACTCGACGCGAAAGACCGAGCGACGCAGTATCGCGCCGCCGCTCTCGAACTCTTGAACCTCGAACTGCAAACGCTCGCCCCTTGGGTCGCCCTCGGCGTCGCCGAACGAGAAACGACGCGCTCGAATTCGCCGACTTTAGGCGCCGTCGTTTCTCGAGCGAAACACGCCTCGCTCGTCGCGCCGATTTCGTTGGAGCGGAACAACCAGTTCGCGATGGGGCAAACGGCGGTCAACAACTGGTCGGCGACGATCGCGACGCCGGAAGGTTACGCGCCCGACTTGCTTCTTCCCGGCGCCCTGCGCAAAGTCCAAGCGACGCGCCGCGCCGGAGGTTCCGCCTTTAACCTCGACGAAGGAAGCCTTAGTTCGCTCCTCGTCTACACCCAGTCGGACTTGACGACCCGCTCGACGGCGGAGCGCGCCGCGACCTTCGGCCCGCGAATGGCCGAATTGGCGATCAAACTGGCGCGGATGCGGCTCGACCTTTACGAAGAAACGGTTTATCGCCTCCGCTACCTCGAAGAACGCGGCGCGTCGCCCCGCTCCGCGCCTCGCTCGCCGAACCTCGGCTCCGTCGTTGAAAAGACGAACGCCGCGCTCCTGCAAGCCGACCGTTATTTAGAGCTTCGCGACGATTCCGAAGCGTATTTAGCGGCGGAACGCGCGACCCGCGAACTCCGCGCGATCGAGCGGCAGTTTTGGAGCGACGCGACCCGCAACGAGTTGACCCGCCCGACGACGCCCCTTTCGACGTCGTTTTACGATATGCCGGAATATCTCGAGCTTTACGAAAACATTATTTCCGGCTCGATTCGCCCGGTCGGCGACAACCTGATTCGCGGAGGCGGGTTCGAAAACGCCGCGACCTGGAACGCCGACGGCTGGCGACTCAATTACAACGCGTCGCCAACCGTTTCCGCCAACGTTTCGTTCGAAAACGTCGCCGCCCGTTCCGGCTCGAACGGACTGCGCGTCGTCGTTTCGGCGGCGAAAGATCGCGCTCCGGTCGAAGTCGAAGCCCCCGCCGCGACGCTCGAAACGGAGTTCCAAACTCGCGTCGGGCAAACGATTTGCGTTCAAGGTTGGATCAAGATTCCCCAAACGTTGACGAACTCGGTCGACGGCGTTAAAATTTACGACGATCAAGGGGGCGAAGCCCTCGCGCTTCGTTTCCGCGACGCGACCGATTGGCGCCGTTTCGCTTTTTACCGCCGCGCGATCAACGACGGAACGACGCGTCTTCGTTTCGAGTTCTCCGGTCTCGGCGAAGTTTTACTCGACGACGTCGTCGCGCAAATCGTCGAATAACGCGGTTTGCGTTCGATTAACCGATAGGAGTCGCGGCGCGCTCGTCGTTTTTTATCGCCGTTCTTCGGAACTCGCTCGAGTCGGCGCGACGCTCGGAAGCGGCGTTTTCGACGCGGCGTCGCTCGCTTCAAAATTTTCCGCAAACTCCGTCGAATCGGGCGTTTCCGCCGCTTCAAAGGTCGACTCAAACGTTTCGAACGACGTCGCGTTCTTATCCTTTTCTTCCCGCGTCTTCGTCGTCGACGCGATTTCCTCCGTACTCGGCGAAACGACCGGCGGTCGCTCTCCGTCGGCGGGAACGCCCGGGCGAGCCGCGCGTCGAACGTCCGGAACGGCGCTCGGCGTATTCGGGCTCGTCGTTTCCTCGCTCCTTTCGGTCGTCGTTCGACTCGTCAAACTCGGCGCGAAGTCGGCCGCGTCCCAACGTCCCCCGCTCGGTTCGCAACATCCGCTTTTCTCGACAGTTACGTCTTCCGTTTCCGTTCGAATTGTCTCGACGTTTTCAATCCTTTCGACCGTTCCGCTCGCCGACGTTTCCGGCAAATACCGCGTCGAAACCGGCTCGACCGTTTTATAAACCGGAACCGGTCGCAACACTTTCGTCGTCTTCGGAACTTGCCTCGCGACGCGCTCGACATACGGCTCTTTGACGGTTTCCGTTACCGTTTTGTACGTCGTAACCGGCGTTTCGCGAATCTCTTCGGTCGTTTGCATTCGGAGGACGCGCGTCGGCGTTTTCTTCACCACTCGTTCCGTCACGGGCTTATACGTCGTTACCGGAACGAGTTCCGTTTGCGTGTCGCGAACGTAAACGGTCGTCGGTTCGCTGACCGTTCGCTCGACTTGCACCGGACGAAACGTCGTTCGCGTCGTCGGAACGTTTTCAACGATCGTTTGCGGAACGTAAGTCGTTACAGGAACTTGCGTCGCGACGAGATTGGGACGATAAACTTTTTGAGCGCGATACTCGGTCGCCTCTTGCGTCGGCGTCCAATAGAGCCCCGGGAGCCGATAGCGCGTTCGCCCGGTCGCCGGATCCCAATAATCGCCGCCGCAACGCCAACGGAGACAACATCTTTCGCGCCCCGGAACCGCCGTGATTTGCGTTTCGTAACCGCCGTAATCCCGCGTTTCGGTTCGATAGGTCGTCGTCGGACGGTTGACGACGTAACTCCTTTGCGTCATTACGGTTTCGACGACCGGCTGGTTGACGGTTTCGACGATTTTGCGTTCTTGCATCTGCACGACGGGACGCAGCGTCGTTCGCGTTCGCGTTTGCGTCGACGTTTCCGGCACGTACCGCGTTACGTTGTAAGTCGTTTCTTTTTCGACGGTTTCCCAAACGGGCCGCTCGACCTTTACTTTTTCGCGCTTGATCGAAGTTTCCGGCACTTGACGCGACGTCGTCTTATCTCGATAGCGCGTTACGTTATCCCAAACCGTCTCGTAAGTCGTTATTTCATCCTCCTTATACTCCGTTTCGACGCAAGTCGTCGACGGCGCTTCGCAAGGCGCGCAAACGTCCGAACAAGTCGCGACGGTCGAACAAACGTCGCCGCCGACGCCGCTCGCGCAACTCGCGGTCGCGACGCTTTGCGCCGGATAAGCGGCGCTCGACGTCGTTTCCGGCGACGCGCAAACGGTTTCGGGCGGCGGAAACGACGACGCGCAAACCGGCGGCGACGCGATCGGGGCGCTCGGGAAACTCGCGCAAGCCGTCGTCGAGCAAACCGGCGTCGTCCAAACCGGTCGAGCGACCGCGACCGTTCGCGGAACCGTCCAAACGTTCGTCGACGGCGCGCAACCGACGACCGTCGGCGCGTAAAACGCTCGAACGCTCGGCGCCCGACGCGCTTCTCGCCAACGTCGCCAAAAACATTGCGACGCCCCTTGATTCGCCGCGCCGAAAACCAGCGCCGCGCTCGTCAAAAAAACGCCCCAAACGACGACGCGACGCCGACTTTTCAACCGTCGAACGCTCTTTTCGCCGTTCCGTTCTTTTTCCTTCGCCGCATTTCGTTCGTCGCTCGTCGGAATTTCTCGCCGACGCGCTTCCGACGCGGAACGCGACGCGACCGGCGCCGCTCCGTCGTTCGCTTCAACAACCGCCGCCCCGACGGCGCGCTCCTCGACGCGCGCCCAATTCGCCGTTCGCGACGCGACGCCGGCAAAAAAATTTCGTTTTTTCTCCCGGAAATGAGACGCGCGTTTTCTCGTCATGTTGATTTCTCCTCGTTTTTCGTTAAAATAAAGGAAAGAGCGCGTCAAACCGCCGCGCCGCGACGTTATTGAGAAAATTTGACAAAATTCTCCCAAACCTCGCCGCCCGCGCAACCGCTCTTTCCGACGTCCAAGCGACGCCGGTAACATAGTTTTTTCGGCGCAAAAGCGTCAAAACCGGTAAAAAATTCCCGTTCGTTCCTCGTCGAGCGCGCGTTTTTTCCTCAAAACGCCGCCAACCGACAAATTTCGCCTATACTAACGCCAAACCGGCGTCGATTTTTAACCTTGTTCCCGCTCTAAAGAAAAACGATGAGCCTTCCTTCCGATTTTAACCGACTCGCGCCCGACGACGCCCCGACGCCCTCCCCTTCGTTCCTCGACGCCGCGACCTACGGCTTCGCGCCGGTCGAAACGCCGGAGCCGAAACGCTCCAACCTCGACGACGCTTCGACGCGTCGCTTCGCCGACGTTTACCGGCGTCTCGTCGCCGAAATTGAAAAAGCGTTCGTCGGTCAGCGCGAACTCGTCGTCGGAACGCTCGTCGCTCTTTTTTCCGGCGGACACGTTCTCGTCGAAAGCGTCCCGGGTCTCGGCAAAACCCTTTTCGCGCAAGCGCTTGGACGCGCGCTCGGCTGTCGTTTCGGCCGCGTTCAGTTCACGCCGGACTTGACGCCGTCCGACGTCGTCGGCGCGCTCGTTTTCAACGCGAAAGAACAGGAATTTACCTTCCGCCCCGGCCCGATTTTTACGCAAGTCCTTCTCGCCGACGAAATTAACCGCTCCCCCGCCAAGACGCACGCCGCGCTTCTCGAAGCGACGCAAGAAGGCGCCGCGACGGTCGACGGTCAAACGCATCCCCTTCCGCGCCCGTTCTTTACGATCGCGACGCAAAACCCGATCGAGTCCGAAGGCACGTACCGCCTTCCGGAAGCGCAGCTCGACCGCTTTATGTTCAAGCTCGTCGCCGATTACCCGAGCGCCGAGGAAGAAACCAAAATTTTGGTCGAACACGGCAAAAACGTCGCGACGTCGACGAAACTCGACGCGATTCGTCCGGTTCTCGCCGCCGAAGAAGTTTTAGAGCTAACGTCGCTTACCAACGACGTTTACGTCGCGCCGCAACTCTTCGATTACGTCGTTAAAATCGTCCGCGCGACCCGCGATTTCCCGCGTCTAGCGTTCGGAGCGTCGCCCCGCGCCGGCCTCGCGCTCGTCCAAGGCGCTCGCGTCCTCGCCGCCTTCCGCGGTCGCAATTACGCGACGCCGGACGACGTCGCGCCGCTCGTTTTGCCAACATTGCGACACCGCATCGTTCTTTCCCCGGAAGCGGAAATCGAAGGGCGCCGCGTCGACGACGTCTTAACGGCGCTCCTCCGTTCGATCGAAACGCCGCGACTTTAACCCTTTGTCTTTCAAATTTTCGTCTCGCGCAAATCGAGTTTTCCCGTTATTTAACAACGTTAACCGATGAAAAAACCGTCCGATGGCCGATCCGTTCACCCGATTAATCGCGATTTCCCAACAAACGGAACGTCTTTTAGAACAACGCTTTGGCGCGCAAGGTCGCGGACTTCACGAAAAACTCTCGTCGGTCGCCGACCGCGTTCCGGAAAAAATCCAAAAGAAGATTCGCTTTATTGCGACAATACGCAACAAAGCGACGCACGAAGACGTCCGAATCGCCAAGGAAAATCTTCCCGCGGTACGACAAGCGTTCGCCGAGGTTCTTCCGGCGCTCGACGGCGGCGCCTCCAAACGCCGCGCCGCGCTTCGCAAAGCGCTAATAGCGCTTGGTTTAATAGCGGCGTTCGCGGCGTTTCTCGCGTTGCGATAACTTCGACGTTTCGCTTCACCGTTACACCAAATAACAACGACTTAGAAAAGAACGTTAAATGATCGATTTTTGGGCGCGTTTCGACGAATCGGACGTCGAAAAATACGCGAAAACGTTAATTCTTCCCGAGTACATGTCGCACTTAAACCTCCGTCCTTTCTCGTTTTCCGAACAGCGAGAGAGCGCGAGCGGTCGCGAGCCGTTGACGCTCCTTTATGTCGGCGACGGTCGCTTGGAAGAATTGGAACTCCGCCCGGAACGCGACGCCTTGCCGCTAATCGCGTCCCTCGCTCTCGGCGTCGACGTCGAGAAAATCCGCCTTCCCAACTCCGGCGCTTACTGGACTTGGAGCGACTACGGGCCGACGCATCCGTTCTTTTCGGAGCCGCGCGCTTCGGGAACCGACGTCTCCTCGCCGGCTAACGACGCCGAGTCGCCGCGCTTTCTTCGCGTTTATTTCGAACCGCGCGAAACGACTTTTTCACCGACGCGAACTTTCGACGCGCAAGACGCTTACGTCAGCGTTTCTCGTCGCGAAATTTTCTTTTCTTGGCGCGTTTTGGAAGCCTACTTGGAAGCGCGCTGTCGCGATTTGCTTATCGATTTTTCCGCGACGTCTTGCGGCGCAACAAACAACGAGGCGCCGCAACCCCAAGAAAAACATTCGCTTAGCGCAAACGAATCCTCCGAAAACGAAAATAACGACGTCGCGTCGTCAAACGAACGTCCCTTCCGCGTCGATTTCGCTTGGGACGCCGATTTCCGTCCCTTCGACGCGAATTACGCCGAACCGCAAACCGTCGACGTCGCGCCGCAAAGCGCCGATTCCGTCGCGCCGACGCTCGACGCAACCGAACGCCGAAACGTCGCTTACGCTCGTCGATTCGACGTTTCCAATCGCGCGCCGAAAACGCCGTCGCAACCGCCGAAATTCGCCTTTGAAGTCGACGAGCAAAACGTTCGTTTCCGTTTTGGGCCGATCGCCGGTTCGCTCGTCGCGGCCAACGGCGACACGTTCGAAGACGCGATTCGTTTTTCCGGGTTGCGACATTCGTTAACTTCTTTATCCGATTACGTTTATTACGACCCGCGAAACGCCGCGCCGACGCTCGACGAAACCGGCGTTCGTTTGCGTTTAACGCCCGTCGACGACGACGCGACCGCCGAAAACCACGACGTTTAGCGTTTCGATTCGATTCGTCCTTCCTTTTTTTCGCTTCGGAGCCGCGCCAATGAAAAAATCGCCCGTTTCCCCCGCCGCCCCCAAGAGCGACGCCGCGCCCCTTTCGGTCGTTCCGACCGGCCCCGCGACCGGGCTTCTTTACGTCGACGGGCGTTCGCCGGTTCGCGTTTTCGGCGTCGACTCGATTCGCAAGTCGTTCGGCGAAGATACGTTGCGTCAGGCCGTTAACGCGCGCCTGGCGCCGGGCGTCGTCGACGTCGTTCTAAACCCCGACGCGCACGTCGGTTACGGCGCGCCGATCGGCTGCGTTATGGTTTCGCCGACGCATATTTACCCGGGCCCGGTCGGCGTCGATATTAATTGCTCGATGAGTTTGCTTCAGTTCGACCTCGACGCTAACGCTATCGCCGACAAGCGGTTGCGTCGCGCCCTCGTCGACGCGATCGAACGTCGCGTTCCGACCGGCGCCGGCTACCGTCAAGCGCCGCTCGGGCGAAAAATTCCGCTCGAAACGCTCGAACGCGCCCTCGTCGAGGGCGCGACGCCGGAAATTTGCGCGCTACTCGAAGTCAATCCCGATTGGGCGAACCGTCTCGAAGACGCCGTCCGCGTCGGAAGCGACGGAAGCGTCGAGTCGCTCGCGAAACGACTCGACGTCGTCAAACGCGCCGGAACCGTCAAAAACTACGAAGCTAAACTGGCGCAACTCGGAAGTTACGGCGGCGGCAACCACTTCGGCGAATGCGAAATCGTCCGCTTTTCCGACGCCGAAAAGCGGAATCCGACCGTCGCGCAAACGTTCGGACTCGTCGACGGCGGCGTCGCGTTCCTCTCGCACTGCGGTTCGCGCGGTTTCGGCAACGAACTAGCTCGGGCGCAGTTCGCGACGCTCCAACGCAAGTTCGAAACTTGGGGAACGCCCTTCCCGAGCGGCGATAAACAACTCGTTTACGCGCCCTTAGGAACGCCGGAAGCGAACGATTATCTCGACGATATTACGCTCGGCGCCAACTTTGCGACGCTGAATCACCTCGTTATTAATTCGCTCGTCGCGGAGGCGTTCGCGGAAGTGTTACCCGGCGTCGCGGCGCGCTTCGTTTACTTCGTCAGCCACAACTTCGCGCGTCGCGAAATCCTCGACGGCGCCCCGGTTTACGTTCACCGCAAGGGCGCGACGCGAGCTTACCCGGCGAATCATTTCGCGCTCAAAGACACGCCGTTCGCGGCGACCGGCCATCCGATTTTGCTTCCCGGCAACCCGACGCAAGGCTCGTCCGTTATGGTCGCGCTCGACGGCGCTAAAGCGAGTTGTTACAGCATTAATCACGGCGCCGGACGCGCGCTCGGACGGCGAGAGGCGGTTCGAACGCTCGACCAAAAGCAAATCGACGCGGAACTCGCCGCCGCCGATATTTTGACCAATTGTCGCCAATACCCGAAAGACGAAGCGCCCGCCGCGTACAAAGATTTCAACGAGGTCTTGCGGAGCGTCGAGGAAGCGGGACTAGCGCGCGAAGTCGCTCGTTTGAAAGCGGCGTTCGTTATCAAAGACGCCGATAAAGCGGACGATTAACGGCGCGGTTCCGTTAAATTTTCCCTTATCTCGGCGACGATTTTTCGCCGCTCCTTGACGCCGCCGCGCCGAGCGTTATATTATTAATTGAAGAGAAACCGACGACGTCGGAAAAAACGCCGCGTCGCCGCCAAAAACACGCAACCCCTTATTTCGGAGGTTTTACGATGTCGATTTCGCCGAAAATGGAAGCGGCTATCAACAAGCAAATCAACGCGGAATTTTACTCCGCTTACCTGTATCTCGCGATGTCCTGCCAAGCGGACGCGCTCCGTTTGAAGGGCGTCGCCAACTGGTTCAACGTTCAATACCAAGAGGAAGTCGCGCACGCGACCGGGTTCCTGAACTACCTGCAAGACCGCGGCGGTCGCGTTGTTCTCGAAGCGATCGAAGCGCCGCAAACCGAATGGCCGAACGCCGTCGCGATGTTCCAACACACTTGCGAACACGAAGCGCACGTTACGTCGCTGATTAACGACTTGGCCGCGCTCGCGCTCGAAGAAAAAGACTTCGCCGCGTCGCAATTCCTCAACTGGTACGTTAACGAGCAAGTCGAAGAAGAGTCGACCGCCGACCAAATCCTCGGCGATATGACGCTCGCGCAAAACGACGGCGGCGCGATGTTGACGCTCGACCGCGAATTGGCCGCCCGCACGTTCGTCGCGCCGGTCATCGGCTGATCGCCGATGGTTCGCCGGTCGACGCGACCGGGCGTCAAGTCGACGGTTAAACGCCGACGTCGACAAAAAACGCCGCGACGTTTCGAGAACGTCGCGGCGTTTTCCGTTTTCAACTCGCGCCGTTTAACGTTTTACGTCAAACGCGAATAACGTTCCCTTCCTTGCGGGGCGGCGGCGCCGGAAGCGGGTCGGCGGCGTACCCGAGCGCGCAAAAACCGACGCCGACGTAACCTTCCTCGACGCCCCACTTGCGCATTAGCTCTTTGCCGCGTTCGTCTTCGAACGTTTCCTTCGCGCGGTGAATCCAGCAGGAGCCGAGCCCGACCGCGTATGCGCCGAGCATCAAATTGCCCAAAACAAGCGAACCGTCCTCGACGTAAGTCGGGCGAATGTGCTTCCCGCCGAAGACCGCGACGTAAGTCGGCGCGCCGTAAAACGGATCGCTCGTAACGCCGAGATACTCCGCGTTGATTTTCGACAGTAAAGCCCGAGTTTCCGCGTCTTGCACGACGACCAGTTTCGTCGCCTGCATATTGCGACCGGACGCCGCGTAAACGCCCGCTTCCAAGACGGCGTCGAGTTCGGCGTCGGCGATTTGCTCCGGTTTGTACGCGCGGACGCTCCGGCGCAACTTCATACTTTCGAGCGTTTCGAGTTTCATTCGTTCGGTCTCGCTTTCTTGTTTAACGTTGATTTTCAACGGGTTACAACTTTTACGACTTTTTATTTTCGGCGTTTTTTCCTTCTTCGCGGAGTCGGCGAATCGCGGCGCCGAGCGGATTTTTCGGCGGTTTCGTCGGCGTCGGTTTCTTTTCGGCGTTTTGAGCGAGTTCGCGACGCGTCGTTTCGGCGCGTTTCAACGCTTCGTCGTCGGCGTCGGTTGGAAGGTCGAAGACTTTTAACGCGAACTCCAAAAGCTCGTCGACGCAAGGCTTTCCGTTCCGGTCGAAGAGGTCGCGCGGCAGGTTGACGTATCCGCGCATCGCTTCCTTTTCGTCGTCGACAAGACGCAACGTCGCGCCGATTCGTTTCAAGTCGCTCGCCAACTTGTACATCAAGTCCGGCGCGCGAAACGAGATCGCGAGCATCTTCGTTTTTTCGCCGTCTTTAAGTCCTTCGTACTGCGCGAGTTGCACCTTGCGAACGCGATATTCGAACGCCTTGATTCGAATCTGCGCCAAGACGAAGAGCCGCTCCGCTTCCGGCGGCAACGGGCCGAATCGGTCGCGCAGTTCGTTGCGGACGTCGACCGCTTCCGGTATCGTCGCGACGCGGTCGAAACGGCGGTAAAAGTCGATTTTCGTTCGAGAATCGGCGACGTAATCGTTCGGTAAAATCGCGGTTCCGGGCAAGTCGACCTCGACCTCGACCTTCAACTTCTGCGGTTCGTTCTTCAACGCGCGGACGGCGGCGTCGAGGAAATCGCAGTACATCTCGTAACCGACGAGCGCGACGTGTCCGCTTTGCTTCGTGCCCAAGATGTTCCCGGCGCCGCGTATCTCCAAGTCTTTCATCGCGATATGGAATCCGGAGCCGAGCCGGTCGTACTCCTCGATCGCTTGAAGACGTCGCGTCGCGTCGCGAGTCAGCGTTTGGTTCGCGTCGAGCGTCAAATAACAGTACGCCTGCCTCTTTTCGCGTCCGACGCGACCGCGGATTTGGTGCAGCTCCGCCAAGCCGAAGCGGTGCGCTTGATCGACGAAGATGGTGTTCGCGTTCGGCACGTCGACGCCGCTTTCAATGATCGTCGTACAGACGAGAACGTCGAATCGGCGCATTACGAAGTCGCGCATAATCTCTTCGAGTTCGCCCGACGCCATCTGCGCGTGTCCGACGCGGATTCGCGCTTCCGGAACGATTTTGCGCAAGCGGGCGGCGACTTCCTCGATATCGGCGACGCGGTTGTGCAGATAAAACGTTTGTCCGCCGCGGTTTAATTCTCGCAAAATCGCCTTGCGCACCGTCTCCGGATTGAAGCGCGAAACCCGGGTTTCGACCGGAAGCCGGTCGGCGGGGGGCGTTTCGAGGTTCGAAATGTCGCGAATTCCGACGAGCGAAAGGTGCAACGTGCGCGGAATCGGCGTCGCCGTCATCGTCAACACGTCGACTAAGTTGCGCAATTCCTTGAGTTTTTCCTTGTCCTTGACGCCGAATTTTTGCTCTTCGTCGATCACGACGAGGCCGAGTTTGCGGAACTCGACGTCTTTTTGCGCGACGCGGTGCGTTCCGATCACGACGTCGACCGCGCCGCTCTTCAATTTTTTGAGCGTCTCCGTCTGCTCTTTTTTCGGAACGAAGCGCGACAGCCGGGCGACCGTTACCGGAAACGCCGCCGTTCGCTCGCAGAAAACGCGGTAATGCTGCTCCGCCAAGACGGTCGTCGGAACGAGAACCGCGACTTGATAGCCCGCTTCGACCGCTTTAAACGCCGCTCGCAACGCGACTTCCGTCTTGCCGAAACCGACGTCGCCGCAGAGGAGCCGATCCATCGGACGCGGGCGCTCCATATCGCGCTTAATCGCTTCGATCGCCGCGAGTTGGTCGTCGGTTTCGCGGTACGGAAAGAGCGATTCGAAGTCGCGTTGCCAAGGGCCGTCCGCCGGAAACGCGACGCCTTCCAGCGAATCGCGGGCCGCTTGCAGGTTCAACATTTCGACCGCGAGTTCCCAAACGCCCTCTTGCGCCGCTCTCTTCTGCTTTTCCCAACTCGTTCCGCGGATTTTCGCCAACGCCGGTTCGGAACGCGCGCCGCCGGGCCCGACGTAACGATGAATTTTGCCGATTCGCGACGCCGGAACGTAAAGGTAAGCCGAGTCCGCAAACTCCAACTTGAGATGGTCTTCGCGCTGATTCGCCTTGTCGATCGTCTCGACGCCGAGGTAGCGGGCGATACCGCGCTCGGTGTGAATCACCAAGTCGCCCGGCGTCAGCTCCATAAAGGAGTCGATCGTCTTGCTCAACGTTTTTTTGCGGGCCGCTCCCGTCGAACGTCGAGCGATGGAGCGTCCGAAAAGCTGCTCCGCGCCGATCAAAATCGCGTTCGCCGTTTTCCATTCAAAACCGTTCGCAAGGGAGCCGACCAAGAAATGGAGCCGCCCGTCCCGCAACGGAACCGCCGCGCGGAACGTCTCTTGCAAACGTCGCGACTCCGCCTCCGACGCGCAAACGATCGATATCGACTCCTCTTCCGGCGAGCGATTCAACGCCGCTTCGATCTGCGTCGCGTCCCCTTGGAAACGCTCAACCGAACCGAAATCGACGGCGAAACGCGCGCTTGCGAACTCCGTTCCGGTCGAAACGGCGACCGCGTGCGCCGTCGGACGCCGGTAAAGCGCGTTGACGACGTCGGCGACCTTGGCGAGACGCGAACGCTCCGCGTCGGAATAATCGGCGACGTGCCGCGTCGTTTCGCCGATCGCCTCGTCGGAGTTGAGAAAAAGAACCCAAGCGTCGTTCGGCAAACGGTCGACAAAGGAACCGGTCGCGACGCCGCCGACTAAAAGCCGAGAAATTTCAACGCTTTCCAATTCCTCGATCGACCGCTGACTCGCGACGTCGAAGGAACGAATCGACTCGACTTCGTCGCCGAAAAACTCGAAACGAACCGGTTTCTTCCAGTCGACCGCGAAAACGTCGACGACGTGCCCGCGCGCCGAATACTCGCCCGGCAACTCGACCGCCGTCGTCGAATGAAACCCGCCTTCGATCAACCAACGGACGAGACGGTCGCGCCCGAACTCCTCGTTCAACGCGACGCAAATCGTTCCTTCGACGACTTGCTCGCGACTCGGAACCGGTTGCAGAAGCGCCGACAACGACGCGACGACAAACGGCGGCGCGTCGTCTTTCTCGCTCGTTTCGGCGGCGAAAGGGGCGGTCGCGCGACGATCGAGCGCTTTCAAGACGCGAAGTCGAGCGCCGAAGTCGACGTCCTCCGACAAGAAAATCTCCTCCTCCGCGTCGTCGAAAACGGAAACGGGCAAAACCGGATATTTGAGAATCGGCGCGGAGGTAAAGAACGCCAAATCGGCGGCGACGCGCTCGACGTCCCCGGGTCGCGAGACGACGACCAACGTCGTTTTGCGGAGCGTTTCGGCGGCGGTCGCGCCTAAAAACGCGAACGCGCTCCCGACGCAACCGTCCCAAACGATCGATTCGTCCGCCCCCAAAATTTCCGTCGCTCGTTGGAAATCGGGCGTTTCGCGCAATAGGGACTTCAACGCCAACAGTTGTTCGTTCATCGTTTCCCGTCCCCTTTCTTTTTTTTCGCGTCGTTATTCGTTAAAAGCCTTACGTTCGTCATTAATTATACCCCAAAACGTCCGTTTGAGAAGTCGGCGCCCCTTTTCTTCGCCGCCGTCCTCGTTTGCGGCGCAATTTTCCGCTTGCGAAACCGCCGTTTTGGGCTTTCCTCCTTATTAAAATATTAAGAGACGAGCCGCCGACAAAACGCGACGCAATTTTCGGCGTAAGTAAGAAAAAAGCGAAAAAAATGAAAAAACGCCGCGTTCGAGCGACTCGACGCGGCGTTTTTGAGAATTTTAGAAAAATCCAGGCAATTTGGGCAACTTAGAAAACTTGAACGTCCGTCTCCCTTCGTTCGCGATCGCGCCGGTTATTTTTCCGGCGTCCAGTCGACGACCGTTTCTTGAACGATTTTCGTCGAACGGTCGATTTCGTCGAACGCGAGAATATCGACGTTCGGCGCGGCGCTCCAAGTCGCTTCCCGCAAAGCGTTGCGAATCGCGCCGTCGACCAGCAACGTCGGCGCCGCGCCCGACTCGCGCAACCGCTCGCCGCTCTCGCGAACGGCGTTTCCCAGCGTTTCCAACTCGGCCGCGCTCAACGTTAACGCGACGCCGAACTCCGTCGTTTCGGCGGCGTCCCGAAGCGCGTCCTCCGCCTCCGGCTCGAACATCGCGACGCGGAGCGTTCCGTCTTCGTCGCGATTTTTCGCCGAAAGCGTTCGCGCCATCCGAACGCGAACCCGGTCGAGGAGCCGATAAGGATTCGATTCTCGCGGCGCAAAATCGCCCAGCGTTTCCAAAATCGAGTCGAGTCGGCGAATCGAAATCCCTTCGCGCAAGAGAAGTTGGAGAACCTGCTGAACTTGGGCAAGTTTCATCGCGCCGGGAATCACGTCGTCGACGACGGTCGGCGCCGTTTCGCGCAAACGGTCGACGAGCCGCTTCGTCGCGTCGCGGGTCAAGAGTTCCGCCGCTTCTTTCCGCGCCGTTCGCAAAAGTTGCATTTCGACGAAGGTCGCGGCGTCCCAAACCTCGTACCCGGCGCTTTCGGCGGCGGCGCGATTCCTCGGGTCGATCCAATACGCGGTCGCGCCGTCGAGCGGCGACGTCGTTTGCAGCCCCGGAAGCGTCCCGAACGCAAATCCGGCGTCGACGGCGAAAAGCATCGTCGGGTAAACGGTCGCGAGCGCGACGGTCTCCCCCTTAATTTTGATCGCGAACTGCCCGTCGTCGAGTTTCGGATTGTCCCGCACCCGCGTTTTCGGCAAGACGAAACCGAGTTCCGACGCGATTCGCCGCCGCGTTCGCCGCACTCGTTCGAGCAAGTTTTCGCCGTCCTTCGGATCGGCCAACGAGATCAGCCCGAGCCCGATTTCGAGTTCCATCGGCTCGACCGTCAAGAATTCGTCGACGTCGTCCGGATTTTGGGCCGCTTTTTCCGCGTCTTCCGCCTCTTTTCGCTCTTTTTCTTCAACCGCCTCTTTTTCCTTCTTTCGCGAAACCGCCCAAGCCAACAAAAAACACCCGGTCGCGAGAACCGCAAGCGGCGCGATCGGAAGCCCGGTCGCCGCCAAAAAAACCAAGAAAACGCCGGTCAACGCCAACGCGATCGGCCGCCCGAAGACTTGCGCCAGCGCCGCTTCCGAAACGTTTTGCGGTCGCGACGTCCGCGCGACGAGAAGCCCGGTCGCCAACGAAATCAAAAACGCCGGAATCTGCGACGTCAACCCGTCGCCGATCGTCAGCTTCGAGTAAAGCGAAAACGCCTCCGCCGCCGAAAATCCGCGTTCGCCGATTCCGACGACGAGACCGCCGATTATATTGATAAAAACGATCGCAAGGCCCGCGACCGCGTCGCCGCGAACGAACTTGCTCGCGCCGTCCATCGCTCCGAAAAAGTCGGCCTGCTCCGCCAACTCTTCGCGAGCGGCGCGCGCTTCGGCGTCGGTCAAATTTCCGGCCGCGACGTCGGCGTCGATCGCCATCTGCCGCCCCGGCAACGCGTCGAGCGCAAACCGCGCCGACACCTCGCTAATCCGCGTCGCCCCTTTAGTAATAACGACGAACTGGATAATAACGAAAATAAGGAAAATAACGAATCCGACGACGACGCTGTCCCCGGCGACGAACCGCGCGAACGCGTCGACGACTTCGCCGGCGTCCGCTTGCGTCAAAATCAGCCGCGTCGTCGAAACGTTCAAAACGAGCCGAAAAAGCGTCGTCGCGAGTAAAACCGTCGGAAAAACGTTGAAATCGAGCGGTTTTCGAACAAAAAACACCGCGACGAAAATCACGACGGAAAGCGCCAAATTGAACGACAGCAACAAGTCCATCAACGACGTCGGAAGCGCGAAGAGGAGCGCGAGAACGGCCGCCGCCGCAAAAATCGGAAGCGCCGCGTCTTGCCATCGGAATTTCTTCGCCGTTTCTCCAGTTCCGCTCATTTTACTTTATCGCTCCGTTTCGCCTAAACCGCCGCCTCGACTCGTTCGCGCGCCGACCTTGCGCAGTATAAAAATTTACGGCGGCGACGTCCAGAGGAAAAAGAGAAGAAGAACCGCGTTTTAGAAACGACGCTCGCGACGACGGTTCGAACGCCGTCGAGCCTTCGCGCCGCAACGTTTCCCAACGCTCGAAAAAAAAAACGCCGAACGGCCCTTCGACGCGTTCGGCGTTTCGCGCAAATTTTCGCGCGACTTAACATTTTCCGCGACGTTCAATCGTCGCGACCTTCCGGCGTCCGCGCTCGCGCCGCTCGCGCTTGCTTTTGCCGTTCCTTTTTTAAGTCCGCGTCGGTCATCAGGCGCGCCGCGTTGTAAAACAAGCAAAATATCGCGCAGATAATCAAATAGATTTGAATATTATTCAGGTAAAAACCGTTAAATTTTACCCGTTTTTCACCGTCTTTTGCCGCCGCGTCGTTTTCCGAAACGCTCGTTTCCTCTTTGTCGTTCGACGCCGCGGAATCGTCCGTTTTTTCCTCGTCTTCGCGATTCTCCGTCTTTTCCGCGTCGTTCGTTTCTTCGTCGCTTTCCCAATCCGCCGACGCTTCGCCGTCCGACGCTTGCGCGCCGTCGTCTTCCGTCGCGGACGGTTTGCGGAGCGAGACCGTCGTCGGGCCGTCGAGTCCTTTCGGCTTTCCGAGCGCGACCAAAGCCGTCGGATCGTCGGCAAAATCGGCGTTGCGCGCGTTTTCGGCGGCAAACGCCAACTCGACGTTCGCGGACGAATCCGCTTCGTCGACGACGGACGTTTCTCGCACTTTCGCCTCTTCCGCCGTTCGTCGCGCGATCAAAAAATCGCGTTTCGCCTCGACCAAATTCGTCCAAAACCCGGTTTCCGCGACTTCCGGTCGCGCGCAATATTGCAACCCTTGTTGCTTGACAAAGGTCGGCGAAAAGACCGGCGGCGACGGCGGAAGCGCGGTCGCGGTCGCGTTTTCGGCGACGATCAGGGCGGCTTTCACTCGCTTGTTCGCGTTTTCGACGCCGACGCGCCGCAAATTTTCCGGCGTTTCGCGACCGTCCGCGGCGACGTAAATCGGTCGTTGGGCAATCGGATAAACGCCGCTTTTTTCCAACGCGGCGCGCGCCCAAAGTTCCGTTCCCTCGGCGTCGGCGACGCCGTCTTCCAATCGCCAACTCAAAAGGTCGCCCGCCGACGCGTCCAAGAGACGCTCCGCTTCCAACGCCGCCAAACGTTCGATCGCTTGCGTCAAAAAGTATTGAACGCGAATGCAGTACGTTCCCATCGTCGACTCGCCGTTGGAGCCCCAAAGAACGCCCGCCAGTTCGCCGTATCGATTGAAAATCGGCCCGCCGGAATCGCCCTTGCGCACCCCCTTGTCGACCGCCAGCGTTTCGTAAAGGAGCGCGTTTTCCGGTCTCGCCGCCGCCAATTCGGCGACCGCCGCCGACGGCGCGACGCCGTTCGTTAATTTTCCCGCGTCGCGTTCGTCCGCTCCTTTGTCGACGGCGCCCGTTTCGCTTTCGTCGTTTTCGGCGACGAGAAGCGCGTAATTCTGCACGCGACCGCCTTGAATTTGAAATTCGGTCAATCCGGCGCTTTCCCCGTATCCGGCGACCCAAAGCGCGTCGCCGACGTCCGGCACCGCCTGCGAAATCGGAATCGGCGCGACTCGCGGCGGCTTGCGAACGACCAACGCCGCCAAGTCCCAAGTCGCGTCGCGCAAGATAACTCGCGCCGGACTCGAAAACGTCGGAAACTTCGCGACGATCGAATCGCGCGCCTCGCTGACGACGTGCCAATTCGAAACGACGATCCCCCACTCGCCGAGTTCCGCGACAAAGGTTCCGGTGCCGTAATAAAGCGGTATCGTTTGCGAACCGTCGTCGCGCGTTTGCGCCTTGTCGCGACCGACGATTTTCGCGACGGCCGGGTAACGCGTTTGCACCCCGAGCGCGTCGCGACGCAACGGATCGAACCGACGCGCCGCCGCTCTTTCGGAGCCGTCGGCGAAACGGTCGGCGGTTTCCGGCTCGGACGACGAACGTTGGGCGAACGCCGCGGGCGAAGTTTCGTCGAGCGCCGCCGCGACGCCCAAGAAGAGCGACGCCCAAGAAACCGTCGACGCAAGAACAAACGCTCCGTTCCTTTTAGCCTCCGCCTCGCCGCCCGACGCCGTCGAACGTCTCGACGCAAGCGCCGCGCGCAACGCTACGGAACGCGTTCCCGCCCAAATCAACAAGAAAAACGCAACGGAAATAAGAGACAAAATCAACCCGTTTTAACTATTTTCGCCAGTCTCACCGTTTTAACAACGCTCGCAACGCCGCGCTTCTTAGAACGACGCAACGACATTATACCCCGCGACGCGCCGAACGCAGGCTTCTTTTTCGGAAGAAAGAAGAAAAAAAACGCCTTTCCGAAGGCGCGATTCGCTATAATCGCGAAAACGCGTCTCTTTTATCGCGCTCGCGCTTCGGTCGTTAGGGTTTCGTTTCCGCGTATTCATTAACGTTCGTTTTTTCGACGTTTTGCGCGTTTTCTTTTTTTTCGTCAAACTCAAGTTAAACCGAAACGTCCGAAACGTCGAACGCGGCGCCGCGTCTTCGCCGCGTCGATTTCCTCGTTTCGCCTCGCCGTCTTTCGCCTCGCCGTCTAAACGTTTCGCTCTTAAAAATCGACCAAAACGGTCGCGACGCCTTTTTTTCCGCAATTCTTAAGCGAAAATAGTCGATAAATCGCTTAATAAGGCGCTCGATTTTTCGCGCGAGAATCTCGTTATTCAATTTTCGGCCCAATAATCTTCAACAAGGAAAAACGTTTGAACAAGCTGTTATGTTTTTTAGCGGCGACGGCGGCGCTCGTCGTTTGCGTCGGTTGCTCGGACGGCGACAAAAAACGCTCGATTTTGAACGTTTCCTACGACCCGACGCGCGAATTTTACAAAGAATACGACGCCGCGTTCGCCGAACATTGGCTCGCGACGACCGGCGAAGCGATCGAAATCGAAAAGTGCAACGGCGGTTCCGGCGCTCAAGCTCGCGCGGTCAAAATGGGCCACGAGGCCGACGTCGTTACGTTGGCGCTCGCGTTCGATATTAACGACGTCGCGACCGATCTTTTCGAACCCGGCTCCGATAATCCGGAAAACCCGAATTATTGGCAAAAGCGGCTCCCGAACAACAGCTGCCCCTATACGTCGACGATCGTTATCGTCGTTCGCAAGGGCAATCCGAAAAAGATCCGCGGTTGGGAAGATTTGACGCGTCCGGACGTCGAAGTCGTTACGCCGAACCCGAAAACGTCCGGCGGGGCGCGCTGGAATTACCTCGCGCTTTGGGGGTTCGCGCTCGACAAGGCCCTCGCCGACGTCGGCGGTCTCGACGCGCTCAAAGACCCGGCGCAAGCGGAAAAAGTCGAAGCGGCGCAAGCGGAAGCCCGCGCTTTCGTCAAAAAAGTCTTCGCGAACGTGCGAAGCGGCATGCCGGCCGGCGCGCGCGGCGCGACCGACGATTTTGTCAAAAACAAGGTCGGCGACGCCTTCCTCGCTTGGGAAAACGAAGCGATTTTAGCGAAAAATTTCGCGGAGGGCGAACTTGAAATTATCGTTCCGTCAATCTCCGTCAAAGCGGAGCCTCCGGTCGCCGTCGTCGACAAGGTCGTCGATCGCCGAGGCACGCGCGACTTGGCCGAGGCTTATTTGCGTTACATGTACGAGCCGGAATCGCAGGAAACGATCGCTCGCGCCCACTACCGGCCCTGTCTTCCGGAGGTCGCGGAAAAGTTTCGCGCCAAGTTTCCGGAAACGCGACTCTTTACCGTCGACGACGTTTTCGGCGGGTGGTTGAACGCGCAACGGACGCACTTCAATTCCGGCGGCGAGTTCGACCGAATCGTCGAAGAAAACCTTCGCGAAGGCAAGTAACGTTCCGACGAAAAAAATCGCGCGAAAAATTCATTTAAAATATCAAAGAGGAAGCGGCGGCGCTTTGACCGCTTTTAAGGAAAATAGGGAAAGACGATGCGACTTGTTCAGCAAAGCGTGTTGCCGGGTTTCAACATCACGATGGGTTTTACCGTCGCGTATTTGAGCTTAATTGTTTTAATTCCCCTTTCCGGATTGTTTATCGTTACGTCGGGCGTTTCGTTCGACGAATTTTGCGCGATTTTGTCGAACAAGCTGGTGAAGCAAGCGTTTGTCGTTACGTTCCGCGCGTCGTTTATCGCGGCGTTAATCAACGCGTTTTTCGGTTTGATCGTCGCTTGGACGCTGGTTCGTTATCAGTTTTGGGGGCGGCGGCTCTTGGACGCGTTGGTCGACGTTCCGTTCGCGCTTCCGACGGCGGTTTCGGGGTTGGCGTTGGCGCGCATTTACTCGAGCGACGCGAGCGTCGGCTGGATCGGGCCTTACCTTCCGTTCGAGGTTTGCGGGACGGAGATCGGCGTAACGATCGCGCTGACGTTCATCGGGACGCCGTTCGTCATCCGCACGCTTCAACCGGCGTTGGAGGAGGTCGAGCGGGAGCTGGAAGAAGCGGCGGCGAGTTTGGGCGCGACGCGTTGGCAGACGTTTTGGCGGGTGATTTTCCCGCTGATTCTTCCGGCGCAGATCGCCGGTTTCACGATGGCGTTCGCGCGGGCGCTCGGCGAATACGGCTCGGTTCTCTTCATCGGACGGATGATTCCGGGCAAAACGGAGCTGGTTTCGAACGTCATTATGGGCAAGTTGTACGCGGAAAACGGACTTGTTATCGCGTCGACGGTCGCGGTGGCCGCGCTCGTTATTTCGTTCGCGCTTCTCCTCTTGATTAACGGCGCGCAAGCCTGGGCGCGACGCCGCGGCGGTCGAACCGACTGACTCGCCGTCGTTAATCGACGCCGCGCGTTCCCGTCGCCGCAAGGAATCGCGCGGCTGAATTTCCTCGTCTAAATTCTCGTTCTTTAACGAGGCGGATTCCAATCCATCGCGAGGCGCAACCCGGTGTAACCGTCGCTCTTCTCCTCTTCGTCGTAGCTCCGGTAAGCCGATCGACAGTATTGGGCGAGGTTGCCCCAGTGTCCGCCGCGCAGAACCCGTCTTTTTAGCTCTCCCGTTTGCGTTTCGTTAACCGGATTTTTCGCGTTGTTCCCCAAAGTTTGATAATAGTTTTCGTCGTAATAGTCTTGGCACCATTCGCACACGTTGCCGTGCATATGAACCAACCCCCAAGCGTTCGCTTGGTAATTATCGGCGGCGGCCGTGCGCCGTAACGCTCCGATCTCGCCGCAATCGCTTTGGTAGTAGTTCGCCTTGGTAATATCCAACGTAGTACCCCAGAAAAACGGAGCGTCCGTTCCGGCGCGACAGGCGCGTTCCCATTCGGCCTCCGTAGGCAAACGGAAGGTCGCGCCTTGGGCCGGCGTCAAGCAAGCGTTTAGCCTCTTGATAAACTCTTGACACTCGGTCCAACTAA
This sequence comes from Thermoguttaceae bacterium, assembly GCA_017937485.1. Taxonomy (GTDB): domain Bacteria; phylum Planctomycetota; class Planctomycetia; order Pirellulales; family Thermoguttaceae; genus RUG369. The sequence continues at coordinate 126,601 of JAGBDN010000011.1, forward strand.
CGTTCTCCACCGGAAAAGAAGACGTGTCGCGTCCGATAGTTTTCTCGGAAAACACGCTAGGGTTATTTCCCATTACCGACGTCCACATTTCCTGCGTTACCTGAGTTTCCAAAAGCCAAAAACCGCGAGTAAGCGTTACATTGTGCCGCGGCGCTTCGTCGTTCTCGCGCCCGCATTCGTCGTTCGCGCTTCCCATCCGAAACGTTCCCGGCGGACAATAGCGGAACGCGTAATTCACGCCGCGAATCTCCAACTCTTTCAAGTCTCCCGCTTGATATTCCGCGTCGCCGTCGTTGGGAATCTTCCTAATTTTCTTTCCAAGCGCCCAACCGACCAAGACGCCGATCAAAACCAAGACGCCTAACGGAAGCTCAAACGGATTACCCGAGCCGCCTTCGCCCGATCGCGGCGGAGTGATATAAAAGTCGGAAATGTCCGAAAAGTTGTAACGCGGCGTCTGAACCTCCGGGCATTTACTTTTTGTAAAACGCTGCGTTTCGCGATTTACGCTATCGCAAAGTTCAAAAAACGAGATTCCGCCGTCGCCGTCTTTGTCCGCCGCGCCGCGCAACCCCTCCGCAAAAAAAGCGGTAAAAACCCCGCCTTTCAAGTCCGAGTGTTCCCAACTAGACTCCGACGAGCCGCAACTTTGCAGAAACGCCAATCCCGAAGCGTCGACCGAAGAAAACGAACGCGGCGTCGCCAACGCGGCGCGAGCGATCGTCGCCGGCTCGCGACAAGCGTCGACTATCAACAACTTAAAACGCGCGTCGTCTTGCCGCAAACGCTCCACGACGTCGTCTAATAGAATCGCCGTTTCCGCCTTCACCGTCGGCATGCCGGTCGACGACAATTCGAGCTCGACGTCCTCCGGGCAGAAGGCCGGTCGGCTCCCGTCCAGCGTATCGAATCCGTGTCCGACCAAAGCGACTAAAACGCTCGATTCCGGTCCCGATTTCGCAAGCAACTCGTCGAACGCGGCAAGGATCGCGTCGCGCGTCGGGCGGTCGCCGACCGGCCCGTCGCCGACAAGAATACGGATGTTTTTCGCCGGAAAGCCGTTTGCGATCAACGCGCCGCCAATTTTATGCGCGTCGGAACACGCGTAACGCAAAGGGCGCGCCAATTCCGACGCGTATTGGTTGACGCCGACGAGGAGCGCGCCGCAAGTCTCGGCGTCCTTCGAGACGACCGCCAACGCTTGCTTCGCTCCGGGCGCCGTTTCTTGCGCCGTCGCGCCGTTTCCGACGCGCCCCCCCAATCCAAGCGCCGCCGCGATCAGCGCCAACTTTACCGCTCTACTTATTCCGCTCGTTTTACGCGTCTTTCTTAACCGGCGTCGCTTCGTCATTTCACCACCATTTCCCCACGCGTCGCCGAGAACCGCTCTCCGCGACGTTTCTCTTTCTATTTTAACGAAAGCGCCCGCCTTCGCAAGAGCTTAGGAGAAATTTGACAAAAAATCCTCAAAAACATAAAAAAGCAAAAAACCGACGCGAACGTTTTTTTCGTCGCGCCGACGTCGGCGACCGGTTTATTTTACGCGGTTTCGCTCTTTTCGCGGCGCGGTTCTATCTTTTCGCAAGCGTTCGCGACGCGCTCTCGCCGACGCGTTTCCTTCGCCCGTCTTCCCCTGTTTTCACCGTTTTAATTGTTGCCCCGTTTCCCTATTTCCCGTTTTTCGCCCTTTTTCACTTTTTCGCAACCGTTTTTTTAAGGAGCCGAACTATGTTGTCGCGCCGAATCGTCGACGTCGTCGGACGTCAAATTCTCGACAGTCGCGGAACGCCGACGTTGGAAGCCGAAGTCGCGTTGGAAAACGGCGTCGTCGGACGCGCTTCCGTCCCGAGCGGAGCCAGCGTCGGCTCCGGCGAAGCGTTCGAGTTGCGCGACGACGAAAGCGAAGAATACGGCGGGCGCGGCGTCCTCAACGCGGTCGCCAACGTCGAAGGCCCGCTCGCCGACGCGCTTCGCGGTCGCGACGTTTGCGACCAGCTCGAAATCGACCGAATCGCGATCGAACTCGACGGAACGCGGAACAAAAAGAAACTCGGCGCCAACGCGATTCTCGCCGTTTCGCTCGCTTGCGCCAAAGCCGGCGCCGCCGCTTGCAACCTCCCGCTTTACCGCTATTTAGGCGGCGTCGACGCGCGAACGCTCCCGGTTCCGATCGCGAACCTTATCAACGGCGGCGCGCACGCGAACAACCGCCTCGACGTGCAGGAGTTTATGATCGAGCCGATCGGGTTCGAAACGTTCTCCGACGCGCTCCGGGCTTGCGTCGACGTTTTTCAATCGCTGAAACGCCTCTTGCACAAACGCGGCAAATCGACGAGCGTCGGCGACGAAGGCGGGTTCGCGCCGGTCTTGAAGTCGAACGAAGAAGGGCTCGCGCTCCTCGTCGAAGCGATCGACGCCGCCGGGTACGCGCCGGGCAAGGACGTCTTTCTCGCGCTCGACGTCGCCGCGACGGAATTTTACCGCGAAAACCGTTATTGTTTCGAGAATCAAAAACTTACGTCGGTGGAATTTATCGAAGTTTTGGCCGCTTGGACGCAAAAATATCCGATCGCGTCGATCGAAGACGGATGCGCCGAAGACGACTGGAGCGGTTGGCGGCGGCTGACGGAGCGACTCGGCGACAAAATTCAGCTCGTCGGCGACGACCTCTTCACGACGAACGTTCGGCGGCTCCAGCGCGGAATCGACGAAAACGTCGCGAACGCGATTCTTGTGAAGCCGAACCAAATCGGCACCGTTTCCGAAACGCTCGACGCGGTCGAAACGGCGCGGCGCAACGGATACGCGGCGGTCGTCAGCCATCGGAGCGGCGAAACGGAGGACGCGTTCGTCGCCGACTTGGCCGTCGCGACCAACTGCGGTCAAATCAAAATCGGCTCCGTCGTTCGCGGCGAACGCGTCGCGAAGTACAACCAACTTCTCCGAATCGAAGAAGAACTCGGCGCGAACGCGATTTACGGCGGCGAATATTTCGAGTTCGAAGAATTGGAAAACGACTTTTAACGGCGCCGCGTTCCTTTCCCGCCTCCTTTTCGACGTTAAATCGGGAAAAGTTGCCGATTGGAACGTTTTTCCTTGCCGCGACGCGCCGACCGCTTTAAGATGAGCGCGCCGTCGAGCGAGCGGAGCGTTCGACGCGATTTTCCGCTTCCTCCGTTTTTTCCCGTTCTAAAGAAAGTCGACCGATGAAAACAACGCTGCAACAAATCGCGAACGTTTACTCCGGAATCGCCGGGGGCCGCCGCGTCCTCGTCGCTCTTTTCGAATACGTCAAACCGGACGGAACCGCGCTCGCCGCCGAAGAAATCGAAACGATTCTCGACGCCGCGAACGCCGCCGCGTCCGAACTCGGCGCCGAAATCTGCTGGCGCGCGTCGAACGGCGAAATCGCGACGCCGACGCTCGAAGCCGACGAACGCGTCGCGCTCGAACTCGTCGCCAACGCCGTCAAAATCTCGCCCGACCCGATTCCGGAAGTCGACGAAAGCGAACTCGCTTCGCTTGAAGAGGAGGCGGAAACGCCGGTCGACGAAGCGGCGGAAATCCAAGAAACGTCGAGCGAACCCCCGACGCCGTCCGCCGACGCGCCCGAAAGCGTCGCCGCGTAACGCCGCCCTCTTCCCGCTCTCTCGATAAAAAAACGGTCGCGCCGAACGAAAATCCGCTCGACGCGACCGCTTCTCTTAAACCCGACTCTTCGGGAAACCGGTTTCGACCGCTAACCGATCGTTACCAAGTCATCTTGAACCCGGCGCTTCCGTTGACGTAAGTCGTGTAGCCGTTCAACTGAACGTCGGCGCCGCCGAACGCGCTGAAACGGTCGTTGAAGTTCCAAGTTCCGCCCAAACCGGTGTAAACCCAGTCGCGCCCGACGCCGTTGCCGACGACGCGGAACGTTCCGTTCGGGCCGCCGACGAGCGTCGCTTCGCCCTCGGCGTTCGCGTCGAGGAATTCGTGCGTCCAGTTCATATAGGCGTTGAAGTCGAAGAGGCGGCCGCCCAAGACGGTCGATTTCAACCAACGAACGCCCAAAACGCCTTGCATCGAGTCGTATTCGGTTTCCATTCCCTTGACCGCGAGCGCGTTAATCGTTCCGGTTTCGGCGAACTCGTCCATAACGATGTGCGTAAACTGCAAACCGCCGTAGGGTTGGAGCGCGGAGGCGCCCAAGTCGAACGTGTAGCCGCGTTCGAGGTAAACCGAACCGGTCCAGCCGTCCGTTTCGCCGTCGTAGGACGCGGTCGGATAACCGCCCAACGCGATTTGACGGTTGAACTCGTAGTCGACGACGCCGAAGCCGCCGGTAACGAAACCGTAGCCCCAACCGTCGTTCCAACGGAGATAGGCGCCGAAGTCGTTGCTCGAAACTTCCGCTTCGCCGATCTTGCGGTCGGCGTCGAGGTTCGCGTTGTTGTAGCTGTAATACAAGCCGAATTGGTTCGTCGGGTTCGAGCCGAGTTCGAGGCCGAACATACCGCCCAGGAGCATATAGTCGTAACCGGACGCGCCCTTGCGGTCGTCGGCGGCGCCGCCCGCGCCGAACGCCGAAGCCCAGCCGCTGAAGCCGCTTTGCTCTTCGCTCATTTGGCCGCGAACGCCGGTATACTCGCTCGACGTCAGCGACGAAGCGCGCAACAACGCGTTTTGCGTCAACGTTTGGCGCATAAGGTTGCGGCTTTGGACTTGCGCGTTCATCGCCGACAAGCGCAACTCGCCGGTCAGTTGGTTCAGCGCGCTCGGGTCGCGAGCGATTTCGTTTTCGAGCGCGGCGACGTAAGCGCTTTGCTCGGAGTCGAGCCCGCCGTTATCGAGCCAACCGTTCAAATAACCGCCGATTTCGCGTTCGTTCGAGGAGGTCGCGCCGTTCGTATAATCGACTTTTTGCATTTTCAGCGTAAAGTCGCCGTTCGAGAGCGCGTCGCGGTCGACGACGAAACGGTTCCCGGCGATATTGTCGTAAATCAGCAAATTGTCGACGTTGGCGCTCATCTTGCCGTTTTCGGTCGAAACGACCGTCAAGGCGTCGCCCGCTTTGAGGCCGGCGTCCTTGGCCGCGTCGACGTAAACGGAGCCCTTCGAGAGGGAAACGTCGCCGTCGGTCGTCGCGTAATTCGTGTAATTTTCGGCGTTTTCAACCGCGACGCCGAGCGTCCCGCCGTTGAGAGCGAAGACCGTCCCGGAGCCGGTCAGGTCGACGCGTCCCGCTTTCGACAAGGCGAGCGTTCCGCCGCGTCCGATCGCGACCGAACCGAGCGAATCCGTCCAACCGGTCAGCGTCCCGCCGTTCAAAACGACCGTCGCGTTCGCCGCTTGCGCGTTCGGAGCGTCGGCGCTTTCGCCGAGTTGGAGGACGCCTTGCGAAACGGTCAGTCCGGAAACCGCGTCCGTTCCGCTCATAATCGCCGTTCCGCGCCCGGTCTTCTTGAGCGTTCCGTCGCCGGAAATCGCGCTCTTGACGTAAACGAGCGGCGAACTCGCGTCGAGCGTCAAGACGTTGTTTTCCGCGCCGACGAAGGAAATCGCGTCGGTAACGTCGACCGGCGCCGACGCGTTGGCGATCGTCAAACCGCCTTGCCCGTCGACTTTCAACTCCGCGCCCCAAAGGGAGCCGAGCGAAGCGCTCTTCGCGCCCTTTTCGTTCGCGTAATCGTAAATAATCGTTCCGCCGTCTTTGAGCGTCGTCGCTTCGCGACCTTGGGCGACGTTGTTTCCGCCGACGACGAGGGTTCCGCCGGAAACGGTCGTCGCGCCGGTAAAGTCGGCCGCCGCGCCCGCGCCGTTCAAGACGAACATTCCTTTGCCGCTAATTTCGAGCGGATTCGCGCCGCCGTCGAGTTTGTCGACGTAAAGCGAACGCTTCGCCGCGACTTGCGCCAACGTCGAGCCGCCGAGCGTCAACGTTCCGAGACGGTTCGTCGCGTTCGCGGTCAAGGTCGCGTCGGCGCCGAGAACGATCGCCGAATCTTTCGTCGTCGCGTTTTCGGAGTCGAGCGAAAGTTTCGCGCCGGTTTCGGTCGCGGAGACCGTTCCGCTCCAAGCCGAGTTGTTCCCGGCAAGCGACCAAGTTTTGACGGAGCCGTCTTCGTCCGCGACGTTCGCGAGTTCGAGCGTCCCGGCGCCGCGGAGGTTCGCCGCGAGCTTCGTCGACGCGTTTTTGTTCGACAGTTTGACGACGTTGTTTTCGCCGATTTCGATTCCGCCGCCCTTTTGATCGGCGAAGAACTTGTCGAGTTCGACCGTCGCGCCGTTCGGGTCGGCGAGCTTGAACGTCCCGCCTTGGCCGACGCTAATTTCGAAATCGGTCGCTTTGTCGTAACGGTTCGAACCGAGCGAGAACGCGCCGCCGATCACCGAGACGCGTTCGATTTCCGAATCGTCGGTCGAATTCAACGTCCAGGAACCGGTTCCGGCTTTGTAAATCGTCGCGCCCTTGTCTTCCGAGCCGACGATTTTGCCGGAGTAGGTCAAGTCCGCGTCGGCGAAGTCGACCGCCAAGTCTTTGTTTCCGGCGACGACCGCGACGTCGGAAGCGCTCGACGAAAGGCCGCCGAGGTAAACTTGTTTCGGGGCCGCCTTCGAAACGTCGAGCGTTCCGGACGCGAGATCGGTGAACGCGTGGCCGAAACCGCCGGTCAGTTTGAACGTTTGACCGGAGCCGACGTCGACGCGCAAACCGCCGGCGCCGACCGTCGTTCCGCCGTATTCGACGTTCGCGCCGTTCCCGCCGACCGTCAAAAAGCCGGACTTCAGGTTCAGCTTGTTCGCCAACCCGACCGCGACGTCCGCCGAAGCGTCCGAATCGAGCGAACGGTCGAGCGTGAAGTCGAGACGGTTATTCCCGTCGTTCGTCAGCGCCGCCGAACCGAGCGCGTTGTACCAATAACGAGCGCCGGAGTCGGTTTTAAAGGTCGAAACCGCGACGTCGAGCGTTCCGTTCTTCAAAACGACCGAGTCGAGCGCCGGAGGAGCGACCGACCAAGAGTTCTTTTCGCTCTTTTCGCCGGTTTCCGGGTCGGTAATTTCTTCGGTCTTTTTCTTGACGCCGGTATACGTCAGGTTCAACGTTTGCGTCGCGACGTCGGAGTCGACGACGAGTTGTTTCGCTTTCGAGTCGGAAGCGGAAATCAAACCGGAGAGCGTCGCCGAAGCGTTCGCGTCGTCGGACGAAACGCCGACTTTCAGCGCCGTTTGGTTCCCTTGCAGAACGATATTGTTCGCGATTTCGACGCCGTCGCCGAACTCGATCGCCCGCGTTTGGTCGTTTTTGTCGGTTCGCGAGTAAACGACCTTGCCGTCGCCGAACGCGCCGTCGTTTTCGACGCGAACGGTTCCGCCGACAAGATTCGTCGTAAAGGCGTTCGTCGCTTTATTCCCGGTCGCTTGGTCGACTTCGCCGCGGCTGTCTCCGGCGAGAGTCAAGGTTCCGGTTCCTTTTTTCGTCAGCGCGGCGTCCTTGCCTCCGGCGACGATTTTCCCGGTATAAACTTCGTTTTCGCCGTCGGCGGCGCCTTGCGAAACGGTCAGCGTATTCCCGCCGAGATTCAGCGTTCCGCCTTCGCCGTTCGAGCTTTTCAGGTTGACGACCGTTTGATCCGCTTCCATACGAACCGTTCCGCCGTCGACGTCGAGGTCGGAATATTGGCTAAGAACGCCCGTTTTTTCCGCGACGAGCGTCCCGCCTTGAACGACCGTGTCGCCGGCGTAAGTCGATTTTTCGGTCGAATTCATCACGAGCGTTCCTTCGCCCGTTTTAACGATTCCCGCGTCGTTCCCGTAGGAGCCGTTCGCGTCCGCCTTCGAGTCTTTCGAGCCCGCGACGCCGCCGATTCCGTTCGACAGCGTGTAAGTCGCGCCCTCGGCGACTTCGATCTTCATATCGTTGAGGAGGAAAACGCCGCCGCCGATCGCTTCGCCGTTCCCCGCCGTTCCGCCGCCGCCCAAACCGCCGACCGCGACGTTTCCGGCGATCTTGCCCGCGTCCGAATCGGAAACGACGAACGTAACGTCCGCGTTTTCACCGATAAAGATCGCGCCGCCGAGCCCGGCTCCGCCGCCGCCCGTTCCGCCGCCTTTCGTGTCGTCGAATTTCGAGCTGGTCGCGCCTTCGACGTAGCCGCCGTTCCCCGCGCCGAAACCGCCGAGACCGCCGGTCAACGCGGAGGAACCGCCTCCGCCGCCCGCGCCGAAACCGCCGTCGCCCCCTTCGAGAGCGCCCGCGCCGCCGCCTCCGCCGAAACCGCCGTCGCCGCCGAGACCGGTCGAACCGCCGCCCCCGCCGCCAAATTCGGAGTTTCCGCCGACCGGCGTCGTTTTATCGACGAGACGACCGAACGAATCGGGATTGGCGCTCGACGTTTGACCGCCGTCGCCGGCCGCGACGTAACCTTCCGCCGTCGTCGAGTCGGCTTTCGCGTCCGCGCCGTCGGCGACGATTCCGCCGCCGTTGGCCGCGCCGTATTGGAGAAGCGCGCCGTCGCCGCCGTCGCCGCCGAGACCGCCGCCCCCCGCGTAAGAGTAAGATTTTTGCAAAACGGAGCCGCCGTTTCCGCCGACCGCCTTGTTGTTCGTCGCCGAAACGTCGTTCAAGACGACTTTCCCGCTCTGCGCGAAGATCGCCGCGCCGGCGCCCATTCCGCCGCCGCCTCCGCTCGCGCCGTCGCCGCCGTTTCCGCCCTGCGCGACGCAGTTGGCGAAGGTCGTCGAAGCGACCGTAACGGAAGCGCCCGATTTTTCCGCGTCGACGACGAAACCGCGATACGCGCCGCCGCCGTCGATTTTATACCCGGCGCCGTCGATCGTTAGCGATCCGCTCGACGCGCCGACCAACGCTTGGTTCCCGGTAATCGCCGGCAACGTTCCCTTAACCGCGACGTCGCCGGTCAAGACGATTTTATAGTCGTCGCCAGTCGAGCCGTTGAACTCGTTAATCGCGGCGCTCAACTCCGAATGATTCGAAACGTAACGAACGACCTCGGCGCCGGAAACGATCGGCGCGCATCCGAAGAGCGCGACATAAAGAATCGCGCCTCTCCACTTTTTCGACGTTTGCGGCGTTCTCGTCTTCCTTTTCGACGCTTTCGTCTTTTTCGATGAAAAACGCATTTTTATCCTTCCTTGAATCCTTTGCGTCCTCGCGGAGCGCCGCGGCTCTCGACCGCAACCGCGACGCTTTTTTCGTTAAAGGTCGCGCAAAACTTACAAGCGACGTCTCCTTACGTCGCCCCCAAACGCCGAATCGTCGGAGCGCGCGGCGACTCAAGCTAGAGTTTCCGCGTCGTTCGGGTTCCCTATCGTTCGTATCGACTCGAAGCAAAGTAAAGTTTTTACTTTTTTTTCGAATAGTAGTAATTTTTACAAATTTTCAAGAAAAACCGCAAGAGCAAACGCCGATTTCCGGACTCTCAAGGCGAAAACTTTTACTTCGCTCCTCCGAAGCGTCGCGCCGACCTCGTTAATCCCTACAATCCCTAAAGACAGCCCGTCCCACCGCGTCCGCAAACTCGTTAATTTTGTCTCGGAATTATCTAAATCCCGCCGTTTGAAATCTGCGTCGCAAATTTTCGCGCGCGTCGGTCAAAAAAAGCAAAAACTTGAGAGAATCGTAAAAAAGTTTCCAAATTCGCCTTGACGTACCCCCCCGTTATCGACTATTATAGACGTATGCTCAGCATAAGCCGCTTAACCGATATAGTCGATTAAGTCGGCGCGTTAAATTGGAGCGCTTATGCTGAAACGCCGGTCGCTTTGCCGAACGTTTTGCAAAAAATACCGAAAAAGACTAAATTTTTTCCTCCGCTCTCGCTTCGAGACGCGTACTTTTTTTGCAACCGACGTTTTCAAGTCGGCCTCCGGCGTCGGCCTTTCGCTCCGTCAGCAGCGCTTGTTCGCGTCGTTTAACGCATCGTTTTAACCGTTTATTTTAAACGACTTAACAACCACGAAGTTCGCGAACGCGCGCTTTTCCCTTTTGATTCACTCGTCGCCTTATGTCCAACGCCAAAACGCTCCGCTCCGTCGTCGCCGTTCCTCGAACCGCTTCCGATTTCGAAATCGCCGTCGAGAGTTTCTCGCCGCGTCGAAACGGCGATTCCCGGCGTCGCGCTTTTTCGCACTTCCTTGTCGCGCCGATTCATTACGAGAAAAATTATCCTTATCCGCTTCTCGTTTGGTTGCACGATTCCGGTTCGAACGAAGCCGAACTTTTCGACGTCGCGCCGCAAATTTCTTCGCGCAATTACGTCGCGGTCGCACCGCGCGGTCTCGCCGCGACTCGCTCCCGCCTCGTCTGCGACCGTTCGAACGGACGTTTTGTCGTTGAAAAGTCGCGCCAAGAAACTTATTACGACTGGCCGGAAACGGAAGAAGGCGTTTCGGAAGCGGAAAACCTCGTTTTCTACTCGATCGACCAAGCGTTGGCGAAGTTTAACGTTCACCGTCGCCGCGTTTTCCTTGTGGGACGCGGAACCGGCGGGACGATGGCGCTCCGCGTCGCGCTCCGCAATCCTCGCGAATTCGCCGGCGTCGTTTCGATCGACGGCGCGTTCCCGTCGCTCGATCGTCAACCGCTCCGCAGTTGGCGCGACGCTCGCGACCTGCCGATCCTCTTGACGACCGGTCGCGGTTCCGCTCCGATTCCGCAACTGACGCAAAAACAATTGAGCCTTTTCCACACCGCCGGTTTGACCGTCGTCATCCGTCAATACAACGAACGTCCGGAAGAAGAAAACGCCGCCGAAACGCGAATGAAAAAGATTCTTCTCGACGTCAATCGTTGGGCGATGGAACGCGCGCTGAACCCGCAAACGCCGATTTCCGAACTCTTGGCGACCCGTTAAGAGCCGCCGACTTTAACGGTTTTAACGTCTCGTCAATCTCATTTTAAGACGCGTCGACTTTTCTTAGCCGACGCCCCGCCGCCGCGTTATGAACGAGAAGATCGCCGACTTCGCCGCCGCGCCGAGTTCTTATTGGAACGACGTCGAACGACGCCTCGACGCGATTTTGCGCCGTTCCAACCAACGGCTCGACGCGTTGACGTCCGACGCGAACGCGCGAGCCTTGTTGCGTTCGCTCGACGACGGCGCGGAACGACGGCCCGAATCGGTCGTCCGTTATTCGTTGGAACTCGGACGCGTTCGTTTAACGTCGGCCGAACTCGACGCGTTGGGGCCCGAATCGATCGTTCCCCTTTCGAACTCGTCCGGCGCCGCCGTTCAAATTTGGGCCGACGGTCGCCTCCAAGGCCGCGGCGTTCTTCTCGTCGTCGACGGCAAGCTCGCGGTGCGCGTCGAAGAACTCGCCCCCTATTAACGCTCTTCTTGGCGAACTCGTCGAACGCGTTTGGCTTCGAGCCCTATCTAAAACAATAAAAAAACGGCGAAACGTTAAACGCTCGCCGTTTTTTATTTTATCAAACGAAATTCATTCGTTCGCGTCCGTCGTTATCGCTTTAGTAACGATAAAACAACCCCAAACAACCGACCGGATACGCCGCTTTCAATTCGGTAACGTAAATTTCTTTGAACCAAACTTGGCAACCGTGGTCTTGCAAGAAAATGCGCCCGATCGCGGTCGTTCCAAACTCTTTCATATCTTTGAACTTGCTCTTGCCGACCAATTCGTTCCACTCCGGCGAACCGACGTTGATCGAAACGATCAATTCGTCGTTCAGGTAATGCTCGATACGATTCCCCATCACGACGATCTTTCCGCGGTTGAATTCGCCCATCTTGATCTTCGACGTGCCTTCGCGGGGAACGACGACGTCGTACAGCGAAGCGGTTTGGTAACGCGGCGGATTTTTCGCGTCGTTAATATCGTCGTAAATCTGATATTCGCACCCGAGCCCGTAGCCTTTCGTGTTCCACGAACGATATTTGACGCCGCTATTGCCTTTTTCGCTAATTTTGAATTCGAATTCCAAAATGAAATTTTCGAACTTGCCGTCGAAATAAAGGTCGCCGCCGTTCTTTTCGCGGAAAATCGTTCCGTCGACGACCTTCCAGCCTTCGCCCGGCGCGCCCCCTTCCACCGAAGTCCAACCGCTCAAATCGACGCCGTTGAACAAAGGCGTTTTAATCCCGTCGGCGACGTAAAACGCGGCGGCTCCGCTTCCGATCGGCGCCGGGAAAACCGTCGTTTCGTTCGGCGGCGCGACGGTCGTTCCCGCGGTTCCGACTTCGCAACGCGCGGCCGTCCGTTGCAATCGCGCTTCGCGCCAAGTTTGGCAAATTTTGCCGTTAAAAATTTTCGCTTCCGCCGCCGGAGTCGCGCACATCGCCGCGACGACCGCTCCCAATGCGACGCGCAACGCCGCGCCGCGTTTAAAATCCAAACGAATCATTACCGCACCTTGTTAGTTATCGTTTAGCGCCGCGAAAGCAACGCTCCGCACCTGCGACGCTGAACGAGGCGTCGCCGCCAATTTTATCGGAATCGCCCGGTTCTTTCAACGCAATCCCAACAATCCTTGCCAACGTCTCAATCGACGCGGCCGATACAACCATTCTAAACCGCCAACTCTTTTTTACTAGCAAAATCTTCTCATTCAACCCAAACTTTCAAAAATCCGCTGCCGATTTTAACTATTTTTCCGATTTTAACACCTTTTCAAAAAAGAATTCAAATTGCTCTTGCCTTTTAAGCGGAAAAAATGTTATATTCCCTTCGTTTTAATGCGAATTGCCGCCGCGAGGTTCGTTCCGCGCCTTCGCCGCCCTTTTCGTTTCGTCGCGCCGTGTTAATCGTCGCGTTTTACCGCATCGCCAACACTGTTTCGGTCGCGTTCGTCGTTCTTTCAACGAAGAACAAACGTCGCGAACCGCCGTCGGGAGCGTTAATGTTTTCGCCGCGCCGTCCTTGTCGTTCGCTTCGCGCCCGCCTTGCCGACCGTTTTAATCGTCGCGCTCGGCGCCGCCGCGTCGCTTTATTAATCGTCGCGACTTCCGTTTCGTGCTTCGACTTGGGCTCGCGTTTTGAACCGCTCGACTTGGGTCGCGCCGAACGACGTCTCTTTGCGCAAACGCCTTCCGACCATAACGTGCGAACCGACAATCCGACGCTTGCGTCCCGTTCCTACTACGACGGCGCCGAAACGCTCGGTCGCGTCGGCCACGAAGCGATTTTACGTCGCGATATTCTTCACCAGCTCAAAAAATTCGCGCATATGCAGTATCTCGAGGAAATTGAAAAAATCCCCGAGGACGTCCGCGAAGAACATCGCGAAGAGTACAAAAACGGAATTTTACGCCAATATTTAAACAACGAAGAAATTTTCACGCAAATTCTCGACAACCACATTCGAAAACTTTTATTCTACAACGATTACGTCGTTAGCCGTCCGAAAGACCAAATCGAGGAGCAAACCAAGCAGCTCGAAACGGAATTTAACGCGAAAATGCTTCCGGAGCTAAAAGAAACGTTCGGTTGCAAGACGCAAAAAGAGCTGGAAGACTATTTCGAACGCGAAATCGGCAGCGATTACGCGCAAGAAAAACGCATCTTTATGCAACAAACGCTCGGCGAGCTTTGGATGAACTACAATCTCGGCGAAGAAGATTTCGACCCGACGGTCGTCGATTTGCGCCGATATTACGAAGCGCACCGCGATATTTACCGGGTCGCTCCGCGCGTTCGTTGGCAAGCGATGACCGTTTATTTCGGTCGCAAACGCTCTAAGGACGAGGCTCGCCGCAAGCTCGCGCATATGGGAAACGCCGTTCAAGCGGAACCCGACCCGCGCCGTCAAGAAACGCTCTTCGCCGAAGTTTGCCGCGTCGACTCGGAGGACGTTTTCGCGTCGAAAGGCGGTTATCGCGACTGGACGGAACGCGGTTCGTTGCGTTCGCAAGTCGTCGAAAACGCGATTTTCAGCGAAGATTTGCCGGTCGGTTCGCTTAGTCGGATTTTAGAAGACGAGAACAGTTTAACGATCGCGCGGATTATCGAACGCGTTCCGGAACGAATTAAAAGTTTTCCGGAAGTGCAGGAGGAGGTGCGCGAAAAATTGATCGCCGACCGCCGCGAAGCGATGCGCAAGACCTACGAAGAACGGTTGAGCAAACGATTTTCGATCGAAATTTACGCGATCACTCCGGAAGAACGCGAAAAGTGGTTCCGCTCCGCCGAACGCGAAACGGAATCGGCGACCGGTCGCGACGTTTACTAATCCCCGCCGTTTTCCTAAAGCGCCGTTTTTAACGCGGTTCGACTGTCGCCGACGCGTCGAGCCGCCGCCGTCTTGCGCGACGCTTGCCTTCCCAAACCGCCGCAACCGCCCATTCGACCTGTTCCGTGTCTTCTTCCCTCTTTTGCTCGTCGCCGCGACCGTTCGAAACGGCCCTGCTCGCCGCTTTTCCGCTCGACGCTTGGCGCTCTCGCCGAGTTTGCGTCGCCGTTTCGGGAGGCGCCGACAGCGTCGCGCTCCTTCGCGGTCTCGTTCGGCTTCCGGAAATAACGAATAATCCGGATTTGCGGCGCAATTTCTTCGTCGCGACGGTCGATCATCGCTCTCGCGGCGCGGAGTCGGACGGCGACGTCGCGTTTGTGGAGGCGTTGGCGGCGGAACTCGGCGTCGATTTTTTTCGCCGAACGCTCGATCCGACCGAATTGGAAGCGGAGGCGCGGCGGCAAGGAAGTTGGGAGAGCGCGGCGCGGACGTTGCGTTATCGGGCGCTCGTCGACGCGGCGAAATCGGGAAGCGCCCGTTATCTCGCGACGGCGCACCATCGGGACGACCAGCTCGAAACGCTCCTTTTCCGACTCTTCCGCGGCGCCGGGTTCGACGGTTTACGCGGCGTTCCGGCGGTTCGCCCGCTCGACGAAGCGCTCGTCCTGATTCGCCCGCTCTTGGCCGTCGGACGCGCCGAAATTCTCGCCTATTTAGCCCAACTTAACCAACCGTACCGCGTCGACTCCTCGAACGCGTCGCCGCGATACGCTCGCAACCGAATCCGCAACGAGTTGGCGCCCCTTCTCGAGTCGATTTTTCCCGGGCGTTGGGAGAGCGCGCTTTTGCGGTTGTCCGAACTCGCCGCCGAAACGGAAACTTTTTTCGACGCGCAAACCGCTCCGCTCGACGCGGAAATCGCCGCCGCGAAGCGCCGCGACGCGCTTTTCGCCCGAACGCTCGACGCGCTCGGCGTTCCGAACGTTTCCCCTAACAACGCAAACAACGCAAACAACGCAAACAACGCAAACAACGCAAACAACGCAAACAACGCGAACAACGCAAACAACGCAAACAACGCAAACAATGCAAACAATGCAAACAACGCGTCTTCGCCCGACGTCGTTATGTTGCCGCTCGAACCGTTTCGCGCGGCGCCGGAACCGCTCGTTCGCCGTTATTTCCGGCAAATTTGGCGAGACCGAAACTGGCCGCTCGCCGCGATGGGCGCCGACGAATGGCGCCGCCTTGCCGCCGCCGTCCGAAAAACGCCGCTCGACCGCCGCGCCGAACCGCAATTTCCCGGCGACGTCCGCTTGACTTTTCCGGATTCGTCGACTTTGCGGCTCGAACGCCGCGTCAAGAACGCCGGTTCCGTTCCCGTCGACGCTTCGCCGCCGTTCGATTGAAAAACGCGCCAAACGGCGCCGCGCCGTCAAATTAGCGAAAATAGAGCGGAAGCGCAAAATAAAGCGGCAGGCGCGGCGCCGCCAACGCCCGGCAGTCGACGCTTCCTCGCCGTTCGACTGAAAATCGCGCCGAACGGCGCCGCGCCGTTAAATTAGCGAAAATAGAACGGAAGCGCAAAATAAAGCGGCAAGCGCGGCGCCGTCAAATTTTCGCCAAAACGCCCAAACAACCGCCGCCAACCCCTCAACAACGGAGAAAAGAAATGCCCATCGGAGAAAACAGCCGCCCCGTCGCCGCGATCACCGGCGCTTCGAGCGGTTTCGGCAAAATTTACGCAAGACGTTTGGCCGCCGAAGGTTGCGACCTTCTTCTCGTCGCTCGACGCGGCGCCCTCCTCGACGAAATCGCCGCCGACTTGACCGCCCAATTCGGCGTCGCGGTCGAAACGCTCGTCGCCGACCTCTCGAAACTCGACGAAGTCGAGCGCGTCGAACGCCGTTTGGAGTCCCTTCCGACGCTTCGTTACCTCGTCAACAACGCCGGTTTCGGCGGGAACCAACGATTTCCGGACGTTTTTCTCGACGTCGAAACGGCGATGATTCAGACGCACTGCCTCGCGACGATGCGGCTGACTCGCGCCGCGCTGATTCCGATGAAAGCGCAAAACAAGAAGCGCGGCGCCGGTTTTATCGTCAACGTCGCGTCGGCCGCCGGGTTCCTCGCCGGAGACGGCGCCGCCGATTACACCGCGACTAAAGCGTTTATTATCAGCTTTTCGCGCTCGCTCCAATGCGACGTCGGTCCGATCGGCGTCCGCGTCCAAGCGCTTTGCCCCGGTTTCACCCGCACCGGCTTTCACGACGCGGAAACGATGCGCTTTTCGACGATCAAAGAAACCGTCCCGAATTTCCTTTGGCTCGACGCGGAACGGGTCGTCGACGCGTCCCTTAAAGCGTTGCGCCGCCGACTTTTGCCGCGCGTCGTTTGCATTCCGAGCTTGAAATATAAAATCGCCGTCTTTTTCGGCTCGGCGCGAGCGTTCGCCCCGTTGCGCGTCCTCTTTTCCCGAGGCCGCGTCCGTTAAAAGAGAAACGCGAAGTCGAGCGTTCGCCCCGTCGCGCGTCCTCTTTTCCCGGGATCGCGTCCGTTAAAAGAGAAACGCGAAGTCGGGCGTTCGCCCCGTCGCGCGTCTTCTTTTCCCGGGGCCGCGTCCGCCGACGTTCCAACGCGAACGCCGACCGCTTCCCTTTCGCCTTCCAACGCGACGCGGCGCGACGGCGCGTTTAACGTCTTGCGCCGTCGTCGGTTGGAGCGTCGCTAACGAAACGGTCGCGGTTCGCCGCAATAAGCGCAAGGTTTCGCAAGGCAGAATCTCCACCAACGTCGTCAAGAAACATTTAAGCGGTCAAACGTTAATACTCGTAAACCCGCGTTATTTGGGCGTTTCCGACGTCGTAAGCGACCGCGAGCGCCGAAGCGGTCGGCGAAAACGCCAACCTTTGGACATACGAGTTTTTACCGACGCTTGGGATTCGCCCGTAAATTTCGCGCGTTCGGACGTCCCAAATAAAAACGGCGCCGCTATTTCCCGTCGCGACCGCGACCAAATTGTCGCGTTCCGAATACGCCAATTCGGGCGCGTTCATTTTGCCGGGAATTTTCACCTCGTATTCTTCAAGCGTTTCGAGCGCGGTCGGGTCGCGAAGAACGATCTTTTTAGACGTTTTTTTCGTCGCGCCGTTTTCGGCAAGGGTAAAAATTTTCTCTTCGTTCTTTAAGTAAAGGCAATGGATCGGCGAACTTTCGTCGCCGCGCTCCCAAACCGTTGTTTTGCCGGTTGTTAAATCGCGCGATTCCAAACGGCTGTAGCCTCCGAGAAGCCAACGTTTTCCCGAATTTTGCGAACTAAACGCCGCGAAACAGATCGTTTTCGCGTTCGGAAAACCGGAATATTCTTCGACGTTAAGCGTATCGACGTCGCAAAGATATAATTTTCCGTTCCAAGCGGGAACAAGAAGTTTCGTTTCTTCGCCCTCCAAGGTCGAAAAAGCGGGAGCGTCGACGTAAGTTTCTTGACGGCAAATGGGAAATTCGCGCAAAAAGCGGTAATCGTCGGCGCCGAAGACCGCGCATAACGTCGAGGAACAAGCGACGGCGACCAGCCGGCTTCCGTTTTTAGAAAAGAGAAGTTCGCTCCAATTCCTGCGATGATCGCTCGATAATTTCGGGTCTTCCCAATAATGAATTTGGCGATAAGTTCCGGCTTCCCAAGCGATTAGCCCGCGACGGAACCGCCTGGCTTCGTCGTAAGAAACGCGAACCGCGACAAGCGCGCCGGTTTTGGGATCGAACGCCAAATCGGAAAGGCCGAATCCCGACGCTTTATTATTGATTTCAACGACGGCGCGAATAGTCGTCATATTGGTTTTCTCCTTTTATTTTTCGCAACGTTAATCGCGACGCCGAAACGCGGACGCTTTGGACGCCGCGTTTGCTTTCGCCGACGCGGAGCCGAACGCGTTCGCCGTCGAGCCGTTCGACGACGCGACGGCGCGGAAAATCGCGAACGAACCGAACCAAGCGAACGCGACCGTCTTCCAACGCGACTCGAAGCCGCGTTTACCGCGGAGGTTGTAAGTCGACGTTTGACGCGAGTTAACGTCGGCGTCGGACTTTGTTCCGCTTTCGCTAACGCTAGGCGGCGGTTGGAGTTCGAGCGCGTCGGCGGTTTGCGGTTCGTCGTCGACGCGTTCGTTTTGGGCGGTTACTCTTCGTCGAACTCGTCTTCGTCGACGTAACCCCAGTATTCGTCGTAAAGCGTCCCGGCGTCGGACGTTACGTTCTCGTCTTGAATGGAGCGCAAGCGACCTTTCGCGGTTTGCAGGTTTTTGCGTTGCGCGGCGATTTTGTTCGCGGCGGCGAGGAATTGGCGCAACGCGGCGCCGACTTGCGCGTTGCCGTCCGCCTCGAACATCCCGAACGTCTCGGGAAGTTCGAAACCGTCCTTAGGCGTTACGTAACCGTCGTTTAGCGCGACGCGGATTTGCTCGCGAACGTCCGTGTCGCCGATTTCTTCGTAAGTTTGCGCGATTCGGTCGAACTCGTTCAAAAGTTGCAACAGCGGTTTTTTAATCGAGTTGCGACGCTTTTGGGCTTGCTGCTTCGGGATATTCTTCCAAGGATCGACGAGCGAGTAGGGGAAATTTTCATTATGATAATTTTCCCACCATATTTCAAAATCTCGCTGCTTGCTAATTTCGTCCCAATCCGCCCAATTCGGCTCTTCGTGCGGGACGACTTCCGCCGGCGGCGTCGGCTCCGTGTCGCTGGAATCCGTCCAACCCGTTTCCCAACGGCTCAAAAGGACGGCCATTCCGGCGCAAGCTATAAGCGTTTCGCCGTCGGGACAATTTTTATATTCGTCGGGAAGAATCGGACCGACGGTGCGACGTTCCGGGCCCTCCGGCGCGTAAACGTTCGTTCCGACCGTCCAAATCTTTTGTTTCCAAGGCTTGTGAAATTCGCAACGCTTCGTTATCGGCGGTTCGCGGTAACGTTCCGGCGGCTCGACGTTTCCAACGACGCGCACTACGTCGTCGGCTCGATGGCGACTGAGGAGAAAATGGTTGACATACGCGTGAAACTGCGTCGGCAAGCGCAAAACGTCTTGTATTTCCTGCGGTTCGGCGAACGAACCTTCGAACAGGCGAAGGAGCAGGCGGCGTCGGCCTTGGTTCCAGTCGGGGAGTAGATCTTCGTAAACGACTTGCCCGTAAATAAATCCGCGAGACGAGACGACGGGGCGCTCCTCCTTGTTCAACCAGCCTTCAAGGTAACTGGGGCGAACTTCGCAATAACGCTCGGTGGAAATTTCGAAAACGTCGCCGAGTTTTAAGCAAAGTCGAATGATATCCTTATCGGTAAGATGAGTCGACGGGAGGCGCGGGTCGTTACGTTCGTATTTCATTGGGCGTTTCCTTAGCCGGAAGTCGCGGCGACGCTTAACGTTGCGACAACGCGGGCGGTTGTTAAGCGACGTCGTTTCGCCGTTCTTTCGTTCGAGTTTTTTTTGAGATTCGGCAAGGTGTCGCGAACCTTGCGCTTTTCATTATACCGACGCGCGCCGCCGTTTGCAAGGAAATAAACGAGAAAGTAAGCAAGAACAAGAAAGAAAAAGGCAAAAAAAGCGCCGCGTTTCGTCTCGCGACGAAAACGCGGCGTTCGACAAGACATCGCCAAAAGATTCAACGACGGTGCGTCGCTCGCACGTCGGCCAACGTAACGCCCAATTTTTCAAGGGTTCGCGCCTCCGCTCGGAAATCGCGACCGAGAAGAGCGCCGCCGATCGAAATCAGCGAATCGGCGATCGGCGTCGCAATTCCAAGCGCCGCGCCCAAAGAACTTAGCAAGCCCAAACCGTTCGGGACGTCTTCGTAAAGGTAGCGCGTGTTCACCGACGTCGGCCCCTTCGGCCCGCCCTCGCGACCGTACCGTCGGAACGTTTCGAGCGCGTCGACGCTTAAATCCGGTTCGTTGCGGAACTTGCATTCGTCGAGATACGGCGACGGCTCGCAGTCGAGCGCGGTCAAAATCGCCTTTTTCTCGTCGTCGAGACGCTCCGCAAGTCGCCAAATCGCGGGAGTAAAGGCTTCGCGGTACATCCAAAATTCGCCCTTGGCGTACTCGATGCGCGCCGCCGACGTGATCGCGCCGACCGTGTGAACGATCAAATTCGGGTTGTGAAGCGCCGACTCCGCGACGTTGCGCCGGCAGTAACGGTAAGTATCGACAAGACTTGCGGCGATCTCCAACCCCTCGTCGCGACGCGCCGGGTCGACGAAACTCAACGCGTTCCGAACGTTTTTGAAGCAAATATTCGCCTCGCCCCGCTCCGACCGAGCGTCGTAAGGCGTCGACTCTCCCTCGGCGAAAATCTCGACGCGGTCTCGCAACGCGCGCCAAAAATAGAAACTTCCCATATACCCGGGCGCGACAAGAAGTAGTTTCGCCCGCTTCAGGTTCGCCGCCAAAATCTCCGCAACCTGCCGATGATAAAGCGTTTGCGTTAATACCAAAACGACGTCGGAAGGCTCCGCAAACGCGATTTTTGGGTCGCGAGTAACGCAAGCCAACGGGACGAACTCCGACGAACCGTCGAGCGCGTTCAAGACGACGCCGCCGGCCGCCGCGATTCGGTCGAAATTTTCGTCGTTCGACGCGTTCGAAGTCTTGCCGTTCGTCGTTTTAAAGAGCGTTACGTCGGCGCCCTGCTTCGCTAAAATCGCCGCGTGCGCGCAACCGGAGTTCCCGGCCCCGACCACCGTTACTTTCATCGCAACCCCAATCTTTTCAACGGTCAAAACGTTTAACCGTTTATCGTTAATCGTTATCGATTCTTCTTTTTTTTTCGTTTTCTTTTCGCTTTTAGCGTCGAGCGAATTTTTGCGACAAGACGTCGGCGATTCGCTCCGCCGCGCGCCCGTCCCAAAGGGGCGGAACCTTCCCAACTCGCGCCGTTCCGTTCTTTAGATCGCGCCAAGCCGCCAAAATCGCGCTCGGGTCGAGCCCGACCAAGCGGTTCGTTCCGATTTCGCAAGTGATTGGACGCTCGGTGTTTTCGCGCAGCGTCAAGCAAGGGACGCCCAGCGCCGTCGTTTCCTCTTGGAGCCCGCCCGAGTCGGTCAAAACGGCGAAAGCGTTCGCGTTCAGCTTCAAAAAGTCGAGATACCCAAGCGGTTCGACGAGCCGCAAGTTCGCGATTTTTTCGACGCGCTCCGTTAACCCGAACTCCGACAAGCGGTTGCGAGTTCGCGGGTGAATCGGGAAGATAATCGGCGTCTCGGCGGCGATCTCCTCCAACGCGCCCAGCACGTCGGCGAACGCCTTCGGGTCGTCGACGAGACGCGGGCGATGCAACGTCGCAGTTACATACCGTCGCGGTTCTAAATCGAGCGTTTCCAGCGTCGGAAGCGCGTCGGCCTTCGCCTTGCTTCTTAGGAGCGAATCGATCATCACGTTCCCGACGAGAAAAACGCGTTCGGACGCAACCCCTTCGTTCGCAAGGTTTTCGACGCCGCTTTTCTCGGTGCAGAAGAGGAAATCGGAAATCGAGTCGACGACGATTCGGTTGATTTCCTCCGGCATCGTTCTGTCGCCGCTGCGGAGCCCCGCTTCGACGTGAACCGTTGGGATTCCGAGCTTTACGGCGACCAACGCGCAAGCGAGCGTTCCGTTGACGTCGCCGACGACGAGAACCGCGTCCGGCTTAACGTCGAGGCAAACGCGCTCGAACGCCTTCATCGTCTCCGCCGTCGCGACCGCGTGCGACCCGCCGCCGACGCCCAAATTTGCGTCCGGAAGCGGAATTTCGAGTTCGCGGAAAAAAAGCCCCGACATTTTCTCGTCGTAATGCTGGCCCGTGTGAACGAGAATCGGCTCGAACTCCGGACGCTCTTTGAAAACGCGAATTAACGGCGCTATTTTCATAAAATTCGGACGAGCGCCCGCGACGCAAACAATCTTCATTGTCGACTCCTCGACGACGCCGTTTCGCAACCGACGTTTTTTCAACGCGTTGCCGACGTCGCGGCAAGAGGGAAAATTAACGATTCAAAAATCCAAAAATCAAACGTCCGGTTCCGACGTCAAGCCGACTTCGTCGACGGTCGGAAACGGGCGCCGCATTATAGAAAGTTTGCGCCGTCGAGTCAAGAGAAACGGGGAAAAACGCGCTCGACGCCGCCGATTTCGCCCGTTTTTTTCTCGTTTTTCGTTCGATTCTTGCAAAACGCCGCCGTTTTTGGTAAAATGGAGGCGCGGCGAAATTCCTTGCGACGCGTTTCGCCGCCGCGTTCCTTTTTCGAACGCTTTTTTCGGTCGCGTTCCTTTTCAACATTCGCAGGAGTCCCCGATGCGCCGTTTTTCTCTTTTTTATCGCCGTTCGCCGTCGTTTTCAACGCTTGCCTGTTTAGGTTTGACGCTCGCCGCCGCGTTCGGCTCGTTCGCCGTTCCTTCGCCTTCCGCAACCGCCCAAGAAACGGCGACTTCCGACGAACGCCCGACCGGCGAACTTCTCTTCGAGTCGACGGCGCAAACGTTCGGCGCGAACGCTCGTAAAACCCGAATCGGCGCGATTTCCGTCGTCGACGAAGCGGACGGCGTCGGCCCGGTCGCGCGTTGCGAAATTTTCGAAACGCCGGAATCGCCTTGGGCGTTTTCGCTCCGTTTTCTCGTCGACCGCCCGGTCGAAAAGGGGGAAGTCCTCCTCCTCGAATTCCGCGCGCGAACGGTTTCGGCGAAAACGGAGTCGGGGCTCGGCTCGCTTGGCGCGATGTTCGAAGTCTCGCAACCGCCTTACGTTAAGTCGCTGAATCGCCGCCTCGAACTCGGGCTCGCTTGGCGCGACTATTCCCTTCCGTTCCGCTGCGTCGAGTCGCGAAACGCCGGGGGAAGCGCGATCGTTTTCTTCCTCGGCTACTTACCGCAAACCGTTGAAATCGCCGATGTTAAGCTCTCGTCGTTCGGAAAAAATTTCGACGCGTCGACGCTTCGTAATTCGGAGCCGCGTTACAAGGGCGCCGAACCGGACGCGCCTTGGCGGGCCGCCGCGCAAGAACGCATCGAGAAAATCCGCAAGGGCGATTTGACGCTGAAAGTCGTCGACGCCGACGGGAAACCGGTTCCGAACGCCGCGGTCGAAATCCGCCAAACGCGCTCGGCGTTCGGTTGGGGGACGGCGGTCGTCGCCGGTCGCCTTCTCGCGCAAGGCTCCGACGCCGACAAGTACCGCGACTTCCTCGTTAAGTACTGCAATCGCGCCGTTTTTGAAAACGACCTCAAATGGTTCGGTTGGCAAAATCGCC
Organism: Thermoguttaceae bacterium; assembly: GCA_017937485.1. Taxonomy (GTDB): domain Bacteria; phylum Planctomycetota; class Planctomycetia; order Pirellulales; family Thermoguttaceae; genus RUG369. The sequence goes on from JAGBDN010000011.1 coordinate 150,061, forward strand.
GCAACCGCGCCGACGTTTTTCGGGCGCTCGATTGGCTCGACGAACGCCGAATCGACGTTCGCGGGCACTGCCTCGTTTGGCCGTCTTGGCGCAACTCGACGCCGCGTTGGCGGGAACTCGCGTCGAATCCGGAAGCGCTCGACGCCGCGATTCGCGAACACATCCGCGACGAAGCGTCGGCGTTGCGGGGCCGCGTCGTCGATTGGGACGTCGTCAACGAAATTCACGATAACAACGATATTTTAAAGATTTTAGGCGACGACATTCTCGTCGATTGGTTCCAAGAAGCGCGAGCCGCCGACCCGAACGCGCGCCTCTTCATCAACGATTACGGGATTCTTTCCGGCGAAGGGCTCGACCGCCGCAAGCAAACGTCGTATTTTCGGGCGATTAAGAAGCTGATCGACGCCGGCGCCCCGATCGGCGGAATCGGGATGCAAAGCCATTTCGGTCAAACCGCGACGCCGCCGGAACGCCTTCTCGAAATTCTCGACCGTTTCGCCGAGTTGGGCCTCCCGATTTCGATCACCGAACACGACGTCGACGCGGCGGACAAAGCGTTCCAAGCCGAGTTTACGCGCGACTTTCTGACGGCGGCGTTTTCGCACCCGGCGGTCGACGAAATCCTCGTTTGGGGCTTTTGGGAACGCTCGCACTGGCGCCCGGAATCGGCCTATTTTACCGCCGATTGGACGCCGACTCCGGCCGGTAAAGTTTGGCAAGAGCTTGTCGGCGAAACTTGGCGCTCGAATCTCGACGCGACGTCGAACGAAAACGGCTCCGTCGCAACTCGCGTTTTCCTTGGCGATTACAGCGTTACCGTTCGCGTCGGTGACAAGACGTCGACGGTTGAAACGACCGTCGAAAAGAACGCCGCCGAGCCGGTCGTCGTTCGCCTCGCCGACTAACGTTAACCCGTTTTAAACGTTAACGTTACAAGAAACGCCAAACCGCGTTTTCCGTCCCTTGCGAGCGAAAAACGCGGTTTGTTTTAACGAAAAAACGCGCAAAGCGTTAAACGTCAACGCTTATCGTCGCCGACGTTAAACCGGAAGTCGGCGCCGTCGAAATCGACGACAATCTGTCGACGCGGCGCGTTTTCCCCGCCGAACGTCGCCGGGCGTTTCAGCAACTCCAACGCCAACGGGTTTTGCAACCGTTGTTGAATAACGCGTTTGAGCGGGCGGGCGCCGAACGCCGGGTCGTACCCGAGTTCCGCGATTCCGTCGAGCGCCGCGTCGGTCAGCGTCAAGTCGACGTTTTGCTTCGCGAGAAGCGTTTTCAACTTTCGCGTTTGAATCTCAACGATCTTCCTAATTTCCGCTTTCGCAAGGGGTTGGAAGACGATCGTCTCGTCGATTCGGTTGAGGAATTCCGGCAAAAACCGCTCGCGCAAAATCAGCGACGTCGCTTCGTTAAGTTCTTCCGTCGTCCCGCCTTGCGACGCGATCTCTTGAATCGCGCGGCTCCCCAAATTCGACGTCATTACGATCAGCGAGTTCGAGAAGTCGACCGTTCGCCCTTGATTGTCGGTAAGTCGTCCGTCGTCAAGGAGTTGCAAAAAGACGTTGAACACGTCGCGGTGCGCCTTCTCGATTTCGTCGAACAAAACGACGCTGTACGGTCGCCGCCGAACCGCTTCGGTCAACACGCCGCCCTCCTCGTACCCGACGTATCCGGGAGGCGCCCCGATCAGCCGCGCGACGGAGTGTTTCTCCATAAACTCGCTCATATCGATTCTTACGATCGCGTTTTCATCGTCGAACAACGCTTCGGCCAACGCTTTGCAAAGCTCCGTCTTCCCGACGCCGGTCGGGCCGAGGAAGAGGAACGAACCGACCGGCCGTCCCGGGTCTTGGAGCCCGCTTCGACTCCGGCGCACCGCGTTCGACACGGCGTCGACGGCGGCGTCCTGTCCGACGACCCGCGCGTGCAGGCGGTCTTCCAAAACGAGCAACTTCGCCCGCTCCGTTTCGAGCATTCGCCCAACCGGAACGCCGGTCCAAAGCGCGACGATTTCGGCGATTTCCTCCGGCCCGACGACTTGACGCAACAGCTTTTTCGGCGGCGCTTTAGCGATTCCGGAAGTCGGCTCGTTGCCGCTCGTCGCAGCGTTTTCATCGGCGTTCGCTTCGGCGGCGCGCTCCTCTTCCTCCTCGACGGCGTCGAGTTGCTTTTGCAGGTTTTGAACCTCCGAGTAAAGCTCGGCCAACCGTTGAAACTCCGCGTTGTCGACCGCTTGCCCGCGCGAATACGCCGCCTTAATGCTCGCGTCCAAGTTCTTGTATTCGAGCTGTTTATCGTCGATTTTTTCGCGCAGCCGCTTCGAGTCGCCGACGCCGCTTTTTTCCTTTTCCCAACGCAAGTTCAGTTCCGCCAACGTTTCCGTTTTCGCGGCGATTTCCTTGCGAATCTCGGCGAGTCGGGCGACGGCGCTCGGCTCCGTTTCGTCGACAAGTTGTCGCTCGGCGATTTTCAACTGCGTTAACCGACGTCGCGCGTCATCGATTTCGGTCGGAACGCTTTGCAACTCCATCGCCAAACGGCTCATCGCCTCGTCCATCAGGTCGATCGCCTTGTCCGGCAGGAACCGCTCCGGCAGGTAGCGTTTCGAGAGTTCGACCGCCGCGACGAGCGCCGAATCCTTGATTTTAACGCCTTTATGATGCGACTCGTACCGGTTTTTCAGCCCGCGAAGAATCGCCAACGCGTCCTCGACGCTCGGCTCGGCGACCGTAATCGGCTGGAACCGTCGTTCGAGCGCCGGGTCTTTTTCGATATATTTGCGGTACTCGTCGAACGTCGTCGCGCCGACGCACTTCACTTCGCCGCGCGCAAGCGCCGGTTTGAGAAGGTTTGCAGCGTCGGCGCTCCCTTGCGCGTTCCCCGCTCCGACGACGGCGTGCAGCTCGTCGATGAAGAGGATAATCCGCCCGTTCGACGCTTCGACCTCCTTCAAGACCGCTTTCAACCGCTCTTCGAACTCGCCGCGGAACTTCGCTCCGGCGATCAACGCCCCCATATCGAGCGCGACAACCTCTTTATCTTTAAGGCTTTCCGGCACGTCCCCCTCGACGATGCGCAGCGCGAGTCCCTCGGCGATCGCCGTCTTCCCGACGCCCGGTTCCCCGACCAGCGCCGGATTGTTCTTCGTTCGTCGCGACAAGACCTGAACGACGCGGCGGATCTCGGCGTCGCGCCCGATCACCGGGTCGAGTTTGCCCCGACGCGCTCGCTCGACCAAGTTAATCCCGTATTTCGCCAGCGCTTGCAACTTTCCTTCCGGCTCTTGGTCGACGACGCGGTTGTTCCCGCGCACTCGGCTCGCGCCTTCGAGAATCTTCGTTCGGTCGACGCCGAACAAGTCGAGAATCCTTTTGGCCTTTCCGTCGACGACAGTCAACGCGAGGAGCAAGTGTTCGGTCGAAACGAACTCGTCGGTTAGCGCCGTCGCTTCTTCCGCCGCCTTGACGAAAATCTTTTGAAGTTCGGCGCTCGGCGACGGCGTCGTTCCCTCGACGCGCGGCAGTCGGGCGATTTCCGAATCGACCGCTTTTTTCAGTCGGGCGACGTCGACGCCGATCGCGGCGAAAATCGGAGCGACCGCGCCGTCTCGTTCTTCGAGCGCCGCGGCGAGGAGGTGGAGTCCGCCGATTTCTGGATTCCCTTTCGTCGTCGCGAGTCGTTGCGCGCCGGCGATCGCTTCTTGCGATTTCGTCGTCAATTTATCGAAAGAAAAATTCATTTTCGTTCTCCTTACTAATTTTCGTCCTTGCGAGTCGTCCCCACGACTCGATTTCCATTTAAGCAAACGCGGCGCCAAACGTCGTTTTTTTTCTTTAAAACCTGTTTTTCACCCGTTTTTTTCTTATTTTTTAGCGGAAATTTTTATTTCTCCTCCTTCGACCAACTCGCGCTTGCCGTCGTTTTTGTCGCCGCCGACGCCAAAATCGGCGCGTTTTCGCCGCGTCGACGGGCCAAAATGACAGCGCCCCGTTTTTTTCAGCAACCGATCAAATGCCCGCCCGCGAAACTCCAATAGGCGACTAGCCGATCATATGTCCGCCCGCGAAATCAAAATAGGCGACTAACCGATCATATGTCCGCCCGCAAAGTCAAAATAGCCCGAATCCGGCTTTGTCATTTCCGCCACTTCCCCCATTTTAACGTTTATCCCCGCCGCCGAACGCGCCTCGCCTTGCGAAATTGCAACGCGGCGCCGCCAAACGCCGGAACCGGAACCGCCGCGCCGCTTTTCTCGGCGAAAAGTCGCAAAAAAACGCCCGGGGGCTCCTAACGCAAATCGAAGTCGACGTTATAATATAAGGGGACGTTTGTCGACGCGTCGTTTCGCCGCGCTTTCGACGACGCTTTTTCAGCCAAATTAACGATTTTTGACAAAATTTCCGACCGCTCCCGACGCCGCCGCTTCGACGGTTCCGGCGCGACGGTCGCGATTCCGTTTGTATCGATTGGGAGAGATTTCCGTGCAAGAAATTAAAGAACGGCTCGTTCAAGATTTGAAGTCGGCGACGACGGCGGAGCAAGTCGAGCAAATTCGCGTCGATTACCTCGGTCGCAAAGGCTCGATCACGACCCTCGCGAAGAGCGCCGACTTTAGCAAAATGTCGGTCGAAGAAAAGAAGAGCTTCGGCCAACGTCTTAACGAATTGAAAAATTTCGCGACCGCCGAAATCTCCGCCGCCGTCGAAGCGTTCAAAGCGTCCGCGATTCGCCGCAAAACGAACGATCTCGACCTGACCGCTCCCGGCAAAGGTCGTCGACTCGGCGCGCTCCACCCGATCACGCTGACGCAAATGGAGCTGGAAGACGTCTTCCAAGGAATGGGTTTTTCCGTCCTTTACGGCCCGGAAGTCGAATCGGAATACTTCTGCTTTGAAGCGCTGAACATCCCGGGCGACCACCCGGCGCGCGACATGCAAGACACTTTTTGGCTCAAGAATCAACTGATTCTGCGGACGCACACGTCGGCGAACCAAGTCCGCACGTTGCAACGCTTCGGGGCGCCGATTCGCGCGATTTTCCCGGGCCGTTGCTTCCGTTACGAGGCGGTCGACCCGAGCCACGAGAACACGTTCTACCAATGCGAAGGGCTTGTCGTCGACAAGAACATTTCGGTCGCCAACCTGATCGCGACGATGAAAACGATTTTGAGCCAAGTCTTCAAGCGCGACGTTAAAGTCCGTCTTCGCCCGGGTTACTTCCCGTTCGTCGAACCGGGTTTCGAACTCGACTTGAACTGCCTCCTCTGCGGCGGGAAAGGTTGCCCGACTTGCGGCGACGGCTGGATCGAGCTGATTCCTTGCGGCCTCATTCACCCGGAAGTTCTGCGACACGGCGGAATCGACCCGAAAGAATACAGCGGTTTCGCGTTCGGCGTCGGCCTCACCCGCTTGGCGATGATGAAGTTTGGCATTAAGGACATCCGCTACCTCAACTGCGGCGACCTCCGCGTCAACGAGCAATTCACGACGCTCGTTTGACGTTCGCCGTTCGGAAAACCGCGATTTTCGCGTTTGTTTTCCCCGTTTTCGCGCCGTTCGATTTTCAGTCGAGCGGCGTTTTTCTTTTCTTGCGGTCGACGTTTCCGCGTCGGCGGCGTCGTTTATTTGCCTCTTCTTCCTTGTTCGCGTTCTTTTTGCTTGCATTTCGACGCCGTTCGACGTATAATCGACTCCGGAACGCCGCCGAAAACGGATCGTCGCCCGATTTCCGTTCGGTCGGTTGTTTTTTCGGTCGATTTTTCCTTTTTTAACGCGGCGGTCGGCGAAACCGTCGCGATTCGGAGAACGTCAATGTCCCCAGTCAACAGACGCGATTTTATCGCCGCGAGCGCGCTCGGCCTCGCCGCCGTTTCCGCTTCCTTTGCGACGCCGTTCGCGGCGCCGACCGTTTTCGCCGAACGTCCGCAAGAAAAACTCCGTTTGGGGCTCGTCGGTTGCGGCGGTCGCGGGCTCTTCTTGACGACGTTCCTTTCGCAAATTCCCAACGCCGAGATCGTCGCCGTTTGCGACCCCGACCGAAGTCGTTTGGCCGCCGCGAAGAAAAAATTTCCGAAAGCGAAAGACTCCGTCGATATGCGCGCCGTCTTCGACGATCCGAACGTCGACGCCGTTTTGATCGCGACTTGCAACCATTGGCACGTCTTGGCCGCGATTTGGGCGATGGAAGCCGGCAAAGACGTTTATCTCGAAAAGCCGCTTTGCCTCAATTTTTGGGAAGGAACGCAAGTCGTCGCCGCCGCGAAAAAATACGGAAAAATTTGCCAAATCGGAACGCAAATGCGCGCCGACCCGGAGCATCACCCGGAAGCGCGCGAGTTCCTGCACGAGGCGAAAACGCTCGGCGCCGTCCGTTCGATTCGCGTCAATCGGTTCGCGCCGTGACGCGGTATCGGCAAGCGTTCGACGCCGCTAACCCCGCCTAGAAACGTCGATTACAACCTTTGGCTCGGCCCGGCGCCGGACGTTCCGCTTTACCGCTCGAACCTCCAATACGACTGGCACTGGATGTGGAACACCGGCAACGGCGAGACCGGCAACTGGGGCGCGCACCTCCTCGACGACTGCCGCAACGACGTTTTCCTCGACCGAATCCGCGCTCCGAAACGCGTTTTGGCGGGCGGCGCTCGAATCGGATACGACGACGCCGGAGAAACGCCGAACGAAATGTTCGTCTACTTCGATACCGGGGAAGCGCCGGTTATCTTCTGCATCTCGAACCTGCCGGACAAGCAAAACCCCAAGAGCGCCGGGACTTGCGACGAACCCGCCGTCGGTTATTCGGTTCGTTGCGAAGGGGGGCGATACGTCAAATATTGGGGCCGCGCGGTCGCTTACGACGAAAAAGGGAAAAAAATTCGCGAATTCAAAGCGACGTCGGAACACGCCGGCCCGGGCCCGCACTTGCGCAACTTCGTCGAAACGGTCTTGGCCGGCGACGCGTCGCGCCTTTACGCTCCGCTCGAAGTCGGTCGCGACTCCGCGACTTGGTACAACGGCGCGAACACGGCTTACCGGCTCGGCGAACCTTACTCGAAAGCCGCCGCGCTCGATCTCGTCGCCGACTCCGCCGACGGTTCCGCGCTCTTGGCCGAAGCGATCGGCGATTTGGAGCGTCATTTGACGGCGCAAGGGCTGAAAATGAACGCCGACACGTTCAAAACGAGCCGCTTTTTGGAATACGACGGCGTCGAAGGCGTCAAGGGCGAGTACGCCGACGCGGCGGCGCGCCTCCTCAAAATCGACTACCGCGCCGGTTTCGTCGTTCCCGAAATCGTTTAGCCCCGACGAAATCGAACGCCGCGCCGGGCCCGCTTATTTTTTTGCGCGCCCAACCGTCCGAAATTGCCGTTTTCAATTCCCGACTCAAATTTGCTCCAAATTTCAATCAACGAAAGGGATTTTATGCGTCCAAACGAACTCTCTCGACGCCAACTTTTAGGCTCGCTCGTCGCGGGCGCCGTCGGCGCGGTCGCGTCCGACTTGGCGACGCCGTCGAACGCCTCCGTTTTCGCCGCCGAAACGCCGAATTTGGCGACGACGCCGACGCCGCGTCCGGAAACGTCGCAACCGGAACGCGAAATTATCGGCGATCCGCGCGTTCGCGGGCCGTTTCCGATTCTGTCGACGCCGTTCCTCGAATCGGGCGCGGTCGATTACGACGTCCTCGCCGACCAAGCGCGCTTCGTCGACTGGTGCGAAAGTCCCGGAATGATTTGGCCGCAAGCAGGCGACGCGGTCGACTTGCTAACGAAAGAAGAAAAAATGACGGGTATGGAGGCGCTCGCCGACGCGCTAAAGGGCCGAAAATCCGCGCTTTGCTTAGGCGTTCAAGGAAAAGATACCGCCGAAATGTTAGAGTTCGCCCGACACGCCGAAAAACTCGAACCCGCCGCGATCATTTCTCGCCCGCCCGACGACGGCAAGACGGAGGACGACCTCCGCGAATATTGGCGCGCGCTGATGAAAGTCGTTAATCGTCCGGTTATCATTCAGACGTCCGGCGGGACGAAATACAAGGGCCCGGGCCCGTCGGTCGAGCTGTTGATCGAACTCGCGAAAGAATCGCCGTATTTCGGTTACGTTAAAGAGGAAACGGCGCCGGTCGAAGCGCGAATGCGAAAACTCGTCGCCGCGAAACCGACGATCAAACGCGTTTTCTCCGCTTGGGGCGGGTTCGCTTGGCTCCACCAATGCCGCATTGGAACGGAGGGGCTGATCACCGAGCGCGCCGCTTACGCCGACTTGCTCGCGAAATATTGGAACCTTTACGACGCCGGAGACCGCGTCGCGGCGGCCGACGTTTTCTCAAAGCTGTTGTTAATGCTCAACTTAAAAGAAACGATCGGCGGCAACCAACTGCGAAGTTTCCATCTTTACGTTTGGCAAATGCGCGGCGTTTTCAAGAACCGCCTTTCCCGCGAGTACGGCCCGAACCAATCCGTTCCGGAAAAGCCGATTATTCGCGAAGCGAAACTGACGCAAGAACAAATCGACGAAATCGAAACGCGCTTCGAAGCGATCAAACCGCATTTGAAGCCGGGCTCTTGGAAATAACGCCGAACTCAACGCAAGTCGAAATTTCCCTCGACGACCTTTCGCGCTTTCCGCCGACGCGCTCGACGTCGGCGGAAAATTTTCAAGAAAAAAACGGAGAAGCAAGGAAATTTCCCAACCTCTCCGTTTTTCGCTCGAAATCAAGCGCGAACGCTCAAATTAAATTCAGCCTTCGACGATTTCTTTGATTTCGACCTTAACGTCCGTTTGACGGCGGTCGTTCTTTTTGCGGCTGTTCTTGCGGCGACGGAACCGACGAACGACGAATTTCGGGCTCTTTTCTTTCGTCGGCGCTTCGGCGATAATTTTCGCGCCCGGAACGGTCGGTCGACGCAAGAAAAAACGGAGAAACAAGGAAAATTTCCCCCGCTTCTCCGTTTTTCGCTCAAAATCAAGCGCGAACGCTCAAATTAAATTCAGCCTTCGACGATTTCTTTGATTTCGACCTTGACGTCCGTTTGACGGCGCCCGTCTTTTTGCGGCTGTTCTTGCGGCGACGGAACAGACGAACGACGAGTTTCGGGCCTTTTCTTTCGTCGGCGCTTCGGCGATAATTTTCGCGCTCGGAACGGTCGGTCGACGCAAGAAAAAACGGAGAAGCAAGGAAAATTCCCCCCGCTTCTCCGTTTTTCGCTCGAAATCAAGCGCGAACGCTCAAATTAAATTCAGCCTTCGACGATTTCT
>JAGBDN010000056.1 GCA_017937485.1 Thermoguttaceae bacterium
CCGTTTCCCGTAAACGTCGCGTTTCCGACGGTCGCGCTCTCCGACGCGGTCAAAACCGCGTCGACGCTAACTCCGGCGGTTCCGGCGTTGGCGCTCGAAAACGCGACGTTCGCGCCGTCCGCGACGGTCAACGCTCCGGCGCGAACGATTCCGACGTCGACGTTTAGCGTCGCGTCGGCGGCGAGCGTCAACGACGCGACGTCGAGTCCGCGTTCGGCGATTGTCGCGCTTCCAGTCAACGCGACGGCGCACGTCGGCGCGTCGCCGTAAACGGTTTGGCCGTTAAGTTTTAACGTCGCGCTTGTCGTCTCCGAAACGTCGACAACAAAACCGTCGACCCAACTTTCCGGCGCCTCGTCGGGCAAAACCAACGACGCGGCTTCTTGCAGTATCAGCGTAATCGGTTCGCTGACAAGGCGTTCGGCGACCGTCGACGACGCGCTTCCCCAATTGACGACGCGAGCGCGAACCGTCGTTCCCGGCGCCGTTATCGCGCAAACGTCGCTCACTGCAGCGCCCGCGTAGATTCGAAATTCGTCGCAACGATACGCGCCGTCGAGTTGCAACGCCGGTGATTTTTGCGCGTAAACCGTTAAAACGCCGTAAGTTGCCTCCGGTTGCGCGAAAGAATAAAATTGGGCGGCTTGGATGTAAACTTGCGAACCAACGTCGTATTTTGGCAACGCGGAGAACGTTCCGGCAAGTCGCGACCAATCGCCGAAACGCGCCTCGCTCGGTCGAACGCTTGAAAACGTAAACGTTGACGCCGCGCCCGTTTGCAGGTCGAATAAGTGAACGGCTCCCGATGGAAAACGGACGTTCGCGCCGCCGCCGAGAGTCAAGGCGAACCTTTGCCCGTTCGCGTTGGCCGTTGTCAAAACGTCGTTAAAGACAACGGCGCCGTCAACGAAAAGTTTTTGTTCGACTTGCGGCGCAACGTCGCCCGAAACGGTCGCAAAGCGCGACGTCGCCCAACCTACGGAAGTTTGAAACGACGGATTGACAACGCTTAACGCCGACGGGAGCATCGTTCCCGTCAGTTGACCGCCGCCGGTCGCGTCGTTGATCGACGCGTCGGTGTCAAACTCGACATACGACCAAGCGGTGCGACGTCCGTCGGCGAACTCGCCGCAAATTCTAATAACATAACGATACCCGATGTAAACGTTTGCGGTTCTTTTTTTAGCCGTTCCGCCAAGCGGGTAGACCGGAGTAAACGACGTCGTGTCGTGGGCTTTGTATTCCCAATGAATCTTCGAATAACTCGCGTTTTCGGGGATAGTCCAAGCGACAAGCGCGGTTGCTCTTGTCTCCGAAGTCTCTACAAAGTCCGAAACGACAAGGTTTTGCGGCGCAAGGTCGACCAATGTTTGCGGGAACGGTTCGCCTACCCAAAACAAATCGGCTTGAAGCGTTTCATACGCGCCAGGACTACGCGTTGCGACGCCGTTTGTTTTGCGTCCGCGGAAATTCCCTTGCAGGTCGTATTGCGACATTTCGCCGACGTCGCCGGAATCGCGGTACGGCGACGGAGCGGCGCTAGCGTCGTCGAAAAGGCGCAAGTCCCAGTCTTGCCAAAGGTTGGCGTTCCAATTTTCGGGCGTTAAATCGTCCGGCGGCGACGCGACGAAACCAACCGTCGACGACGCGACGCCGACGACGCTCCCGACGCTTTCGCTCGACGTTTTGACCGTCGAAGCGCCGATAATCGAGTTGACAAACGCCGCTTTTCCGCTCCCGCCGACGTCGTTAACTCCCGTCGAATCGACGTTTCCGACAACGGTCGAGCCGGAAACGGTCGCGCTTCCGGAAGCGCATAGCCCGCCCGCGGTCGACGCCGCGCGACAACCGACGATAAGCGAATCGCGAACTTCGGCGTTCGAACCGGCTTGAATAAAAACCGCGCCGCCGGAACGCGACGTTTCACAACCCGCGAAAAGACAACGGTTAAAAACCTCGGTTGAGTTTTCGGAAATAGTCGCGCCTCCGCCGTGATAGTAGGTCGACGAGTTGACGCCGCCGACAAAATCAAAGCCGGAAACTTCGACGACGACGCCGCCTCTCGCCGACGTTAACCCCGTCGCGCCGCCGCCGACGAGCCGAACGCGACACGGCGCCGCGTCGAGCGTCAAGTTTTTAGCGACGGTAAGCGTCGACGCGAGAACGATTTCGATGGTCGAACCGCGTTCGAAGACGGTTTCGTCGGGGCGGACGACGTCGCCGGGTTGGGCGTTTTTGACCGCTTCGACAAGCGAACCGGCGCCGGTCGACGCATTCGACGTAAAGTAAACGACGGCCATCGGTTACGCCTCCGACGTTTCCGGGGCGACGGCGGTTTCGGCGATTGCGGCCGCGTCGGTCGACGTCGCGTCGTTTCCAGATTCGGCGTTAACCGGCGTTTCGGCGTTTGCGTCGGTCGCCACTTCTTCGCTCGACGCGATTTCCGTCGGCGCCGTTTCATCGAGCGTTTCCGGTTCGGCGACCTCCGGAAGCGGGTCGGGCGCGACTTTCGAAAGGGTCGCGTCGACCGTCAACAAGAGGCCTTCGTCGGCGTCGACGTCGACCACAACCGGTTCAAACCTTGTTAGATAAGCGCTTGTCGCGGTCGCGCCGACGTTTTCGAGGTTTGCGGCCAGCGTGTAGCGAGCCGTTTCGATTTGCGCGGCGGTCGGGTTCCCGTCGACGACGGCGGCGAAGAGGACGAGCGTCGAGTTCGCCGGGACGGCGGCGACGGCGGCGGTTTTCGTTTCGAGAGTCGTTTTCATCGGGCGAGGCTCCTTTTGTTGAATTATTTCAGAGCGAAGGCGACAAACGCGGTCGCGGCGAACGCGGCGAGCGTCCAAGTTAATCGGCGGGCTCGGCGGAGCGCGGCGCGAGCGTCGTCGAGTTCCGCTTCGACGAGCGAAAGAAGCGACTCGGCCCTTCGGCGGCGGTCGCGTTCCTCGAAAAGCGGGTTAAGTTCGCAGTTTTCTTTGAGTTCCATTGCGGCGGCTCCTTTTACGCGGCGCGTTTGAGTCGGGTTTCAATTTGAGTAAGCCGGGCGGCGACTTCGCGTTCGGGGCGATCGGTCGCGGCGGCGATTTCGGCGTCGGTCAATTTGTCGGCCCAACGGAGCGTCAACAAGACGCGGTCGGCGGGCGCGACGAGGCGTTTGACGCGCTCTTTGTTTTTTGACTCGTTTTTCACTTTTCGTCCACCCTCCTAGTTTGGCGTTGGAGCGGCGTTTCGCTCCGTTTCGACTTGGCGGTCGGGCTCCCTCCCTCTCGCCTTAAAACGCGATTTTCGACGTTTTTCGATTTTCCGCGCCTTCCTTCCATTAAATTACGGGCTTTGCGCCGATTTTACGGGCCGGTCGACGGCGGCGTTTGCGATTCGACGAGCTTTTTCGCGCGGTCGAGCGTCCAAGCGGCGAGGCGTTTGGCGGCGCGGTTCGCAAGCGTCGCGAGCGCCCGAACGAGCGCGGTCGTCAAGCCTTTGA
>JAGBDN010000057.1 GCA_017937485.1 Thermoguttaceae bacterium
CCGTCGCGAAACCGAATTGAAACCAAACCGCTTTCGAACGCCGACGAGATTCGAGCGGCGAGCCGCGCGTCGACGCCGAACGGCTCCGACGTTCCGTAAGTCCGGACGATCGCGTCGCGGTCGTCCGGAGGGCCCGCAAGCGTCCAAAGACGAACGCTTAGCGCGCGACCGTCCGTTCCGACGACGGCAAATTCGCCGCCCTTCGAAACGTCGAAGCGAACCGTTTCGATCGCAAGGCTCGTCCCGACGGAACGGCGCGCCAACGACGACGCGGCGTAAACGGCGGCCCGGAACTCGTCGACGCGAACGGCGCAACCGACCGGAATTAGGGGACGATCCGGGAAGTCGAGCGTCTCCGGAGAGCGCGAACGAACTCGGGCGCCGTCGGCGACGAAGAGCGTCGAACCGTCGTCGTTTGTTTCGATCGCGACGCGCTTCGCGTTCGACTCGGCAAGAAAGCGAACGACTTCCCGAGCGACGGCAAGTTTTTCAAAAATCGGCGTTTCCGGAGCGGCCGCGACGGCGCGGCTCCCGGCCCGCGCTTCCGCGCGATCTTGTTTTCCGCTCCCGTTGGTCGCAACCGAATCGCCCAGCTTCGCGTTAACGTCGGGGTTTGTATTCGACTTCAAATAAACGGTCGCCCGAGCGGCGCAAGTCGAAACGGCGGCGGTCGCGACCAGCTTCGAACCGTCCGAGTCAAGCCGCGTCGCCGGAGCGCCGACGAACGAAACCCGACGAAGCGCGTCGAGCAAAATTTTGCGGTCGAGTTCGAGTTTCATTTCGTTTCTCCTTCGGGTCGAATAAGAAGGTTGCGGGCCTTTTGCGTTTCAAGCACAAGCGTTTTGACGCAAGCGCGCAAGACGCCTTCGAGTTCTTTGACGCGACGTTTAAGGTCGTCGAATTCGGCAAGTTCGACAAAGTCGTCGGGGTCGCGCAAGACGGTCGTTTCGGGGTCGCCGACCTTGGAATCGCCCAAGCCGCTCGTTTCGAAACGACGCGCTTCGAACTGAACGCGCCGATCGGCTTCCTCAAGTTTTCGGACGCGCCAAACGAGATCGTCAAATTCGCCGGGGTCGACAAAGTCGTCGCCTTCGAGTTTGTCGACGCGATATTCGAGTCGCTCGAGGTCGTCTTTTTCGGCCAACTCGTCGACGTCGGGAAGGCGCGCTTCGCAACGTTCGACGTCTTTCGCCAACTTATCGACGCGACGTCGCAAGTCGTCGCCGTCGAGTTCGAGTTCCTCGACGCGGTATTTTAAATCGTCCATTTCTCTCTTCCTTGTCGTTGAAAACGGGAGCGTTCGCCGCCACCGTTACTTTTGAAAATTCAAATGTTGCGACTCGGCGACGTCGGCTAGCGAAAACGCGCCGTCCAGTAGCGTTGTCCCCAACGGTCGACCGCGACTCCAGCGCCGACGCGGGTATAATACGGGTTCAGTATTTCGGCGCGGTGTCCGTTGGAGTTGAACCAGTCGACGACCGTTTCGCTCGGCGTTTGTTGCCAAGCGGCGCAAATTTCGGAGGTTGCGGCGGGCGCGTGTCTACATTCGCCCAACCGCGCCATTACCGCCGACCAACTCCGCGACCCGGCGGC
>JAGBDN010000058.1 GCA_017937485.1 Thermoguttaceae bacterium
AAATCGAGCGTTTCTTTCGACGTATCAAGGACTTCCGGCGAATCGCGACGCGTTACGATAAACTCGACGTTATGTTTTCGGCGTTTTTAAACTTTGTAACAATCGTTATTTTACTTAACCGTTAATGACAACACGCCCTAGGATTCAGTTTACTCCGGACATGACGCCCGCCGACGTTACCGGAACTAACATTTGTTAGAAAACGAGTTGGGGAAAAAATATTTCGAGTTTCAAAAGGGGCCGATTTTTGCGAACGTCGTTTTAGCGGACGAAATCAACCGCGCGACGCCGAAAACGCAGTCCGCTCTTCTGGAAGCGAGGCAGGAACATTCCGTAACCGTCGGCGGCGCGACTCGAAAACTCGAAGGCATGTTTTTCATTTTGGCGACGCAAAACCCGCTCGAAATGGAAGGCGCTTATCCCTTGCCCGAAGCGCAACTTGACCGCTTTTTCTGCAAAATTTCGACGCCGTACCCGACAAACGAGGAGATGTTTGATATTGTGCGACTCGCTTCGACGCGCGATCCGTCGACCTTGCGTCAAGTAGTAACTCCCGAGGAAGTTCTTGAAATGGGACGACTTGCAAACTCGATTCCGATGGCGGACGACTTGATTTCGCTCGTCGTTCGAATCGTTAAGAATACGCGACCGGAAGAAGCGACCGCGCCGGAGTCGATCCGCAAGTTCGCGCGATACGGCGCCAGTCCTCGCGCCGCGCTGTCGTTGGCTTCCGCCGCTAAAATTATCGCCGCGCTCGACGGTCGCTATAATCTTGCCGCAAAAGACGTTAAACAAGCCGCGCCGTCGATTTTGCGACGCCGTATCGTCTTGAATTTCGAAGGGCAAGCGGAAAACGTTTCGACCGACGAGCTAGTCGCCGACGTTCTTCGCGGCGAAAAATTTTGAGAGGCGCGCAACGAATGTTTGATTCGCAAACGCTTAAAAAATTTGAGTTTCTGTCGATCGTTTCGAACAAAACGTTTGTCGGAACAAGAAGCGGCGCGTGCAGTAACGCTAAGTTGGGCGGCGGGTTAGAGTTTGTCGACTATCGGGATTACGCTTACGGCGACGACTTGCGCAATCTCGATTGGAACGTTTACGCGCGCTTTGAAGTTCCGCTTATTAAACGATTTGAGGAAGAGGGCGACTTACGCGCCTACCTCTTTCTCGATTGTTCGAAGAGTATGGGCGACACGGCGTCCTTGGATTGGTTTGTTTACGCAAAGGAAGTGATAGCTGCGCTTGCGTATATTTCGTTGGCGCGCTCGAACACCGTAACGATCGTGCCGTTTGCGGCGAAGGCCGGGCGTTTTTTTCTTCGGCTCGCGGTAAAGATTGTTTTTTGACGGTCGCCCAATTTTTGGAAAAATTGGAACCGATCAACGCGCAAACCGATATGACGTCGTCGGTTAAGGACGCGTTAGGGCGTGTTGTCATAATTTAGCCTTCCCTTGCGCAAGCGTTGCGAATATGGTATAATGCGCGTATGAAGATCACTAAAAAACAATACAAAAAAATCGAGCCGCTTTTGCCGAAACCGCGCGGCAACTTTGTCGTTGAACATTTAAAGGTGTTGAACGCAATACTTTACGTTGCCGAAAACGGTTGCAAATGGCGCGCTCTGCCTCGTCGTTACGG
>JAGBDN010000059.1 GCA_017937485.1 Thermoguttaceae bacterium
AAATCGAGCGTTTCTTTCGACGTATCAAGGACTTCCGGCGAATCGCGACGCGTTACGATAAACTCGACGTTATGTTTTCGGCGTTTTTAAACTTTGTAACAATCGTTATTTTACTTAACCGTTAATGACAACACGCCCTAGCGTTTTTGCGTTCTTACGACGCGGAAACGTTGGCCGCGTCCGCGTCCTCCGCTTTTGCGATCGCTTTAAAGGCGTTGGAGGACGAAAGCCTTGCGGACGAAGGAATTGCGCTTATCGAACGCCTTTGGAACGACGCGACGTCGTCGGAAGCGAGAATCGCTTTGCGAACCTCGGGAGCGCGGCTTTTAACGCAAACCGACGACGCGAGATTTTTCCCGTATTTGCGCGATTGGCTGCTGGAATGCGTCGCTCCAAATCCTGAGACCAACGGCGTTTACGGCGATTACCAGGACGTTTGCCGCGTCTTGCTTTGGGACGACGTTAAGCCGCAAACGCTTGCTATCAAAGCGCTTAATTTGGCGGACGTCCAAAAAGACGCGAAAGGTCTTGAAGAGTTCTTGGCTCGGTTGCGCGAGTATTCCGCGATTTATCAAGCGCGAGCGGGCGAAAATCCAGCGCGACAAAGCGGCGCGTTGGCGTTGGAAATTCAATTATTGTTGAAGTTGGGACGTTTCGACGAAGCGGTCGAGGCGACGCTGAAAGCTCGGAAGATCGACGCTTTTTGCGCGTCCGGTTTTAAGAACGACGCTTTGTCGATTTGTTTGGCCTTTGAGTATTACGTCGACGCGGAAACGCGCGAACGAAATCGCGAGTTGTTGCGCGAACTCTACGAGAACGCGTTCGCCGACAACCAGCATCCCGTTTACGAAGAGTTTTATATTGCGAAGATTTATCCGTTGGGCGCAAAAAGCGAAAACACGGAGGTTAGGACGAAGTATATCGATGCGACGTTTAGTAAATTACGCTTGTTTTTCCGTTTGCTAAGGGCGGCCGATCTGACGTCGAACGCTCGCGTCGGCGGGTTGTTGCAAACGACGGAAACCTTTGAGCTTTACACGGAAGCGTTGCGAGAAACGGCTTTAGCTTCGGAGAACCGTAAGCGACTCGGAGTCGTTTTTGAAGAAACCGGCATCGCTAAGCTATTGCAAGAAAACGACTTCGCGGAGGCGACGCCAGAGTGGCAAAAGTATTTTGGAAAGTTGCGCGCGATCTTTAACGAGTGTAACAAGTGAATCGTAACATGTGCGGCGGCAGTGTTTGCCGTTTTAAGTTGAACTATCGATAAGGAGAATGAAATGAAAAAAAATCTGATTGTTTTGGGAGTCGTTATCGCGCTGTTTGGCGTCGTGGGCGTCGTTACGATGAATTCCGCGAAAAAAGCCGGAGCTGAAGGCGTTGCGAATGAAGAGGTTGCGGTTCAAAACGACGGAACGGTGAAAATTTGTCCGCATTCCGGTCTTCCGTGCGACGGCGACGGCGACTGTGAAGACGGCGGTTGCGGCGACGCCGAAGGATGCGACGGCGCCGCCGGCGGTTGCGAACATTGATCGTCGACGAAGTGTTGTTTAAGTGTTGCCAATAGTAATGTTATTAGAGTGAAGTTGATATGTCGAACGAAGAACTGAAAGAGAAATTGAACCGCGTCCGCGAAAAGGCGTTGGCGCTTGAAGAGGAAATCGGCAAGGTTTGGGTCGGGCAGCGTCAAGTCGTTCGCGAAACGATCGCCGGCGGAAACGTTCTGTACGAAGGACTTCCGGGCTCGGCAAGACCCTTTTAGTTCGGGCGTTCGCGCAAACGGTCGGCGGGACTTTTTCTAGGGCGTGTTGTCATAATTTAGCATTCCCTTGCGCAACCGTTGCGAATATGGTATAATGCGCGTATGAAGATCACTAAAAAACAATACCAAAAAATCGAGCCGCTTTTGCCGAAACCGCGCGGCAACTTTGTCGTTGAT
>JAGBDN010000060.1 GCA_017937485.1 Thermoguttaceae bacterium
ACGTTCGCCTATATCGTTAGCGCGCAGCGTTACGACGTCGACTATATCAAAACTTTCAATCCGCAACGCGCGAAAGAAACGCAAAAACTCCTTATTCAAACCTCGTGGGTCGGCGCCGTTTTGTTCACGCCGATAGGTTTCGTTTTAGGCGCGCTCGTCGCTTGTCTTTAATCGAACGGCACGTCGGCGAGGTCGACGCGTTCGACGGCGGCGTCCGACGTTCCGGCTCGGAACGGGTTTTTCACGTCGAGCCAACGTTTGCGGTACGGGTTCGCGTTCGCGGCGTAGGTCGCCAAGAACGCCGTTCGCTCCCATTCTTCGACGCGGCGCGCTTCGAACATTGCGTCGAGTTCGGCGAGCGTCAAGTCGGCGACGCTCCGGAAACCGACGCCGAGGATTCCGCAACGTTCGAGAATCGAACGCCAAACTTTTTCGCCGCGCTCTCGACTTCCCGTTCGAAGCGGCTCGCCGCCTCGTCGCAAATCGCGGCGCAGTAGAGCGAACGCGTCTTCTCCGCTTTCTCGACGAGCGCCCGCGCCTTCTCGACCGTCGTCGCGTCGGGGAAAAAATCCAAATACTCCGCCGTCGCCGCCGCCGTCGCGTCGAAGAGAACGCGCCCCTTCAACGCCGCCCCGAACGCCGCCGCGTCGACGCCGCGACTTCGCGCCTCGTCGCCGCAAAGCAAGTAAAGGAAGTCCGCCGCGAAAAAGACGTCCGCCAACGAAAGCGCGACCGCCGCGCAGTCGAGGAAGTCGACGTTCTTCAAGGTCTCAACCTCTTTCATTCGTTCGCGGAACGCCCGCGCCGTCGCAAGGTTCACGTCGAGCGTCCATTCGACGCCGTTAATATCTTTAAATTTTCTCATCGCGTTCTTTCTCTTTCTTCTCTAATTCACGCAAACAAACAAGCCGAGCGCGGCCCCGCCCCCCGTTGGGCGAGAAAATCAAGCGACCGCCCGCCCCCGTTGGGCGAGAAAATCAAGCGACCAACGGGAGCAAGGAAACCGAACTCGCGCTATCCCGGAGCGCCCGGCGGCGCCGCGGGCCCGGAGCCGCGCGGTCGCGGTCGGCGATCAGTCGCTCGACTCTTCCGCGCCGACCGCCGAACGCTTGAACGTAACGGTCGCTTCGTTCAGGCCGTCGACCGGGTTCGCGTCGCTCCACCCGGTAATAATGAAGTCTTTCGTCCGTTGCAAACCGCCCGGCGACGTAAAGGTCAGCGAGAACGCCGTTCCGGCTTCGTGATGCGCGAGCAGAACCGCGTATCCGTCGACCGAGCTTTCGTCTTCCGGGTCGGTTCCCGCTTGCACCGTCATCTGAAAGTTCGTCGCCTTCATCCCGGCGATAAAGCGAACGTCTTCCGACGCGGCGTTTTTCACTTCGATTTCCGTTCGCGTTTCTTCGTAAGTAATGTCGCCGCGCGTTTTGATCGCTTTCCCGCCGACCGCGACGGTCGCCTCGAACGCTCGTTTCAATCCCATTTTCGTTTCCCCCTTTTCTTTCTTCGTTATTGAAATTATCGCCGGTTTCCCCCGCCGACGTAATACTTTGCGGCGCGTTGAATCCGCTTGCGAATCTTCTCCGGCGTCGCGTTGACGACCAGCGCGGGCGCCATAAACGGACGCGGCGCGACTTGCGGCCGCAACGTCGAAACGGTCGCTTGCCCGCTCGCCCAACGTTGAAAGCGCGACGAATTGCGGGCCGCCTCCCATTCTTCCAGCGAGTAAAAATATCGATACGTCGTTACCCGCTTGTATTGGCCGTTCGGGCCGTAAAGGTCGTAAGGTCGCGCCGTTTTCGGGCGGTCGACGCGATACGTCCCGTGTTTCGCGCAAGGTCGCGACGGTCGCTTCGGCGTCGACGGACGGCGTTTCGCGCGGTCGAAATACGCGCCGCGATAAACCGTTTCGACGAACCGTCCGCGCCCGCCCTTTTCGAGCGTTCGCAAGGTCGAAGCGCTCCGTCCGCCGACCGCCTCCGGCCCGACGACGAACCGGTCGCCGTCGCGAGCGTACCGAATCGCGCCTTTCAGCGTTCCTCGGTGCGAGCGCGGCGGCTCGCCCGGTTTCGACGTCTTCCAGTTCTTCGATCGCCGGTTCTTCCCGCCCGACTTAATCGACTTTTTCGCGTCGCGGGCCGTTCCTTGCGTCGTCTCGCGGGCGACGCTCGTCGCGACGTCGCGCCCGAACTCCGCGATTCCCTTCGCGTCGAGAAGCGCGGCGACGTTCGCCGGGTCGAACTTAACGCCTTTGCCGCGTTTGCCGCCTTTCTTCGCCAAGCCGCGTCTCCTTATTCGATCGCGAAAACTAGTTCGAGCCCGCCCGCGAAGGTCGCGACGTCGTCCCGCGCCGCGTCGACGACGTATCCGCTCGGCGCGTCGGCGAACGTCTCCCAACCGGTCAAAAACGCGCCGTCGACGAAATTCGGCTCCTTCGACAGGTCGCGCGCCAAGTTTTCGAGTTCGTTCCGGCGCCGCGCGATCGTTTCCGCAAGCGCCGCGAAGACGGGCGTTTCCTCGACGACGAGCCGAACCCGCTGTTCGATTCCGAGCGACGCGACGTTTCGCCGCAACGCCGCCGTTCGGCCCGGTTCGACGCTAAATCGCGCCGCGCCGCCGGCTTCCGCCGCGTCGCCGCTCGAAAAATACCGAACGTCCCAAGCGTTCTCGGTTCGCGCGGTCAACGCCGCCGCGACCGCCGTTAAAAGCGTGTTCGTTGTCAAACGTCCCATCTTAATCGGCTCCTTTCAAGTCTTGCGGAAGTTCCCAACATTGCGCCGCGACGCGTTTTCCGGTCGACGACGAAACGCCCGCCGCTTGGCCGCAAATCCAATCGGGCCCGGTCGCGTCCGGATTGCGCAACGCGAACGCCGTCAACTCGCCGCGCTCGACGGCCCGGCCGATCTCGTGATCGACGCAAGCCTCCGGAAAACCGCTCGGCGTTCCGACGTCGCGCGAACCCCAAGAGAAATCGCCGCGCCAAAAGAGCGCGATCAACTTCGCAAGCGCGTCGGGCCCGACGACGTAAGCGTGAAGCCGGTTGACGTTCGACGCGCGGTAAAGGTTCGGCGAAAAAACGGTCGGGGCCGGGCGGTTCCGCGTCAAGTGTTGGCCGCCGAGGTAAAGCAAATCGAAGTCGTCCGGAAGCTCCGCGAGCGCGTCGGCAAGCCGTTCGGCGAAATCGGGCGCGAACGTTGCGTCGTCTTCGAAGACCAAAATCGGCGTCCGCGACTCCGCGAACCCGGCCGCGAAAGCCCGCGTCCAAAGGGTCAAATGCGACAAAAAGCAACCGAACGCCCCGACGCGGCCGCGCGAAACCCAAGGGGGCGCCGCGCCGAGTTCCCGCCCGTCGACGCCGTCGAAAAGAATCGGTTCCCGAAGGGGCGCGCCCGTCGCGGCGAACCGCTCGAAAAACGCGGCGCGACGTTCGACGTCGCGTCGCAGGTTGATAACGAACGGCGTCAAGTCGCGCGGTTTCATTCGGCGCCCTCCGCCGCTTTCTTGCGTCGGGTTCGACGCTTCGGCGGCGTCGGTTCCGCTTCCGGCTCTTCCGCGTCTTCGGCGACTAACTCGCCGTCGCTTCCGTTTTCTCCGTCTCCGGCTCGTCCTCCGTTTCCTCCGCTTTCGGCAAGAGGTTCAACGCTTCGAGCGTCTTCAACGTCGTTCGAGCCTCCGCTTGAAGCGCCTTCGTTCGCGGCTCCGTCAAGAGGCGCTCCGTCAACTCCGCCAACAACAAAACCGCGTCCAACGCAATGACTTCCGTCATTTTCCTTTTCCTCCTCTTCCGTTTGAGACTCGGCCCCGACGGCGAACCGTTCGTCGACGAGTCCGAGCCGTCCCAAATCGCGCTCGACTTCGGCGTCCGGCGCGACGTAAAAATTCCAAATAACGAACCCGAACCGCGCCGCGACGCGCCAATAATCCCGCTCGACCGCGACGTCGGAACGGAACCGGTCGCGAATCCGGCGAAGCGCGAACTGCGCGCGCAATCGACTCGGCCCCGTTCGCTTCGTCTCGACGAGCCAAGCGTCGAGAAACGCGGCCGCGTTCGGCCCGGTTCGGAAAAAGCCTTGCGACGCGTTGGCGTCGTTCGGGTTCCAGCGGCTCGACTCGCTCCCGACGTCCGCCGCGAAGAGCGCGCAAACGCCCGGCGGCGCGACCCGCTCCAACTCCTCGAACGCGTCGAGCCCGCCCGGATAAAGCAACGCCCGCGCGTCGAGATAAAGAACGCGGTTCCCCTCGCCGTCGCCGACCAGTTCGCGAAGTCGCGCCAAGACGCCGACCGCGTCGGACGCGTCGACCGTTTCGAACGTCGCGTTCAGCTCTCGCGCCGCCGCTCGGTTCGCCTCGACGATAACGCCGCCGACGCGCGAACCGTCGACCGCCTGCAAAATCGTTCGTTTCATCAATTATTTTTCTCCGTTAAGCCAAGCGACGAGCCGATAAGACTCCGCGCCCGGCGAATTTTCCAAATAAGGAAGAGCGGCGTCGAGTCGCCAAACGCGCTTGTCGCCGTCGATTTCTTCAACGATTTTGGCGCGGCGCAAGCCGTCGAGCCCGCCCGCCGCCGCTCTTATTCCCCGCAACGTCGCGGCGCCGACGAAAAATTCGGCCCGCCGAACGACCGTTCGCGCCCCGACGCCCGACGTTTCCTCCGGCGCGGCGAGTCGCTTTATCGCGTCGATTCGGAAACGCGTTCCGCCGTCGACCTCGAAGAAAATCGCGTCGACGTTCCCCCGCGAAGCGCGACGTATCGCCGCTTCAATCCGCTTCGTTCGGCGTTCCCGGTTGTTCATCGTTCAACCTCTCGCGGTCAGTCGCTCGACGCCGCCGAGTACGTTTCGGCGTTCGAAATCGCGTCGGAAACGTAAATCTTCACCCCCTCGAAGTCGTCGACGTAAGGCGCGGGCGCGCCGATCGGGTTGTAGGCCGTCCGACTCCGGCGGAGTTGCGCCCAAGAACGTTTCGACATAAAGAGCCCTTGCGGCTTCATACTCGCCGGGAACCGCTCCAAGAGTTGATAAAGCAAGTCGTCGGTCAAGCCGGACGTCGCCGAAAGCCCCTCGATCTTCCCGGCGGCGAACTTCGACGTTACTTGAAGCCCGACCCAGCCGCCGAGCTTTTGCGCGTAATGCCAAGCGCCGGACGTTCGCGGCGTTTCCCCCGACGCGTCGCGGTCGTAAAGGAGTTGTTCGACGACTTCCCCTTCGTCGAACGCGCCCTTCGAGCCCCAAGCGAGTTGACAAGAGTCGATCCCGGTGCGAACCGCGTACACGGTCGAACCGTCGGAGCCCGCCGCGTCGGCGTTCGCTCGAACGACCATCGAACGCGCCCCGTCCTCGACGACCGCGTCGACGAAAGCGTTCAGCCCGACGAAACCGTTCGCGTCGTTGGCGACGCCGCGCCAAATCTGCTTCGCGAGGGTGTAAAACGCGCTTTTGAGGTGCGTTCGCTGTTGAAGCGCCTTCGCGAAATCCTCGCCCCAGTCCGACTGTTGCGCGACCGCCTGCTCGAGCGTCCAAGACGCGTCGAGATATTTGCAAGCGACTTGGCGCGTCCCGAGCGTTCCCGTTTGGAACTCGCGGAGCGTCCCCGTTTCGCGGAACGCCGTCGACGGCAAACCGTCCAGCGTCAACGTTTGATAAGAATTTTTTTCGACCGGCGACGCGGCGAAAAAGTCGATTTCCGGAATCTCGGCGACGACGTCCTCGATCAAGCCGACAAGTTCCTCCGAGTTGTTGACCTTCAACACGTCCAACGAAGTCATCAAACTCATTTTTCCCCCTTCCTTCTTGCTATCCCCTTAACCGCCGCTCGACTCAACCTTTGCGCGTCGTTCCGAGCCGCTTGAATTTCTCCGCCGCCGCGAAAAGCGCGTTCGCCGGTTTCGGTTGCGACGCGGAGTCGGCGACGACCGGCTCCGAAACGCCGACGGAATCGCCGCGACGCGTCGACGCTTTCAGCGCCGCCAACTCTCGTCCTTGCTTCTCGACGAGCGCCTTCAACGCTTCGAGTTCCTTCTTCGTTTCGCTCCCCGACGCTCCGGCGCCGTCGGCGGCCCCCGTTTCGCCGTCGTTCGGCGCGTCGGCTTCGTCGGCGGCCTTCTTCTCCGCTTCGGCGCTCTTGCGCGACGCTTTCAGCTCTTCGTAATCCTCGGCGCGGGCTTCGTCGAGCGTCTTCCCGGCGAGGTAATAGTCGAGCCCGCGTTCGCGCCCAAACTCTTCGATCATCGTTTCCAGCTCGGCGTTGACGCTCTTCTTTTCGTCCGTTTGTTCCCCGTCGACCGGGTTCTTTTCGTCGGCCATTTCTTTCTCCTTTTCCTCTTTCCAGTTGTTCAACCGCGCCGAAAGTTCGACGAGCGCCGCCGTCTTCGGGTCGGTTCCGTGCGGGCAAATCGCGACGCCGCGAATCGTCGCGCCTCTCGCGACGTCGAGCGGGCCCGCGATCTCCCGTCCGTTCAGCCGAACGGTCGCGCCGTCCGGAACGCTTTCCATCGTCGCCGTCGAGAAGTCGACGAGCGGCGAAACTTCGAACGGAACGCCGTTCTTCAAGCAAAACGCCAACTCCCGCGCTCGCGCCGGAGCGTCGGGGCCGCCCAAAATCGTCGCGTCGCAAAAGATTCCGTCGTCGGTCGACTCGAACCCTTCGGCGTAACCGACGACCGCGCCGTCGTCGTGATCGTAATCGAGCGCCAACCGTTCGCGAAGCGGCCGCGTCGTCGCGAACTCGAACGCGAAGCGTCCGAGCCCCCAACGTTCGAGCGCGTCCGCCGCCAAGACGGTCAAGCGAACACGCGTCGTCGCGTCGGCGTCGTTCGTCGGCAAGTCGTTCGTTTCCATCGGTTTAACCTCCGTCGTCAAAGTCCGTTGTTGATCGTCTGCGTTTCGCCGAACGGAAGGAAGACGCCCCGTTCTTTCGCGAAGGCGCGCGTCGCGGCGATCTCCGCGATATTGCGTCGCATATCCTCGCCGAACGAGTCGGCCAACGCGAGCGGGGAAACGAGTCCCGCCGAAATCGCCGCCTGCGCCTCCTTGACGTACTCGAAGAGCCGCCAAGACGGGAGCCCGGCGCCGCGCCAGCCGCAATCCGCTGCGACGTCGTCGAGCGTCCAGCCGTCCGGCAAAACGAGCGGGTCGACCGGGTCGAGAAGCCAGTTCGGCGCCAACCAGTCGAAAACCCATTCGTTCAGCATCGCGACCGTCGGCGCCTGCTTCTTCTCGACGGTGTCGAGGTACTGTTCGAACTCCCCTTTCGAGCCGTAAAAGTTCGTCTTCGAACCGTCGTAAAACGAATAGGGAACGTCGAGCGCGGCGAAAACCATCCGAACGACGTTTTCACAAAACGTTTGAAAGTTTTGCGACGGGTTGTTCGACTCCATAAACTGCGCGTCTTCCCCAACTTTCAGCGCGAGGTGAAGGAGGTCGCCGCCGAAAACCTCCGACGCTTGCCGCCCGACCTCTCCGGCGTCGGTCGACGCGACTCCCGCCAAGTGCCCGCCGTCTTCGAACGTCGTTTTCAGCCCGAAAAACTGCTCGAGCTTCATCTTTGCAAGCGCGAAATCGAGTCCGTCGTACAAGTAGGAAATCATTTTCACCGCCGGAGCAAAGAGGGAAACGCCGCGAATCTGGTCGCGTCGCGTCGTAAACGCGAGCAAGTCGAACCAACGCGCGTCGACCGTTCGTTCGAAGTCGAACCCGCCGGACGCCTTGCGGCTCCAAATCGCGTACCGGAGCGGACGCCCGAGCGGCGAAACCTTCACCCCGCCGACCCAATCGCCGGAAGTCCCGGCGTCGGGAGGGTTTTGAATTCGGTCGCCTTCGATAATTTGGACGCGCCCGTCGACGCGCCGCAAAATCCCGACGTCGCCGTCGACGGCCCGGTGCGACTCGATCAGCGCGATCAACTCGTCGAACGAGCAGCGCCCCGCCGCGTCGCAAAACTTGCGCGACTTCCAACGCTCGACGCGCCGCGTCAGCTCCCGATTAAACGCTTCGTCCGGCGTCCCCGCCGAAAAGCGGTAATACGAAACGAATTGCAAATGCTTGCGGAGCGCGAACCCGGCGAGCGAAAAGTTGCGGAGCTGGTCGCGAGCCTCCGAAACGAGCGCCCGCCGCTTCTCCGGCGTCAACTCCTTGTCTTCGGAGCGCGTCGAAACGTAAACGCGACGCCGCGTCGGGCGATTTTCAATCGCTTCATACCCGAGCGCCGCCGAACGCGCGACGTCGTTAAGCGCCGCCGCGTTCTTCCTCTTCCGCTCTTTTCTCTTCCGTTTCTTCGTCATCGTCGCCAACCGATCGGCGGCGACCGCGCCGCTCCGGGCCCGCGCTTCCGCGCGAGTTCGGTTTCGCTCCCGTTGGTCGCCGGCGGAAACGCCCAATTCCGGTTGCTTTTCCTCCTTCTTCCGTCGTTTCGTCATCGTCGCCAACCGATCGTTTGAACGCGCGAGGTCGCGCCGGAAAGCCGTCCTTCTTCCAATTCCAATTCGCGCAACTCCTCGCGAGCCGACGCGCGGTCAAACGTCTCGGCGACGCCGTCGACCGAAACCGACGTCAAAAGCGTCGGGTCTTCGAGCGCGGCGCGCAAAATTTTGATTCTTCGTCGAATCGAGTTCAGTCGCTCCAAGTCTTCGTTTCTCATCGTTTATTCCCTGTTCTCGGGTCGTCGTTCGTTAAAAGTCCAAGCGTCGACGCGACGACGAAACACCCGACGACGCAGTCGAAAAAGTGGTTGTCCGGACGCGTCGGCGACGGCTCCCATTCGACGACGCGGTTCCCGACGCACTCGACCGGCTTCGCGATTTCGGCGGCCAAATGCTCCGAAAACATCCGGTGCGTCGCCCGGCTCGTCCCCCAAAGGCTCAAACTCCCCGGTTCTCCCGCTTCGAGCGACGCGGCTTCGTGAACCTTCGTTTTCCAATAGTTCGAGTCGACCAAAATCGACCGAAACGCGGCGCCCTTCGTCTTTTCGTCGAGCAAATGCCAGCCGAAAACGCGCCCGTCGCGACGCGGCCAAGTTCGCATCGGCGCCTGTTTCGCCCGCACCGCCTGCCCCTTCGTCGGAACGATGAAACGCGGGTTCGTCGAGCGAATCGCGTTCTCGACCGTCTCCGGCTTCCAACCGCGGTCGACCCCGATTCGGTCGATTCCGACAAGCGAGTCGCCCCCTTCTTCGCGCCGAAACGTTCGCCCGAGCAACTCCGAAAACAACATTTCGAGCCCGAGCCGGACGCGCCCGTCGACCGTCGCGCCCGGAAAGAGCGATTTCAAGTCTTCGAGCCCGCCGTCGTCTTTCGCGAAGTACGCCCGCCGCTGTTCCGGGAACGTCCCGTAATCGACGACGAACGCCGCGAAGTCGTCCCGAAACGCGACGACCGACCAATAAAGCAGGTCGCCGTGAACGTCGACGAACGCCGCGACTTTCGACGTCGCGTTCGGAACGACGCCGCGCTCGTACCCGTTCAACTTCCGCGCGATCTCCTTCGCCGGGAGCTTGACCGCGCCCGAAAAACGCTCTTGCGGCCGGTTCTGCTGTTCCGACCAAAACGCCCGCTCGTTTTCGGCCCAAAGGCGCATACAATACTCGAGCGCGTCGACGAGTTTGCGCCCTTGGTAAGCGTCGGGCCAACCGACGACGGCGCCGCGTCGCATCTCGTCGAGGTTCGCCCGATAAAACGCCGTCGCCGCGTCCGGATTCTCGAAAAGAATCGCCCGGTACTCGCGCCAAAGGTCCATTCGCTCCGGCATAGGGTCGACCGCCGCGAAGCGTTCGCCGTTCCAAAGCGGGTTGATTTCGCGGTCTAAAATCAGTTCGGCGTAATCGCCCGGCGCTCGAACGGTAATCGTCTGCACCATCGCGAGTTCGCCGCCGTTTTCGGCGAGCCCTTGGAGCGTCGACGCGACCTTTTCGTCGAGCGCTTCGACGCGTTTCGGGTTGATCGCGACCGCGTCCGTTTGGAGGTCGTCCAAAAAGAGGAAGTCCGGCCGCATCGTTTCGCCGTCGGGCCCTTCCTCTTGAAGCCCGCGAATCGCGGCGTTAATCCCGTAAGCGGCGACGACCGCTCCGCTTGCCGCGCTCCCGCGAACGGTCGGAAGCCGGAACGAATCGGCGGCGATTCGAACGCCCGTCGGCTCCCCGTAAAATGTTTGGCCGCGAGCCAACAGCGCCGAGCCGCCGAGCTTCGCAAGCGGAAAGCAAACTTCCGGATAATCGCGCAACAGCTCCGGGTTCGTCGCGATCATCGTCGCGAGCGCCTTCAAAATCCGGCGCGCTTCCTTCGTATTCGCCGCGACGATAACGATATAACGTCGATAACCGTTCAGCAACGCCCAAACGGCGGCGATCAAGGAAAGGGTCGTCTTTCCCGTCCCGCGCGGCATCGCGACCGCCGCTTTCCCCCCTTCGACGATCGTCGTTTGCAGGCGATTAAGAAGCGCGTAATGAATCGGCCCGAACGGCTTCTTAACCTTTTTCGCGAAATAAGTTCGCGCGAAAACAAGGAGGCTCTTCTTCGCCGCGACGCGTCGCGTTAACGACCCGATCGCCGGAAGCGGCCCGAGTTCGCGCCCGGCCAACGACCGTTCCCGCGACGCTCGCCGCGACCGCTCCTTGTTCCGCTCGTAAGCGTCGCGCGCCGTTATCATCTCCGCTTAACCTTTTATTCCGACGACGTTTGCGCCGTTTCCTTTCCGAGGAACGCCGCCGCGACAAATCGGGCGAGTTCTTCGATCGGCAAGTCTTTCGGCGCGACGTCGAGCCCTTCGAGGTGTTCCCGAACAAGCGCGAGGGTCGCCGATTCCGCCGCGCTCGCGACGTCGGCGAGCGACGTTTGCTTGTACAAGTCGCAAAGTTTGTTAAGTTCTTTAATCGCGTCGAGTTCGGCGCGCAAATCGCCCGCTTCTTTGGCGCGGTCGCGCAAGTCTTCGAGCCGTTTTTTCGCCGTTCCAATTTCGACGCGCAAATCGATTTCAGCGGCGGACGCAAGCTCGGCCTTCGCGTCGGCGATCAACGCGTCGAGTTTGGCCCCGTCGACGCCGAACTCGCGCCGACAAACGGCCCGCGCCGCGTCGGCGTCGCGCAACGTCGCGAGCAATCCGGCCGCGCGACGAACGTAATCGCCGCCGTTCTTCTTTAACCCCTTCCGACTCGCCAACTTATCCACTTTTTACCCCGCCGCCAAGTCCGACCGCCGAAGCCGCCCGCCGCCTCCGGACAAAAAACAAACAAAACTCAACTCCGCGCCCTTATCGCCCGCAGTCGAAATTTTCGCGCGAGGTAGTACCTAGCCCCCTCCGGCCTCCGCGCCGCCGCCCGCTCAATCCACCTCGTCGACGAACGTGAGATAAATCGGGTTGCGAGCGCCGGTTAAGTCGAACCGAAGTTGCGTCGCGAACTTTCCGCCGGTCGGAAAAAACGGTCGCTCGCGAACGTCTGGAATCCAAACGAAGTTCGGCCCTTCCGCGTCCGCCGTCCAAGCGTCGTTCGGCGTCGGCGTTTCCAAAACGCATTCCGCCGGAACTTCCGCCCCTTCCCAGCCGTCGACCGGAACCCATTCGTCCGGCGCGAACCCGTTTTCATAAACGCGACAAACAGTCGCCGTAATCCCGACGACGTCCGACGGCGCGAGCCAACCGCCCGACAGCCGATTTTTCACTTGCGCCATAAACATAACGTTTTCATTGCGATAGCCCATCGCGCCCCCCGCTTTAATCGTTTGCGTGATCGCCGTCCATTCGCTCCATTCCCCCGCGAGCGCCGAAACGCTCGAATCCGCGACGTAGACGTAAAAGTCGCCGGTCGGGAACCAAGCGGAATCGACGCTAAACGTCGCGCCGTCGAAAACGCGGAAGCGTTCGCGCCCCGACAGCGCAACTTCGAGCGGCGACGCGTCTTCCGTCGGCGTTGTTGCGACGACTTCCCAACCGTTCGGCGCGGCCGCGTTTTCTCGTTCGACGCAAACTCGCGCCGTTGCGTCGGTTGCGCTCCAAGCGAGTTTCGCCGTCGTCGGGCCGGTCGCGGTCGCCGTAAAGTTGGCGACTCCGGCGCCAAAATCGGAAACGCGAACGGTTTCCGCGAACGTCGCGGCGGTTAAATCGGTTTCGGACGGCGTCGCGAAGTAACCGTTTCCCGTAAACGTCGCGTTTCCGACGGTCGCGCTCTCCGACGCGGTCAAAACCGCGTCGACGCTAACTCCGGCGGTTCCGGCGTTGGCGCTCGAAAACGCGACGTTCGCGCCGTCCGCGACGGTCAACGCTCCGGCG
>JAGBDN010000061.1 GCA_017937485.1 Thermoguttaceae bacterium
GCACGCTTGACCGATGACGATGGGGCCGGAACCGATAATAAGGACTTTCTTTACGTCGTCGCGACGGGGCATCTTAGCGTCTCCTTAGGCACGAATTTTCGAGATTTTTTCGAGGGCGTTTTAGGCCTCCGCCGCCGCTCGGCGAAAAGCGGCGAGTCGAGAGGCTCCGCAAACGCGCCTCAAATTCATCTTATTATAAATCGGTAAAAATTCCCGTCAAGGAGACGCCCGCCCCCCGGCGCTCAATTTCCGCCGATTTTTTGCCTTTTTTCCGCGAAAGCGGCGCCGCCGTCATCGTCGTTATAATCCTAAATTCACGCGCCGCTTATAACGCCGTCTTTCTCCGTCGCCTCGACGACCGTCCAAAGCGCCGCCCGAGGCCTACTATTATGTCTCCTTATAATTTCCCGAGCAACATAACACTTACTTATTTAAACAATAACTCATTTAATCGCAACCGTTACCAACTGTTCTTTAACAATGCGCTCAAAACAACCGCCAAAATCCGCGCAACCGTTCTAATCCATTCCATCGTTCCTTTGAGGCAATTCCCGAACGCTCCGCAAAAATTTGCCAAAAAAACGAAAAAATCGTTGCGCCGCGCTTTCCTTTTTATTATAATCGACGAAAAGTAATTCTCGACGCCGCCGGTCGCCGCTCCGTCCGTCGTTTGCCGCGCCCGACGCCGTCGTTTCGTCGCGTCCCCTATATAATAAGGAGAAACGTTATGACGCGCCCCGCTTTTAACCCGACTCGCCGCCGCTTTTTAACGACCGGAGCCGCCGCGCTCGTCGCTTCCCCGCTCCTCTCGGCTTTCGGCTCGTCCCCGTTCCTGAACGCCGCGGTCGCCGCCGAGGAAATCGCGAAAAAGCCCGCCGACGCCCGTATTTGGGGTATTTTACTTCACCTCGGACACAACATGTGGGGCGATACAGAACGCGCCTACACGCCGCCGACCGACAAATTCGACTGCGACGTCGCCCTTTGGGAAGAGCTTTCCGTAAAGTCCGCCGAATCGGGGCTTAATATGCTCGTGATCGATATTGGCGAAGCGATTCAATACAAGTCGCACCCGGAACTGGCGATCGACGGCGCGTGGAGCGTCGACCGGTTGCGCGCCGACCTTAAACGCTTGCGCGACCTTGGGATCGAGCCGATTCCGAAGCTGAATTTCTCGACGTGCCACGACTTCTGGCTCGGCAAATACGAGCGAATGGTCTCGACGCCGGAATACTACAAAGTGTGCGCCGACCTGATCGCGGAAGTCGCCGAAATTTTCGATAAGCCGCGCTTTTTCCACCTCGGTTACGACGAAGAAAACTACAATATCCAAAGGACTTACGACTACGTCGTTATCCGCCAAGGCGAACTTTGGAAGCGCGACTTCCTCTTCTTTATCGAACAGGTCGAAAAAGCCGGTTCGCGTCCGTGGATTTGGGCCGACTACTGCTGGGAACACCCGGAATTTTTGGAGTGGGCGCCGAAGTCGATCCTTATGTCTAACTGGTATTACGGCAAGGATTTCGACCCGAAATCGAACAAGGTCGCGCAACGCTATATCGACCTCGACAAAGCCGGTTTCGACCAAGTTCCGGGCGCGTCGAACTGGTCGAACGACGAAAACTTCGGCTTGACGGTCGACTTCTGCCGCAAAAACCTTTCGGAAGAACGACTTAAGGGCTTCTTGATGGCGCCGTGGAAGTTCACTTTCGCGAAAGACCGTCAACACCACCTCAACGCGATTTCGCAAGTAAAAGCCGCGATGTACTAATCGCTTGCCGCCGCTAACGTTGCGTCGACGCGAAAACGCCGCTTGACGGCGCCGCGCCGACGCGACGTTCGGTTCGCCCAACCGGCTCCGCTTCACGCTGACGTTTCATCATTCGCAAGAAACGACGCCGCGCCGTTTTTACCGCCCCGATCGTCGCCCTCTTCCTCTTCGCGTTAGCTAACGACGTCGCATCGCCAAACAACGCGCCGACCGCCGTTTGCCCGCTTGTTTTTCGCATTCTAACTCCGGAGTTTAACGATGGTTATCCCGTATTACTGCGAAGATTACACCGAAAACCTCGACGACTTCCAAACCGACGCCGATGCCAAGTCGCCGGACGACTCGTCGAACAACGCGACGTCGTCCCAGCCGCCCCAACCGTCGAAACCGAAGCGACCGTTTTGGCGCAATAAGCGGTTTCAAATTCCGTTTTTCCTTTTCGTCGTTTGCCCGCTTTTTCTCGCGTTCGCCGCAAAACTCCTTTATTTCCAAGGCGTTCCGCTGAAACCGTCGCCGAAAACGACCGGGTTCGTCGAGCCGCTAACGCCGGACGGAAACGTCGATTTTCGCCGGATTTACGAAGAGCGACAGGACGCTTGGCTCGGGCCGCCGGAAGAAAACGGTTTCCGCGACGTCTTGCAAGCGTTTGGGCCGGCGGCGCTCGAACAGCTTCACATCGCGCAAACCGTTCGCTGGGAAGACTTTCCGACCGACAAAGCGTCGCGAGATTGGTTCGCAAACGACTGGACGCGCCTTTGCCGCAAATTCGAACTCGATCCGACCGCTCGCCCGACGTTCCTAACTCGTTTAACTTTAATCGATTACCTTCGATTGAACGGAATTGACGGAATGGAGCCGCTCCCGACGGAAACCAACGAAGCCGCCGACGTTAACCAATACAAGGAAACAGTTTACGTCGATTGCAAACCGCGTCCCGCTCGCGTCTCCCACTACAACGCGCAACAATGTTTCAACCTTCTCCAAGAACGTCCTTGGACGGCGAAGGAGTTCCCCGTCGCGGCGCGTTGGCTCAAGGAAAACGCCGACCGTTACGCGGTTTACGAATCGGCGCTCAACCGTCCGAAATACGGCTCTTGGCATTTTCCCGTCGGCGACGGCGAAACGCTCGACGACTGGCTCAATATGACGCTCTCAGACGTCCAACACAACCGCGAAATCGCTCGACTTTTAGCCGTTCGCGCCAACTATCGACTCGGCTGCGGCGACGTCGACGGAGCGCTCGACGATTGGCGCCTTATCCTCCGTTTGAGTCGTCATATTCTCGACAATCCGAACAACTGCCTCGTCGAAAGTCTTGTCGGCGTCGCGATTTACGGCGTCGCGACGTCGCTCGGACTCGGCGCCAATCCGGACGCGCAACCGACGCCGGAACAATGGGCTCGAGCCGCCGAAATTCACCGCGAAACGTTCGGCGAATACGACTTTAACGCGTTGCGACGCCGCGTCTTCGAGGGCGAAACGTTCTTCAACGTCGTTTGGTTCGCGCAATTCCTCCTTCATCCCGAGCCATCGGAATACCTTCCGCTAAGCGGATTTACGCAAACCTTAGTCCCGGGCCTCGACGCCGACGCGGCGATGAAAAGTTACCGAAAGATTATCGACGCGAATCGACAAACCGTCGACGCTCCCCGTTTACCCGCGACGTCTCCGCCCGAACTTGTCCGGTCGCAAATGTTAACGCCGAACCGAGAAAAACGCTCCGAATATTACGCTCAATACTTCGGAAGCGCTTTGCTCCCCGTTTACGACGCCTCCCGCGCCGCGTTTTATAAAGCCGAAAACGTTTCACGTCTGCAAACCCTTCAAATCGCGACGTTTCGGTATCAAGCGGAACGCGGAACGCTCCCCCCGGCTTTTAGCGTCGACGCGCAGGGACGCCCGCTTAATAGTTGGCGCGTCTTGATTCTCCCTTACATAAGCGACGCGACAAAAGCGCTTTACGAGCAAATCCGACTCGACGAGTCTTGGGACTCGCCGTATAACCGCCAATTCGCCGCGCGGACGCCGGACGTTTTCCGCCGCCCGGAAAACGACTCGAACCTCGCCGCGTACTCCGTAATCGTCGGCCCCAATTCGCTTTACAACGCAAGCGGCGTCGGCGTTGACTTGGCGGAGCGCGTCGCAAACCCGGAACGCGTCGCTCTGTCGCAAGCGCTGATCGTCGAGCGCAAAACGCCGGTCGAATGGACGCGCCCCGACGCCGAAATCCTTGAAACGACGGCGCTTGAAGACGGAATCGACGGAACCGCGCGCCAACTTCACGGCCCGGCGAACCCGAATGGAATCGGCCCGCTCCGCTCCGGCGACGGAACCGCGATCGCAACCGCGAACGGCGCCGTTCGTTGGATTCCATCGACCAAGGCCCAGCGTTGGACGACGCTAAAAGCCGACCTCTCGCAACCGTCCCAACCCGATACGCCGGAAGAACTTGCGCAAGAAACCAAAGGGCAAACGCTCGACGAATTAATCCTCGGCGTCAATCCGGCCTCGAACGACGCGACGTCAACCCCGGAATAACGCGCTAGACGTCGACGCCGCGTCAAAATCGACTCAAAAACGACGCGGCGCCGTTGAACTCGGCGACAACGTTGACGTCGAGTCGCCCAACGACTAGTTTATCCTATTTTCTTTCATCGTTAAAGGTTTCCGACAATGACGTTACAAGATAACATTTCCGCGTTTCCCAATCCCGCGACCGACTTCGAATGGAGCGTCGAAAACGACGCCGTTACTATCGACAAATTCCTTCCGGAAAACGCGACGTCCGCCGTCGTTCCCGCCGAAATCGACGGTCGCCCGGTCGCCAAAATCGGCGTTCGAGCGTTCAAAAATTGCGCGACATTGACGCAAGTCGTTTTATCGCCGACAATTCGAGAAATCGGCGACTCCGCGTTTTCCGGTTGCGCGGCGCTAACGCAAATCGTTTTACCGCAAGGGCTCGAGCGAATCGGAAACCGCGCGTTCGCCGAGTGTTCGGCGCTAGCGGAAATCGCTTTGCCCGACGGAGTTAAGTCGATCGGCGAAACCGCGTTTTCCCGTTGCGCGGCGTTAGCGCAAGTCGTTTTACCGCCGTCCGTTGCCGACATTGGCGACGGCGCGTTTTCCCGGTGCGACTCGCTGACGCAAATCGAGCTTCCCGCAAGCCTCGCGGAACTCGGCGAAACCGCGTTTTTCGGCAGTCGGTCGTTGACGGCGCTTCGCGTCGACGCGCAAAACTCGTCGTTTCGCGACTTCGACGGCGTTCTCTTGTCGAGCGACGGCAAAACGCTCCTCCGCTGTCCCGAAGGAAAAACGGGCGAATTCGTCGTTCCGAAAAGCGTCAAAACAATCGGCGACGAGGCGTTTTTCCGTTGTTCGCGGCTAACGCAAATCGTTTTACCGGACGGACTTGACAAAATCGGCGACGCGGCGTTTTCGCAATGCTCGGCGTTGACGCAAATCGAAATTCCGTCGAAAGTCAAAAAACTCGGCGCCGACGCGTTCCTCGGCTGTTCGTCGTTAACGCAACTCGTTATTCCTCCGAAAATTAAAGCGATTCCCGACCGCGCGTTTTACCGTTGTTCGTCGCTGGAGCGTATCGAGCTCCCGGAAAGCGTCGAAAAAATCGGGCGGCACGCGTTCGGCGGCTGTTTGTCGCTAACGCAACTCGAACTTCCGCCGAATGTTAAATCGCTCGGCGACCGCGCGTTCTCCGGCTGTCAATCGTTACAACGAATCGCGCTTCCCGAACGAATCGACAAAATCCCCGAATACGCGTTTTTTCATTGCGCCGACTTAGCGGAAATCGTTTTTTCGCCAAACGTTAAAGAGATAAAAATCGGCGCGTTTTACGGTTGTCTCTCTTTATCGCAAATCGAACTTCCCAAAGCGTTAATCAAAATTGGCGAAGCCGCGTTCGAATACTGCGAGTCGTTGTCGCAAGTCATTTTTCCGGAAGGACTTGAAAAAATTTGCGATTCGGCGTTTACCTGTTCCGCGCTAAAAGAAGTCGCGCTCCCCGACAGCGTTAAGTGGTTCGGACGCCGCCCTTTCCCAAAATCGACAATCTGCCGCGCCTGTCCCGAAGTCGCGAGAAAATTCGCCAACGCGCAAAAACCGGCTTGGTGGGAAAAAATGGAAGCGGAAAAGGAAAACGCGACGCCCGAAAATTAAACTCGATTTCCAATTTTCGCGACGCAAACGTTTTCATTTAGAACGTTAAGGACGACTCAAATTCGTTTCGTTCCTCAATGTCGACGCAAAAAAATCGAAAAAAAACGCGCCTATGCCGTTTCCGGGTCTCGACGCCGCGTCAAGAAGCGCTATAATAAATATCGGTATATTTTTTATTCCGAGGTTTCGCCGCGCGCCGTTTGGCGACTTTTTGTCGTTAAGAACCGACGCCCGAATCGCCCCGCCGTTTGCACCAACGTTAACGCGACGATTCGACGAAACTTAACGTTCAATGCAGCAAAGGTTTACGATGCGCTCCGACTTAATTAAAAAAGGCGCCAGCCGCGCCCCGCACCGGGGTCTTCTCCGCGCTTGCGGCGTCTCGCAAAAAGATTTCAAACGCCCGTTCATCGCGATCGTCAGCAGTCGCGTCGACGTCATCCCGGGGCACGTTCACCTCGAACAAGTCGCCGAGTTCGTCGCCGACGCCGTTCGCGCGGCGGGGGGCGTTCCCTTTATCTTCAACACTATCGGGGTTTGCGACGGCGTCGCGATGGGGCACGACGGGATGAAATACTCGCTCGCCAGCCGCGAAATCATCGCCGACGCGGTCGAAACGATGATCAACGCCCACAAATTCGACGGTATGATCTGCATTCCGAACTGCGACAAAATCGTCCCGGGCATGCTGATGGCGTCGATGCGTTGCAACATCCCGACCATTTTCGCCTCCGGCGGTCCGATGGAAGCCGGTCGCGATAACGACGGTTCCCCGCTCGACTTAATTTCGATCTTCGCCGCCGCGGCCGGGAACGAAAACGGCAAAGTTTCGAACGAACGCCTGCGCCAAGTCGAAGAAAAAAGCTGCCCGACGTGCGGCTCCTGCTCCGGCATGTTCACCGCCAACAGCATGAACTGCCTCTGCGAAGCGCTCGGGATCGCGTTCCCGGGGAACGGCACCGTTCTCGCGACGAGTTCGGAACGTCGCAAGATTTACAAAAAAGCCGCCAAACGCATCGTCGAAATGGTGAAAATTCAAGAGTTGCGCGACAAAGTCGCCGCCGGTCAACTTACGAAAGCCGAAGCGTCGACGCCGCGTCGCCCCGCGACGAAAAAAATCGACCTCGACTTCCCGATTCTCCCGCGCGAAATCGTTACGAAATCGGCGCTTGACAACGCGATGATTCTCGATATGGCGATGGGCGGCAGTTCGAACACGATTCTCCACCTCCTCGCGATCGCGAAAGAAGCCGGCGTCGATTACAACCTTTCTCGTTTCAACGAGTTAAGCCAAACGACCCCGAACATTTGCAAGGTGTCGCCGAGTTGCAATTATCACATCGAAGACGTTCACAACGCCGGCGGTATCGCGACGATTTTCGGCGAACTCCGCCGCGGCAAGGTTCCGTCGCTCGACTTCAAAGCGCCGACCGTTTCGGGACTTACGCTCGGTCAAACCGTCGACGCCTACGACCTTCGTTCGCGCAAAGTTTGCGACGAAGCCCTCGAAATGTACGCCGCGACGCCGGGCGGTCGTCCGAACACAACCGCGATGAGCGTTCGTCGTCGTTGCAAAGACGTTACCGAACTTGAACTTACGTTCGATCCGAAAGACTGCATTCGCCCCTGCAAAAAGGCTTATCGCGCCCAAGGCGGTCTCACGATTCTCTTCGGCAACCTCGCCCCGAACGGCGCGGTCGTCAAAACGGCGGGCGTTCTGCCGCAAATGATGAAGCACTCCGGCCCGGCGGTCATTTTCAACTCCGAACCCGAGGCTTATCAAGGGATTGTCGGCGGCAAAGTGAAGGCCGGCGACGTCGTGATCATCCGTTACGAAGGCCCGAAAGGCGGCCCCGGCATGCAAGAAATGCTCGCTCCAACCGCCGCGCTTAAAGGCGTTAAGCTCGACGACTCCGTCGCGCTCGTTACAGACGGTCGCTTCTCCGGCGGCACCGCGGGCGCGAGCATCGGCCACGTCAGCCCGGAAGCCGCGGCGGGCGGCCCGATCGCGCTCCTCGAAGACGGCGATATCGTCGAAATCGACATTCCGAACGAGTCGATTAACGTCAAACTTTCCGCCGCCGAGTTGAAAAAGCGCGCCGCGAAGTTCAAGGCCCCGGCCCCGCGTTACACGACCGGCTATCTCGCGAAATACGCGAAACTTGCGACAAGCGCGGACGAAGGCGCCGTCCTGAAATGGGACTGATCGTTTAACGTCGAGTCCTTAGAAAAGCGCGACGTCTTGTCCCTTGCGTTCGAGGCGTCGCGCCTTGCGTTTTAAAGGTCTTAATGTCGCAACTTGCGACGCCGCGTCATTTAGCGCAAATTTTGTCGAGCGCCTCGACGTTTTTTCGCGCTTGCTTTCCGCCTTTCCCTTCATTCCGTCCTTATTCTTCGTTCGCGCGTTTTTCGTCGAACTTAACTTCAATAAGGAAACGTTTTATGCAACGCTTTACTCGTTTCGCGACATTAACGTCGGCGTTTGCGTTCGCGATTTTTGCGCTAACCGCGTCGTCGACCTTCGCCTTCACCTATCACCGCGCGACTTCCGGGCCGCTGACGTTCGAAATCTCGAAAATACCGGCGCTTACGGTCGAAGGCCAAATTTACAAGGCGCCGCTGATCGTCGAAAACGCGTCGGACGCTCCCGTTTCTATTCGCTTAAAATACTCAACGATCGAAACGGTTTACCTTTACGACGACGCCAAAAAGGAAATTGCCGCGCCGAACGTCGTTGAAAAAACGTTCGTCGTCGACGCCAAAAGCCGCTTCGAATCGTCGATTCCGTTCGCCGTTCGCGAAGCGTATCGCGACGCCCATTACCCTATCCGCGCTAACTTTACGTTCGAACTCGACGGCGCCGAAAAAACGGTCGAGCTCGTTCCGGTTTTCGCGACGAAGTTGACCGAATTTTTGCCGGCGTCCAAAGAGTTGAAAACGCTCGACTTCGGAGGTCGCGATTTCCTAAAACTCGTCGAATCGACCGATTACGCCGCGTACTGGCGCCGCGACGGCGGAAAACATTCCCCGCTTGCGACAGGTTGGAGCGGTTTCGAAGCGGAATCTAAAGCGTCGTTTAACCTCTGTTCGATGACGCGCGGCGGCGTCCAACGTTCCGCTTGGTCGGTTCACCCGCCTTACGACGGCGGCCCGGGCGTCGTCGGCATCCGTTACGCGGTTTCGCTTCCGCAAGCAAAGTCGTTGGAATTGCGTTTCTTCCGAGCGATGCGCGACGTTTTCCCGCCGGAGCCGCCGACCGACGGCGTCGTCTACCGCGTCTTCGCCGAACCGATTCCCGCCGATTGCGACGCCGCGGCGCTTTCTCAACTCGCGCAAAAACAACCGCTTCCGTCGACGCTTATTTTTGAGGAACTCGGCGCGCAAACGAATTGGCTCGAAGCAAACGTCGACCTCTCTAAGTTCGCCGGCCAAAAGGTTTTACTAACGTTCGAAACCGACCCCGGCGCCAAACGCGACACGACCTGCGACGGCTCGTTTTGGGGCGACGTCGCCGTTGTCGCGAATCCGTCGAACGAAACGCTTTTGACGGATTCGGAACGCAAGCGTTTGCAAGCGGTTAACGCCGAAAGTTTCGCCGCTTTCCTCAAACTAAACGCGCAAAAACTCCCGTCGTCGGGCGTTCCGCTTTCAGTCGGCGGCGTCGCGTCGCAGGGTTTCGAGTTTGGCGACGGTCAATTCGCGGTCGTAACGCCCGGCAAACACGGCGTTTGCGACGGTTTCATTACGATCGGTTCCGCCGAAAAAAGCGTCCAAATCGACGGCGTTCGCGCCCGTTACCAAGGCGTCAACGTCGGTTTCGAACGCCCGTTCGCGGCCGTCGACGTTTCTTTACGCTTTGTCGACGCCCAAAATTCCGCCGACGAAGCGCAACGTTTCCTCGACGCAAACGCCGGTAAAAACGCGCTTTGCTGCTTCGTTTCTCGCTCCGTCGGCGGGCTCGCGTTTCGTTGGGTTGCGACAAACCGAAACGATATTGAGCGGCTCGACTTCGGCCCGTTTTCGCACAAGGCGCCGCGCGTCTACTTCGGGCACGGATACTGCATTGTCGAACCTAAAGCCTTTGAATTCAGCGGCGACGGCTTCGCCTGCTCGACCAGCCACGTCGCGTTCGAGTTCGCCAACGGCCTCGCGCTTCTCCAAGCGACGACCGCCCCGGTCGACCGTCTCGTCGTCGACCCGGAACGCCGAATTTACACGCTTGCGACGCGCCCCGATTCGACGTTAACCCTTCGTTCAAGCGAACTTGGAGCGTTCGATTGCGCTCGCAAATACGCGCCGGGTTTCGACAAAGTCGCGGCGCCGCTCGTCCCGAAAAAAGCCGGTCGCTTCGTTTACGACTATTGGGGCGGCTCTTATCGCGGCGTTCTCGACCGAATGAAAACCTTTGTCGATTACGGACTTACGGACACGCTCCTCGTTCAACACGTTTGGCAACGACACGGTTACGACGTCCGACTTCCCGATATTTGGCCTCCGCGTCCGGAGCAAGGAACGCTCGCCGACCTTAAAGAAACTCAGGCGTTCTGCGATAAACACGGGATTCCGTTCGGTTTACACGACAATTACATCGACTTTTACCCGGACGCCGACGGCTTTACCTACGACGACATTATTATGAATCCGGACGGTCAGCCGCAAAAGGCTTGGTACAATCCGGGCCCGGACGTTCAAAGCTACCGCTTCAACCCGACGAAAATTTTCCCCTACGCCGAGCGAAACTTCGCTCTAATCAAGCCGGAACTCAAACAAACGGCGTACTTTACGGACGTCTTTTCGTCGATTTACATTATGGATTTTTACGACCGTCAAGGTAAGTTCCATTCGCGCGCCGAAACGCTCGACTGTTGGAACCGCTACTTCGACCTCGTTCGTAAAACGTTTAACGACAACGCGATAACGATTAGCGAATCGGGTTCCGACGCTTTAATCGGGCATCTCGACGGCGCCGACGCTATCCTCCGTCGCATTACAAAGAACCAAGAAAATTACACCGGCGTAATCGATTGCGCCGACTACGAATACGTTCCTTGGTTTGACGCGGTGAACCACAACCGCTTTATTTTACACGGCGTCGGATACAGCGACCGTTACGAAGGCGGAATTTCCCGAGCGCTACGCGGAATCGAAAGCGACGACTACTTGTCGTCCGAAGCGTTGACCGGGCACGCGCTGATGGTCGACTTGTCGACGTCCGATCGCGGAACGGTTCGCAAATATTGGCTGATGCAAAACTTAGCGCGTTCGTTGGCGATGGACGAAATCGTCGGTTTCGAGTTTGTCGACGGCGATATTCACCGCCAAAAAATCTCTTGGAAATCGGGCGTCGTCGTTTACGTCAATAGAAGCGCAAACGATTGGCAAATCGGAACTTACCCGAACTCGGAACGTCCGTTGATTTTGCCGCGTTTCGGTTTTTGGGCGACTAACGACGCCGCGTCGTTTGGCGGCGTCGTTCGACTCGACGGTCAAGTCGTTGAAATTCGCGTCGACGGCGGTTATTATTTCGTCAACGGACGCCAAAAACTTTCGCACGAAGCGACGCCGATTCGCCCGCTTCTCGACAACGTTAAAATTATTAACGATAAGGAGTTGCGCGGCCGTCTTTCTTGGGACGCGCTCCGTCCGACCGACAAACCTTACGCGCCGTTCCTGCATTTGGAACGCCCGAAAACTTGGTGGGCCGACAAACCGGAGCTTCACGTTCTGCCGCTCGGCGATCCGAACAAGCCGTCGAATCGTTGGCAAGGCCTTGAAGCGCGACTGTTTGGCGACGAAATCGCGGTTCCGCTTCCGTCCGACCTGCCGTCGGGCAACTATGACCTTTTAATCGGCCTTTACGACCGCGAAGGCGACGGTAAACGCTTGACGCTTCTCGGTTTCGGAACGGACGATCAACGTTACAAACTTGGTATGATCGTCGTCGAAGGTCAAGGCGCGAACCGCCGCGTAACGTTCGAGCCGACCGGCGCGCCCGACCTTGTCGACCTTCGCCTCGTCCCAAACGATAAAGCAAGTAATTTCGGAGTTTGCGAAACGACCGGCGCGTTCCGCTACGAACAAATTTCCGACTCGACGGCGCGTCTTACGCCGCTTCCGAACGAGCCGAAATTCGACGTTCGCTTGACGACGCCCTTCTTCGCCGACGGAACGTTCGACGTCGTTCTTCGCGACCGAAACGGCGGCGAAATCGGACGTTACGAAGCGAAAAGCGTCGACGGCGCGCTCGCTCTTACGATCGACGCGTCCCAATCGTTCGCATTGGAAGTCGTTAAAAAATAGCGTTTACCGCTAACGACGTCGTTAGTTTTTTAGCCGCGTCGCCGTTTTTCGCGCGACGCGGCGCAACATTTTTTTTACCGTTTAGGAACCCGCCGATGTTCGCGCGTCCCCGCCGCCTCTCTTTTCTTTCGACGTATCGAGTTCGCCCCGCCCGTTTTCTTATTGTTTCGCCGCTTTTCGCGCTCGTTTTTTTCGCCGCCGTTTCGTTTAACCTAACCTCAACCAAAGCGGACGTTTCCGTCGAGGCTCAAACGCCGTCGAAAACGCCGACCGTTCCTAAAATCGCCGAAAAAACGCCGCGTAGCCGCGACGCAATCTTCGCCGAATACCAAGACAAACTACGCGCAACCGCTCAAAAATGCGACGAACGCGGTATGACGCTCGAAGGACGCATCACTCGCGCCCTCCTTTTTAAGGACGAGCCTTATTCCTTTACGTTGCCGACGTTTAAAGCGAACAAAAATCCGGACGCGCTTCCCGAAGACGCGTCGAACGAACAGCGAAGTTGGTACGCCGCGCTGACTCGACTGCGTCGCCGATACGCCGACGAAACCTTCGAGCTCGCCAAGGATTGCGCCGACGAAAAACGCGGTTACGAAGCGTTCGCTTGCGCGCAAACGGCGCTTGTAATCGACCCCGACCACGAAGGCGCCCGTCGCTTTTTCGGTTACGAAGAACGCGACGGCGTTTGGCGCTCAAGTTGGGAAATAGAACGACTTAACAAAGGCGAAGTAGAAACGCCGCGCTTCGGTTGGTTGCCGAAAGATCGGGTCGAACGTTACGAAAAGGGCGAACGTTACTACCGCAATCGCTGGATTTCCGAAGCGGAAGAAGCGGAAAAAATCCTCGCCGGTTCCTCCGGTTGGCGCGTCGAAACCGAACATTTTTCGATACTTTCGCGCGTTTCGTTGGAACGCGGCGTCGAAATAGGACGCTTTTTGGAGACGTATTACCAATCTTGGCTGCGTCTTTATTATCGTTTTGTCGCGTCGGAAAAGCAATGGACGTCGAGATTTAACGCCAACGGCGCCGCGCTCGCGAAGAAGCATCGCATCATACTTTACCGCAATCGCGACGAGTATCTGCGCGAACTTCGCAAACACGACGAAAACGTCGACGCCAGCATCGGTTGGTACCTGCCGAATATGCGTTGCATCTTCGTTTACGAGCCGTCGCCGAACGACGAATACGAGTTCGACTTGTTCTCGCTTCTCGCGCACGAGGTAACGCATCAGCTCTTTAACGAGTGTTATCTCGCGACTTCCGGACGCAACAAACCGGTTTCGCAACCCGGCCGCCGCGCCAATTTTTGGGCGGTCGAAGGCGTCGCGACTTATATGGAAACTTACGCGCTAAACGCTTCAAACGCGAAACTTGGCGGCGTCGAAACGTATCGGTTGCGGCAAGCGGTCGCTAGTTTTTTTGACGAAAAAACTTATATTCCGTTGCGTCAATACGTCGCGGCGACGCGCGAATCGTTTCAAACCAACGATATGCCGCTGTTGCAACGTTTATACGCGCAAGCGACCGGACTAACTTTTTTCTTTTTTCATTATCGCGACGGAGCTTACCGAAACGCTTTTATTGCTTACATTTACGCAATTTACCAAGGAGTCGATCAACCGAATACGCTCGAAAAACTTACCGGTCGCTCCTTTGAAGAACTCGACGCCGAATACCAAAAGTTCCTCCAAGGCGTTCGAAACGCAACCAACGACAAGCCAACGCTTTAAAAAGAGCTAAAAAAAACGTTACTCAACGCCGTTTAACTTGCCTTTGATTTTATATTTTCCGCAATAATCCAATGAATACGCGCGCCACATTATCCGACGTCGTCGCAACTCCCGCCGTTAAAGACGTTTTGTTTGTTTTAGCGACGTATAACG
Source organism: Thermoguttaceae bacterium (assembly GCA_017937485.1). GTDB lineage: Bacteria > Planctomycetota > Planctomycetia > Pirellulales > Thermoguttaceae > RUG369. The sequence continues at coordinate 14,131 of JAGBDN010000061.1, forward strand.
AAATCGAGAATCTTCCGCGACTCGTCGACGCAATTCTAACGACCGTTCCTCAAGCCGACGTTTTAATCGTCGACGACAACTCGCCCGACGGCACGGGCAAGTGGGCGCAAACCGCGTCCCAAAACGACATACGCATCAACGTAATCGTCCGTCAAAACGAACGCGGACTCGGTTCCGCCGTCGTCGCCGGATTGCGTTTCGCCGTCGAAAACGGTTATCGACGCGTTGTCAATATGGATTCCGACTTCAGCCATCCTATCGAGGTCGCGCCGCGACTCTTAGCGCGACTCGACGGCGAAACGGCGGAGGAACCCGCGTCTTCCGACAAGCCGCAAACGACTCCTACGCATAATGTTAGCGTCCATTCGTCCTTAGAACCGGTCGACGTCGTTATCGGTTCGCGTTACGTTCCCGGCGGCGCGACGCCCGACTGGCCGTTGCGGCGTCGTATAATGAGCCGTTGCGTCAACGCTTACGCGCGGTTGACGCTCGGTTTACGCACGCGCGACAATAGCGGCTCTTATCGCTGCTATCGCGTCGAAACGTTGCAAAAGCTCGACTTCGACGCGATTGTTTCGCAAGGCTACTCCTTTTTCGAGGAGCTGCTTTACCGTTTACGTCTCGTCGACGCTCGTTTTGCCGAACTTCCTATCGTCTTTGTCGACAGACGTTTCGGCGTTTCCAAAATCAATCGCAAAGAAGCGTTGCGAGCCGTCGCCATTATGTCGCGTCTCGGTCTCCGCCGGTTGTTTAAGCTCGACCGCGGTTTGCGGCGACGCTAGGGCGCGCGGTTAACAAATGAACGTCCGCCTTTTCCTTCCCATACGCAACCCCAATAATAACGCAAGATGAAAACCGAAAAAGAAAATTGTTCCCCGACGGTTCCCGATTTTGCCGCGAAAACCGTTTCGTCGCCGCGCCGAATTATCGCCGAAATCATATCTATCGGCGATGAAATAACTTCCGGCGCGATTTTAGACACGAACGCCCAATATTTGAGCCGTTCTCTCTCCGAAATCGGCGTCCGCGTTCTTTACCACTCGACGATCGGCGACGATTATTCGGCGATGACCGGCGCGTTTGCGCTCGCCTTCCGCCGAGCCGACGTCGTCGTCGTTACCGGCGGTCTCGGCCCGACGCAAGACGATTTAACGCGGCAAGTTGCGTCGCAAACCCTCGGCGGCGACTTGACCTTCGATCCCGATTCGTTCGCGCACATCGAACGGCTTTTCGCGCGTCGCGGCCGCGTTATGACGGAATCGAACAAAATTCAGGCGTATTTCCCGGCCGGCTCGCAAATCATTTTCAATCCGAACGGCACGGCGCCCGGCTTTTACTTCGAAGGTTCGCGTTCTCAACTTGACGCCGCGTCGCGTTTCCCAAACGAACCGTCGTTACCGCAATCCGACGCTAAACAAGACTTTATCGCGCTCTTCTTCCCGGGCGTTCCCGCCGAAATGCGCGAAATGTGGAACGGCCCGAACGGTCGCGCGGCGGTCGAACGCTTCGCCGACCGCCTTCTCGAAGGCCGACGCTCGGTTTATCGTTCCAAAACGATTCGCACTTTTGGCGCCGGCGAAAGCGCTCTTGAAGCGCGCCTGCCGAATCTCATTGCGCGCGATCGCGTTCCGACCGTCGGAATCACCGCGAAAGAAAGCGTTATTTCGCTACGTATTTTAGCGGAAGGTTCAAGCGAAGCCGAGTGCGCGCGTCAAATCGATGAAACGTCGAAGTTTATCTACGATCGAGCGGGCGAATTTATTTTCGGCGAAGAAGACGAAACACTACAAAGCGTCGTTAGTCGCGTTTTACGAGCGCAGTGTTTAAAAGTCGGCGTTTTCGAATGGGGCACGCGCGGTTTGCTCGCGTCAAAAATCGAAAACGACGTCTTGGCGTTTGCAAGAGTTTTCGGCGAATCGGATCGCGACGCGTTCGCTCGCCTTTTTCCGGCGTCCGTTCTCGCTCCGTCCGACGCGACGAGCGCAATTTCAACCGCTTCGCCTTCCGACGTTTTACCGTCTCAACCGCGCGATCTGTTCGGCCCGGAACAAGTTGTCGAAACGGAAATTTCAGACGCGCTCCGTTCGACGTTAGCGACGCTCGACGCCGACGTCGCTTTCTGTTTGGCAATCGGCCCTTATCCCGTCGCAACCGATTGCGGCGCCAACGTTTCGAGTTCGCGACAAACGACCGTCGCTTTTGTCGATTTACGCGATTCGGAACGTTCCGTCGTTCGGCTTGAAACGTTTGCTTTTGGCGGTCATCCCGCGGTCGTCGACGCGCTCTTTTGCAATCGCGCCCTCGACGCGCTTCGAAAATATCAGTGAACGTTTTCCCAACTTTCGACGTTTGTTAAGTTTAGCAACGATTTCCCCGTAAAATCGCGACGTCGTTTAGTTTTTGTTTTTTTTCCGCGCCGACGGTTTGATCGCCGTCGACGCGGGAAATCTAATCCTCCGTCGTCTCAAGATTTTGACGCGCATCCCCCATTATTTTACGCTACTTAAGCCGCGTTTAAAATTTACGACGCCGATTCGTTCTTTGGGCCGACGCGCTTTTCGTTTAAAATGCGTCTTTCCGTTTCCCTATGTAAAATCGCCGCGCCGTCCAACGCGGTTCTTAAAATTCAAACGCCGGAGGTTACGCATTGCCGCAATCTCCCTCTCGTCGAAAGTTTCCTCTTCTCGCGCGTTCTTTTCCTTTTGATTATCTTTCCCCTCCGGCGTCGTCTTTTGAAAATTTTAGCAAATTACGCTAAAAAATCCGCGCCCCCCTTGACGTTGCGCGCGACGCGGCTATAATATAACAAACGTTGTTTTATTTTATCGCGGTTTTTCCCGCGTTTCCATAACGTTTTTCGGGGCCATAGCTCAATTGGGAGAGCGCCGGCTTTGCAAGCCGGAGGTCGCCGGTTCGATCCCGGTTGGCTCCACTGCTTTAAGTTGTTAGTTCCCAATAACTTAAAGACTGTTCTTCTAGCAAGAAATTTCGCGGTTTTCGACGCGTTTTTCGTCCCGGGACGAAAAATGAAGAATCGATTGCCAAAAATCTGTCGGCGCGCCGACCGAAATCTCGCTTACGTTACTCTTCGCGGGCGCAAAGTCTACCTCGGAAAATACGGTTCGCCGGAGTCTTACGCCGAGTACGAACGCGTAATCGCCGAATACTTGACCGGCCCGGTCGTCGAAACCGGCCCCGATTGTCTCCTTTGCGAATTTGCCTCCGCTTTCCTCGCTCGCGCTCGCGATTATTACGTCAAAAACGGCAAGTCGACCAAGCAGACCGAACGTTTTCGCGCCGCGCTCGCGCCCTTTTTTGTCGCGCCGCTCGACCGGCTTCGCGTTCGCGACTTCGGCGTCGTTCGGCTTCGAGCGATTCAGCGCGACTGGGAAAACTCCGGCCGCTATTGCCGTTCGTATATCAACACGCTCGTTCAGTGCGTTCGCGCCGCGTTTAAGTGGGGCGTCGTCGAGGGTTACGTCGACCCGTCCGTTTTGGTCGGGCTCCAAGCCGCGCCGCCGCTCAAACGGGGACGCTCCGCCGCCCGCGAAGCGCCGCCGGTGAAGCCGGTCGCTCCGGAGACCGTCGACGCGACGCTTCCGTTTTTGCCGAGCGTCGTCGCCGCGATGGTTCGCGTTCAACTTCTTTGCGGCTGTCGTCCCGGAGAAATCTGCTCGATGCGTCCTTGCGATCTCGAAACGACCGGGCCCGTTTGGGTTTATCGCCCGGAAAGCTGGAAAACGCAACACTTGACCCGCGACGCCGACGACGGCAAGCGAATCCCGCTCGGGCCGAAAGCGCAATCGATTCTAACGCCGTACCTGCTCGAGCGCGAAAATTCGCCGACCGAGCCGCTTTTCTCGCCGCGCGACGCTTGGCTCGAACGCGCCCGCGAACGCCGCGCCGTCCGCAAGTCGCCCCTTACGCCGTCGCAACGCAAGCGCGACGCCGAACGTCGGGCGCGGCTCGACGAGCGCGTTCGCGACCGTTACGACACGTTATCGTACACGAAGACGATCAAGCGGGCCGCCGAAAAAGCGGGCGTCGAACCTTGGACGGCGAACCAACTCCGCCACTTGGCCGCGACGCAAATCCGGGCGAAGTTCGGCCTCGAAGCGGCGCAAGTCGTCCTCGGACACGCGAACGCCGACACGACGCAAATCTACGCCGAGCGCGACTTCCAAAAAGCCGCGCAAATCGCCGCCGAAATCGGTTAGCGGCGCAACTTTTGCCAAACGGCGCGTTAACGTCGTTTCGAACGCAAAAAACTTCGACGTTTTTTCGCGAAAAACCTCGCTTTCACTATTTCCAGAATCTCTAAATATGATATAATTAGAGCGGATCGAGGAAATAATCCTCGATAATTTCAACCTCTTACTTGAAAGGAGGCTCGCAATGAGCGTTTATTCTCAATGGTTTTACGAAGTCTTCGACGCGAACGGACGGTCGCTCGACAAAACGCTGGAACTCGACGCGGCGCGCAAGCGTCGCCCTTGCGAAGGCTGGATCGAAACGGTCGACCGCGTCGTTATCGAGGTTTCCGAGAAACGGCGAATCGTTAAGGAGGTTCGAGACCGAGTCGAGTAACGCTTAACGCGGCTCTCTTCCCTCGCAAGGGGGAAGAGAGTTTTTCACCTTCGCAAGGAAAGGAGCGAACGTTATGGGTATTCGCGAATTGCGCGAATTGTACGGCGCGGAAAAAGGTTCGACGGTTCTTAATCGCGCCGTCAAAGCGGAGATTCCCGGCGCCGAAAGTCTGTACCGTCTGCTGGTCGACCTTCACGCCAAGCGTCGAGAGTCGCCGGAATTGGAGGCGACTTACGAACGTCTGTTGAAAATCAAAAACGAAATGACGCGCGCCGTCGCCGCCAAATACGGCCTCAAAAGCGCCTCGGAGGGAACGGCATGACGCGAAAAATTACGTCGCTCGACGCGGAAATTTTGACGCTCGAGCAAATGAAAAACGGCTCGTCCGACCCGGCGTTTCGCGCGGCGCTCTCGGAACAACAGGAGCGAATGCGGAAAAAAGCGGGTCGCAAGCCGTTGCCGGAGTCGGAGGCGCGGCGCAACTGCCTGTCGATTCGTTTCACCGACGGCGAACTTGAGTTTTTGAAGCTGGTCGCCGAGGAACGCGGCGAAGAACTCGCGCCGATGATCGCCCGTTTCGCGCTCGACGGTTGTAAATCGGCGTTTTTGAATCCGTCGCCCGACGCGCCGAACTAACGTCGACGCAGGCGACGCGACGCGGTTCAATTCGTCCAATCGGCGGGAACCGCGACGTCTTTCGTCGCGACGTTTAGCGAACGGCGGCGGTCATCGCAGAAGTTCGGCGTCGGCGACGACGGCGGCGGTTTTTACGTCGGGATAACCGACGACGGCGGTCGCGCGCGTCGGCGTTCCAAGCGCCGTCAACGCTTCGGCGGTCGGGTGCGTCGGCGCCATATTGCTGTGTTGGACGGCGTAAAACGGACGATCCGTCGTTATCCGCCAACAAAGATATTTCTTTGTCGTTACAAGTTCGCCGTTGCGCAAAACAACCGACGCGACGTATTCGACGCACCCCTGACCGATCGCCGACGACGGCGCCGCGTCCGACGACCAAATTTTCACCGTCGGCATATCTTCGATAAGATCGACCGCGACGCCGGTTAGAAACTCTTGTTTTTGCGGGTTCGGGAACGCCTCGACCGCTTGAACCGTTTCCGGTTCGCCGAGCCCGATCAAGACGTCGCGCGGCGTCGTTTGGAGCGCGATTTCGTCTTCGAGCAGTTCCCAACGCCCGCGCCAAACGACGTAAGCGTCGCGAGGATACGGCGCGCCTTGCGCTTGCGTTCGAAGCGGCGCGCAAACGTCGAACCAAGGATAATCGTCGGGCGCCAAACTCATTTTTCCGCGCCAAACGTTCGCCTCGGCGTCCCACTCCCAACCGGAATGAATCCGCGCCGGGCGAACGTCGTAAAAGCGGGAATCGGCGGCGCGATGTTGCGTCGTCGGCTCCGGCGCGTTCAGTTGTTTCGCGACGCGTTCGGCGAACGTTTTCGTTAAGCGGACGGGTCGAGTCATCGGCGGGCGGCTCCTTTCCTTGCGGCGGCGCGAATTTGCGCCTTTGCTTTGCAACATTTTTCAAAAAATCAAAAAACGCCGTTGGTTTGCGGTTCGACGTTCCGACGACTTCCCGCTCGTTTGCGACGCGCCGGAAGCGGAAACGTCGCGATTAGATTTCGAACGGCGACGGCAAGCCCAACGCGGCGAACGGTTTGGGGAACATCGTTCGGAAGGTTAAATAAAGCGGCTCCGAACCGGTCGGAAGGCGCGTTCCGTCGGCGGCGAGCAAAACCGGCGACTCGGACGGGCTTCCGTCGGCGTTCGTTACCCGGACGACGCGTTCCCCGCTCTTCGCGTACAAACCGGCGTTCGTCTTCACGTCGTTCCAGCCGCGCGGACGCCAACTGATTTTATAATCGACGTCGAAACTCGTCGACTCGGCCCGCGTCTCGGCGGAAAACGTTATTTCCGCCTTCAACGTTCCCGGCGCGAAACCGCCCCAAGCGTCCGAGTTCGTCGCGTTGTGAAAGTCGCAAATTTTCGCGAGCGGGTTCGAAAATTCTTCGCGGCGATAACGCAACTCCAAGACGCCGCTCTTGTAAATAATCGGGTCGGCGAACCATTCCCCCAAAGAGTTGACGTTAAAACGTCCGTCCAAGTCCGCCGGGAGCGAATAATCCTCCGTCGTAATCGACGCGGAAAACGTCAAAAGAACCGCGTCGTCGGTCGGCGTTTCGGCGCCGTCTTCCGTTTCGGACGTCTCCGCGTCGGACGACGAGTCTCCGGCGCGAATCGTTTTGCTCGTTCGGCCTTCGACCGGAAACGTCGCCCGCCAAAGGAAGAGCGAACCGTCCGGGCCGACGAAGCGCGGCGAGATTTTCCCGACGCGAACGCCGACGTAAACGAGCCCGTTTTCGACGTACCAAGAACCTTGACGCGGCAAAACCGGCGACGTCGCGATCGTCGCCGGGCCGTCAAGCGGCGAATCGACGTAAACGTCGTAAACGAGCCGCCCCGAAACGGCGAAAATTTGCTTGCCGTTCGCCCAGCGCCCGATTCGTTCGAAATCGATCTCGCGCCCGTCTTCCCGCAAGTCCGCTTTTACGACGCCCATTAGCCGAATACCTCCGCCGCGTTGCGCAAGATTTTGTCGAGCGTTCCCGCCGTCGCGTCCGACGACGACCGCGTTTCCGTCGCCGCGTCGCGAATCGATTCGAGAACCGCCAACGCTTTTTCCCAAAAACTCGATTCTTCGGTCGCTTTCGGCGCGACCGTCGCCGCGACCGTCGCGACCGCGTTCGCCGTTTGCGTCGTCGCCGGAACGGTCGCCGCGGTCGCTTGCGCCGCTCGTTCGGTCGCGGAACCGATTTTCGTTTGAAACGACTTTTCCCCTTGAATTTGCGCTCGATACAAGTCGACGCTCCCTTCGCGAAGCGACGCGGCGGCCTTCTCGCTCTCCGGTTTCGGCGCGGCGCGCTCCGCCGTCTTCTCTTGCGACTCGGTCGCCCTTGCGTAATCGGTTTGCGCCTTTTGCTCGAGCGCCGCCCTCTCTTGCGCGTCGACGTCGCCGCGTTCGAACGCCGCCGCGATCTTCGCCGTCGTTTCGTTAAACTTGTCGAGCGGCGTTTTGAGCGCGTCAAGCGCCGCGTCGACGCCGAGTTCGGAACGCGTTTTTTCTCGCTCCGACGCTTTTTCGGCGGCGGTTTCTCGGTCGAAAATCGTCTTCGCGGCGGCGACGGCTTTGTCGTATTCCTTTTGGTTGACGCGCCCCTTTTCGAGCGCGTCGGCGTATTTGTTCAGCTCCGCTTGATAACGCTCTTGCGCCGTTTGCGCTTTTTGCGTCGACTCGGCGGCCCGCGCCAACAGGCCGGAATACCCCAAGTCGGCGAGCGACGCTTCCCGCGCTTCGGCGATTTTCGCCTCGAACTCCGCTTGGTTGATCGCGCCGTTTTGATACGCGTCGACGAGCGCCGCCGTCGTTTCGGCGAGCCGTTCCCCCGCCGTTTTTTCGACGCCGAGCTTTTCCCGCGTTTGCCCCGTTAGCGCGACAAGCGCCGCGTCGTATTCCTTTTGACCGACGATTCCGGCGGCGAGCGCGTCCGCCCAATCGGCTTGCGCGTCGGCGAGCGAAACCGGTTTCGTCTCCGTTCCGTCGACGCCGGTCGTTTGGAAAAGCGTTTGCCGGGCCGCGTCGCGCGCCGCCTTCGCCGCTTGCGCCGACTCCTCCGTTTCGACGGCGCTCGCGTTCGCCGCGTTCGCTTCTTTCGTTTTTGCGGCGGCGATTTGGACGTTAAGCTCGGCGATTTGCCGCTCGATAACGCCGCGATTCTCCGCTTCGGCGTACTTGAGAATTTCGGCGAATTGCGCTCTTTGCGCTTCGAGCCGCTCCGACTCCGTTTCTTGCGACCGGCGCGCTTCGTCGACAAGCGTTTTCGCCGCGTCGTTATATTCGGCGATCGCGTTTTTGCGCTCCGCTTCGAGCGGCTCCAAGGCGGCGGTCAACATTCCGGCGGCGCCGAACCCGGCTCCGGAACCGCCCGCGCGCCCGGCGCTTTCGGCGAAACGCGCTTTCGTTTCTTCGATCTTCTTTTCCGCCGCCGCGACTTTTTCCGCCGCTTCGTCGAGCGCCGACTTCGGTTCCGCGAACGCGCCGAGTTCGAGCGCGTCCTTGACGCCGCGAATCTCCTTCCCGGCGGCCTTCGCCAACGCTTCCAGTTTCTTGAACGACTCGGAAAGCAAGTCGGCGGCGTTCGCTTCCGCTTTGTTCGTCGCCCAAAACGCGAAAACGCCGGTCGCGACCGCGCCCAATATTGGCAAAAGCGGCCCGCCCGCCGTCCATAAACCGAGAAAAGCGCCGCGCAAGGTTGTCGTTCCAACCGTCAGCCCGCGAAACGTCGCAACCGCCGCCTTTCCGGAGCTTGCGAGTTCCGCGAATGAAAAGGCGCCCGCCGCCTCTTGCATCGAGCGCAACGACTGAAACGCTCCGCCCGCCGCCGCGACGCTTTCCGCCGCCGAAACTAAATTGCGTTGAAGCTCCGAAAACCCGCCGTCCGCCGTCGCAACCACCGCGATAAGGGTCGCGAATTGCCCCGAAAGTTGCGAAACGCCGTCGACCGTCTTGCCGAACGCTTCGTCCGCCGCCTTGCGTCCTTCCGCGAGAGCGCGTTCCGCTTCCGCCGCCTTGCGCGCCGCTTCCGCTTCCTCTCGCTCGAGCGCTCGAGCCAACTTCTCCGTTTGCCCGATCAGCTCGCCGGACGCGTTGTAAATATTGCCAATTTCGTCCGAATACGCGCCCATCGCGAGGAGCGTTCGCGAAACGCCGTCGGTAAAACCGCCTAAATGCGTCCGAACGCGCCCGAGTTCGTCGACCCAGTTTCCCGTTTTGATTTGCGCCGTCGACAACCCCTCGACGCAACGCCCGAGCGCGTCCGTCAAGAGCCGGTTTTCGTTATACGTCAGCCCTAGGGCGTGTTGTCATAATTTGACATTCCCCTTGCGCAACCGTTGCGAATATGGTATAATGCGCGTATGAAGATCACTAAAAAACAATACAAAAAATCGAGCCGCTTTTGCCGAAACCGCGCGGCAACTTTGTCGTTGAAC
>JAGBDN010000062.1 GCA_017937485.1 Thermoguttaceae bacterium
CCGTCGTTGAGCGCGTCGCGGATGTGGTCCCGCACGTCCGTGTCGCCGATTTATTCGTACGTTTGCGCGTTTCGGTCGAACTAGTTCAAAAGTTGCAACAGCGGTTTTTTAATCGAGTTGCGACGCTTTTGGGCCTGGCTCTGCTTCGGGACAACCTTCCAAGGATCGACGAGCGAGTAAGGAAAATTTTCGTTATGATAATTTTCCCACCATATTTCACGTTCTCGCCGCTTGCTAATTTCGTCCCAATCCGCCCAATTCGGCTCTTCGTGCGGGACGACTTTCGCCGGCGGCGTCGGCTCCGTATCGCTGGAATCCGTCCAACCCGTTTCCCAACGGCTCAAAAGGACGGCGACGCCTCTGGCGCCTTTAAGCGTTTCGCCGTCGGGACAATTTTTATATTCGTCGGGAAGAATCGGGCCGACGGTGCGACGTTCCGGCCCCTCCGACGCGTAAACGTTCGTTCCAACCGTCCAAATCTTTTGTTTCCAAGGCTCGTAAAACTCGTACCGTTTCGTTATTGGCGGTTCGCGGTAACGTTCCGGCGGCTCGACGTTTCCAACGACGCGTAGGACGTCGTCGGCTCGCAAATCGCCGGGGGCATAATAGCCGATATACGCGTGAAACTGCGTCGGTAAACGCAAAACGTCTTGCATTTCCAGCGGTTCGGCAAACGAGCCTTCGAACAGGCGAAGGAGCAGGCGGCGTCGGCCTTGGTTCCAGTCGGGGAGTAGAATTTCGTAAACGACTTGTCCGTAAATATATCCGCGAGGCGAGACGACGGGGCGCTCCTTCCTGTTCAACCAGCCTTCAAGGTAACTGGGGCGCACTTCGCAATAACGTTCGGTGGAAATTTCGAAAACGTCGCCGAGTTTTAGACGAATTCGAATGAGTTCTTGGTCGGTAATATTAGTCGACGGGAGGCGCGGGTCGTTGCATTCGTATTTCATTGGTTGCGCTCCTTAAACATAAGTCGCTGCGAAGGTTGATGTTGCGGCGGCAAAAACGGCTCCCGACGCGATTCTTTGGGGAGGGGCGACGCTTGGCTTTCCGGTGAAATTGCGCAACGTCGGTCGGGCGAAACGCGGCGAGAAAACCGGACGCGCCGCCGCGACGCTATTCAGTATACCGCTTTTGAGAGCGATTTTCAAGGAAAAAACGAGAAATTTTTCGCGATTTGTTCGGCGTTTTTACCGTCGGCGGCGAAACGTTTGCGGCGGGAGAGAAAACGGCGTTTTTGACGGGGTTGGAACCAAGAAAACGAGAAGCGAAGGAAAGATAGAACGTTCGGAAGCGTTTTGGTTTTGACGCGACATCGCGTCGGCGGCGCCGCGTCGAAAAACGGGGGCGAATCGGCGTTCATTCGCCGTTGCAGAGGGCGACGAAACCCGGGTCGAGCAGTTCCGCGCCGTTCGCTAACTCGTTGATTTCCAAGGTTTCCTCGTAGTATTCCAAGCCGTGAATCAAGACCGGAATCTCTCGACCCAAACGCGCTTTCAGGACGCCGTCGCGGCGCAAGCGTTGGACGACTCGAACGAGAATATCGTTGAACGCGCCTTCCAACGGCTCGCAAGCCTCCCAATCTTCCTCGTCGATTCCTTGCGACGCAACCCATTGCCGGATAAGCTCTTCCGCTTCCGCGTCGCCGCCGTGTTCGCAAAACGCGTCTTCGTCTTGGAGGAACCAAGCGTAATTCCAGCGAGCGTCGTTCGCGTCGCCGTCCGCTTCCTCCAACGCGCTTTCGTATTGGCGCTCCGTGTTGTAACCGATCGTAAGGCGCGGCTTGCACGGGTCGTCTTCGTCTTGCCAAGAATAAAACGACGCGACGTAAATATCGCTCTCGTTCCAACCGCTAATCGCGGCGACCGCTTTTTGGTAAATTTGCTCTTCGATTTTGAGCGCGAGCGTTTCCGTGTTCATTGTATAACTCCTTGAATAAGAGGCGTTGAAGATTTAGGGCGACGCGGCGTCCGCGTCCGGTCGTCTTGACGCTAACTATTGTAAATTTAGCGACGTTTGGCGTCAAGATTTTTGGGCGATTTTGGGGCGATTTTGGGGCGACCGGCGCCGTTTTTCGCGGTTGCGACGTTTGCAACGTCGACGGTTGCGGAAGAGGCCGCCGCGCCTTGAACGAGAATCGGCAAACGCCGTTTCGTCGACGTTCGCCGAACGTAAGAGTTGAAAACGCGCCGTTTGAGGGGGAAGCGTCAAACGAGAAAGAAAGCGAAAGGGCGCCGCGTCGACCGGATTCCGGAGAAAACGGTCGGCGCGGCTAACCCTTGCGAAGGTTGGCGTTAAGCGATCATTCGACCGTAATCTCGACGACCAGCGCGGAGTACGACGGCGCTTCGACGACGATCTTGCCGTCGACGATCTTCGCTTCGACCGAGCGCGGAACAATGCGGTTGGCGGCGCCAATGTCGTTGCGTTGACGCAACTTAGCTTTCGCGTCGGCGGCTTCAGGCGAAACGACCGTCGCTTTGACGGCTTTCGCTTTCGCGTCGGCGAGGGCGACGCGGTACTCGACGTCGGTTTCGCGGTTGTTCACGGCCTTGAAATACAACGTTTTACCGTCTTCCGATTTCGTCGCGACGGCGTTGATGACCGGCGTTTTGCCGTTCATATCGGCGACGTCCGATTTTAGCTCGACGCGGTTCGGAGCGTAAGATTCGCGCCAAAGTTTCATCACGACGTAGTTCGGCGCCGGGAACCATTGGTCGTTGTCGAAGTTGACGAACGCGTTGTCCCAAGCGGTCGCCGAGACGTGCCGCAGGAAGAGGGCCGGGGCCGCGATTTCCAGCGTGTCGCCGACGCGTTCGAAGCAGTTCAAAATCCCGCCCGCGTGCAGGCCGGTGCGCCAGTCGGTCGATTGCGCGTTCCATTCGGAGTCGAACATCTTAATCGCTTTGTTCGGCGACTTAGCGATCATATCGCGACGCGATTCGAAGAAATATTGGTTTTCCCAAGGATTCTTAACGAAGCCGTTCGGGTCGTCGTAACGGTGCGTCGACAGATAGTCGAAATACTCGCCGGCGCCGTTCAGAATCGCGGAGTCCCAAGCGTCGCGGTCGCCCATCCAAGAGCCGCAAGCGATGATTTTGACGTTCGGGTCGATCGCCTTCCAACGCGGGACGAGTTCCTTGATGATCGAAATGTAACGTTGCACCGGGGTGTCGGAGCCGCGAACTTCGTTGTCGATTTCCCAATATTTGACGCCGTAAGGTTCCGGATGACCGTTCTTAGCGCGGACGGCGCCCCATTTCGACGTCGCCGGGCCGTTGCAGTATTCGAACCAGTCGACCGCCTCTTGAATCCAGTCGACGCCGTTCACCGACGGGCCGACCGCGTCCGTCCATTGCTTCGTGCCGACGTTGACGACCATAATCGGTTCCGCGCCAACTTCGCGACAGAATGTAATAAACTCGTCGAGCCCGAACGAGTTGACGTCGACGTCGTTCCAAAGTTCGAGCGGATACGACACGCGGTCGTCTTGCGGGCCGATCCCGGATTTCCAACGGTAAGCCGACGCGTAACAGCCGCCCGGCCAACGAATTAGCTTCGGTTGGATTTCTTTAATCGCGTTGAGCAGGTCGGGGCGGAAGCCTTTCGAATTTTCGGCCCAAGAGCGGGGGAAAACCGAGATTTGGTCGACGTCGAGCGACGCGCCGTCGTTCGGAGCGAGCGTCAACTTGATCGACCCGGCGTCGGTCGTCGCGGGGGCTTTGAATTCGCCGACGTACTTGACCCAACCGTCTTTAGCGTCGACCGCGAACGCTTTTTCGGACGCCGTTTCGCCGTCTTTGACCGCGGAGGCGAAGGTCGCTTTCCCGGCGCCGCGAGCCCAGAAGGAGTAGTCGTAAGTTTCGCCTTCTTGGAACGCGAAATTCGGTTGCGAAATCGCGCCTAACCCGTTGAAACGGACGTATTTCGCGCTGTTGCGAGCGTCGCCGGTTTTGCGTTCGGCGTCGCCTTCGACTTTCCAGAAACGAACGTCGACTTTAGCGTTTTTGAGCGCGACCGGTTTTTCGGAAGTCGAGTCGTACAGCGTTTTACGGTTCATGTCGCGAACCAAAACCGTCCCGAACTCGGCGCGAGTTCCCCAAGTCCCGACGCCGACGCAACCCGATTTCGGCGCGTCGTCGGCGAAGTCGGCGACTTCGAGAACTAACTCTTGATCCATAAAGACTTTAATGTTGGCGCCGACGACTTGAACGCGGAAGTCGTAAATCCGCCCGTTTTCAATCGCCGGGAACGGTTTGCGCTCGCCGACCGTAACGCGGCGACCGTTCGTCGCGGGCGTTTCCTTTTCGATCGCGATGAACTTGTTTTCCCAACCGCCGACGTTGACCCAGTAATAGCTCGACTGATCCGGCGCGGCGCGGAACATCAGGAGGAAACCTTCGGAACCGTCGATTTTTCGGGCGGTTACGCGAATATCGTAATCGGTCCAAGGGGCGTCGCCTTGCAGTTCGGCGCCGAGGAGAAGGCGGCGGTCGTTCGCGCGGGAGTCCTGCTTGATAACGCCGTCGGCCCAGCTCCAGCTTTGGTCGGTTCCGGCCTCGAGGGAGCGGTTCCAAACGAGTTCGCCCCAAAGCCCGCCGTTGCAGGAGTTGTAAATATGTTCGAGGAAGTGCGAGTAAACTTTTTCGTCGATTTTATTGACGACGTTTTGCGAAACGATCGTCGCGTCGACCGGGTCGGCGGCGAAGAGGGACGGCGCCCCCAACGAAACGGCGGCGAGGGCGAGCGCGGCGCCCGACGTTTTGAGCGAGTTGAACGGTCGTCCGAAAACGAACGAACGGAGCGAAGGTCGCGACATAAAAATCTCCCGCGTCCGACGAGCGGCAAACTCGGCGGAACGTTGCGTTAAAATAAGAAGACTTGGCGAAAAATGCCGAACGAGCGGCCGTTCCAACGACGGAACGTTTTAATCTTAACAAAAGCGGCGTCGATTTTCAAGCGTCGCGGCGCAATTTTTCGAAAATTAACGTTTTTTTTCGACCGGCGCGACCGACTTCGGCGAAACGAGCGGGCGGGAAACGTCGGAAAAGGGAAAAATCGTCGAAAAATCGGGACGCGCCGGATAAAACGTCTCGACGTCGGGAAATTTTGGGGTAAAATAACTTAATATGCGCCTATTTTTTTGCGTTTCTCGCCCGATTTTACCGGTCGCGCCGGTTTTGACGACAGACCAAGCGGACGGCAAACGAGGCGGAGAAGGGCGGCGGAAAACGGGCCCTATAGTAATAAGGACAAAATCGCGTTCGACTTTTTTGCGTCGGCGCGCTTTAAATAACGGTATTTTAACGGATTGCGAGCGGAAAACGGCGAAACGGGCCGCGTTCGACGGCGAAAACGTCGGAGAGCGGGAAATCGGCTCGACGCTTAACGCTCGACGGCGCCTCGAACGACGCCGCGTTTTTCGGTCGACGCAAGTCGGCTTGTTAGAAAGGTTACGCAATGTACGATAAATGGCTTTCCGATCGTTCGCGCAAGTTCGATTCGTCCGGCATCCGCAAGGTCTTCGACCTCGGCGCCAAGCTGGAAAACCCGATCAACCTCTCCATCGGCCAACCGGACTTCGATATGCCGCAACCCTCGAAAGACGCCGCGATCGAAGCGATTAACGCCGGGAAGAGCGGTTACACGCCGACGCAAGGCGTTAAACCGTTGATCGACCGCCTGCAAGCGAACGTCGACGCCGAATATAACGACCCGAACCGCAAGGTTTTCGTTACCAGCGGGACGAGCGGCGGGCTCCTCTTGGCCGCGTTGGCGTTCGTCAACCCCGGCGACGAAGTGATCCTTTTCGACCCCTATTTCGTTATGTACGAATCGTTGGTGAAGATGGTCGGCGCGACGCCGGTTTGTATCGACACTTACCCGGACTTCAAGTACGACCTCGACAAAGTCGCCGCCGCGATCACGCCGAAAACGAAGATGATTATCTTCAACTCTCCGGCGAACCCGACCGGCGTCGTCGCGACCCGCGAAGAAGTCGAAGGGATCGCTAAGTTGGCCGCCGATAACGAGATTCTCCTCGTCAGCGACGAAATTTACCGTTGCTTCTCGCACGGCGCGTTCACGTCTCCGGCGCAATTCAACCCGCACACGCTCGTTTTGGACGGGTTCAGCAAGTCGCACGGGATGCCCGGTTGGCGCGTCGGTTTCGCGCACGGCCCGGCGGAACTGATTCAAACGATGTTGAAATTCCAACAATACACGTTCGTCTGCGCGCCGCACGCCGCTCAATGGGCCGCGCTTAAGTCGCTCGACGTCGATATTTCGGAACACGTCGAAGCGTTCCGCCGCAAACGCGATATGCTGATCGAAGGCCTCTCCGACCTTTACGACCTCGGCAACCCGGTCGGCGCGTTCTATATGTTCCCGAAAGCGCCTTGGGGAACCGCTTCCGAGTTCGTCGAAAAAGCGATTACGAAGTATAAGACGCTCGTTATCCCGGGGAACGTTTTCAGTCGTCGCGACGAATGCTTCCGCTTGTCTTACGCCGCGAGCGTCGAGACGATCGAACGCGGTATCGACGCGTTGCGCAAGTTGGCGAAAGACCCGAACTGACGGTTTTTCCGACGTCAAAACAACGAAGCGAACGCGGAATCCGATTGACGTTAACCCGTCGAGCGACGGCGTTTAAGAACGGCGTTCGACCGGTTCCGCGTTTCGGCGTTTTGAAATTTTTCGACGCGCTTTTTCAGCTCGGCGGTCTCGGCGACTTCCGAGCCGTTCGGCGTTTCTTGCGGCGACTCGAAAGCGCGTTTATCTGGCGATTATCTTGAAAGGAGACGCGAACGATGCGAAAAGAACGAAACTTGAAACGGCGCTTCCGGAATCGTCGAGCGGCGATAAGTCTTTTGAGCGCGGCGCTTGCGCTGGGCGTCGGGACGGCGTTCGCGGCGGCGCCGTCGGCGAAGTTGGTCGGCGATTGGCGAGTCGAAACGGAAGTCGCCGGGAAGACGGTCGCTTTCGACGTCGCGCCGACGACTTGGAAGACGGTCGTCGACGAGAAATACGACGCCTTGCCGACGTTCAATCCGGGCGCCGCGCCTTGGGCGAAAGGGCAAGTGTTGAACGCCGTCGACGCTTGCGAATGCGCCGTCGCGGGCGCGCTCGACCCGGCGTCGGTCGTCGTTAAGCTGGCGGCGACCGGCGAAACGTTGGAGCGCGGGAAAGATTATCAGTTCGACGACGCTTGGTCGGCGCTCGGACGGCTCGACGGCGGGAAAATCGCTGCAAACGCCGCCGTTTTGGTTACTTACCGCTGCGTCGCGTCGCGAATCGACTCTCTTGTTTTGAACGCCGACGGTTCGACGGAACTCTTGCAAGGCGAACCGCGCGTTCTTTCGCCGCAACCGCCGACGCTCGAAAAAGGTCAAAAGCGTCTCGTCAACGTTTATACGACCGGCCCGATCGCTAAGTTGAGCGAATCCAACGTTTTCCCGATCGACGAAGCGTTCGCGGAAACGAACCCGGGGAACGCCGATACGTTCGTTTCCGGCGTCGCGAAGTTTAACGCCGACCCGGCGAACGGCGTGCCGGCGGTTCCGAGCGTCTCCGACGTCGGCGCGGCGAAGCGGTTCCTCCCGAAAACTTGGGCGAAACTGACGTCCGGCGCCGAGGTGCGGATTCTCGCTTGGGGGGACAGCGTTACCGCCTGCGGGTACATTCCGGACGAATGCCGTTGGCAAGTTCGCTTCGTCGAACGTCTGCGCAAACTCTTCCCGCAAGCGAAGATAACGTTGATGACGGAAGCTTGGGGCGGGCGCAGCAGCGACTCGTACCGCAACGAGCCGCCGGGGAGCGCGAAGAATTACGCCGAAAAAGTTTTGGCGCTCAAACCGGACTTGATTATTTCCGAGTTCGTCAACGACGCGTATATGAACGAAGAAACGGTCGCGCGGCGGTACGGCGAAATGCGCGCCGACTTTGAAAATATCGGCGCCGAGTGGGTGATTATGGGCCCGCATTACGTTCGCCCGGACTGGATGGGGCTGACGTCGGAACGCAACTGCGACGCCGACCCGCGCCAACTGACTCGCGGTCTCCGGAGTTTTTGCGCCGAAAACGGCGTTCCGTTCGCCGACGCGCCGACTCTTTACGGCAAACTGCACCGCGCGGGCGTTCCGTATTTGACGTTGATGACGAACAACATCAATCACCCGGACGCGTTCGGAATGGAGCTGTTCGCGATCGCCGCCGCGCGACTTTTTGAAGTCGGCGAGACGGCGGAAGCGTCGGAAACAAAATAACGGCGCGACGTTAACGTAAGCGGCGACGGCGGTTTACGGCGCGTCGCTTGATTGTTGAGAAAACGAAAAAAGCGAGTCGGCGGCGAACGTCGGCTCGCTTTTTTTGTCGACGGGGCGCGGTTGAGCGGCGGGAGGTTAGTTGGCGGCTGAATATCGTTTAACGGCGGAACGTTATTTGGCGACCGAAACGGCGGGCGTCGCTCTTTCCGCCGTCAGCCGCTCGAAACCGCGTCGGCGACCCAAGAAGTAACCGGCGAAAAGGACGATTCCCGCGACCGTCCAAGAAAGCGGGTACGAGACGAAAATCGTTTCGAGCGACGGACGCGTCGGAAAAATGAACGTAATCCAAACGACGCGCAAAACGCAGACGCTGAAGAAAATCGCAAGCGTTGGAAAAAGGGAGTAACCCAAGCCGCGCAAGGCGTTGCCGCAAACGTCCATCGCGCCGCAGAGGATGTACGTCGACGCGAGAATAACGACGCGAATTTCTCCGGCGCGAATCGCCGCTTCGTCCGGAGTGAAAACGCCGAGCAGTTCGCGACGGAAGAGGAGCGCGCCGCCGCCGAGAAGGAGGCAAGCGATTACGTCCAATAAAACGCAAAGCGCGACCGCCCGCTTGACTCGCGAATACGAACCGGCGCCGACGTTTTGGCTGACCGACGTCGTCGACGCGTTCGCGATCGCGTTTTGAGCGACGAAAATTAACGATTCGAGCTGCAAACCGGCCGCCGCGCCCGCCATCGCCGTCGCGCCAAGCGTGTTGATCGCCCCTTGAACGACGACGTTCGAAAAACTGAACATCGAACCTTGGATTCCCGCCGGGATTCCGATGTAAAGCAAGGAACCCAAACGGTTTCGGTCGATTCGCAAGTCGCGGTAATTAAAGCGGTACGCGGCGTCCGAACGCGCCAAAAAACGGAGCGTCAAAACGCAAGAAACGACCGACGCGACGACCGTCGCGATTCCGACGCCCGCGACGCCCCAAGCGAAAAAGACGACGAAAATGAAGTTGAGAACGACGTTCAAAATTCCGGCGACCGTCAAGTAATAAAGAGGCCGCCGCGCGTCGCCGACCGCTCGCAACACCGCCGCCGCGCAGTTGTAAAGCGCAAGGGCGGGAAAACCGGCGAAATAAATTTGCAAATAAAGCGTCGCTAAGGGTAAAACGTCGTCCGGCGTCTCCATCAGCCGCAAAATCGGCGCGGAAAAGACGGCGCCGATCGTCGCGAAGATTAACGAACCGATTCCAATCGTCGTAAACGACGTTCGAACCGTTTCCCGAAGCGCCGCGTCGTCTTTCGCTCCGTAAAATCGCGCGACGAGAACGCCGACGCCGAGCGTCAGCCCGCCGATCAAGCAGACGAGCAAGGAAACGAGCGAAACGTTCGAGCCGACCGCCGCCAACGCTTTGTCGCCGACGTACCGCCCGACGACGACTAAATCCGCCATATTGAACGCGATTTGAAGAACGTTCGATAACGCCAACGGAACCGAAAAGAGAATCAGCTTCGACCAAAGCGGGCCGACGCTCATATCGATTTCGGTCGAACGCGGTTTCGAATGCGAACCCCAAGGAAAGTGGAGATGTAAGTGCGGAAAACGGAAACGGTTCGGCGACAAGCGGCGCCTCCTTGCGCGTTGCGGAAAAGACCGCTCTTGGAGTCGACGGAGCGGGAAGGAAACGGTATTGTTGGTTTTGCGACTTTTAACGGCGGTTTGGCGTTAAATTGGGGAAAAGCGGCGCGAAAAAACGACGCTCGAAAGTCGTTTCGCCTCGAAGGCCGACTTCCGAGCGCCGAAAAACGCGCCGGTTAAGCGCCGTCGTTTAATTACTTAACGACGAGGTTGACCATCTTGCCGGGAACGATAATCTTTTTGACGATCGTTTTTCCTTCGACGGCGGCGGCGATTTTCTCGTCGGCCAACGCGGCGGCTTCCATTGCGTCGGCGTCGGCGTCGGCGGCGACTTCGATTCGGGCGCGCACTTTGCCGTTGATTTGCACCGGAACGACGACGGCGCTTTCGCGGAGCGCGTTTTCGCACCACGTCGGCCAAGGTTCGTAAGCCAGCGTCGTCGAAGCGCCGAGCAATTGCCAAAGTTCTTCCGCCAAGTGCGGCGCGAACGGCGAAACGAGCAAAACGAACGTCTTCATCGCCGATTTCGGGCGGACGTCTTGGCGGCTGAAGAAGTTGGCGCACTCCATCATGCGGGCGATGGCGGTGTTAAACGACAACGCCTTAATATCTTCCGTCGTCGCTTTGATCGTTTTGTGCAGGACGCGGTTCTGTTCTTCGGTCGGTTCGACGTCTTGAACCGCTTCGTGAAGCTCCGTTTTTTCCGGGTCTTGCGAAACGATCATCCGCCAAACGCGGTCGAGGAAGTTGCGGACGCCGCTAACGCCGTCCATGTTCCAAGGTTTGACCGCTTCGAGCGGGCCCATAAACATTTCGTACAGGCGGAGCGAGTCGGCGCCGTATTGCGCGACGACGTCGTCCGGGTTGACGACGTTGCCGCGGCTCTTCGACATCTTTTCCGATTTGCCGATCGCGACGATCGACGAATCGGACGCGAGGACGTAATTGTCGCCGCTCTTCGCGACGTCTTTTTGCGCCAGTTTGACCGCCTTAAGCTCGGAACCGTCCGCTTTCAGCGTCGCGACGTTCGTCGCTTTGTCGACGTCGACGTCGCGCGCCGAAACCCAAGCGCCGTCGGCGTTTTGGAAAGCGGTGTATTCCATTTCGCCGAGAATCATCCCTTGGTTGACGAGGCGTTGGAACGGCTCTTTCGTCGAGACGTAACCGAAGTCGTACAAGACTTTATGCCAAAAACGCGCGTAAAGCAAGTGCAGGACGGCGTGTTCCGCGCCCCCGACGTAAAGGTCGACCGGGCCCCAAGCCTTTTCGATTTCCGGGTCGACGATCGCGTCGGCGTTTTTCGGGTCGAGGTAGCGCAGGTAGTACCAGCAGGAGCCGGCCCATTGCGGCATCGAGTTCGTTTCGCGCTTGTATTTTTTGCCGTCGCGCTCGACGTAAAGCCAATCGGCGGGAGCGTTTTCGAGCGGCGGTTCGGGACTGCGTTTTTGCGCGTCGAAGACGAGGTTCGCCGGAATGTCGAGCGGAAGTTCCTCCGGTTCGAGCGCGCGAACGACGCCGTTCGGTTCGCCGTCGGCGCCAAGTTCGCGGAGGAGCGGGAACGGTTCGCCCCAGAAGTGCTGACGGCTGAAGAGCCAGTCGCGGAGCTTGTAATTGACCGTTTTACGTCCCAAACCGGACGCGTCTAAACGCTCCGTAATCAACGCTTTAAATTCGGCGGTCGGCGTTCCGTCGTACTCGCCGCTGTTGATCGCGACGCCGAGTTCCGTGAACGCCGTTTCCATCTTCGCGACCTCTTCCGCCGAAACGCTCGACTTTTCGGTCGGCGCGACGACTTGCCGAATCGGGAGATCGAACTGTTTCGCGAACTCGAAGTCGCGGGTATCGTGCGCCGGAACCGCCATAATCGCGCCGGTTCCGTACGACGCCAAGACGTAGTCGGCGATCCAAACCGGAATCGCGCGGCCGTCGACCGGGTTTAACGCGTAAGCGCCGGTGAAAACGCCGGTCTTTTCCTTCGCGAGATCGGTGCGGTCGAGGTCGGATTTGAAGGACGCTTGACGGCGGTATTCTTCGACCGCGTCCTTTTGCTCCGGCGTCGTAATCCGTTCGACGGCGGGGTGTTCCGGCGCGAGAACCATATACGATGCGCCGTAAAGGGTGTCGGGACGGGTCGTGAAGACGCGCAAGACGTCGTCGCCCGGTTTGCGCGGGAAGGACGACGCGGCGCGGGCCGCTTTCCAAGCGTCGAAACCTTCCGGAGCGCCGATATAGAAGTCGACTTCCGCGCCGACGCTCTTGCCGATCCAGTTGCGTTGCAACGCTTTAACGCCTTCCGACCAATCGAGGTCGGCGAGGTCTTCCTCCAAACGGTCGGCGTAGGCGGTGATGCGCAGCATCCATTGGCGAAGCGGAACGCGCTTGACCGGGTAGCCGCCGCGCTCGCTGACGCCGCCGACGACCTCTTCGTTAGCGAGGGCCGTGCCGAGTTCTTCGCACCAGTTGACCGGCGCTTCAATTTGATAAGCGAGACGGAAATCGTCGACGTAACGGCGAACCGCGTCTTCGCCTTCGGCGCGAACGTCGTCCGGAATCGGGAGTTCGTCGATAGGACGGGCTTTCTTCGCGTCTTTGTCGTACCAAGCGTTGAAGAGAATAAGGAAAATGCGCTGCGTCCAACGGAAATAATCGACGTCGGTCGTCGCGATTTCGCGATCCCAATCGTAGCTGAAACCGAGCGCTTTCAGTTGGCGGCGGAAGTTCGCGATGTTGTTTTCGGTCGTAACGCGGGGGTGAATCCCGGTTTTTTTGGCGTGTTGTTCGGCGGGGAGCCCGAACGCGTCCCAACCCATCGGGTGCATCACCGCGTAGCCGTTCATTCGCATAAAACGGCAGTAAACGTCGGTCGCGGTGTAGCCTTCCGGGTGTCCGACGTGGAGCCCTTGCGCGCTCGGATACGGGAACATGTCGAGAACGTAAGCCTTTTTACCGTCGGTGTTTCCGGGAAGGTCGCTCGGAAGACGCGGCGCGGCGAACGTTTTGTTCGCTTCCCAATATTGTTGCCATTTCGGTTCGACGACGGAAGGATTGTATCTGGTCATGACGCTGAATTTAGGTTGGGCGACGCCGACGTCGCGACGGTAATAAAGAAAAAGGCGGGCAAACGCCGGTCGATTTCGACGTTTGCGACGTTAAGAACGGCTCGACGACAAAAACGCTCGCGCCGCTTTTCGACATTATACGCCGAACGCGCCGCAAGCGCAAGGGGGAGGGGGAACGCTCGATTTGTTTCGCAAGAATTAAGGGCGTCCGCCGCGATTCGGGCCGCTCGGGCGTTCGGCGGCGGGTCGATTTCCGGCGGGGCGTTCGGCGATTTGCGGTCGCTCAAGGCCGGGGCGATTCAACGCGGCTCCGGGGCGATTGTCGGAACGACCGCCGCCGGGGCGAGTCGCGTCGAAAGCGGGTCGGTTTCCGATTTGGGGACGCTCGGCTCCGGGTCGGTTCCCGATTTGGGGGCGTTCGGCTCCGGGGCGATTTCCGATTTGCGGTCGCTCGACACCGGGTCGGTTTCCGACTTGCGGACGCTCGACTCCGGGGCGGTCGCCGATTTGGGGGCGTTCGGCTCCGGGTCGGTTTCCGACTTGGGGACGCTCGGCTCCGGGTCGGTTTCCGACTTGCGGGCGTTCGGCTCCGGGTCGGTTTCCGATTTGGGGACGCTCGGCTCCGGGGCGATTTCCGATTTGGGGACGCTCGACTCCGGGGCGGTCGCCGATTTGGGGACGCTCGGCTCCGGGGCGATTTCCGATTTGGGGCCGCTCGACACCGGGGCGGTCGCCGATTTGGGGACGCTCGGCTCCGGGTCGGTTTCCGACTTGCGGTCGTTCGGCTCCGGGGCGGTTTTCCGGGCGCATATCGACGCCGGGACGGTCGACGCCGGGGCGGTAACCGGGACGAACGTCAAAACCGCCGGGGCGACCGGGGCGAACGTCGAAACCGGGGCGGTCGACGCCGGGACGCGGCGCGGGAATCGGCGTTAACCCGCCGGGGCCGGGGCGACCGGGGCGGACGTCGAAACCGGGGCGGACGTCGCCGGGACGCCAACCGGGAACGCGGGGCGCGGGCGCGTGCGGGCGCGGCGGGCCGGGGCGATAACCGGGGCGTTTATCAAACGGAAGCGGTTTGACGTCGCGCCGACGTCCGCCGAAAATAAGGTCGAAAATCGGGTCGCGGGGGAAGCGGCGCGGGTCGATGAAGACGTCGGCGGCCCACCAAGCGTCGCGCGGACGGAAACGCGGGTCGACGTAACGCGGGCCGTCCGGACGGCGATTGACTCCGATGAAGAAATTCAAATGTCCGTTAAAATAGGAGAAGCCGAATTCCGGCGCGACGCCCGGCGGCGGCCCCCAAGGATGGTAGTGCGGCCAAGGAACGAACGAGTCGACCCAAACGCCGCTCCAAGGGCGATACGTCCAAGCGCGAGCGTCGAAGAGTTCCCAACTCGGCTCGTAATAAATGGGAACGCGATAATATTCGTCGACGTAATCGGCGTAATAGGCGTTGTTTTCGTATCGCTCGACGTAAACTTGAATCGCGTCGGCGTCGAGCGGCGCCGGGAGGTCGTCGGCGCTCAAAATCGCGGTTCCGTCGGCGGTTTCGGCGCTTTCGGCGAGGACGTATTCTTCCGGCAACGGCTTGACGAACTCTTCTTGAAGCGGGTGTTGCCCGAGCCAGTGGAGCCGTCCGGTTTTGTCGTCGGCCAACGCGGCGACGACGTCGAGGCGACCGGCGCGCACCAAGTCTTGAACGACCGTCGATTTGAGCAAAATCGTCTCAAGCGACTGCCAAACGAGCGCTTCCGAAACGACGTTCGCCAGTTCGTAACCTTGCAAGTCGGGGTAAGCCTCCCGCGCTCGAGCGACCGCCGGGCCGACGAGGTTGTAAGTTTTAAGGTCGTCCGGAACGGAGGCGTCGGTCGCGAGGCGTTGGTCGGCGGAAATTTTCGACGCTTCCGCTTGAGCGCGTTTTTCGAGCGCGTCGAAATTGCGAACGAGATTTGAAACGTCGCGGCTCGGGTAATGCCCGACGACGAGAAGGAGCGGCGTTCGCAGGTTGAGGACGCCGTATTCGACCGCGGCCAAATCGTCGGACGCGACGGCGCCGGACTGAATCGGCGTCAAGTAAACGTCGCGATCGGTCGTTTGGGTGAGCGCGTCCGGTTTGACCGGCATATCGGACGCGTAAAGAATCGTCGCGATCGGGAAGCGGTCGGCGGCGGTCGAGGGACGCGGCAAAGCGTTCGCGGCGTCGGACGCGCCCTTGAGGTAACGGGCGTTTCCGGCGATCAGCTGGCGCAGCGCTTCGTCGGGCGAAATCACGGCGTCGGCGTATTCGAACTCGACGTTCGCGACGTCGGCGACCGTTTCGGCGACAAGCGTTTCGGACGAACCGGGAAGCGCGAGCGCGGGCAACTCGGCGTTCGGCGTTTGAGCGAACGTCGCGGCGGACGCGAAGACGGGCGCGATCGTCGCCGCTAAAATAAGATTAACGGCGCCGTTGGGAAATTTTTTCATAACGGGCTCCTTGTCGATAAATAAATTCGTAAAGCGCGGCGACGTCCGGAGACGGCAAAACGACGACTCCGACGCGACGTTTCTTCTATTGTAACTTTTTTTGCCGTCGGCGCAACGGGAGCGCGGCGTTTCAGGGCGAAGTTTTTGGACGCGGCGGGCAAATTTTTACTTGACGTTTAATAAAATAGGGGAAATGGTTAAGGCGGGGGAGAGCCGGACTCGGCAAACGGAGCGCCGGTTCCGCAAACGCCGCCGACGCCGCGAAAGGTAAAAACGGGCGCGACGCGACGGCGACGATTTCGCGGTCGGAATTTTGTCGCTTTCCCTATATTATAGAACGCGTTTTTTCGCCGCCTCGCTAAAATTTTCTGAATTTTTGAGAAAATAATTAAAGAGTCGCGCTCTTTTATCGGTAAATTGGGAAAATTTCGCCGCGCTTGGCCTCGGACGCCTTGATTAATTCGTCGATTTCTTTAGAATAAAGGAAATTTGCGCTTTTTTGGGATTTTTTACGGCGGCGTCTCTACCTTGGAAAAACGACGCCGTCGGAGCGCGAACTTGACAATGAAGCGTCGGCGCGACGGCCGGCGGGAGACGAAAAATGGCGAGTCCTTTGATTATTAGCGTTTCCGGGTTGCGCGGCGAAATTGGCGCGACGTTGACGCCGGAGGTTGCGGTTCGATACGCGTTGGCTTATTCGAAGTCGGTCGCGGCGGACGGGCCGTTTGTGATCGCTCGGGACGGGCGCCGTTCCGGTTCAATCTTCGCCGACGCGATTTGCGCCGCCTTGAACGCCGTCGGACGTTCGACGATCGACGCCGGAATCGCCGCGACGCCGACCGTCGGCGTTCTGATTCGCGACTGCGGCGCGGCGGGCGGAATCCAAATTTCCGCGAGTCATAACCCGAAACAATACAACGGCTTGAAGTTGTTCTCCGCCGAGGGGCGCGTCGTTCCGAAAGCGGAGGGCGAGAAGGTCTTGGCGGTTTATCGAGCGTTTGAAGCCGGGACGGAAAGCGCCGCCGATTGGGTCGACGTCGACCGTTTGGGCGAGCGAACGACGCTTGAAGATTCGACGAAAGCGCACCTCGACGCCGTTTTGAAGACGGTCGACGTCGACGCGATTCGGGCGAAGAAATTCCGCGTTTTGCTCGACTCGAACAACGCGTCCGGGAGCCTGCTCGGCAAACGCTTGCTCGAAGAACTCGGGTGCGACGTCGTAATTTGCGGCGAAACCCCGAACGGCGACTTCCTGCATACGCCGGAACCGACCGTCGACAATCTGCAAAGCGTTTTTGAAAAGATCGTCGAAGCGAAGGCCGCCGTCGGATTCTGCCAAGACCCGGACGCCGACCGCTTGGCCGTCGTCGACGAAAACGGGCGGTATATCGGCGAGGAATACACCGTCGCAATCTGCGCGAAAAACCGACTTCAAAAGGCGAAAAACAGCGGCGAAACCGGCCCGTTCAACCTCGTGATCAACTGCGCGACGAGCCGAATGACGATCGACGTCGCGGAAAGTTTCGGCGGCGCCTGCTTCCGCTCCCCGGTTGGCGAGGCGAACGTCGTCGACCTAATGAAGGCGAAAAACGCGATCTTCGGCGGCGAAGGGAACGGCGGCCCGATCGACCCGAGCGTCGGGTTCGTGCGCGACTCCTTCGTCGGAATGGCGCAAATTTTGGAAGCGATGGCGCGCGAAGGGAAGCCGGTTTCCGCGCTCGCCGACGAAATCCCGGGATACTCGATTATTAAGCGCAAGCTCGACTTGCCCGAAGGCGGGTTCGATAAGGTCGTCGAAGCGGTCGCGGCGGCGTTCCCGAACGAAGACAAAAACTTCGAAGACGGCTTGCGAATCGACTGGCCCGACGCTTGGGTTCTCGTGCGTCCGAGCAACACCGAGCCGATTTGCCGCGTCATCGCCGAAGCGCCGACCGCCGAACGCGCGAACGAACTTTGCGACCGCGTCGAAGCGTTGATGTAAAAATCGGCGACGTCGGCCAAGTCGAACGACGTTTGATTGCTTAAAATAAAGGGAAGCGACCGGCGCGCGGCGAACGTTCCGCGACGGTCGCCGCGGCGCAAGCCTTCCGCGCCGCCGTCGAAGGAAGGCGGAATTGTTTAAAAACGGCAAGATAGGCGCTTTACGCGCTTGGGAGCGACGTATGAAAATTATGGTGGGATGCGATCACCGCGGAATCGAGGCTCGAATGAACTTGGCGCGGACGATTCGCGCTTGGGGACACGAGGTGATCGAAATGGGGCCGACTCCCGACAATCCGGCGTCGGTCGATTATCCGGACGTCGCCGCTCCGGTGGCGCGCGCCGTTTCGGAAGGAACGATCGATCGCGGTATTTTGATTTGCGGCACCGGAATCGGAATGAGCGTCGTCGCGAACAAATTTTCCGGCGTCCGCGCCGCGCCGATTTTGGACGTCTTCACCGCCGAACTGAGCCGCCGTCATAACGACTTAAACGTGCTGTGTTTAAGCGCCGACTTGTTGAACGCCGACGCGATGGCCGACGTAACCGGCGCGTGGTTGCAAACCGAATTTTCCGGCGAACCGCGACACGCTCGCCGTTTGGGCCGCGTCGCCGAGATTGAAAACGAGCAAATCGACCTTCTCAAGAACAACTGACGACGCTTGAGTTTGAGAAAAGCGCGACGCCGTTAAGCGACGTCGCGCAACCAACGGAGAGCCGAACGCGCGCGGTTCGAAGCCGAGCAAAATGGAAGAGCGTATGAATCCTAACGAATATCGCGCCCGAGCGATTTTGCGTCCGCAAGCGCGACGCCGGGGAAGACGCGTCGGTCGAGTCGAGCGGCTTTGGCGCAACTGGAATAAGCCTATTTTTACTTCGGGCTCTTGGAAGGCGCTTTTGGTCGTGTTTATTGTCGTCGGGCTATCGGCGTTGTTTCGGGGGCTGCGCGGAGAGCGCGACGAATGACGACGGCGCGGCGATTCTGGAACGTCGCGGACGAACGGCGCCGCGTCGATAAGAAAAAGCGCCGTCGAAATAAAAATTTGTCGAGCGGAGCGGAGGGAACGCAGTGCGTAAATCGTCGTTGGAACAAGAGTTAGCGAAAAATATCGTTCGAGCGTTTTTCAAAGGGCGCGGTCGCCAAAACGGCCCGAAAGGTCTCGGCGGCGTCGTTATGCTTCTCGCCGTCGTCGCGCTCTTTGCGTTTTTGCAAGGTCGCGGCGTTCGATTGGACGGCGACTCGGCGACGACGTCGGCGCCGACCGCTTCAACCGCGGACGCCTTGCGAGCGGTTCCGGACGTCGAAAACGGCGTCGTCGAGCGTTGCGTCGACGGCGACACGTTGATCGTTCGGTTCGACGACGGAACGACGGAGCGCGTGCGGTTGATCGGCTCGAACACCCCGGAGACGGTGAAGCCGAATTCGCCGGTCGAGCCGTTCGGCCCGGAAGCGTCGGCGTTTACGAAGCGTCGCGTCGAAGAGGCGGGCGGAGCGATTCGTTTGGTCGCCGACGGCGATCGTCGCGACAAATACGGGCGGCGCTTGGCGTTCGTTTATTTGGCCGATTCGGAAGTTTCGTTGAACGAAGAACTTGTGCGCGAAGGTTTCGCTAAGGCGCAAACGCAATACCGTTTTTCGTCGGAGATGAAACGGCGTTTGGAAGCCGCCGAGGCCGCGGCGCGACGGGAAAAACTCGGGATTCACTCGCTGTAAACGCTTGAAAAAAACGATTGCGCGCTTAAAAGCGGCCAATAGAAATCGCGTCGACGCCAATAGGCGTCGGCGCGATTTTTGTTTCTTGCCGTTTCGACGTTTAACGTTGGTCGCTCGATGGCGAGACGCGCCGCCGCCCGACGCTAAACGTCGAAACGGCGACGCTTAAACGTTGCGTCAAGGCGTCGCGTCGGACGCTTTCTTAAGCCGCTCGGAACGCCAATGGTCGACGGCGGCGCGAATCGCTTCGGCGTTGCGCGTCGAAATCGTCCGAAACTCGGCGCCGGGGTAGAGGTAAATCGCCTGATCCGGCATATAAGCGTTCGCTTCGTCCCAAACGCTGTTGCAATATTCGTACCGCCCGAGAAGCGCGTAAAACATCCAGCCGTCGAGGTTATATTCGAGCGACGCCCAAACCGGCCCGAACATATCGCCCGGCGAACCCGGCGCTTTTTCGCCGAAACACGGCGTCGTGTAGCAAAGCCGAATCGGACGTTCGCGATCTTTTCCTTCGAGAACGGCGAGATAGTCGGCGTTGTTCCAACCCTTTGTCCAATAATGGTTTGCGAATGGGCAGTAGCAGTCGATATACGGCGCCATTTTGAGAACGCTTTCCGGCGACGCGCCTTCAATTTCGCCCGGATTGCACCAAATCCGAATCGGCGCCGTCGCGGGATTTTGCTTTTTGTTCTCGATAAACTGTTTCGCCAGCTCGACCCAAGCGTCGGCGGCGCCGTTGCCGGGCTCGTCCATAAAGCTCCAAGCCCAGTTTTCGCAAGGGATATTGAAATCGGCGAAGTATTTCGCGATCCCGGCGATATGTTGCGGCGAGACGTCGCCGTCGTTGAGGTGCAGGAAGAGGCGAACGCCGTATTTTTCCGCTTCTTGTTGCGAAACGAGCGCGCCGTTAATCGTGTTGAGACCGAGTTTTGCAAACGTTTCCCAACAGGAGACGGTTTCGTAGGGCGCCGACCAACCGCCGACGTAAGGTCGCGGCGCCGCGCTCAAGTCGCCTTTGCGCAAGACGTTTAAAGTAAACGTTTTATCGTCGTCGATTTGGAACGCGATGTTTTCGTCGCCGCTTTTCTTATCGCCGTCGAGCGTCAGCCAAATTCCGGCGGTTTGACGCGGAGGAATCGTAAGCGTCGACCGTTCCAAAAGTTGCGACGGTTGCCAGCCGAACTCCGGCGAGAAGGAAAACGCCGGAACGCGCCAAGAGAGGAGGCCCGCCGGGTCGTTCGCGATTTTTGGGCAAACCGTTATCGGCGCGTCGGTTGCGTTGCGCGCCAAGAGTAAAACGGTTTTGACCGATTCTCGCGGGAGTTCGACGTCGAGCGGCGCGAGGTTTTCGCTTCCTTTCGGCGCCGAAAGTCGCGAGAAGCCGACGAACGGGTCGTCGACGCGCCAAACCGTTAATTTTTCGTCGGTTGGGAAGGGCGCGATCAACTCCGGCGCGCCGCGTTCGGGCGGCGTCCAGTCGAGTTCGTCGGTCGCGACTACGCAATCGACGCGGCGGTAAGTCAAGCCGGGGCCGCCGTTTACGGCGAGCGTTAAGCGGTATTCTCCGGCGGGAAGTTCGAGCGTTTGCGACTGCCAACGGAAGCCGGGCGACGTTTTATTCGCTTCTTCGTCGGCGCAAAGCACAAATTCGCAAGACTTCGACGCGTCGGCGAGCGATTCGACTTTCAAATGAAATTTCGACAAATAGCCGGGCAGCTCCAAATAACGCGCCCAAAAGCGGTAAGTCCCGGCTTTCGGGACGGTTGCGACGCAAGTCGCCGAAGCGGCGCCGTCGCCGTAACTCGCGGTCAAAATCTTCCCGCCGGACGCGTCGGCGTTACCGTCGATCCACCAGCCGTTTTCGAGCGTAAATTCTTCCGCTTCGACGAGTTGCAAAAACGAGTCTTTCGGGAAATCGGCGATAAAACGCTCGATGCGCGCCTTTTCGTCGCGGAGTTGACGCGGCGTCCCAATTAAATTCGACGTCGGGTCGAACGCGACGAGCGACGCCATTCGGCGGCCTTCGATTCCCGGAACGCGATATTCGGCCAAGTCGGCGAAAAACGCGTCGCGCCAAACGCTCCAAAGTCTTGTCAACTCGGGGTTTGTCGGTTCGGAAACCGGACGGCGGCGCCAAAGCGTCGCGAGTTTTTTCGCTTCGGCGCTTAAAGGCGACGTCCCGACGCAAACGCCGGTTTGCTTGTCGAAACGACCGTTTTTCGGCCAAACCGGTTCGGCCAACGGCTCTTCGGTCAAGACGACGGCGGCGACGCGGCGCGGCGCGAACGGGCCGTCGCAAATTGTTCCGGTTAAAGTGATTACGCGTTCGCCTTTTTCGAGCCAAACGGTCGGCGCGCTTTCCCAAACGAAGCCGGTCGGCTCGTCGCGCCGCGTCGGAAGCGGGTCGTTGCGACGTCCCATTTCGGCGGCGTCGAATCGCCAAGAGAAAACGTCGCCGACGACGGTTTGGTACATATTGTCAAATTCGAAAACGCGCGGGTCTTCGAGGCGGAGAACAAAGGTCGACGTCGTTCCTTGCGAATGATGGTAACGCGTCCAAATTCGGTAATAACCGGATTTAGGAATCTTGATCTTGGCCCGCGCGAACCCGCCGCCGTGTCCGGACGGATACGACAGGACGTCCTCGCCGTCGATTTGTTCGGGCCCCCATTGATTCGCTTTATAGTTGAGGAAAGCGGCGCTCGTCGCCCAAATTGTCGTCGGTTTCGGCGGCGCGTTCGTCGAACGTTCGAAAGCGTTCGACGGTTGTTCGGCGAGAAGCGCCTTGCGAAACGCCGGATTTTGGCGCGCAAATTCGCAGAAATGGCGAAAACTTGTCGCGGTTCCGCCGAGCCGATCCCAATTCAGCTCGTTCGGTTCGTCGTCGAACGCGGGAAGGGGCGCCGCGAATGCGAGCAGAGCGAGGGTAAGCGCGGCAAACGATGTTAAAAGACGTCGCATTGTTTTCTCCTAATTTGAAGGAAAAGGCGGCGACGGACGAACGCTCGCCGTCGCTAAACGGGTCGACGTTCGTATTTTAGCACAGTTTCGGAGCGTTTGCAACGTTTGTGCGATTCGGCGAGTAAAAATTTTGAAAAAACGGCGAAATCTCTACAGCGTAAATCAAGAAAACGTCGCGATTAAAAGCGGTTGCATTGTTTTGAAACAACGCCGGCGCCGCGTTTTAAAGCGCTTGCGTATGAATATTAAACGTTGTTTGTTTTTTTAGGTTTTTTTCAAAGTTTTTCAAAAAAAGCGCCATTGACTTTACGCGTTTCAAGGTTAGAATTACGAACAGATAAAAGCAAGGGGATATTATATCCTGATTTTGCTAAACGACGCCGCGTCGCTTGAATTTGAGCGACGTTTCGGGAATAAACGTAAATTCCGACGCGCCGCTCTCAATGCGAACGCCGTTTTCACTACTACAATTTTAATAAGGTTGCGACTAATGAAAACCTCGATGAAATTTTTCCTGGGTTGCGCGCTCGCTTTCGCGTTCGGCGCGACGGCGCAAGCTCAAGACGCGCAAGCGCAAACCACGACCGTCTGGAACGGCGATGGAGTTACCGCGACGATTAACAAAGTCGACGGTTATACGTTCCAATCGGTTTACCAAAAGCCGGCGCACGCTTACGAAATGAGCGGCCATATGGTTTCGCCGGACGGCGCGGCCCACGATATTCCGCAAACGCTCGTTTTGGCTCCGGCGACCGAAGCCGGGACTTGGACGCCGGACGGCCTTTACGTTTCCGGTTCCAGCAACTACGAAGTCGGCTACTGCTGCGACGCCGAAACCGGTTACGACGACGGCATCGCGTACAAACGCGTCAACTTGGAAGACAGCGCCTATTACACCGCCGAAAACGCCGCCGCGATTCGCGCGATTCTGACGAACGCCTATCCGTACGTTACGATGGACGCGATGAAAGCGAAGCTCGCCGCCGAAGGTTTCGAAGGCGCCGCCCAACTGACCCGCGCCGAAATCATCTCCGGCGTTCAAGCCGCGATTTGGTTCTTCGCCAACGGCGTCGATTATAGCTACAGCCGCTCGTTCAACGTTCCGAAGAACACGCAATGGGGCGCGTCGATGCACGAATTTTCGAGCGAATTGGACGCTAAATTTGCCGCGCTCGGCAAACGCGTGTTCTTGGTTGACGAAGAAGTCGGCGCTCGCGTCGACGGTCTGCGCGATTACCTGAAAGCCAAAGGCCAAGCCGCGGCGGAAAACTATCTGCAAAACGGCGCGGATCAAAAACTTATCGTTTCGAAACTTGAAATCGTCGACGCCGTTCCGGTTCAAGAAAAAGAAAACTGCTACAACGTCGCGGTTCAAGTCGCGATGAACGGCGCGGTTTCCGAAGGCGACGAAGTCGCTCTCAGCGTTTTCGTCGACGACGAACTCGTCAACACCTGCCCGGTCGAAGCCGGTTGCTCCACCTACGACTGGACCGTCGAAGCCCAAGCCGGGCAAACCGTTAAAGCGGTCGTCTCCGGTTTCCAAACCCTCCCGGCCGGCGTTTATTTCTACGAACCGCAAGGCGGTCGCGACGTTTCGCAATCCCTCGTCGGCGTCGCCGGCGGCGTTGAAGGCGAAAAAGACGAAATTTACGTCGAAACCGAAGTTATGCTCCAAAAACCGGCCGGCGTCTCCGGCGCGTTGACCCTCCAAAAGGTCGACGAACTCGGCGTCCCGGTCGCGGGCGCTGAATTCGACGTCTATTACTCGAGCGAAAACGCCGATCTTTACGTCGGTTCCTACGCTTGCGATGAAAACGGCGCGCTGACGGTCGAAGGTTTGGTTCCGGGTTCCTATGTTATGTACGAAAGCGTCGCTCCGACCGGTTACGTCGGCGTCGAAGGCGAAATCTTCTTCACGATTGACGAAACCGGCGCCTTGGTCGGCGAAGACGTCGTCGACGGCGTCCTGACGGTCGTCAACCTCGCCCCGACCTTCACGTTCAAATCGGGCCAAGCCTCGAACCTTTCCTACATGCTGATTAATCCGGCGACCGGCGCCGTCGAATTCCTTTACAAGATCGACCTGGACGACGAAACGACGCTCCCGATCGAAGTTAAAGAAGGTTACATTTCGGCCCTCTTCGTCAAACAATCGACCTCCGGTATGCTCTGGATCGCCGAAGAAGTCGACGAAGCGACGACGAACGCCGCGCTCGAATGCGTGAAGAAAAACAACCCGTCCTTCAAAGCCTGCGACGCGATCGCTTACGGTCCGGGTTCCCACGACTTGACCTACAAGAACAAGACCGTTACCTACACGATGACGATCGGTTCGACCCTTAACGGCGGCTCGTTCGATTACGTTCTTCCGAGCGAAGACGAAACGGTCGTTGAAGACGAAACCGTCGTTGAAGACGAAACCGTCGTTGAAGATGAAACCGTCGTTGAAGACGAAACGGTCGTTGAAGACGAAACCGTCGTTGAAGACGAAACCGTCGTTGAAGACGAAACCGTCGCCGAATCCATTCCGACCTTCACGTTCCAAGCTGGTCAAGCCTCGAACCTTTCCTACATGCTGATCGATCCGGCGACCGGCGCCGTCGAATTCTTGGGCAAGATTGACTTGGGCTCCGAAACGACGCTTCCGATCCTCGTTAAAGAAGGCTACATTTCGGCTCTGTTCGTCAAACAATCGACCTCCGGTATGCTCTGGATCGCCGAAGAAGTCGACGAAGCGACGACGAACGCCGCGCTCGAATGCGTGAAGAAAAACAACCCGTCCTTCAAAGCTTGCGACGCGGTCGCTTACGGTTGGGGCTCCCACGTTTTGACCTACAAGAAAAAGAAGACCGCTACCTATACGATGTCGCGCTAACGATTGGTTCGTCCCGTGCGAACGGTTATGTTTTGAGAACGCCGAGCCTGTTGGAGAAGAAACGACTTCTTTGAGCAACAAGAATAGAACAAATAACCTTTGATTCTTTCGCGTTCTTAAAACAGCGATAAACCTCGTCAGGTCGCCGAAGTTTCTTTCGGCGACGGCGCGGTAAATTAAGCGCCCGCTCCGTGAAATCTTTCGCGGAGCGGTTTTTTTATGCCCGTTCGCTCCGGCGTTTCGTCCTTTCGGGCTCCGATGTTCTGTCGCCGCGTCGGTTCTCCAATTCCGCGCGACCGACGACGAAACTTCGCCAAGAAAACAAATAAACGGACGGCGCGAATCCTTCTTAAAGGGTTGATTGTTGAAAGCGTTCAAGCGCGGCGGCGTTTGGGGTTGCGGCGTCGAGAACGTTGAGCGATAGAGAAGGGGACGGCGCGGACTTGCCGCAAACGTCGCGACCTTTGCTTGTTTTAGCGTTTCAAGCCGCGCGTCGGACTCTCCGCGGAACGACGCAAAAGAATATCGCCGACGTAAAACCAAACGCGGAAGCTTATTAAACGTCGCGGTTTGCGCTGCGGGCGGGAAGTCCGGCGGTCGCGTCTTGCGCCGTCGCGGCGCGCAAGCCGTCCGACGCGAGCGGTCGAACGGCGGAAAAGAAGGGAAACGCAAGAAAGAAAAAACGCTCGCGGAAGAAAAATCAACCGCGAGCGTTTTTACTTGAATCGCTTTTAAGCGTTGCGAACGCGGCGCTTAGGTTTCGTCGAAACGGCGGCGCGTTCGCGGGTTAAGGGGCGATTAGTACATACCGCCCATATCCGGAGCGGCGGCGCCGGCTTTGTCGTCTTTCGGCATATCGGCGACGAGCGCGTCGCTGGTCAGCATCAAGGAGGCGACGCTCGCGGCGTTTTGCAGCGCGGAACGGGTAACCTTCGCCGGGTCGATGACGCCCGCGGCGACGAGGTCTTCGTAAGCGTCGGTCAACGCGTTGTAACCGAAGTTGCCGGAACCTTCGCGGACTTTTTCGGCGACGACGCCGCCGTCTTTACCGGCGTTGCCCGCGATTTGGGTGATCGGAGCGGCGCAGGCGCGGAGGACGATGTTGTAACCGACGCTTTCGTCTTCGCCGAGTTCGGCTTTGACGACGTTCGACGCGGCGCGGAGAAGCGCGACGCCGCCGCCCGGGAGAACGCCTTCTTCGACCGCGGCGCGGGTCGCGTGCAGAGCGTCTTCAACGCGGGCTTTCTTTTCTTTCATTTCGGCTTCGGTCGCCGCGCCGACGTTGATCTTCGCGACGCCGCCCGCGAGTTTCGCGAGACGTTCTTCCATCTTTTCCTTGTCGTAATCGCTCGTCGCGACTTCGATTTCGCGACGGAGTTGAGCGATGCGCGCTTTGATTTCGTCCGGGTTGCCGCCGCCTTCGACGATCGTCGTCGAATCTTTCGTAACGACGACGCTCTTGGCCGTCCCGAGGTCGGCGAGGGTGAGCGATTCCGGATTGCGACCGAGACTGTCGAAGAGGACTTCGCCGCCGGTCAAAATGCCGAGGTCTTCGAGCATCGCCTTGCGACGGTCGCCGTAACCCGGCGCTTTGATCGCGCAAATCTTCATGCCGCCGCGCAGACGGTTGATGACGAGCGTCGCCAACGCTTCGCCGTCGACGTCTTCCGCGACGATGAGGAGCGGACGACCGCTGTTGACGACCGCTTCGAGAACCGGAATGAAGTCCTTAATGTTCGAAATTTTCTTTTCGAAGAGAAGGACGTAAGCGTTTTCGAGAACGCATTCCATTTTTTGCGGGTCGGTGACGAAGTACGGCGAGAGGTAGCCGCGGTCGAATTGCATCCCTTCGCACCACTCGACTTCCGTCTTGAGCGATTTGCCTTCGTCGACGGTGATGACGCCGTCTTTGCCGACTTTTTCCATCGCGTCGGCGAGGAGGCCGCCGATTTCCGCGTCGTTGTTCGCCGAAATGGCGCCGACTTGCGCGATGCTCGTCTTGCTGTCTTTGACGGAAATCGCCATCTTCTTCAGTTCGGCGACGACGTCTTCGACCGCTTTTTCCATCCCGGTCTTCATGTGGAGCGGGTTGACGCCGGCGACGACCGCTTTCATCCCTTCGTTGAAGATCGCTTCGGCGAGAATCGTCGCGGTGGTGGTGCCGTCGCCGACGACGTCGCTCGTTTTCGACGCGACTTCGCGAACCATACGGGCGCCCATATTTTCGTAAACGTCTTCGAGGTCGACTTCTTTAGCGACCGTAACGCCGTCCTTCGTAACGAGCGGCGAACCGAAGCTCTTTTGGATAACGACGTTGCGACCGCGCGGGCCGAGCGTAACTTTGACGGCGCGAGCCAGTTTCGAAACGCCGCGGCGGAGAGCTTCGCGAGCCTCTTGATTGAAAGCGATCATTTTCGCCATTGCAATAACTCCTTTTATATCGATTTTATTGATTTTGCTAATTTAAAGCCGGTTAACGGGGAAACGTTCGCGGCGCGACGCGGAAAACGGCGGCGGGAGACGTTAAAACCGTTAACGTCGGCAAAGGTCGACCGACAAAACGTCGACGACGACGCGCAAAACGCTCGGGATCAGGAAATGATCGCCAAAATGTCGCTTTCGCGCATCAGAAGGAATTCGTCTTCGCCGAATTTGAAATCTTCGCCGGCGTAAGACAGGAAGAGGACGCGGTCGCCTTCCTTGACGGTGAATTGGCTGCGTTCGCCGTTTTCGAGAACGCGACCGTCGCCGATGCTGACGACGACGCCGCGCGCCGGTTTATCTTTCGCGGTTTCCGGAAGGTAGAGGCCGCCGGCGGTTTGCGCTTCGGCTTCGTCGCGACGAACGACGACGCGATCGCCGAGAGGTTGCAATTTCATACCGCAGCATTTTTCCGTCGCGGCTTCGCCGCACTTTTTCTTGGCCATTTGGAACTCCTTAGGGGTGTTTGCAACGTCGCGCTTTTGTCGGTCGACAACGAAACGCGACGCGGAACCGAGCGATCGGCGCCGCAAAGTTCGGGCGTTCGTCGAATTTTCGCGAAAATAAGGCGGAAAAGCCGCCCAACGTCGCCGCGAAAGGGCGGGCGAGCGGAAAAGTCGACGTAAACGTTATAGGTTAAAAACGTTCGACGGCGGAGCGTCGCGCCGTTTTTTCAGCGCGAACGGTCGGCGAGCGTCAAAAAACGAACCGCCGCGCCGTCGGTTGTTCTATATTACGCAAACGCGGCGCCAAAAGTCGCTTTCTTTTCGTTTGTACGCGAGAAAATCGGAAAAAACGCCGCTTTTTTTGAAAATTTCGCGATTTTGGGGCGTTTTTTTGCTTTGACGGCGTTTTTTAGGCGAGAAAAAAGAAGTCGGCGGTTAAAAGTCGAGCGGAGCGGCGGTCGTTTCGCGTCATTTTGGCAGGCGGCGGCCTCGAAGGGGCGCGCTTTTTGACTAATTTGACGAAAAAACGGTCGGAGAAATAGAACGAACGCGCAAAATTGGCAGATTGGGCTGAATAGAAGGATTGGGCGGACAGGGTAAAGGGGCAACGGAGAGCGGGCCAAAAGTCGAGCGGAAAAGGCGTCGACGCGCAATCCGGCGTCGCGAAGTCAAGTTCGACGTTCTCGCCCTTATTCTTAAGCGGTTAAAATAGGAAACGCGAAACAAGAAAAGGGAAGCGCGACGTTTGAAACGGTTTTAAACCGAGTTTCAAACGTCGCGCCAAGGTTAAAGGCGAGGGAACTCGCGTCGATTAGAAGAGGGCTTCGCCGCCGCCCGCGTTTGCGCCGCCTTGACCGTGTTTGCCGCCGGCTCCGGCGCGGGAGAAGGTCGCTTGATACGCGTGCAGGTTGCAGGTTTCCGAAACGAAACGGACGCTGCCGTCGGCGAGAGTCGCGTTCATGCCGCCGACGTGGAAGGAGCGCGGCGCGCGGGTGTCTTCATGGTAGGTGAGGCAGTTGAGCGGAATGTCCATCACATTGCAGTGCGTGAAGATACCGTAACCGTCCGACCAGTGGCCGACCGAAATGAACGGGTTGGCCGAGTCGCTGACTTTCGTCGCGTTCGGGAGGGTAACGCTCGACAGTTCCATCGCGAGGAAGGTGTGCGAGGTGCCGTCGGTGATCGATTGCATGCCGACGCCGCTGTTAGCCCAAAAGAGTCCGATGAAGGGGCCGCGTTGCGAATTACGATCCGCTTTAATCGGCGCGTAACCGTCGGTCGAGGTGCGTTCCGGAAGTTCGGCGCCGCCGTTGACGCAGTAGTCTTTTTGCGTGCCTTTGGCGGCGGTTTGCGGGCAAGACGGGCAACTCAGCGCGGCCGGAGCGTGCGTCCCGGCTTCTTTGTTGGCGACGTCGCCGCATTCGGTTCCCGAGGAGTGCCCGTAAGCGTTGGCGTGAACGCAGTAGTTCGTGTAGGCGCGCTTCGTGAAGTCGATTTGTTCGTAGAGCGCGTTTTGTTCCATAAACGGAAGAACGAACGCGGCCCAACCCATCATACCGTGGTAGACGCCGCCCGCTTCGCAACCCATGCCGGTGCCGCGGAGGTCGGTTCCGTTGGCGCCGTTAAAGAAGGTGTTCCCCGGCGGGAAGCAGTTGTGGGTGTCGTGATAGTTATGCATCGCCAAGCCGATTTGCTTCATGTTGTTCGTGCATTGCATACGACGCGCGGCTTCGCGAGCGGCTTGAACCGCCGGAAGAAGCAAACCGATCAAAATACCGATGATCGCGATGACGACGAGAAGCTCGACGAGGGTAAAACCGTTTCGGCGCGAGTTAACGCTCATAAATTGCCTTTGTGAAACTTAAATAGGGGTGAAAATGGAAAATGGTAAAATGTCGGGGCGCGCCGATTGCGACGGGCGACGTTCGGACGCGACGCCAAGACCAAACGCGACGCTATTCGAGTCGCGTTCGGAAAAAAGCGGAGAAAACGTCGAGCGGGGGAAAGCGCCGCTCGACGTCGCCGTTCGATTATTCGAAATCGATTTTGAAGTTTTTGTCCT
Organism: Thermoguttaceae bacterium; assembly: GCA_017937485.1. Classification (GTDB taxonomy): domain Bacteria; phylum Planctomycetota; class Planctomycetia; order Pirellulales; family Thermoguttaceae; genus RUG369. The sequence continues at coordinate 29,947 of JAGBDN010000062.1, forward strand.
TTTTCTTGATTTCGATTTCTTTAACGTCCGAGCCGGTATGACCGTATTTCGCGATCATTTCGGCGTATTCTTCCGGAACCGGATTGATTTCGGGATTGTCGTTCCAGTAAATCTTGACTTGGCACGTTCCGGATTTGACGCCTTTTTGCGACGGAGTGTGAACGGCTTCAAACTTGCCGCCTTCTTGGATATTGCCGAAACTCGAGCGGCTGCCGTCGACCGGGATGAACTCGACGCGGAAACCGGTCGGGATCGGCTTGCCTTGGTAGGTCGCGACGCCGGAAATCGGGACGAGTTCGTAAGGAGCTTTCGGACCGCAACCGCTAACGGCGACGACGGCGGCGGAAGTCATTAAAGACGCTAAAAAAACGCGGCGATTCATTGGATTCTTTCGTTATTCTATAGGGAGGTGAAGTCAAGTAAAAGACGCGGCGCCCGGCGTTGCGGCTTCGAGCGTCGCGTCGCGTAAAATTGGGGGGAACGGAACGAGCGCCGATTAGAAGAGCGCTTCGCCGCCGCCCGCTTCGAGGTCTCCGCGACCCGGAAGCGCTCCGGCGTTGGCGCGGGTGAAGGTCGCGTTATAAACGTTGTTGTTGCAGGTTTCCGAAACGAAACGGACGCTGCCGTCGGCGAGGGTCGCGTTCAAACCGCCGGCGTGGAAGGCGCGCGGCGTGCGGGTCGTTTCGTGGTAGGTCATGCAGTTCGGCGGAATGTTCATCACGCTGTGGTGCGTAAAGATTCCGTAGCCTTCCGACCAGTGGCCGACCAAAATGAACGGGTTCGCGCCTTTGCTTTGTTTCGAGGCGTTCGGGAGGGTAACGCTGGCAAGTTCGAGCGCGAGGAAAGTGTGCGAGGTGCCGTCGGTGATCGATTGCATGCCGCAACCGCTGTTTTGCCAAAAGAGCCCGAAATACGGCGCGCGGGCGTTTTTCGCGGCTTTAATCGGGGCGTAAGAGTCGTTAGAGGTGCGTTCCGGGAGTTCGGCGCCGCCGTTGACGCAGTAGTCTTTTTGCGAGCCTTTCAGGCCGGATTGCGGGCAAGACGGGCAAGCGAGGTAACCCGGGCAGTTCGAACCGGCTTCTTTGTTCGCTTCGTCGCCGCAGGTTCCGCCGCTTTCGTGGCCGTAGTTGCCGAGTTCGACGTAGCTGGCGTAGGCGCGCTTCGTGAAGTCGACTTGTTCGTAAAGCGCGTTTTGCTCCATAAACGGAAGGACGAACGCGGCCCAGCCCATCATACCGTGGTAGACGCCGCCCGCTTCGCAACCTTTGCCGGTGCCGCGAAGGTCGGTTCCGTTTTGGCCGTTGAAGAAGGTGTTGCCCGGCGGGAAGCTGTTATGCACGTCGTGATAATTGTGCATCGCCAAGCCGATTTGCTTCATATTGTTCGTACATTGCATACGACGCGCGGCTTCGCGAGCGGCTTGAACCGCCGGGAGAAGCAAACCGATCAAAATACCGATAATCGCGATGACGACGAGAAGTTCGACGAGGGTGAAACCCGCTTTGCGTAAACAACCGCTCCCCCCCGTGTTAACATATCGATAAAAATTGCGAGCCATTTTGTAACCTTTCGCTGAAAAATGAACGTGGATAAAATAAAGTTACAAAATTAAGCGCGTATAATCGGCGGCGGAAAACGGAAAAAACGCTAACCGCCGCCGTCGTTTTTACTAACGGGATTTTACCCGACGCAAAAAGCAAAGTCAAGAATTTTTTCGACAATTTGGCAATTTTTAATAAAATTGTCGAAACAGCGCGGAATCTAGAAACAGCGACGTAAAAAAACGCCGACTTCGCGCTTAAAACGAGAAATCGACGTTGAAAACGGAAAGCGTCGCGTTAGAACGCAAACGTCATTCGGTCGGGAGCCCGAGTTTCGCCATTTCGGCGAGGAACGCGTCGTGGTCGACGTAGTGAATCGTTTGGAACCCGAACTCCGCCGCCGCGACGACGTTCGCTTCGAGGTCGTCGATCAAAAGAATTTCGTTCGGTTGGAGGTCGGGGATTTCCTTGCGCGCTTCGGCGAGGGCGATTTCGTAAATTTCCGGGAACGGTTTCAGAGCTTTCGCTTCGAAACTGGCGATTTTGTGCGCCGGGAAGTAGCCCCAAAAGCGCGGGAACGCCGTTTCGACGTATTTCCAGTGCATCGGGTTGGTGTTCGAGAGGACGCCGCGCGGGAAATTCGACTTCGCCAAGCGGCGGACGACCGGGAGCATCGGCTCGTTGACCCAAAAAATGTCGTTGGTCGCGGCGATGAAATCTTCGACGTCCGGGGTCGCGTCAAGTTGAGCGCAAACTTCGGCGAAGTACTCGGAGGCGGTAATATCGCCCTTTTCGTAACGGTAATAGCGTTTGTCGTCGAAAAGGACGTCGCGAATCTCCGCTTCCGGTTTTTCGGTCAGCGCGGCGACTTGATAAAGCATACGTTGAATACTGAAACGAATAAGAACGTTTCCAAGATCGAAATAAACGAATCGAACGGCCATAGGAATATTAAGCGGGGCAAGATAGGTAAGGCGGGCGGGATAAAATCGCGTCGACGGGGGCGAACCGAGCGCTTTTTTGCGTCGACGTCGTTATTATACGCGATTTCCTCCGTTTTGGAAATAGCGATTCGGCGTTTTCGCGAAATTTTGTTCCGCTCTGAGGAACGTTGCGGGGGCGATCAAGAAGACGCGTTGACTTTGCCGATTTTAACGCTGAAGCGTGTTTACGTCGGACGGCGTTTGGACGTCGTATATAATATGTCGTATATAATATATTGACAAAATCGCCGGAAGAGGTCGCGAACCGCAAACGTAAAAACGGCGCCGCGCCGCGACCGAGGTCGCAAACGCGGCGTCGAGAAAATCGAAAAAACGGGCGATCGGCTTAGAAAAGCGAAGCTTCGCGACCGAGTTCGAAAATCCAAGGCGCGGTTTCCTCGAAGTCGCCGAGCGCGCCCTTCGAGCATTCGTAATTCAAGCCTTCGAGGGAGTTTTTCGCGCCGTTTTCGCCCTTTTGCAAGCGAGCGACAAAATTTTCGGCCGACGAAGCGACGTAAATCGCGACGATCAGCGTCTTTTTGCCGTCGCGGTCGTTCGCTTCGACGATCGGCTTGACGTTTTCAGCGAACGTTTGACCGATTCCGCAGAACGCCGCGTCGACGCGATCGAACCCGAGTTCCGCCGCCGCTTTAAGCGCGTCTTCGTTGAGCGAGTCGACGAGACCGGCGTAACCTTCGTCGCCGTGGGCGATTACGAGAAGGCGTTCGTTTTTCGGCTCCTTGGAGATCGACCGCGCTTCGGCGACGACGAAGTTTTTCAGCAGATCGCCGGAGGAGAGCGTCGGCGTCGCGACGGTCGGGATTTTCGAGCGAACGACTTGAATTCCTTCTTCGGCCAACGCGGCGCGCATTTCGGCGGAGGCGTAAATTCCGAGAATCGACGCGACGTCGAATTGGACGTGACTCGTCGGGTAAACGAAGACCGGAACGGCGACGACCGCGTCGCAACCCTTTTCTTCAATGCGTTTATAAGCGGACGCAATATCGTTCGGCGCTTTGCTGAATTCCATTTGCGCGCCCTCGACGACGGCGAAAACCGGGGACTTTTCGTTCAGCGCTCGAACGCGGTCGACCATTTTGCCGGTGAATTTCGACCAACTCGGCGCCGGAGAGCCGTGAAAGACGAGAAGAAGCGCCGTTTTTTCGCCGCGCGGGACAAGTTCGACCGCCGGAGTCGCCGCGTCTTCGGCTTTATTCGGGGAATGGGCGGAAACTTGCGACGCTCCGAGCGTAAGGAAGGAAGCGGCGACGGCGGCGAGGGCGAAAGTAAGGCGAGGCAAAGAAAGTTTCATTGGGTTAACCTTTCAAAAACGGCGGTTTCGACGGCGAAAAAAAGTCGATCGGGCGACTTAACGCGCGTCGATAAACCGCTTGGTTGCGATAATGTTAAAATTGTCGGGAGGGGAGCGTCGCGTCGTTTCCCTTTGGAACGGGCGTCGGCGACGCGACGAAAGTTAAATCGGTCGAAGGCCGGAATGGGGGACTAATAAATGCAGTTGCGTCTAACTTTTAATGGCGACCAAACCGCTTAAAGCGACTCGCTTTCGCTTCCGGCGACCGTCGCGGCGGCGCGCCAAACGTCGAGATCGACAGTGTCGCCGACGAAACGAACGGAACCGTCGGCCATCAGCGCGTTAACTCCGCCGGAATGGTAACTTCGCGCCGCGTAAAAGCCGTAATTCATATAACTGCAACTGAATTGCGAGGCGTTCGGGGCGAGGAAAGCGCCGAAAGTCGAGTAAGCGGGCGACCCGGAAAGCCAAGTTCCGCAGCGCGTCGTTTGCCAAGTCGGGGACGCGATCCCGCGTTGAATCGAGTCGACTTCCTCCGGCGTTTGGACGGAAAAGTTAGAAAAAGCTTGCATTTTGAGCATAACGCGCTTAATTTCCGTCGAGTTGCGAACTTCGTCGACCGTTCCCGAGACCGACGCGCCGGCGCCGGGGCCGATACCCGCTTCCGAGAACATCAGCGTCGCGCTCGTTCCGTCGACGACGGCGGCGAGTTTGCGGTTCGCGCCGTAATAAAACAGACCGTTCGAGGCGAGTTTGCCGTCGACTTTCGTTCCGATTTTCGCGCAGTCGGAACCGGTGCAAACGACGTAGCTCGACGGGTAAAGTTCGGCGGTTTCGGCGTTTGCGTTGCCGGCGTCGGTGAAAATTTTGAAGTCGGAAAGAACTTTTGTTCCGGCGAGCGGGTCGCTCGGGCAGGCGAGGAACGACGCGTTTTCTTGAACGGCTTCGGATAGGTGGTTGAGGATTCCGAGCGTTCCGTGCGAAATCGTTTTGTAAACCGGTTGCGAATAATCGATGAGGTTGGCGATGTTCGTCGCCTCCATATAGGGGAAGAGGCGCGCTTGAACCGAGTAGACTTCCGCCGAGGAATCGCCGAGCGGCGGGAATGCGTCGGCGTTGGTTCCGACGTAGTTGTGAACCGCTAACCCGTATTGTTTCAAGTTGTTGGCGCATTGCATTCGACGCGCGGCTTCGCGGGCCGCTTGAACGGCGGGAAGAAGGAGACCGATTAAAATGCCGATAATCGCGATAACTACCAATAATTCGACGAGAGTAAAACCGTTGCGTTTTTCAAGAGCGTGAAACATAACGCCTTTTTCCTTTGGTAAAACGTCGCGGAGAAATCGCCGTCCGGCAATTAGATTAATCTAACTTGCAAACGAAAAAAAAACGATTTGGGCGCGGCCAAGTCGAGGGAAGTGGATTCGGCGGGCAACTTTGCGAAAGCCGAAAACGATGCGAAAGCGCGGCTGGAGCCGAACGGAACCGACGGGGAGAAACGTCGATTCCGTTCGGTCTAAGAGCGCGAAACAGCCGGTTCGCGCAAAAAGGCGAACCGTCGACGAGTTTTGTCGTCAACGAAAGTAAGTTTAAACTAAGAATTCGGTTTGTCAAGCGTGTTGATTAGATAAATCTAATTTTTTTTTAAGAACGCCGGCCGACTTCGAAACGACTAAAAAAGGAATTTTTGACGAAAAAAACGGTAACGTTTGGGCGCGTCGTTTCGTCTTTAACATTGTCGTTCGGCGTTCCGCGACGGAAACGAACGGCTCGACGAGCGCGGTCGGCGTCGGACGGAACCGGCGGGCGGGCTCGAACTATTCAACGAAAAGAGGAGAAAAAAATGAAAACGTTTGCGAAGAAATTTTGGCGTTCGTTGAGCTTGGGAGCGATTGCGTTGGCGGCGTCGGTCGCTTCCTTGGGGGCGGTTAAGGCGCAAGAGTGCCCGTTTGCGGACGATTCGGCGATCTTTTATTATTCGCCGTCGACGATTGCGAACGCCGGTTCGCTCGCCGCGATTTGGCAAACCGAGGAGTTTGGCGTTCTTTTCGATAAAGCGGCGAAGAAAATCGACGAAGAACTCGCGGAAAAAATGGCCGAAGCCTCCGACGAAGCCGATTTCCCGAAGGAAAAACTCGATTATCTTAAGGACGCGCTGACGAAGGCGCTCGGCGAAGAACCGAACGTTTCGAACCTGATTCAAGCGTACTTCAAACACGTCGACGGCGTCGCGTTGGCGTTCGTCGCACCGAAGGACGGCGAAACGAAACCGCAAGCCGCGTCGCTGACGTGGATTTTGAACTTCAATCCGGCCGGGCTCGATCTTGCGAAACTTTGCGGCGACGACTTGGAAGTTCTGAAAAACGAAGACGGCGTCTATGCGGCGAAGTTGACCGTCAAAAACGACGACGTTTATTTGGGCGGCGTTAAAATCAAAGATTTGGACAAATACGCCGTCATTTTGGCCGATTCGCAAGCGACGCTCGAAACGAAACTGACGCGCTTCCAAGCGTCGAACGCCTTTGTCGTTAAACGACTTAACGACGAAAGCGTTTATTCGGAGCTTCTGCTGAAAACGTCGCTTTTCGAACGCGCCGCGACCGAATTGGCGAAAAATGAAAAAGACGAAAGAGCGCAAGCGGTCAAAGGTTTCGTCGAGAAGGTTAAGTCGTTGCGCGTTAAGAAGTTGGACGTTGACGGAAAGTTTGCTTTTGCGGTCGAGCTCGAAGCGGTCGACGCGAAATCGGCGAAGGAATTTAACGACTTGGCCGTCGGCGGCGTCGCGCTGTTGAGCTTGACTTCGGCGAAAAAAGAGCTGAAAGCGGAGGAAGAATTCGCGCTCGAACTCTTGAAATCGATTGAATTTAAGTGCGAAGAAAACTCCAATTCCGCGTCCGCGACGCTGAAAATCGACCGCGACAAAGTAAAAACAATCGCGAAATGGATCGGCGATAAAATTCGCGAAAAAATGTAATCGCGCTTTCGGCAAAAGTAAAACGTTGATTCAACCCGTTTATTAACAACGTTTGGAAGCAATGAAAAACGAGAGCGACGAACGCTTAATCGAGCGATTTCAAACCGGCGAGCGCGCCGTTTTCGAAGAAATCGCGCGGCGGTATCGACCGCGTTTGCTCCGCTTTTTGCGTTTGCGAACGCGGTCGCTTGAAGCCGCCGAAGATTTGACGCAAGAAACGTTGATGAAAGCGTTTGCGTCGCTCGGCGATTTGCGGCGCGGCGAGTTCTTTTCCGGTTGGTTGCATCGCGTCGCGTTTCGAACGTTCGTCGATTCGACGCGCCGTCGCCGTTTGCCCGTCGCCTCTTTCGACGACGGCGGCGATTTCGACCGTTCGAGCGACGCGGCGTCGAAAAGCGTTTTCGCGTCGCGAACGCCGCGGCGACCGGGCGGAACAGAGTTTGACGTCGAGTCGCCGGAATCGCGAGTCGTTCGAGCGGACGAAGGGGAAAACGTTTGGCGCGTCGCTCGCGAAATACTGACGGCGAAAGAATTTAAAACGCTTTGGTTGCGTTACGTCGACGAAGCGACGGACGCGGAAATCGCTCTTGCGTTGGGAACGTCGCCCGGCGCCGTTCGCGTTTCGTTGACGAGGGCGCGCCAGAAACTGATCGCTCGATTGCGGAACGAAGCGAACGTCGACGAGCGTAAAAACTGAAATAAAAAACGTTGCGTCTGGAGAAATAAATGGTGCTTGAAACGAAAAAAGAGCGAACCGACGAAGCGACCGACGTTTGGGAAACAATGCTGACGCGGCGTTTGACGGACGAACTCGACGCGTTTTTAAGAGAAACGGACGCCGAAACCTTCCTTTTCGACGACGAAACGAACGCGCCGCGCCGAATAGGTCAAGGCGGCAAACGTCCGCGTTGCAAGACGTTGGCGACGGTCGCCGCGTCGCTGGCGATTCTTGTCGGCGGCGCGGCGGCGGCTCGCGTTTATCTTGCGCGACCGACGACGGAAAACGGCGCCGAATTCCGGCAAATCGAGGACGAACCGTCCCTTCTTGCTTGGAGCGTCGAGAGTTGGAGCGAAACGCCTTGGGCGCGAAACGTTGAAGAGAAGTTGGCGTTCGCCGACGTTTTTGGCGCGAGCTCGTCGTCGAAGTCGGAAGACGCGGCGACGCAAGGGCTAACGCGTTCCGACGGCGAAGAAAACGCGATCGCGGAAGGGAGTTCGAAGTCGGCGCTTGAGTCGAGCGAATGGTTTAACGCCGAGGGAATCGCCGACGTCGCGCAGGTGGAACTGTTGAAATACGAACCGTTTGTGCAAGCGGTCGTCGCGTCGTTGTTGTAAAATACGTCGCCGAACGGAGGGCTTTCGTTTCCGTTCGGCTTTTGTTTAAACGGCGCGATTTCCGGAAATTTCTTTCGCGTTTTAAGCGTCGGCGAGACTTGGCGCTTCCTCTTGTAAACGTTCGATAATCTTTGCGCTAACTTCTTCGGGCGTTTGGGTTGCGTCAACGAGAAAAACCTTGCCGGGAACGGCGAAACGCTCCCAATCGTCGACGGCGCGTAAAAAACCGTCGCGAACGCGGCGATGAAAATCGGTTCCTTTCGACTCAATGCGGTCGCGACCGCGGTTCATTCGCCCAAACGCGACGTCGACCGGGCAATCGAGGACGAACGTAACGTCCGGGAGCAAGCCGCCGGTCAAACGCGTTCCAAGCCGCCAAATCGACTCGGCGTCGCCGTCGGCCGCGTACCCTTGGTAAACAACCGTCGACAGAAGAAAGCGGTCGACGAGAACGACTTGCCCGTCGGCGAGGGCGGGGCGGATCTTGTCGCGAACAAGCTGGGCTCGCGCCGCCATAAAGAGCGCCGTTTCGCTCTCCGGGCAGATTGCGAGGTCTTTTCGCGCGAGCAAGATTTCGCGAAGCGCGTCGCCGAGCGGAGTGTCTCCCGGGTCGCGAAAAAAAGCGACTCTGCGACCGCGCGTTTGGAGCCAATGAGCGAGACGGGCAATTTGGGCGCTTTTTCCGGCGCCGTCTCCGCCGTCGACGGCGATGAACATAGCGATTTTCCTTTCGTTGGACGTGTTTTCGTCGAGACGTTTTCTTGATTATAACGCTTTTTGACGCGCCGACAAGGCCCGGAAAAGAGCGTCGCGCCGAAAGCGTTTCGACTTTTGGCGTCGAGCGCAAAAATCGGGAACGGCGCGAGCGAAGCGCGGACGTTTTTGTCGTTGGAGCGAAGACGAACGTTTCTTTCGCGAGTTTGGGGCGTTGTTAACGCGTCGACGAAAAGCGGAGGCGCCGCGTTTGGCGTTGGTCTTAAGTTGTTGTGGTTTGGAGGCGTTGTTAGCGCGTCGACGAAAAGCGGAGGCGCCGCGTTTGGCGTTAAGTTTTGAACGTTCGTTCCGCGGTTTGGAGGTTGTTAACGTGTCGACGAAAAGCGGAGGCGGCGCGTTTTGGCGTTGCTCTTATGTTTTAACGCGTTCGTTCCGCGAGGCGTAAGGCGCGTTGCGCGGAATTGTCAAACGAAGGCAAGGAGAAAGCGAGCGCGGTAAACAAAGCGTCGCCGGACAATCGACTTCGCGGACGATCGGGGAAGAAAACACGACAAGAAATGACGCAAACGCCGCGACGAAGACGAAAAAATTACCGACGCCGAGCGCGTTTTCATAACGCGCCGCGCGGGCGAAAACCGAAACGTTAAATAGACCGCGTATTTAAGAGCGAACGAAACGACAAGAAATAAAAAATACACCCAATCTGATTCGAACAGATAACCTTCGGTTCCGTAGACCCGGGGCGACGCTTCTTGTTTTCGGCTTAAACTCCGCAAAAACGCGGGCGAAACGCGATTTTTCGCCGCTTTTCCGAAAAGCGCAAAAACGCGAAAAACGCCCCGTTTTCCTCAAAAAATAGACACGAAATAGACACACAACGATTATTTAAAACGCGCCTCGACGATGTGTTCGTTGAGGCGCGCCGGAAATTTTTTAGTTAAAGGCGGAACGAAGGATTCCGCCGATCACAAACGACGCGGCTTTGTCAACGTGCGCCGCTTCAACAAAATCGACGTTCGCAATGTCGGCGACCGTTCTCGAAACCTTAGCGAGCCGTCCCATTGCTCGTGTCGACATATTGTTTTGTTCGACCAATTCTTTATAACGAGCGAAACCAGCTTCCGAAAAGTTACAATATTCCCGCGTTTCGCCTCCGGGAATCGCTGCGTTGAACGGAATGTTCGTTCCTTCGAAACGCGCCGCTTGACGGTCGCGAGCTCGTTGCGCGATCGCTTTCATTTTCGCAGACGTGCAATTCGAATCGGGTTCGGCAAAGCGTTCTTCCGTCGAGAGTCTTTCAAGTTCGACTTGGAGGTCGATTCGATCGAGAATCGGCCCGCTGATACGCGTTTGATATTTTTGAACGTCTCGTTCGCGACATTGACAGTCGCCGTAACCGGCAAGACCGCACGGACACGGGTTCATTGCCGCGACCAACGTGAAACGAGCGGGGAACTCCAGCGACGCGTCCGTTCGCGAAATACGAATTTTTCCCTCTTCCATCGGGTAACGAAGACTTTCAAGCGCGCTTCGCGAAAACTCCGGAAACTCGTCCATAAACAAAACGCCGAGGTGCGCCAACGTTATTTCACCCGGTTTCGGAACGCCCGAACCGCCGCCGACGAGCGCTTGCGTCGACGCGGAGCTTGCGACCGCTCGAACGGGGCGGCGCGTAACCGCCATTGAATCGCGCTCTAGTTTGCCGCACGACGAATAAATACACGTCAATTCGGCTTTTTCCGAATTGGACAAGCTCGGCAAAATCCCGGCGATCGCGCCCGCGATAAGCGACTTGCCTTCGCCCGGAGGGCCGATCATCAAAAGATTATGCCCGCCCGCCGCGCAAATTAAAGCGGCTTCTTTGGCCTTCGCTTGGCCGCGAATCACGGCGAAGTCGGTCGCCTTATCGATAGCGGCTTCGTAAACGACGCGTTCTTTCGTCGCCGATTCAAGCGTTCCTTTACCTCGGTAATACTGGTAAACTTCCTGCAACGTCTTAACCGGGTACGCGTTGCAATCTTGCAAACCGGGGCGCAATTTGACCAGCGAGCATTCTTTTTCGTTGCCGCAAGGAACGATGATGCGTTGCCCCGGTTTTGCGGCGAACGCGATCGCCAAAGCGCCCGGAACGCGGCGAACGTCGCCGTGCAAGCCGATTTCCCCCATTAAAATCGCGGCGTCTTCTTGTTTTTCGGTGATGTCGGGCAAGTACCCCGCCGCTTGAAGCAGAATGATCGCGATCGGCAGGTCGAGCCACGCGCCGCTTTTCGGAAGACTCGCCGGAGAAAGATTAACGATAATTTTGACGGGCGTTTCGGCGATTCCCATTTTCAGAAACGCGCCTTGAATCCGGTCGAGCGATTCGGCGATCGCGCCGCGAGCCATACCGGTAATTGAAACGACCGCGCCCGACGAATCTTTGTCGTTAAAAAAGCGCGGGCGACGAAGAACGGCGGTCGCTCGCGCTTGAATATCGACGATATGTCCTTCGATTCCGACGCAAATCCCGCCTTTTAGCGTATGGTCGCGCAATAAAAGTTCTTGGGCTTCTTTGTAATAGACGTCGGGCTTGCCGCTCATAGAAATACCTTCCGAAAAATGGAGTAACGGGGCTGAACATTTTCCATTTTAAGCCCGGCCCGCGCCGACGTCAAGCGAAAAACGCCCGATTTCTTGCACGATTTTAGAAAATAACGACTTTTCGAAGGTCGCTTGATTTCTTTTCGGGTCGGCGGGCCGCTTCTGAAACGAAGGCGGCTTCGAATGCCGCTTACTTACCGACGGAACCTTAAATCTCGAGTAATTCGTCGATTTTTCGCGCGATAAAATCTTGAAATTCCGGCGGCTATTGATATTGAATTACGTCGCGCTTTCGTATAGGGGAAAGGGCTTATGCCGAAACGATTGGCGCGCGACGGCAAACAACTTAGGGTGTGTTGTCATAATTTGGCATTCCCCTTGCGTAACCGTTGCGAATATGGTATAATGCGCGCATGAAGATCACTAAAAAACAATACCAAAAAATCGAGCCGCTTTTGCCGAAACTGCGCGGCAACTTTGTCGTTGAACATTTAAAGGTGTTGAATGCAATACTTTACGTTGCCGAAAACGGTTGCAAATGGCGCGCTCTGCCTCGTCGTTACGGGCATGGAACACGGTCTATCGTCGCTTTCGACGCTGGGCCGAGAACGGCGTTTTGTCGCAGGTGTTGGAAGTTCTTCAAAAGGAAGAGCTTATCGGCGCCGATTTTTCGGTTTTATCGTTGGACTCGACGTTCGTAAAATCGAGTCCAAGCGCCGCCGGAGCTTTAAAAAAACGG
>JAGBDN010000012.1 GCA_017937485.1 Thermoguttaceae bacterium
AATAATAACAACAATAACAACGACAACAACGAAGAGACCGGCGACGCGTACATCGGCCCGTACTCGACCTTCTACAAGGTGATTTCGGCGGGCGGTTCCGCGACGGAAACCGGCGACGCGACGATCGTTTCCTCGAAGTCGGAACGCTTTACGGCGGACGTCGCGAACAACAGCGGCTCGAACGGCTTCTACCGTCCGGTCGATTCCGGCGAACTCGTCGCCGCGGCGGGCTCCGTTTCGTCGACGTTGAAACTGAACGGAACGAACGGCGACGACCAAATCGTCGTTGAAACGAACGCCAAGGGCGCCGTTTCGATCAAGATCAACGGCAAGACGCAAACCGTCCCGACCGGAACGACCGCGATCGTTATCGACGGTCTCGACGGCGACGACTCGATCGTTTACAAGTCGGCCGCTTCCAACGCGGTTAAAGTCGACGCGACGAACGGAACGGTTCGCGTTAACGGCGCGATTTCGGTTCTCGCGACGAACCTCGAAGCGGCGAACCTCGACGGCGTCGGCGCGCTCGAAATCGGCGCGACCGCGGCCGGCGATTACGTCGAACTTTCCGCGACTTCCGCGAAAGCGACCTCCGCGAACGGCTTCGAACTGACCGCGACGAACTTCGCGACCGTTTCGGCGGTCGGCGGCGGCAAAGCCTCGGCCTCGTTGGTCGGTTCGGACGGCGACGACGTCTTCGCGGCGACCGCGACGACCGTCTCGACGAACGGCCTCGAACTGCAAAACTTCGCGAGCGTTCGCGTCGACGGCGGCGCCGGAAACGACGTCGCGACGATCGAAGGCGCGACCGCGCTCAACGCCGCCGAAAACGCCGTCGTCGCGGCGACCGCGAAATCGACGCTCGTCGCGTTCGGTTTCGAAACGGTCGAAGCCAAGGGCGTCGGCGTCGCGACCGCGAATATTTACGGTTCCCGCGGCGACGACTCGGTTCTCGCCGACGCGACGAAGACCGAAATGGTTTACGCCGCCGGAACGGTTCTCAAGACGAGCGGTTTCAATACGACGAACGTCTTCGGGAACGGCGGCGCCGACCGCGCTTCGCTCTTCGCCGGTTCCGGTTTGAATACGTTCGACGGTCGCGCGAACCAAGCGACGTTGGCGAACGGCTCCTTCGCTCGCAAGCTGAACGGCTTCTCGAACGTCGCCGTTTTCGGTTCCGAAGAAGGCAAACTGGTCGCGAACCTTTACGACACGCTCGGCGACGACGCGTTCGTCTTGGCGCAAGATTCCGCGACGATGGACGTCGACGGCGCGAACCTCTACTCGATTCTCGCGGTCGACCAAGTCAAGGTCAAGCGCGAATCCGGTCGCGGCGACGACTCGATCGAAGAAGCGGAAACGCTTGATTACCTCTTCTCGACCGAGAATTGGGACTTCTGAGCGGAACTTGAAACGACCGAACGACGGGACGCCCGGCGCTTGCCGAGCGTTCCCGAACGGTCGATAACGAGTCAAAAATGAGAAAAACGCGGCGTCGACCTCTCGGCGTCGCGTTTTTTTTGGTCGAAAATGAGGAAGACGCCGGATTTGTCGAAACGAGACCTTGACCTTTGCGCCCAAAAAAGGTAAAATTATTAAAGTTTTTTCTCTTTTGGGACGGCGCCGAAAATTTGCGGCAAAATTTCCTTCGAAAAGAGAGCGCGCTCGCGAACGACGGGAACGGCTAAAAACGCGTTCTTGGCGGCGGCGACGAGCGCGTCGGCGACCTTTAGATAATTAGACGCCCGACGGCGGTTTCGGCGACGTTTCGAGTTTTTTGAACGTCCGACGACGGCGCGCGTCGGAAAACCAGCGAAAATCGGTTTAATAATGGATTTGCAAGATTCCCTTGAGGGCGTCGGCGATTTTTTCGGCGGCGTCTCGCGTTGGATGGAAAATAGAATCACGTCGTTGTTCGGTTCGTCGAACGCGCGGGCGCTGAAGAAAATTCAGCCGCGCGTCGAAGCGATCAACGCTCTCGAGCCGAAATATCAAGCGATGAGCGACGAGGAGCTGCGCGAGCAAACGTTCCTCTTCCGCAAACGTCTCGCCGCCGGCGAAACGCTCGACGACCTGCTCGAAGAAGCGTTCGCCGTCTGCCGCGAAGCCGGGCGCCGCGTCTTGGGCTTGCGCCACTACGACGTGCAGATGATCGGCGGTTGCGCGCTTCACGAAGGCAAGATCGCCGAAATGATGACCGGGGAAGGGAAAACGCTCGTCGCGACCCTTCCGGCGTATCTCAACGCGCTCGAAGGGAAGGGCGTTCACGTCGTTACGGTCAACGACTACCTCGCGCGCCGCGACATGGAGTGGATGGGGCCGCTTTATATGTCGCTCGGGTTGACGGTCGGCTCGATTCAGAGCAATATGTCGACCGCCGACCGCCAAAAGGCGTATTCTTGCGACATTACCTACGGCACGAACAACGAATTCGGGTTCGACTACCTGCGCGACAATATGCGCTACGCCCGTCGCGCCGACTCGAATTTCCCGTCGGACGCGCAACAGTCGCAAGGCCGTCTGCATTACGCCATTATCGACGAAGTCGACAACATTCTTATCGACGAAGCGCGGACGCCGCTCATCATCGCCGGTTCGGCGCGCGACGACTTGTCGAAATACATCGCCGCCGACCGCCTCGCGGCGCAGCTGGTGAAAGACGTCGACTTTAAGGTCGACGAAAAAGACCACACGACGAACCTGACCGACGAAGGCGTCCGCCGCGCCGAACGTTTGGCCGGCGTCGAGAGCTTCTACACGGTCGGGAATATGCACTGGCCGCACTTGATCGACAACGCCTTGAAAGCGCGTTACCTCTACAAGCGCGACGTCAACTACGTCGTCAAAGACGGCGAAATCGTCATCGTCGACGACTTCACCGGGCGTTTGATGGAAGGGCGCACCTGGAGCGACGGTCTGCACCAAGCGGTCGAAGCGAAGGAAGGCGTTCGCGTCAAGGAAGAAAACCGCACCTTGGCGACGATCACGCTGCAAAACTTCTTCAAACTTTACGACAAAATCGGCGGTATGACCGGTACCGCGATGACCGAAGCGAGCGAGTTCTGGAAAATTTACAAACTCGACGTTCTCGCGATTCCGCCGAACCGCCCGGTGCAACGCATTTGCAAGCCGGACTTGATTTACCGCACCGAAGCGGAAAAATACAAGGCCGTCGTCGACGAAATCGAACGCGTTCACAAGTGGGACGTCCTGATTCTCAAAAACGGCGAGGAAGCGTTGGGGACGATCCAGAAGGAGTCGGACGATATCGTCGAGTTCGTCGCCAAGGGAACGAAAGACGTCCTCAAAGTTCCGCGCGCCGAAATCGTCGATATCGAATATAAGGGGCGTCCGATCCTCGTCGGGACGGTCTCGATTCAAAAGAGCGAACTCATTTCCGGCATGTTGAACCGTCGCGGCGTCAAGCACCAAGTCTTGAACGCTCGACCGGAAAACATCGGTCGCGAAGCGGAAATCGTCGCGCAAGCCGGGCGTATGAACGCCGTTACGATCGCGACGAATATGGCGGGGCGCGGGACGGACATCATTCTCGGCGGGAACCCGGAAACCCTCGCTTGGTCGATTTTCCAAACGAAGTACCCGACGCGTCTCGACGTTCCGCAAGACGAATGGGTCGCGCTCGTTAACGAAATCGAAAACCGCGAGCAAATGAAGGCCGAAGGACAAAAAGTTCGCGAACTCGGCGGGTTGCACATCATCGGCACCGAACGCCACGAAGCGCGCCGCATCGACTTGCAGCTCGTCGGGCGTTGCGGTCGTCAAGGCGACCCGGGGATCGCGCGCTTTTTCCTTTCGCTCGAAGACGACTTGGTGCGCATCTTCGCCGGCGACTGGGTCAAAAATATGTTGACCCGTCTCGGTATGGAAGACGGTCAAGCGATCGAAAGCAAGATGGTTACGCGCCGCATCGAAGGAGCGCAAAAGAAGATCGAAGAACGCCACTTCGAAACGCGGAAAAGCCTCCTCGACTACGACGAAGTGATGGACATGCAACGCAAGCGCGTCTACTCGTACCGTCAACGCATCCTCGACGGCGGGAACACGAAGGACTTCGTCGAAGAAATGATCGACGCGCAACTCGAGCGTTACCTGAAGGAATTCTTGGCGCCGACTTACGGGGCCGCCGCCTACGCCGCTTACGTTTCGCGCGTCTTGAACGTCGAGTTCGAAGCGAAGCAATTCCGCGGTATGGACGCGAAAATGGCGAGCGAATACGCGACCGACTACGCGCGCCGCATGTCGGAAACGCACGCCCTCGACGCGGTCGAAGAAAACCTCTCCGACGACGCGCCGGAAGAAGAATGGAACTGGCAAGCCTTGGCGAAAGCCGCCAACGCGCGCTGGAACGCCGGCGTTCGCGACGTCGATTTGAAGAAAATCGGACGCGACGGCGCCGCCGAGTTCCTCATCGAAAAAGCGAATAAATTTTACGATTCGGCGAATATCGACGCCGGAGATCCGCTCCTTGAAGCGTATTACGGCGTCCGAACCGCTTGCCGTTGGCTCCGCGACAAGTTCGGCGTCGAAATCGACGAAAACGAAGCGACGAAACTGGAAGCGGCCGACTTCCGCAAGTTGGCTCGCCAAAAAGCGTTCGACGGTTACCGCGAACGCGAAGCGCGATTCCCGGTTTTGGCCGGTCTGACGCACTTCGTCGTTCAAGACCAAAACGGGCGTCGTTACGACCGCGAAGGCGTCGCCGAGTGGGCCGCGCGGCGTTTCGGCGTCGCGCTCGACGTCGAGGAGCTGAAAAACAAACAACGTCGCGAAATCGAGGAAACGCTCTTCGCGATCAGTCGCGCCGCGTCGGAAAAAGCGGAGCCGTTCCGCGTCGAGATGCGAAAACGTTTGGAAAAACTCTTCGCCGACGAAAGCGTCGACGTCGAGAAAATCCGCGAAAAGCGCGAAGAGAAAATCGCCCGCAACGAACGGATTACGTCGAGCGATATTCGCAAGATTCGCCGCGACGCGCCGGAGTTGAAATCGCTTTGCGATTGGCTCAACGGCGAACTCGGCCAAGAGTTGACCGTCGAAGAACTCTCCGATTGGGACGTTTTGCTCTTGGAGAACCGCGTCGAGTCGATCATCGAAAACGAGTTCAATCCGGAAATGCGCAAGGTCGAACGGTCGTTGATCCTCGGCATTTTGGACGGCGCCTGGAAAGACCACCTGATGGCGATGGATCACCTCAAGGCGAGCGTCGGGTTCCGCGGATACGCGCAGGTCGACCCGAAAGTCGAGTACAAACGCGAGGGGATGCGCATCTTCGACGCGATGTGGAACGGCGTCTTCGAACGCGTTACCGATTACGTTTACCGCGTCGAACAACTCGACGAGAACTTCATCGGCTCCGTTTGGTCGCCCGGAACGTCGATGCGCGCCACCCAGCCCGCCGCGCAGTCGGCGACCGCCGAAATCGACGCCGAACGCGCCGCGCAAGAGGAAGCGATCGAAGCGAGCAAAAACCAAAAGGTCGAGACGATTCGCAACAAAGAACCGCGCGTCGGACGCAACGAACCGTGCCCGTGCGGCAGCGGGAAAAAGTACAAGAACTGCTGCGGCAAATACAACTGACGCGACTTGCGCGCGGCCTTTGACGGCGGCGCGGAGAAGCGGCGGTAAGATCGCGTTCCGACGGAGCGCGACCGGCTAGCGAAACGCCGTCGTTCGAGTTTTCGAGCGGCGGCTTTTTTAAACGCTAAGCGGCGACGTTTTGTCGTAAAATTGCGCCTCCCCCCGTTGCGGTTTCGAGGCGGCGCGGTATAATGACGTTCAACTTCGACGCGGCTATTTTTTAGCGGCCCGTTCGCGTTGAAACGGAGAAAATATCGCAAAATTTCGCGACGTCGGAACTTTTAGGCTCCGTCGAGCGTATAATAGACGTAACGCCGTTTGAAATAACGTTTTGTCGCGTTAAAACAGGCGGTTTGGCGAAACCGCGTCGATAAAACCGGCGCGGCGCGATATTGTTTTTATCATTGGTTGCGCGAAATGCGCGAAAATTGGGGAAATAGGTGAAATGAGCGTTTCCAAAACGAACAAAAGCGGCTTCACTCTCGTCGAGTTGTTGGTCGTCATCGCGATCATCGGGATTTTGATCGGTTTGCTTCTCCCGGCCGTCCAAGCGGCGCGCGAAGCGGCCCGTCGCATGCAATGCACGAACCAACTGAAACAACTTCAACTCTCGTGCCAAATGTACCACGACTCGCACAACTCCTTCCCGCCGGCGCGCGGTCGCGGCACTCGCGAAACCTACAACTACACGAGCCACCTCTTCTGGTTGATGCCGTACACGGAACAAACCGCGTTCTACAACGACGTTATTTCGAAGGGCGTCCCGAACGGTCAACACAACGGCGACCAAGCGTATAACGGCACGTTCACGCACCTTCTCTGCCCGTCCGACGGGAACTCGAAACAAGTTTCGAGCTGGGTCGGCAACGTCTCGAAGACGAACTACTGCGGTTCTTGGGGCGACTCGATCTGCCAAACGGACGAATCGGCCTGCACGTCGCGCGGTTTCTATCCGGGCGGTCTCGGGAGCGCGTCCGCGACCGAATCGCGTCAAGTTACGACCCGCACGATGAGTTCGATCACCGACGGCACCTCGAACACGGTCGCTTACTCGGAACTCGTCGCCGGCGCCACGCAAGGAACGAACAAAGTCAAAGGCGGCATTATGGTTCTCGGCAGCGGCGAAGTCGTCGTTCCGCGCAACATCTTGAATAAAGTCAACGCGACCGACCGCACGATCTTCGACGGAACCGCCGCCACGTTCGAACGCGGTCAAAACTTCGCCGACGGGAACGTCAGCGTTACCGGTTTCCAAACGATTATGCCGCCGAACTCGCCGAACGCCCGCAACTACGGGAGCGGCAACGGTCAAAGCGGTTGGGGGTACGGCATCTGCTCCGCGTCGAGCAACCACAGCGGCGGCGTCAACGCGGCGATGGTCGACGGTTCGGTTCGTTTCATTAGCGAAACGATCGATTGCGGCGATATGGACGCGAACGTCAACGGTTCCGGTTACTCCACGGCGAGCGCGTCGCACGGTAAAGAATTCAGCGGCAAGAGCCCGTTCGGCGTCTGGGGCGCGATGGGGACGATTTCCGGCGGCGAAACCGACTTGCAATAGCGACGTTTTGAAAGCTCGCGACGCGGCGACGGTTTAAAGCGACGCGTCCGGGTTCTTCGAACGTTCCTCGAAAGCCGCTCGAAAATCCGGGCGGCTTTCGCCTTAAAATAAGCGGAATAAAATTGAAAATAAGGAAATAAGCGATGAAAAATCTTTATTGCGCGGCGTTGGTTGCGCTTTCGTTGGCGGTCGTCGTCGGGTGTTCCGGCAAGCCGAGCGGTTTCCCGAAAACGTCGAGTTGCGAAATCGTCGTCGTCGACGGCGGCGCGCCGATCGAAGGCGTCGAGGTCGCGTTGATTCCGGAAACGCCGATTAGCGGCGTCATCGTCGGCGGCAAGACGGACGCGTCCGGCAAGTGCGTCGTCCAAACGACCTTCGCGAACTTCACCGCTCCGGGCGCGCCGGACGGTTCCTTCGTCGTTACGCTCCGCAAAGACCCGGTTCCGACGATGCCGGAACTGACGATCGAGCAAATGGGCGAAATGTCGCAAAAAGAAATCGAAGATTACCGCCAAGAACGCGAAGCGGAAATCGCCGCGATGGACCAAATTATCCCGGTCGCGCTGAAAGAAAAAGCGACGTCGACGCTGAAAGTCGCCGTCCCGGGCGAAAAAACGACGACGGTCGACGTCGCCGAATACGCCGAATGACGCTTTAACGTCCGACGCGGCGGCGCGCTTCTCGCCGTCGCCGATCTGAAAACGCGCCGTCGAGTCTTTTTCTCGACGGCGTTTCTCTTTAAAGGTTTTCTTTTTTTGCGTTTTTTACGCGTCGAATCGGGGCAATTTTGGAATTTAGGCGGCCCCGTCCGTTGAAATTTTAGCGGTTTCCGGTATAATTAGAGCGTCGACTTGCCCTCCTTTCGCGGCGTTTGGCCCCTTTTTCGGCGAAAGACGGCGCCGGTCGACGCGACGACGTTCGGTTCCGTTTCGACGCGTCGCTTTCGTCGAACGTTCGAGCGCCGGAAATTGGGCGCTTTGCGGGATTTAGACGGTTTTCGAAGAGCGGGCGACGCTCGCTAACGTTCGAAAACGTCGGAATCGCCGAACCGCGTTCGACGCGAGCGTCCGTCCGACCCCATCAGCGAGGAGACTTTCCCTTGTCCGACGACAATCAAAACAACGACGACGCGGATTTCCGCGACAATTCGGAAAACGAAGAGCGCCCGAACGACGACGAACGTTCCGACGCGGAGAACTCGAACGCCGATAACAACGTCGATTCCGATTCGTTCGACGACGAAAACGGCTCCGAAACGCCGTCGACGCCGTTGCGCCCGCTCCGCCCGATTATGAACGCCAACGGTCAGCTCGTCTTGCCGGACGGTTCGAAACTCGTTCAGCTCGCCATCGAAGACGAGTTAAAGGGCAGTTACCTGACTTACGCGATGAGCGTTATCGTCAGCCGCGCGATTCCGGACGTTCGAGACGGTTTGAAACCGTCGCAGCGCCGCATTTTGGTCGCGATGAACGACCTCGGCCTCGGCCCGCATTCGCAACGGGTCAAATGCGCGAAGATTTCCGGCGACGCCAGCGGGAACTACCACCCGCACGGGGAACAGGTCGTTTACCCGACGCTCGCTCGTATGGCGCAAGAATGGAATATGCGGCACGTCCTCATCGACAAACAGGGGAACTTCGGGTCGATCGCCGGTCTTCCCCCCGCCGCGATGCGTTACACCGAAGCGCGCCTCTCCGGGATGGCGATGACGCTCCTCGAAGACTTGAACCTCGACACCGTCGACTTTGTCCCGACTTACGACGAAACGCGGATGGAGCCGACCGTCTTGCCGTCGAAGGCGCCGAACCTTCTCGTCAACGGCGCGAACGGTATCGCCGTCGGGATGGCGACGAGCATTCCGCCGCACAACCTCGGCGAAGTCTGCGACGCCGCGATCGCGACGATCGACGACCCCGATATTTCGCCGTTCGAACTCTTGCGCATCTGCCCGGGCCCGGACTTCCCGACCGGCGGCGTTATCTGCGGAACTCGCGGGATTCGTCGCGGCTACCTGACCGGACGCGGCAACATCGTCGTCCGCGCTCGCGCTCGCATCGAAGAAAACGGGAAACGAAGCCGGATTATCGTTTCGGAAATCCCGTACCAACAAGCCCGCGACCGCGTTGAAGAAAAGATCGCCGAAATGGTCAACGAAGGGCGCATCGTCGGGATTTCGTCGATTCGCAACGAATCCGACCTGAAAGAGCCGGTGCGTCTCGTTCTCGACTTGAAGAAAGACGCCGACCCGCACGTCGTCCTGAACCAGCTTTACCAATACACCCCGTTGCAAGACTCGTTCTCGATCATTTTGCTCGCGTTAGTCGACGGCAAACCGCGCGTCATGACGTTCAAAGAGCTGATCGTCGAGTTCCTGCGGCACCGCGTTTCGGTCATTCGTCGTCGAACGCAATTCCTTTTGAACAAAGCGATTAAGCGTCAACACACCGTCGAGGGCTTGCTGATCGCTCACGCCAACATCGACGAAGTAATCCGCGTCATTCGCACGTCGGCGACGCAGTTCGAGGCGAAACAGCGCTTGATGCAAATCGAGTGCCCGGCCGCGCTCTTGAATCGAGCGCTCGGCGACGAAGGTTTCGAGTCGTTCCAATCGACGCGCGGCGTCAAGGAGTCGTACACGCTCACGCCGGTGCAAGCGGACGCGATTCTCCGGATGACGCTCGGCCAATTGGTCAACCTCGAACAGCAAAAATTGGCCGACGAATACAACGCGCTCCTCGCCGATATCGCGGAGTTCCGCCGCATTTTGTCGGACGAAAAGAACATTTTGGCGATCGTTCGTCAAGACTTGGAAGAGGTCAAAAACAAGTTCGCCGACAAACGCCGCACCGAAATCGCGTTCGAGGAAGTCGGAAACGTCGCGGACGAAGACCTCATCAACGAAGAGACGATGGTCGTTTCGATCACGACGAACGGTTACGTCAAACGCACCGCGCTCGACGAGTACCGAGCGCAACGTCGCGGCGGCAAAGGACTTAAAGGCGCGAAAACCGACGAGGAAGACCCGGTGCGCCACCTCTTCGTCGCCAGCACGCACTCCTATTTGCTCTTCTTCACGAACAAGGGCAAGTGCTATTGGCAAAAGGTTTACGGTATTCCGCAACTCGCTCGCGACGCGAAGGGGCGCAACCTCGTCAACCTGCTGAACCTCGACGCCGACGAAAAAGTCGCCGACTGCCGCGCGATTCGCGACTTCGACCGACCGGGCGCGTTCCTCGTGATGGCGACGAAGAACGGTCTCGTCAAGAAGACCGATTTGAGCGCGTACAGCCGACCGAACAAAGCGGGCCTCATCGCGATCAAACTCCGCGAAGGGGACGAACTCGTCGACGTCGCGGTCGTCGAACCGGGCGACGAAATCGTTTTGGCGACCGCCAAGGGGAAAGCGATTCGCTTCAAACAGTCGGACGCTCGACCGATGGGGCGCGCGGCGTCCGGCGTCAAGGGGATTTCGCTCCGCGCCGGCGATTACGTCGTCGGGATGGCGGTCGCCGACGAAAACGCTTTCCTCTTAACGGTTTGCGAAAACGGTTACGGGAAGCGCACTCCGTTCGGCCCGAACGCCGCGTCGACGAGCGCCGAAGAGTTGGAAGCGCTTGGCGATTCCCTCGAAATGACCGCCGCCGGAGCCGACCCGGGCGACGCGGTCGACGACGCCGAACTCGAAGCGACGGAAGCCGCCGAAAACGCGGAAACGGAAGCGGAAGACGGCGACGAAAGCGCCGACGGCTCCTCGAACCGTCGTTACCGAACGCAACGGCGCGGGGGCGGCGGTCTCCTCGACGTCAAGACGACGAAGCGCAACGGCAAAGTCGTCGACGTCTTGCGAGTCGACGCGGGCGACGAAGTGATGACGATCACCGCGCGCGGCAAAATCCAACGTTTCGCGATCGACGAAATCCGCGAAACCGGCCGCAACACGCAGGGCGTCCGCTTGATGAACGTCGACGTCGACGACGCCATCGTCGCGATCAACCGCATTCCGCGCGACGAAGTCGACGCGACGCCGAAAACGACGCTCGGCGCCTCGACCTTCGCCGGTGAAGAAACGGCGGCGCCGGAACCGACGGTCGAAATCGACGCGGAATCGGACGACGCGAACGATTCGACGGAAGAATAATCCGTTAAAGCGCGTCGAGCGGAAGCGTTTTCGCTCGGCGCGCCCTTGTTTTTTTCGTTATTTTTTCGGAAGCGACCGGCGTTTGGCGCGGCGGTCGAACGTCCCTTAATTACTTGAGGCGGCAAAATGAGTCTTTGGAAAATCGCTTGGAAAAGCATTCGGCACCGTTCGCTTGCGTCGGCGTTGACGGCGTTCTCGATGGCGCTCGGCGTCGCGCTCGTCGTTACGGTTCTCGTTATTAACGGCGTCGTCGGGAAATCGTTCCAACAGGGCGCGCAGGGGTACGACTTGATCGTCGGCGCCAAGGGGAGCAAACTGCAACTCGTTCTTAGCACGGTCTTTTACAACCAAGACCCGGTCGGGTTGATCCCTTACGAATATTACGACCTGATGCGTTCGTCGCGCTACTCGGCGGAAGTGAAAACGGCGATTCCGATCGCTCGCGGCGACAACTACCAAGGTTCGCCGGTCATCGCGACGACGCCGGAGTATTTTAACTCCGTTACGAAGTCGGACGGCAAATCGTATACGCTTCAAGAAGGCGAATTTTTCAAGTATACCGACTACAACGGAGCGGTCGTCGGGTACGCGGTCGCGAAGAAAAACAAACTGCAAGTCGGGCAAGAAATCCGTTTCGGACACACGAATTCGGCGCGCGACGAAGACCTGCACGAACCGTTTAAAATCGTCGGGATTTTGGATCACACCGGAAGCCCGAACGACCGCGCCGTTTTCGTCAACCTCGAAGGGTTCTATCGCGAACACGAACACGGACACGCCGGCGTCGAAACGATTAATTACGACCTCCGCGAAGAAGAGTTGGCCCGCAAACGCGCCGAACTCGGCGTCGAGGAACACGAAGGCGAACACGAAGGGGAAGAACACGCGGAACACGCCGAACACAAGCGTCGTTTGACCGCGATTCTCCTTATCACCAAAGACGCCGAAGTCGAAGTTTCCGCGACCGCCGCCGCCGTCGAAGCGGCGACCGAAAGCCGTCCGGGCCTCGAAATCGAAGAAAAAGACCTCGTTACGACGGAGCGTCGCCAAGTGATCGACACCGCGGTTACCGCGCTTCCGGCGAAGATCGAGGGCGAGCTTCTCGAAGCGCAGGCGGTCGCGCCGGTTCAAGAGATCGCGGCGTTCTTCCAAGACGTGATCGGGAACATTCAAAGCGTGTTGATTATTTTCGCGATTCAAGTCGTTATCGTCGCCGGGGTTGGGATGATGGTCAGCATTTACACGTCGATGAACGAGCGTCGCCAAGAAATCGCGATTATGCGGGCGCTCGGCGCGCGCCGCTCGACGGTGATGTCGATTATTTTGCTCGAGTCGATTTTGCTTTCGCTCGGCGGCGGGCTCTTCGGAGCGTTGATCGGCCACCTGGCGATCGGGGCCCTCGCGCCGTTGATTATGTCGTATTCGAACGTGATGGTGCGGCCTTGGGACTTCCAAGCGGTCGAGTTGGCGTTGATTCCGGGCCTGATCGGCTTGGCGTCGATCGTCGGTTATTTGCCGGCGGTGATCGCGTACCGCACCGACGTCGCGCAATCGTTGCAAACCTGATTCGCGGCTTTTCGGAACGTTTTTCGGAACGCGTTTTCGACGCTCCCTCGCGGCGGTTCGGAACGCGTTTCGAACGTTCGCGCTTTTCTTAAACTTAGCAAAGACCGCGCGTTGAGCGCGGCGGAGCGAAACCGATGAAAGCTGTTTTTGACGACGCGCTGAAAGGCGTTTATCGCGACGTCGAGGCGGTCGCGCCGACCGAAGAAACGGTCGATTACAAACAGATCGCGACGTTGGGCGTCGGCTCGTTGGTCGCGGCGATCGTTTCGATTTTGGGCTTTTTTTGGACGCCGTTTATTTTGGTCGCGGTCGTCGGCGCCGTTCTCGGGTTTTTAGGCTTGCGAAAGATTATGCGGGCGCCGGAGGAGATCGGCGGTTTTACGTTGACGTCGACCGCGACCGCGTTAAGCGTTTTGCTGGCGATTTCGGCGACGTGCTGGCGCGTTTACTATTTTTACCACAACGCGCCGCCCGGATACGAAATCGTCGAATTCGACTCGATGGCGTTGACGAAGGACGGCGCCGTCGCGCCGGAAATCGCCGCGCTCAACGGTCGCCGCGTTTACGTCGAAGGCTATATGTACCCGACGAAACGGCACGCCGGAATTACCGACTTCAACCTTGTTCGCACGCTTGGCCACTGCCAATTTTGCTCGCCCGGCACGAACCCGGCGGATATGATCGCCGTTTCGATGGAGCGAGGAAACGAAGTGAATTACCGCGCGAACAAATTGGTCGGCGTCGGCGGCGTTCTTTACGTCGCGGAGGATTTCCGCCCCGGCGAACTTCCGTACTCGATGAAAGCGGACGTTTTCCGTTGAGAAACGCGGAAAAGCGCCGTTTCGACTTGTTTTAACGCTCGTTTCGCTCGACGCGAAGCGGGCGTTTTTCGTTAAATTGGGCGGCGCGGCGCTTCGTCGGGGGCGATTGACGAAACGGCGCTTTCGGGTAAAATAAACGCAAGCGGCTTGCCGACGCGGCTTATTTTAGGCGGCGTTCGGCGAGCGATGTTGAGAATTGCGAACGAACGTTCGAACGAAAGGAACGAAAATGGCTTACGAAGTTACGCTCATCACCGGCGACGGCGTCGGTCCGGAATTGGCCGAAGCGGCTCGCAAATGCGTCGACGCGACCGGCGTCGCGATTAATTGGGACGTCCAAGAAGCGGGAATCGACGTGATGGAAAAGACCGGCAACCCGTTGCCGCCGGAAGTTTTGGAAAGCATCCGTCGCACCCGTTGCGCGTTGAAGGCGCCGATCACGACTCCGGTCGGAACCGGCTTCCGCAGCCTGAACGTTCACCTCCGCCAAGAACTCGACCTCTTCGCTTGCGTTCGTCCGTGCAAATATTACCCGGGCGTTCGTTCGTATTTTAGCTCGGTTCCGGTCGACCTCGTCATCTTCCGCGAAAACACCGAAGACCTTTACGCCGGGATCGAATTCGAAAAGGGGTCGGAAGTTACGAAGGAAATCGTCGACGAAATCAACCGTTTGGCGCCGGGCCGCAAAATCGCGACGAAGTACGACGAAACCGGCGTTTCGATCAAGCCGATCAGCGTTTCCGGGACGGATCGTTTGGTTCGCGCCGCGTTCGAATACGCTCGCGAAAACGGCCGCAAAAAGGTTACGGCGGTTCACAAAGCGAACATTATGAAGTTCTCGGACGGTCTCTTCCTCGAAACGGCGCGCAACGTCGCTAAAGACTTCCCGGAAATCGAGTTCGAAGACCGCATCGTCGACAACATGTGCATGCAGCTCGTCCAAAAGCCGGAGCTTTACGACGTCGTCGCGCTCCCGAACCTTTACGGCGACATCTTGAGCGACCTCTGCGCCGGGTTGATCGGCGGTCTCGGCGTCGCTCCGGGCGCGAACATCGGGCACAATGGCGCCGTTTTCGAAGCGACGCACGGCAGCGCGCCGAAATACAAGGGCTTGAACAAAGTCAACCCGTGCGCGTTGATTCTTTCCGGCGTTTTGATGCTCCGCCACCTGAAAGAAACCGACGCCGCGAACCGCCTCGAAGCCGCGGTCGCCGAAGTCATTCGCGAAGGCAAAGACGTTACTTACGACATGAAGCCGAACCGCGACGACCCGACCGCCGTCGGCACGCAAGAGATGGCCGAAGCGATCTGCCGCAAACTCGCCTGAGTTTAGCGAAACGCCGAAACGCTTGAAAAGCGTTGAAATGTTGAAACCCGCCGCGACAAAACGCTTGTCGCGGCGTTTTTTTTTGTTAAAATAGTGAAAAAGTCGGCTTTGTTTTAATGAAAAACGGCGATTTTGATAAAGAGCCGGTTTGCTTTTAATGAAAAACGGCGATTTTGATAAAGAGTCGGCTTGCTTTTAATGAAAAACGGCGATTTTGATAAAGAGCCGGCTTGCTTTTAATGAAAAACGGCGATTTTGATAAAGAGCCGGCTTGCTTTTAATGAAAAACGGCGATTTTGATAAAGAGTCGGCTTGCTTTTAATGAAAAACGGCGATTTTGATAAAGAGTCAAAAGTTGTTTGAATATTTTAACGTTGCGTTTGCGCTTGGAAATTTACAATGAAAAGTCGGCCTTGGTTTTCTTTACTTCCCGACGCGATTCGCGACGTCGATTTCAATACCGTTAACGTGTTGAAAAAATTAAATCAAGCGTCGCGAGCGTTAGGCAATTTAAACGGTTCGCTTGCTTCGGTTCCTAATTCCGCCGTCTTAATTACGACGTTGACGTTGCAAGAAGCGCAGTTGAGTTCGGAAATTGAAAATATTGTAACGACGCAAGACGAACTTTTTGAGGCGAACATCGATTTGGGCCCGACGTCGCCGGAAGTAAAGGAAGTTAACGGATACGCCGCCGCGTTGACGGCGGGATTCGAACGGGCGCGGCGGGATAAAATTATTCGGCGCAACGATTTGTTAGAGATTCAACGAAGTATCGTCGGAAACAGTCAAGGGTTGCGGACGACGCCTGGAACGCGTATTCAAAATGTCGCGACGAACGAAATTGTTCATACGCCGCCGCAAAATATAGACGATATCAAAAAATTACTCGACAACTTTTTGACTTTTTTTAACGACGTCGAGCGATTAGATTACGATCCTTTAATTCAACTGGCAATTTTACATTACCAATTTGAAGCGATTCATCCGTTCTACGACGGCAACGGAAGAACCGGCAGAATCCTTAACGTTTTGTATTTAACGAACAACGAATTACTCGACGCGCCGGTTCTTTATTTAAGTCGATATATTATCGAAAACAAAAGCGAATATTATCGATTAATGAAAGAACTGGGCGATAATCGCGAGTGGGAAAACTGGGTTCTTTTTATTTTAGAAGCGATTGAAACCACCGCTAAGCAAACGCAGCGAACGGTAACGCGTCTTCGAGAGTTAATGCGGAAAAAAAAGGAGGAGATTCGCGCGACGTTGCCTAAGCTTTATAGCCAAGATTTGATAAATCATCTTTTTAAGAATCCGTATACTAAGGTAAAAATTTACGCTAAAGACTTGGGAAAAACGGAAGCGGTGGCGCGTCAACATCTTAATACGTTGGAAGAGAACGGCTTTTTAACGGCGAACAAAAAAGGGACGACGAAATATTATATCAACCAAGAATTGCTCGAACTTTTGGCGGAACGCGATTGAACAATTGAACTGTTGAACCCCGCCGCGACAAAACGCTTGCCGCGGCGGGTTTTTTGCGTTACAATGAGGAGCGACGGCGGACGAATAATGAAAATTTTTTCAAAAATAACGGAAACTTTTCGCAAAACGCGTTTTTAAGAATAGAAAGAAAGGAAACGCGGCGCCGACGAAACAACGCGTCGCGAACAAAGAAAAAAGAATAAAAATGACGACCGGGCGAAAATGCCAAGTTTGCGGACTTCAACTAAAAGCCGACGATACCTTTTGCGGCGCCTGCCGAACGACCTTTTGCCCCCGTTGCAAGCGAGCGGTCGACGCGGAAGGCGGACTCTTTTGCGCCGTTTGCGGAGCGTCGTTGAAGGCGACGCGCAAAACGGAGAGTCAAAAACGCGCCGAAGAGCGGGCGAAAAATTGGCGCGCCGGGAAATATGAAGACGCGTTCGAACCGTCGGAGTTTATCCCGACGGACAAGGACGACGCGCGATATTGGGCTTGGGCTCAAATCGCGAATTTTCAAGGACGCGGAAGCGGAATCGGCTTTTGGCTCTTCCTCGGCGCCGCTTGGGGGAGCTATTGTTATTTCGCGGAGCGCGGTTTTGTCGGGCTCGGCGTCGTCGCGGGGTTGATTTCGTTGATTCCGGCGCCCGCGTCGGCGGTTCGGCGACTGCACGACGTCGGTTTGTCCGGGCGTTGGTTGGGGCTCGCGCTGATTCCGGTCGTCGGTTGGGCGGTTCTCGCGGTGATGCTGTTCCTGCCGGGGCAAAAAGAGCCGAACCGATACGGCTTCCCGACGCGACGTTGGCAAAGGAAAGTTTACCAAGACGCGGACGGCGAAGACCGGTACGACGCGCGCCTCATTAACGACGGCAAGGTTTACGACGGTCGGTTCGGTTGGCGGAGCGTCAACGCCGTCGACGAAGAAGACGTTAACCGACGTTAATCCAACGATTAAGGAGAAACGAAATGCGCGCCGAAAACGAATTGAACGACGCGACCGCCGCCGACGAGCGCAACCCGTTCGCGACGCCGGAACGCGTCGCCGAAAGCGCCGACGGTTGGGAGTTCGCCGACGCGCCGCCGACGGTCGGGCCGAGTTTTCGGGGCGCGTTTTGGTATTGCCTGCGCCGTCCGTTCGACTTTAAAAGTCGAGCAAATCGAACGGAGTATTTCGGCTGGCTCGCGGGGCTCGCCGTCGCGCTCTTTGCGTTGGGGTTCGTCGCCGGATTGGGAACGTTGGTTCCGTTCGCTTGGGCGCGAGCGACGAAGGGAATACCGTTTGTTTTTTTAGGCGCCGGTTTGACGTTCGGCTTGGCGACGTCGGTTCCGGACGCGGCGGTTTGGACGCGTCGTTTGCGCGATCGAAACGTCGGCGCGAGTTGGAAGACGGCGCTGGGCGGATACGTCGCGATTTTAGCGGCGGCGGGCGGCGTCGCGTTTGGCGCTTATTTATTCGACTCGCGCGGCGCGGCGCCGAACGAAATAACGGGCGTCGTTATCGTCGCGGCGGCGGGGGCGACGTTCTTCTTAGTAACGTCGTCGCCGGTCGGTTGGGGAACGGCGATTTGGACGACGGGATTTGTCGTCGCGACGCGGATAACGACGCCCGAGCTAGCGGAGAAGACGGCGGCAATGATTTTTATCGGATGCGCCGTCGTAACGTTGGGATTTTTAATCCGCGTTTTGACGGGCCTTCGCGCCGGGACGCCGGGCCCGAACCGTTTCGGAGCGGAGCGTCTAACGCCGAAAGAGGCGGCGCGTCGCGAACGGGACAAAAACGCGGAAGACGGTTTAAACGTCGAAAGCGAAACGGTTTGAACGGCGAAAATTTCTTTTGCGAAAAACTTGATTTTCCGTCGGCGGCGCGCTAAAATAATGTTGCGCGGCGTCGCGGTTCGAGCGGGAACCCGAGCGGCGCGGAATTTTGGCGAAAACGATTTAGGGAGAAAATAAAATGCCGAACTTTTGCCCTCGTTGCAACGTCGCGACCGATCCGGACGCCGACTTTTGCGCCGCTTGCGGAACCCGGTTGACCGGTCGCTTCAAGAAGAACGGCGGAAGCGCGGAGCGTCGCGGCGCGGACGCTTCGGAAACGGCGCGCTACCTTCAATCGACCGTCGGGCCGAGTTTTGCGGGCTCGTTCGGGCATTGCTTGAAAAATTATTGCGTTTTTCGCGGTCGAGCGACGCGAACCGAGTTTTGGGGCTGGTTCGTTCCTTGGGCGGCGGTCGTTTTTATCGCGGCGCCGACGGTCGCGAGCGTTTTGACGACGAACGTCGACGACGCGGCGGCTTGGTTGAACGGGTTTCATTGTTTCTGGTTTGGGACGACGCTCCTTCCGAGCCTCGCGGTCTTCGCGCGGCGTTTGCACGACGTCGGCAAGTCGGCGAAACGTTGGCTCGCCTCGGTCGTTTGGGGCGGCGTCGGCGTCGCGGCGCTGGGACTCTGGGCGAAGGGCGGCGAACTTCGGACGGCTTGGCTTGTTTTGGCGTTTTTCATTCCGGCGGGAATTGCGCAATTTCGGGCGGCGATTACCGCGGGATTCGGCGACGGAATGCGCGAGCCGAACCGTTTCGGCGGGCGGCGGTCGAATCCGAAGTAAAGGCGGAAGGCGTCGCAAGCGTAAAGCGCGGCGAACGAAGCGTTGCGGAGCGCGGCGGGCGAAAAAAGAATTTTTCGACGGAAACTTGATTTTTCGACGGCGCCGGGATAAAATAAAGAAGCGCGGCGGTTCGGACGCAAGCCGAGCGGCGCGGAATTTCAGCGAAAACGATTTTAGGGAGAAAATAAATGGCGAACTTTTGTCCCCGTTGCGGCGGCGCGACCGGCCCGACCGACGCGTTTTGCGGCGCTTGCGGAACGCCTTTGACCGGCGGCGAATACGGTTATAACGAAAGCGCGAACCCTTACGACGCGGGCGCTCCGGTCGCGGACGGCGGCGCGGCGTATTACGAAGACGGCGGCGCGACCGTCGGGCCGAGTTTTTGGGGTTCGTTTGCGCATTGTATGAAGAATTACTGCAATTTCCGAGGCCGCGCGACGCGAACCGAGTACTGGGGCTGGATCGTCGTTAACGCGTTGATTGGCTGCGGGTTGCAACTTGTCGCGCTCTTTGCGACGTTGGGGGCCGGCGCGAACGTTTATTCGGCGGAAGCGACGACGGAAGCCGTCAAAGGGCTTTGGAATTTGGCGGTAATGCTTCCGGCGCTCGCGGTAATGGGGCGGCGGCTGCACGACGTCGGCTGGTCGGCGAAACAGATGATCGGCCCGATCGTTTTGGGCTTCGTCGGGGTAATCCTCTTGATCGTCGGAATCGGCCCGGAAAATTTTGCGGCGGAAGAAATCGACGCCGAGAATATTCCCTCGGTCGGCGCGATGTTTGTCGGGTTGGCGTTGATTTTTCCGGCGGGGATTTGGCAGCTCGTTTTGGGGATAACGGCGGGTTTCGTTCGCGGAACGGACGGCCCGAACCGTTTCGGCGGCAAGCGGTGGAACCCGGCGGACGTCGGACGTTAAACGCCGACGTTTAACGCAAAAAAGAAGCGCGAAAAACAAAACCCGTCGTCTCGGGCAACGAGGCGGCGGGTTTTCGCGTTTTC
The DNA here is from genome assembly GCA_017937485.1 of Thermoguttaceae bacterium. Lineage (GTDB taxonomy): Bacteria > Planctomycetota > Planctomycetia > Pirellulales > Thermoguttaceae > RUG369. The sequence goes on from JAGBDN010000012.1 coordinate 20,090, forward strand.
GGGACGTTTAAATGAAGCGGTAAAGCGAGAAACGACGTCGTTTACGGCGTTTCAAAGTCGCAGTCCGGCTCCGGGCCGAGCGGGTCGCCGCCGACGGCGTAAGCGCGAGCGCGGCTCCCTCCGCAAACGTGGCGATAGTTGCACTTGCCGCAGACGCCTTTGTAGTTGTCCGGGTTTTGAAGCGCGTTGAAGAGCGGATGGTTTTGGTAAACGTCGACGACCGAGTTTTCCGGGAAACGTCCGCAAACGACCGGAAGGAAACCGGCCGGGAAGATTTCGCCGTTGTGCCCGACGAACATAATCCCGCGACCGTCGGTGATTCCGAGCGGCGCCCGAGAACGGTGAGAACGTCCGATTTTAGCGGCGGCGGCTTCCGCTTTCTCGTCGACCGGCGCGTCCTGCGGATTGACCTTCATCGACGCGGCGAAGCGGGAGTTCGGGAAGTTCGGACGGTTTTTCGGCGCCGCCAACGGGTCGCCCCCTTGCTCCAAGACGTAACGGCGATAGTGCGGCGCCTCGGTGGTTTTGACCGAGAACGGTTTCGAAAGCGAATGACGGTAAAGTTTCGCGAAAACCTCCCGATATTCCGGCGCGGAAATGCGGATTTCCTCGACGCCGCGTCCGACCGGAACGAGGAAAAAGACCGACCACATCATCACGCCGGTTTCTTCGAGCAGATCGGCGATTTCGTCGATCAAATGCGCGTTGCGGCGGGTGATCGACGTGTTCACCTGCACCGGAAGCTCGAGGTCGCGGGCGTAACGCATCATATCGAGGGCTTTAGCGAAACTGCCTTCGAAACCGCGGAAGGAGTCGTGAACTTCCGGCGTCGGGCCGTCGAGACTGATTCCGATCGCGGAGACGCCCGCTTCCTTCGCTTTTTGGAACGCGTCGAACGTCGCGAGCGGCGTCGCGCTTGGAGTGAGGGCGGAGCCAATTCCGAGGTCGGTCGCGCGGCGGATCAAGTCGAAGAGGTCGGCGCGCTTGAGCGGGTCGCCGCCGGTGAAGCAGATCGTCGGTTTGCGCGGGAAGCGAGCGACGTCCTCGATCAGCGCGAGCGCTTGTTTGGTCGAAAGTTCGTCCGGGGCCGCCGACTCTTGCGCCGACGCGCGGCAGTGTTTGCAAACGAGATCGCAAGCGCGGGTAACTTCGTAATAAAACATCAGCGGGTTCCGACCGAAATCGGAAACGTCGTAAGGTTCATGACGCATCGGCGAAGACTCTCTTTCTAGCGTAAAAAGGAAAGGAAAAACGGACAAAACGGAGCAAACGACGAAAGCGCCGCTCGGGCGGAAAATCGAACTCCGGAGAGCGGATTTTGCCGACCGAACGGCGCGTTTCGGGAACGTAAATGGCGAAATTAAAACGTTAAGCGATTAAAAACCGCGGTTGCGCGGGTAAACGCCGGCGCCGCCCGCTCCGGGATAACCGCCGTATCCGCCCATCGTTCCGGGATAGCCGCCGTACCCGCCGTATCCGCCCATCGCGGGATAACGCCCCATCGCGCCGCGTCCGAAGTTTTGGCGCGGCATAAAGGGCGTCGTCGAACCGACGTAAGGCGTCGACAGCATCGTCGCGGCGGTTTGACGCGAGCGCAAATTTTGCAGGTATTGCGTCAACACGGTCGAATTCATCGATTTAAGTTCGACGACGCGCACCTTGCGGATATTTTCCTCGAGGATTTCGCGGTCGACTTCCTTGACGTATTCTTCGATTTCCTTCGCTAAATTTTCCGGCGCGTAAACTTCGAGGTTGCCGGTCGTTACGTTCGGGAAAATGCGCGGCGATTGGTTGCCCGGCATCAACGTCGTTTGGAACTTGCGCGAAAACGCGTTCAGCACCTGTTGCGCCATTCGCGTCGGCGACGTGTTGGCGACTTTAATCTTGTGCGGCTTCGTGATCGGTTGCGGGAACAGATCGACGGAATCGAGGTGAACGATGAGCGCCCCGGCGACGTCGCGGTCGGCTTTGGAACCGTAAACGGCGATCGTGTTGAGCGCCGCGTCCGGTTGGAACGAAAGCTGAACGCTTTGTTGCATATTGGTGATGCTGACGCCGGACGATTGGTAGTAATAATACGGCGACGCGTTTTGAACGCGGTCGGCCATATACGACTGCAGACGCGGCAACAGTTGTTGAACGCCGACGTTTTCGACGCGGTAAACCGTGTAGTTGCGGCTTTCCATCAAAACGCGTTCGCGCGCTTTTTCGCGGTTTTCCGGCGTCATGTACGACAGATAACCGAGGGAGCTCGGGTCGGACGGGTCGTCGACTTGCGGCGCGTCTTCTTCCGCTTTTTCTTCGACGGCGACGACCGGGGCCGCGTCGGCGGTTTCCGTCGCGACGACGGGCGTTTCGACCGTTTGAGCCGGAGCGGTTTCCGGTTGCGCCGTCGTTTTCATTTCGTCGACGACGGCGGTCAAGCGGCGTTGAAATTCGTCGAGCGCTTCTTCGTCGCTCGAATAGAGCGTCGCGGTTCCGTCTTGATTAACGACGACGTAAACGCCCGGAACGTCGGTCGCGACGGCGTTTTCCGGAACCGGTTGCGAAGCGGTTTCCGGTTCCGGCGCGTTTTCCGCTTCGGCGGTCGAGGCTCCGTCGACGACAAGCGCGCCGAACGCCGCGTTTTTCAGGAGCGCGCGGCTAGCCGAAAAAAAAAGGGAGGAAACGACGGACGCGGTTTTCGGAGCTTCCGGAGCCGGGGCGGATTGCGCCGGGGCTTCCGGAGCCGGTTGCGGAGCTTCCGCCGGAGCGGGGGCCGGAGCCGCCGGTTGCGCGGCGGCTTTCTCGGCGGCGGCCTTTTCGGCGGCGGCTTTCTCGGCGGCGGCCTTTTCGGCGGCGGCCTTTTCGGCGGCGGCTTTTTCGGCGGCGGCCTTTTCAGCGGCGGCTTTTTCGGCGGCGGCTTTCTCGGCGGCGGCTTTCTCGGCGGCGGCTTTTTCGGCGGCGGCTTTTTCGGCGGCGGCTTTCGCAGCAGCGGCTTCGGCGGCGGC
>JAGBDN010000013.1 GCA_017937485.1 Thermoguttaceae bacterium
ACCTTTGCGGGCGTAGCTCAGTTGGCAGAGCACAACGTTGCCAATGTTGTTGTCGAGGGTTCGAACCCCTTCGCCCGCTCTCTTGAAACGTTTAATTGTTCTTTTGAGCGGTTGACGTTTTGAGGTTGAGACGCAAGCCTCGCGTCTTTAAATAAGGAAGCGACCTTTGCGGGCGTAGCTCAGTTGGCAGAGCACAACGTTGCCAATGTTGTTGTCGAGGGTTCGAACCCCTTCGCCCGCTCTTGCAGTTTAGGGTTTCCCGGTTTTGGACATGGGTTTCGTTCGAAGCAGCTTGTTCCGAGACATTTAGCGTTGCCCTTGCGTATTTCGCGGCGCGCCTGTGTTTTGGGCGCGCCTTTTTTGTCGCCGTCGGTTTTGCCGCGGCGGTTTAAGAGACCTGGGAAACGTCGACGTTTTCGAGGTCTTTCGTTTTTTCTTGAAGATTCGGAAATTTCGCGAGCGTCGCCGACGCGGAGGAGTCCGCGTTCCTTCTTAGTCGCCGCTTTCTTCGTCGCTTTTTGCGTCGGGGCGGAGCGGTTTAAACGCCGTCTTAACTAATTTTATCGATAAGGACGACAAAAATGGAAAATTTTGACGCTCTCGAAAACGTTGAAAAACTGACGCTCAAAATCGACGTCGAAGAAAAAAGCTCCTGCGAACGCCACGTCAAAGTCGAAGTTTCGCGCGAAGATATTGAAAAGCGTTTCGAAATCGAATACGCCGAACTCCAAGAAAACGCCGCGATTCCGGGCTTCCGCGCCGGTAAAGCTCCGCGCAAATTGATCGAAAAACGCTTCAAGGAAGACGTTAAAGAACGCGTCAAGAGCGCGCTTCTTATCGACAGCTTGACCCAAGCGAACGAAGACGCCGATATGACCCCGATCAGCGAACCGGACTTCGACGTCCGCGCGATCGTCCTTCCGGAAGAAGGCCCGTTCGTTTACGAATACGACGTTGAAGTTCGTCCGACCTTCGACGTTCCGAACTGGAAGGGCCTCAAGCTCGAAAAACCGGTTCGCGAATTCTCCGCCGAAGACGTCGACGTCGCGATCAAACGCATCCAAGCGAACTACGGCAAACTCGTTCCGACCGAAGACGCCGCGACCTCCGGCGATTACGTCGTCGTCAAACTGACGTTCGAACACGAAGGCAAAGTTATTTCGGAAGCCGAAAACGAAACGCTCCGCATTCGTCCGACCCTCTCCTTCCACGACGGTTCGATCGCCGGTTTCGACAAGTTGATGGAAGGCGCGAAAGCCGGCGACGTCCGCGAAACGAAGCTGACCCTTTCCGCCGACGCTCCGGACGAAAACCTCCGCGGCAAAGAAATTTCCGCTAAGTTCGAGGTCAAAGAAGTTAAGAAGCTCGAACTTCCGGAAATCGACGACGAATTCCTCGCCGCGCTCGGCGGTTTCGAAAATATGGGCGACTTCCGCGACGCCGTTCTCGAAACGCTCGAACGTCAACTCGAACACGAACAACGTCAACGCGCTCGTCGTCAAATCACCGAACAACTGACGGTCGACGCGAACTGGGAACTCCCGCCGGCGTTGCTCCGTCGTCAATCGGATCGCGAACTTCAACGCGCGATTTACGAACTCCAACGCAACGGTTTCGACGATTCGCAAATCGTTCGTCAAATCAACTTCCTGCGTCAAAACAGCGCCGCGACGACGGCTCAAGCGTTGAAGGAACACTTCATCCTTGAAAAGATCGCGGAAAGTGAAAACATCGTCGACGAACAACGCGACTACGATTTGGAAATTATGCTGATGGCCGCGCAATCGGGCGAATCCCCGCGCCGCATCCGCGCCCAAATTGAGAAGTCCGGCAATATGGACGTTCTCCGCAACCAAATCATCGAACGCAAAGTTATCGCGATGATCCAAGAAGCGGCGGAATTCACCGAAGTTCCGTTCGAAATGGAAACGGTTTCGGAAGAAGCGATCGACCGCGCCGCCGCGTCCTCCGCGCAAGACGAAATTCCGGAAGTTTCGGAAGAAGAAGCCAAAGAAGTCGCCCGCAACGAAGCGCAAGCTCGTTAATTTTAGCGATTTAGCTTGAACCGCGTTCCAAGGAGCGCGGTTTGAGCGACCGAACACAAAAACGCGCCGTCGAAAATTTCGACGGCGCGTTTTTGTTTGACGGCGACGTTTCGAAAAGGTTGCGAATCTCGATTTTTTAACGCAGCCCGCGTTTGAGGTTGATTTTTTAAACCTCGGTCGGAAAAGCCCTTTTCTTTTTAAACGCCGGTTGTCGTCGAAGACGACCGGCGTTTTTTACGTTTCGCGACAAAAAGTCGCGATTATGGTCGCGGCGTTTACTTCAACGCGTCGGCGGGGACGACGAGGGCCAATTTCGCGACGCGTTGCGCCAAACCGCGCGCCATCCCGAGGCCAAATTCGTCGTGCGCGACCGAGTCTTTTTGGTTCCAAAGGAGCGCGCCGGTTCGACCGGAGCCGCCCGGGCCCGGTAAAATCGCGCCTTCGTGGAAGAGGTAAGTGTTGATTCCGTCGACGACTTGCTCTTGACCGCCGTTGCGCGCGCCGCCGACCGCCAACGCTCCGGCGATCTTGCCTTGCAAAACGGAGTGGTCGATTTGTCCGAAAAGCGCCGCGATCAGCGCGCTCGGCGCTCCGTTGTGCGTCGGACTTCCGACGATAACGCCGCGAACCGCCGGATCGGCGAGTTTTTCGTTCAACTTCGCGTACTCGTCGCCGCCTTTAACCGCCGCGGAACCGAAGAGACGTTCGGAAGCGAAGAGGTTGTAGTCGGCGAGGCAAATCAGTTCGACGTCGATTTTGTCCGGCGCGACCGCCTTCGCGGCTTCGAGCGCGTTTTTGAGGGCTTCGGCGGTCGTTTTGTCGCGACGCGGACTGCCGTTAATAGCGATAATTTTGATTTTGCCGGTCGAAGCGGCGTCTTGCGCGGCGGCGGGCGAGGCGGCGAGTCCGAGCGCGGCGGCGCCAAGGGCGGCGGTTCCGGCGACGAAAAATTGACGGCGAGCGACTTCGTGTTGCATTGATAAGTCCTTGTATAAACAATGTTGAAAGAAAAATTAACGCGAACGAACGTCGCCGCGTCGTTGGGAAATGAAAGGAGCGAAACGGCGCGACGTATGTCGGCGCGCGTTCTCGCGTCGAGAAAATTATAACGCAAACGACGCCGCAAAACAAGAATTTTTCGCGAAATTTTTCGAACTTTGCCGTTAAAAAAACGCGTCGTTTGAGAAAACGGCGTTAACGAGAGTTGAAATCAAGAGAAGGGGAGAATTGCCGAAAAACGTCGAGTCAACGCGCCGTTTCAAAAAGACGCCGCGTCGCGGAGAACGGCGGCCAATCGTCGCCGCGTCGCCCAATGAATCGGTAAAAACGGCGAGCAAGGAAAACGCCGAACGTCCGTTGGGCGTTTGCGGCCAATAAAAAACGCGCCGAGTTTTGAGCGACTCGGCGCGTCTTTATTGGCGAACGTCGTTTTGCGCCGCGCCGCCGACGATTAGCGATTTTAGCGTCGACGGCGGGAAACGTAAACGACGTTATTTCGCGAGTTCGACGTTAAAGACGAACGAATGCGCGCCGTCGCGTTCGGCGTCGGTCATCTCGTAAACGCTCGTCAGCGTCTCTTCCGGAAGGGCGAGTTTGCCGTTCGCGTCGACCTTGACGGCGAGCGGTTCGATCGCGGAACCGTCGTTCTTTTTCGAAACCAACACGTTCGGGCCGAGGCGCAACACCGTTTCCGGAAGCGTCGCGGTTTTGCCGGCTTCCAACGTCGGAACGGCGACGCGGTTGAAGCGGCGGTCTTCCAAAATCGGCTCGGCGGCGAAACGAATTTCAAATTCCGCGCCCGCGTCGACGTCGGCCAAAACGCAACGCCCGTTCGCGACGGCGACCGAAATCGACGTCGAAACGGAAACCGAACCGCCGCTCGCTTGCGTCGTTTGCGAAGCGGAAGTCGAAACGTTCGCCGCCCAATCCGGAACGCGAATCGCCAAAGAGACTTTTTTTCCTTCGGGGCCCGCGACCTTAACTTTCGCGCCGAAAACGGTTTGCGCGCCCTCTTTTTTCGGTTCGAACGGTCGCGACGAAACGCTCCACTTCTCGCCGTCGAGGTCGAGCGGAACGTCGAATTCGAGCGGAAAGTTGTAGTAAATCGTTTTTTTGCCGTCGTTTCCGACCGCGCCGACCGCCAAAAATTCCTTCAACTCGTAATAGCCGAGCGGGCCGTGATAGCTGCAGCACCAGTACGACTCGGCGTAACGCGGCTTCCAAGAGAACGGGCCCTTGTCGTCGACGCCGAGATGACGGTGCCCGAAACCGCCGGTCGCCCATTGGTTCGCTTGGTACGCGTTGTAGAGCATTCGTTCGGCGAAGTCTAAGTACTTGGCTTCTTTCGTGTTGCGCCAAAGCATCAGGTTGAGCCGCATCCAGTCCGCCTCGCTGCAGCCCTCGTCGCTCGGATACGACACTTCGTACTTCTCGGAAACGCCGCCGCAGGGGTTGACGTAACCGCCGGAAACCGCTTCCGTCCAACGGTTCGCGACGCGGTCGAGGTACTTCTTGTCGCCGGTTTCCTCGTAAAGCATAATCAACGCTTCGTGGGCGCTGATCGAACCGTGGCTGTGCCCGACCGGGAGCGTGTCGAACTGTTCGTGGAAATCGGCCATAACCTTCGCCGTTTCAAGGTATTTCGCTTCGCCGGTAACTCGGTAAGCGCGGACGAGCCCCTCGATTCCGTGATAGACGCAGGTAACGTAAGCGGCGGCGTACCCGGCGGCCTGCTGCTTGTATTCGTCCATTCGCGCCGGGTCGCAGAAGCGTTTCACGACGATATTGACGTAAAAGTCGGCCATCTTGACCGCCGCGTCGAGCGCTTTTTTATTCCCAAAGCGTTCGTAAGCCGCGAAAAGACCGAGGATTAAGCGACCGTTCCCCCAAAGAATCGGCATTTCGAGCGATTTGTCCGTGGCGCCCGCGATGTCGATCGGTTTGTTCCAGTCGACGTCGCGACCGAAGTGCCCGTCCGGCTTTTGGTATTGGACGATTTCGTCGATCACGTCCGTTAAAATCGGCGTAACCGGGCGATCCGGACGCGACGCGAGCGAGGCGATTTCGATGTAACGGCCCGAAATGTCGCCGCTGTAGTTCGTGAAACGCCGCTCTTGGTTGAAGTTAACGTCGGCCAACACGAAGTCGACCTTGTCGATCGGCTCTTGCGACAGGCGGTCGAGCGATTTTTGGTAGCGAGCGCCGAGGAAGCCGCCCCAACCGACGTCGTTCGAGGCGGCGAAGACGAGCTTTTCGTCGCCGAACGCGCCGGTTTTCGGAACGAACGGAGCGGACGACGCGCCGTCGGCGAAGAGAAGGTCGGGACGAACCGCCGACAGAAGAGCGGTCGCGAGGAGGAACGTTCTGCGCGTAAGTTGCATTAAATCAATCCTTTATAAAAACGGAAAGGAAAGGCGACGGCGCGAAACGCTTCCAAACGGAACGAACGGCGCGTCGGGATAAAACGGGAAAAAGGAAAAAGCGGCGGCGGGCGAAGCGTCGCGCTTCGATTATTTTTTAACGTTGCAAAAATCGTCGTTTTCAAACGGCGCTTTTCGTCGCTTTGCCGAGCTTTCGTCGCGGATTTTGCCGGGCGGGGCGGCTCGACCCGACGAGCGCCGCAAACGGGACGCGGCGCGGGATAATCGTCGCGTTTTTAAGGAAATCAAAAACGGCGTCGTCAGTCGCGGTAAATCGCCAAATGGCGGTAGTAAACTTCGAGGCAAAGGATCGACAGCGTCGTAACGTAAAGCCGTCCGCCGCCGGAGTTGTACTCGTCGTATTTTGGGTTCCAACTCCCGGCTTCTTTCGACGTTTTCGGCTCTTGGCGCTTGGGGAGTTCCGCGCTCAGCGCCGCGTTCCAGCGCCGCCAATATTTGTCGTAAGGGCCGAGATGTTTCAGCGCCATCGAGGTCGAATACCAGCCGTAAACGTTGCTGTAAAACGCTTTTTCCTCTTCGGCGGTTTGCGGGAAACGGACTAAAAATTCCGGAAGCGTCAACGTTTGCGCGCCCCGTTCGAGCGCCGGATTGTCCCGTTCCCAACCGAGGTATTCGCGGCAAAGAAGGCCGGTCGCCGTCATCGACGGGCGCTTGTTGACGTCGCTAATTCGGCCGCGTTTGTCGACTTCGTAAACGTATCCGGCGCCGTCGTCGTATTGGACGGAATCGAGAAATTTCGAAACGCGTTCGAAATGCGACGCCGGAATTTCGATTTTCGCCGCTTGCGCCGTTTTTAGCGCCATTAAACACCAGCCGGTAACGGAAAGGTCGGAGCCGACGCCGGGAACGTACTTCCAACCGCCGAGTTTCGGATGCTGATTTTCGAGCAAAAATTCGACCGCTTTTTGCGCCTTGCGTCGGAGCGAAACGTTCGCGCCCTTTTCCATCGCGAGGAGTTCGCAGATTCCGATCGTGCAAACGGCGTGCGTGTAAAAAAGGCTCTCCGCCGTAACGCCGTCGGGGGTGAAACAGCCGTCGTCGCGCTGTTGTTTGAGGAGCCAAGTCCAACCGCGGCGGACGGTTGCGGCGTACTCGCCGTCGGTTCGGGTGACGCCGTCCCCTTGGAACGCGAGGAGCGCGAGGCCCGTCGCGGCGACCGGATTGTCCGGCATACTCGGCGAAACGCCGTCGGCGTAAGGGCCCTGCAGACTCCAAGACCCGTCCCGGCGCTGCTGTTTTTCGAGCCAAGCGAGGCCGTCGGCGACCGCGTCTTGGGTGCGTCGGTTCCCGCCGTATTTCGCGATCAAGTCGTTTTTCGTTCCGGGATCGACGCGACCGGAGAGGGCGTCGGTCATTTCGATGCGCGACTGTTCGAAAAAGGGCGCGTCGACGTTCGGGACGAACGGGAGTTCCTTTTCTTCAAAGACGATCGCGTCTTCAATTTTGAGTTCTTGCGGAACGTCGAGCGCGTATTGCTCCGCTTCGTTCGGGTTGAGGTTGCCCTCGTCTTCGGTGAAGAAGTCGAGCTGATCGCCGATTTCGGTCGAGAAGATCGCCTCGACGACCGGGCGACGCGGCGCCGGAAAGAAAATCAGCGCGAGGATAATCGCCAACCCGACGTGCAGCGCGACGCTGAAGAGCCAAGACGAGACCCGCCAACCGGTCGGAACGTTCCCGACGGCGTCGGACGGAAGGCGCGTTTTTTCGGCGTCGGGATCGGTTCCGGTCGAACGGTCGAGCCCTTGAAACACTTCGGGGGACGTCGGCGTCGGGCGCGGAACGCGACGCGGCGGCGCTTGCGGGCGGTCGAACGGAGGCGGCGGGGGCGGAATCGGCATTGCGTCGGCGGTTGAAAGCGGTTGAAAAGGGAAACGCCGTTCGTTTCGAACGACCGCGACGGGCGAAAGCGTTCGAAACGGCGAGTCGGGCGGAGCGTTTGAAACGATTGAGGCGATTAAAGCGGTTGAAGCGATTTTAACGGGCGCCGAGTTCGCGACTGCGAGCCGTCGCGCGGTCGACCGCTTCGATCAGCGCGGAACGGAATCCCCGTTCTTCGAGCGCGGCGACGCCGGCGATCGTCGTTCCGGCGGGGCTGGTAACGGCGTCTTTCAGCTCGCCCGGGTGTTTGCGGGTTTGCAGGAACATTTCGGCGCTCCCTTTGAGCGTTTGCGCGGCGAGTTCGAGCGCGATCGGACGGGGAAGACCCGCCTTCACTCCGCCGTCGGCGAGCGCCTCCAAGGCGAGGTAAACGAACGCCGGGCCGGAACCGGACAGACCGGTAACCGCGTCGAGTTGGCTTTCGGCGAGTTCGAACGCGGAGCCGACCGAGCGGAGCAACTCGCCGACGACCGCGCCGTCCTCCGGCGTCGCGTTTTGCGAACGAGCGAACCCGGCCGCGCCCGCGCCGACGAGCGCCGGAGTGTTCGGCATTACCCGAACAAGCCGAATTTCCGGAAAGAGCGCCGACTCAAAGTAAGAGATCGGGAGCCCGGCGGCGATCGAAACGAGGAGCTTGCTCGACGGCGCGTCGGAAAGCGCGGCGCGAACCGGCTCGAGCGCGGCGCCCATATACTGCGGTTTGACGGCGAAAAAAACGACGTCGGCCTTGGCGACCGTCTCGGCGGCGTCGGCGCAAACGGTCGCGCCGGTCGTCGACGCGAACCGGGCGGCGGCGTCGGAGGAAACGTCGAACCCGAAAAGACGCTCCGCCGAAACGAGTCCGGCGCGGAGGAACCCGGAGGCGAGCGCGGTCGCCATTTGACCCAAACCGATGAAACCGATTTTTCCGATGTTACACGCTGTTGTCATTATTACTATAGGGGCCGTTCGTGCGGCTCGAAAAGGGACGCGGCGGCGAGCGGAGCGTCCGAGGTTGCGGCGAGGGGAAAAAGGAAGGAAGACGACGACGGCGCGCCGACGGCGAAAAAAAGGGCCGAAGCGGCGGCGTTCGGGGGCGAACGGGAAACGCTCCGGCGCCGTCGAGCGAACGTTTTTCGACTTTTTTCGTCGGAAACGCCGAGAAATCGCGCGGCGGGGCGCGGTTCTCCGGCTCGGGGGCTTGGAAAATTCCGAAAGCGCGGGTATAATAAGGAAAAACGCGCTCGGCGTCGACGTCTTTTCTTAGATTATAATCGTTTCCGCTTTTTTTAAAAGTTGGAGGCGGCGACGGACGCGGCGTTTTCTTCGATTTCTTGCCTTTTCGTCCGAAAAAAGGGGCGGCGACGCTTGCGAAATCGAAAACGAACGTTAAAATAGAAAAATTAGTCAAGATAAACAACGCGATTCGTCGCGGTTGCATTGCGAAAAGAAAACGACCGGCGCGCTCGACGTTCGACGGAACGACGGCGACGCGGCGGCGTTTCGATATATTGAGAAGAAAGGCGCCGATTATGTCGATTTTATCGTCGTTGGACTCGAAAAAAACGGAAACGCGTTCCGACGCCGGAACGTCCGGAGGAACCGGCGGAGCGGGAAAGAAGCGCGAACCGGAGCCGTCGGCGTCTCTTTTCGAACAAATTCGCGAAGTTTGCGAGTCGCTGGCGGTCGCGCTCTTTTTAGCGTTTCTCTTCAAAACGTTTGAGGCGGAGGCTTACGTCATCCCGACCGGCTCGATGGCGCCGACGCTGTTGGGGCGGCATAAGGACGTCGTTTGCGACGAATGCGGCTTCCCGTTCCAAGTCAGCGCGAGCGAGGAAATGGACGGCGCCGCGAACGTTCGCAGCGGACGGCACGTCGTCGCCGGAACTTGCCCGCAATGCTCGTATACGAAGTATTTTGGGGACGAAATTCCGAATCCGAAACAGGACGGAGGCGCGCCTTCCTTTGCCGGCGACCGCATTCTCGTCAGCAAGTTGGAGTTCGACCAACGCGATTTGGAGCGTTGGGACGTCTCCGTCTTCCGCTCGCCCGCCGACCCGAACATCAACTTTATTAAACGAATCGTCGGGCTGCCGAACGAACGCCTTCGCGTCCAATACGGCGACCTTTTCGTTCAACCGCTCGGCGAAGCGGAGATCGCGGCGGCGGACGGAAGCGGAAAGAACGGCGCCGCGAAGGTCGCGACCGGGAACGGCGCGAACGAAATGACGCCGGACGTCGACCTCTCCGACGCGCTTGCGACCGGCGACGCGGCGAACGGCGTCGGAAGCGAAAGCGAAACGGCGGCGGCCGCGGCGGGCGCGCCGTTCGAGATCGCCCGCAAAGATTGGCGATATTTGCGGCAAATTTTGCAAACCGTTTGCGACGCGGATTATTCGGCGCCGAAATTGGCCGCGCTCGGTTGGCCGGAGCCTTGGACGGACGACTTGGCGGCGCGGAACGAAGGCGTCGCCGCTTGGACGGGATTCGGCGAAGCGGGGGCGCGCGGCTTCCGGTTCGACGGCGCTCCGGTCAAAACGGAGACGCGGGAGACGTTGCGGCTCGGGACGGAGGCGAACGTCGCGCCGGTCGCGCCGGAAGACGTCGAAACGAGTTGGATGCGGTACCGCCGCGTTGTTCCGTCGTCGACCGACTGGTTTTACTTGACGACCGGCAAACTCCCGCCGGAGGTCGAGCGGAGCGGCGTCGTCGCGAACAACCCGCGACTGATCGACGACTTTACCGCTTATAACGCCGGAATTTCCCGCTTCGCGGAGCCGAACCGCGTTACCGGCGCCTATCAATGGGCGAACGACGGAACCGACGACTTCGCCGCTTACGCGCGCCAACTCGCCGACCCGAACGTCGACGGCGGAAGCCGAATCGTTTGCGCGAAAAATCCGGACGGGTTCGGGTACAACTGGGTCGGCGACTTGGCCGTTTCTTGCCGATTGACGGTCGAAAAGAACGCGTCGCCGGACGACCGAATTTTGTTCGATTTGGTTCGCGGCGGCGTCGTCTTCCGTTGCGCGGTCGACCCGAGCGCGGCGACGGCGACGCTGTCGATTCCGGGCGTTCCGGAGTTCGAGCCGACGACGGCGCAATTCCCGTTCGCGGTTGGAAAAACGGTCGATTTCGTCTTTTTGAACGTCGACGAAGAGATGCGCGTCGTCGTCGACGGGGCGGAACTTGACTTCCCGAGCGTCGGCGCCGACGGGGCGAACGTCGCGGCGATCGGGGGCGGGCGATACTCCGCGCTTGCGACGCCGAATCCGGAGACGGGCGTCGCGCCGTTGCCGCGCGACCGCGACCCGAACGCTCGCGACTTGGCGCCGGTCGCCGTCGGAGCGCGCGGAGCGACCGTTCGCGTCGAGCGGCTGAAAGTGTTGCGCGACGTTTATTACATCGCCGCCGGCTGGGGGCTCGAACGTTGGGATTCGACGCGCTTCGCCGACTCGCGCAGCTCGCGCCGTTGCGACCGCCTCTTCGACTCGCGTCCGCGATTCGACGAAGCCGGGGGGCCGGAGCGGTTCGAAGAGGAGTTCGCGCGCTTTATGTCGTCGCCGTCCGAATGGGGCGGATACGGGCGGACGAAATCGGCGCTTTACCGTCAAAACGCCGACCAATACGTCGCGTTCGGCGACAACAGCGGGTTCAGCCAAGACAGCCGCCTTTGGACGACGAACTCCGTTCCGCATTACGTCGACCGCAAGTATTTGATCGGCAAAGCGTTTTGCGTTTACTGGCCGCACGGGAAGCCGCTTCCGGTCGTCGGTTGGCATTTTTGGCCGAATTTCGGCAAGATGCGCCGCGTCGACTAAATACTTTACGGGGGTTGCGCAAACTTTGCCGGTCGGCGATTTCGCGCGGTTTTTAGCGGTCGACGCGATTTTGCCGACAAAGCGGGCGAAGCGTTCGGGCGGTCGGCTCGGGCGTTTCGCCGTCGGCGCGAAAATTTTTTGTCTTTTTTCTCGGACGCCGAAATCTTTCGCGGCGCCTCGTTCGTCTTGCTTAACGGAGGGCGGAGCGAAGCGAAAGGCGGCGAGCGATTCGAACGGGCGTTTTTCACGTTAATTAATAAATGACGACGACAACCAAGAAACGACGCTTCGTCTTTCCGGACGACGGCTCGGCGGCGCGATCGCCCGCGGAGCGGAAGCTGGAGGACGTTTTCACTCGCTTCGAGCCGGAGCTGTTGGGGACGCTCCAACATTTGTTGGGGAATCCGGACGACGCTCGCGACGCGTTGCAAGAAGGATTCGTTCGCTGTTGGAAGAAGCGGGACGCGGTCGACGAAATCGCGAATTTGCGCGCTTGGGTTTTTCGCGTCGCGTACAACGTCGGACTCGACTTGCTCAAAAGCGGTTGGCGGCGTCGGCGGAAGGCGGTCGCCGTCGAGGAACTCGAACCGGCGGCGCGCGACGGCGAACCGGAGGAACGAGCGCTCGAACGGGAACGGCTCGCCGCGTTGCGCGACGCGATTCGACGGCTCGAAGGAAAAGAAAAGGACGTCTTCCTGTTGCGTCAAAACGGCGCGCTGACATACGAGCAAATCGCGCAAGCGACCGGTCTTCCTGTCGGAACCGTCAAAACGGCGATGCGGCGCGCGTTGGCGAAGTTGCGAACGGCGGACGAAATTAGCGCGTTGCGCGTCGCGGAGCGGAGCGACGAGCGCGACCAAAACGAAAGCGGGGCGGAAAGCGAGACGACAGAAAAAGATCGAGAAAACGCGGCGGCGGACGGCGACGGGACGAGCGCGGCGAACGGTCGAAACGCGGCGGAGACGGAACGATGAAGAGCAAATTTTCCGAACAAGAATTGAAGGAGCGGACGCTCGAGCTGTTGTACGGTCTTCTCGACGAGAACGAAGCGGAAGAATTGCGCCGTTTGATCGCGTCCGACGCGACCGCCGCCCGGATTTTCGACGAAGCGCGAGAGACCGCCGACCGGTTTGCGCGCGCCGCTCGTTGGGAAGAGGCGCCGGAAACGGAGGAAAACGAAACGACGGCGAAAAACGTCGCGGTCGAAACGGCTCCGTTCGACGGAGGCGCCGCCTTTTTATTCGACTCGTTTTCGACGGCCGTCGACGCGGAAACGCCGGAAACGGGAGAAACGAACGCGCTCGCGGCGGGCGGAGAGTCGAGCGGCTCGAATCGAAAAAGGGCGAAACGTCGCTTGAATTTGTTGCGAAAAACAAAGTTGGCGTCGAAAAACGAACGCTCCGAAAAAGACGGCGACGGCGGCAAACGACGGGAATCGCGAAAAGAACGGCGCCGCGAAAAAACGGAAAAATCGGCAAGTTTTGCGAAATCGGCGCGCCCGGCGTCCGCGTCGCGATTCCGGTTCGGCGCGAAGGGACGCGTCGACGGCGCGAGCGGTTGGGCGACGGTCGGGCGAACGTCGCGCGGCGACGGCGCTCGACGTTCGGCGGCGCGTCGATTTTTATCCCGGGTTCCGAAACCGACGCTCTTCCAAAACTTGATTATCGCGTTGGCGATCGTCGCGCTTTCGACGGCGGTCGGCTTTTGGGCGCAAGAATCGGCGTTGCAAGCGCGTTTTCGAGACGATTTTCGAATCCAAATCGCGGCGCCGCGAACGTTGGCGCGCGGCGAGTCGCAAACGATCTCGGCGACGACGACCGCGCCGAACGGGAAACCGCGTCGCGTTCCGATTCGCTTCTCCTTTTCGGACGCGGAAACCGGGGCGCCGCTTCTCGCGCATACCGAAAGCGGCGACGCGAGCGGCGTCGCGCGCTTCAAGATTCCGGACGTTTCCAACTTCCCGGCGCGAACGTTGTTGACGATTTCCGCCGGCGAACGAGAAATTGAAACGTTTGAAACGATTTTATCGGTCGTCGACGCGCCCAAAGCGAACGACGGCGCGAACGCGGCGGCGCGGTTCGCCGCGTCGGAGGCGGTTGCCGAAAGCGCCGTCGAAATCGCAGCGTCGGAGAGACGGCGAGCGCAAAAGAAGGCGTTTGCCGAGGCGCTGAAAAAAAGGAACGACGGACGGAGTATGGCGATGAGAGCGTCTTTGGCTCCGACCGGCAAAATGGGGACGGCGACGGGTTCGCCGAGCGCGTCCGCGCCTGGAACGATGGCGGCGCCGCCTATTTCCGGCTTTGACGCGATGCGGCGGCGACACGCTTTTCGTTCGGCGCAGATGGCGGCGCCGCCTATTTCCGGCTTTGACGCGATGGGAATGGGCGCGCCCGCGTCTCCGGACGGCGGAATGGGAACGGCGACGGGCTCGATGAGCGCGTCTCCGGCTTCCGTCGGCGGAATGTCGAATCAAATGGGCGGAATGGGAGCGGCGACGGGTTCGATGAGCGCGTCTCCGGCTTCCGTCGGCGGAATGTCGAATCAAATGGGCGGAATGGGAGCGGCGACGGGTTCGATGAGCGCGTCTCCTTCTTTCGACGTCGCAATGTCGGCTCAAATGGGCGGAATGGGGGCTTCGCCGAGCGCGTCTTCGTCCTCCGACGTCGCAATGTCGGACAAAATGGGCGGAACGTTGAGCGCGTCTCCGGCTTCCGTCGGCGGAATGAGAATGATGGACGCCGCCGCGCCGTCGAGCGCGTCTCCGACTTCCGACGTCGCAATGTCGGCTCAAATGGGCGGAACGGAGGCGCCGCCGAGCGCGTCTTCGGCTTCCGACGGCGAAACGGCGAACAAAACGGACGCGTCGCCGAAGTTTAGTTTTGCGACCGACGACCCGAAACTCGATGTTTTCTTGTCGTCGTTGGCCCTGATGGGAACGAGCGCGTCGAACGACGATTTGGACGCCGAAACGCCGACCGCCGTCGCCGAAGAAGCGGCGCCGAACGATTTTAACCGCGCGGTCGCCGAACTTGAAAGCGCGCTTTCGGACGGCGGCAAAACGCTTGAATCGGAGAACGACGGCGAGAATCGGCGCGAGTTGGCCGCGACGCTCGCCGCGCCGGAGAAACGCGGGCTCGACGTTCGCTTTTATCCGACCGGAGGCCGGCTCGTCGCCGGGCGCGAAAACGTCGTTTGGTTCGAATGCGTCGACGCCGCCGGACGCCCGGTCGTCGGCGAGTTCGCGTTGAACGACTCGGAAGGGCGCGTCGCGACGGCGAAAACGTCCGAAGGGGGCGTCGGTTCGCTCCGTTGGACGCCGGACGTCGACGAGACGTATTCGCTCGAAACCGCGTTCGACGGTAAAATTGCAAAAGTCGCCGAAAGCGGTAAAAACGATAAAAGCGGTAAAATCGGAGGCGGCGACGACAAAGTGAAGGACGCGGCGGAAGAACCGGCGTTAGCGGAATTGGCGTCGGCCGACTCCGCGGAGGACTGGCTTCCGGCGTCGTCGTTCGAAACGTTCCGCTTTTCGGCGCCGGCGGCGACCGTCGAGCGCGTCGCTTTTTCCGTGTCGTCGCGAGTTTTGGAAAACGGCGAAGACGTCGAACTTGAAATTTGGTGCGAAAATGAAACTCCGTTGGCGGCGACCGTCGAAAAGAACGGCGTCGCGTTGACGCAGCGCGTTTGGACGGCGAAAAAAGGGCGGCGGCGCGTCGTTCTTCCGTTCGACGCGAACGTTTCCGGCGTTTTGAACGTTTCCCTTTGGAATTGCGCGCGGGCGCCGTTCGAGAAGATCGGTTCGGCGGCGTTTTATCGGAAGTCGACGGTCGCGCCGACGCTCGCGGCGACCGTCGAACGAAACGACGCCGGAAAACGCGCGTTGCGGGTCGCCGTCGACTCGAAAAAAGAATGGGAGAACGCGGAATCGATTCGCCTCAAAGCGTTTTGGGCCCCGACGCTCGACGCGGCGCTCGGCGCGCTCGAACTCGACGAAACGCTCCTTTACGCGTCGGACGAACGGCGCGCCGAGACGTTGGCGACGCTGGAACTTCCGGCGGCGACCGAGCCGATTTTGTTCGATAATTTGCTCGAACTGAAGGAAAGCGCGCTGAAAAAATTGAACGCGTTTTGGTTGGGCGAAGCCGGGTTGGCCGGACGCGTCGTCGGCTTGGGGTTCCTCGGGTGCGGCGCGTTGGCGGCGCTGACGGTCTTTTGCGTCGTGTTCGGCGCGTTGAAGGCGCGGCGCGGCGCCGTCGTCGTCCTCTTCTGCGCGGCGCTCGCGACGTTCTTTTATTTCGAACGGCGACGAATCGACTTTTCCGAGACCCTTTCGCAAGCGATCGCCGTTTCGGTCGACGAGTCGAAGGCGGCGCAAAGGAACGCGGACGGCGCCGCGAACGTCGCGAACGTTTCAAACGACGACGCGGAAAAGACGGCGACTCCAAGCGTTCGGTCGGCCGTCTTGGTTCGAATCGACGACTTTGACGCGACGGAACTGGCGAACGCCGTCGATTGGAGCGTTCCGTTGACCGGGAACTTGGCGACGACCGACGTCGGAGTCGTTTTAGTGAAAATGGTCGCCGACGACGGAACGCGCGCTTGGAAGGCGGTTGCGTTGGGCGGCGAAAACGACGACGAAGAGTCGGAGCAAAACCGGTAAAAACGTTAGAATCGTTAGTTGGATAGCGACGTTTTAACGGCGAAAACCGTTCGTCGGCGGCGAAAGCGCGTCGGCGAGCGGTTTTTTTGCGTCGCGTCGCGACGGAACGGGCGCGTTTGAGCGGCGACTGGAAAGTTTGACGCGCTTGAAAAGGAAGAAGAAACAAAGGGCGTTTTAAGGGTGGAAAAAAGGCGGAAAGACGTTTCGCGAACTTCGGCGAGGCGATTGAAGGGCGAAGGGAAAGGCGAGGTCGGCGCGTTGAAAATCGACGGCGTTGGAGAACGAGGAATCAACGCGGCGCGTTCGTCGACGTTTGCAACGCGTCGAGGCGGGAACGGTCGGCGGTCGACGCGGAGTCGAGTCGGCTCGGGACGGCGCGTTCGATCGGGAGATGGTTGAGGGCGGCGCGCATTAGCGGCGTCCAAAAATCGCGAGCGTCTTGCGTCGCGAAGAGCGCCCGAAGCGGTTCCGCGTAAGGTAGAGGGCGACCGGCGATCGATTTGTCGAGATAAAAACTGTACGTCAAATCGTTCGATTGATAAACGGCGACGATTTTGTTCGGGTAACGCGAGTCGAAAACGAGGCCTTCCGGACGCGTTTCGAAAAGAATTTCAAATTCGTTGAAGGGCGTCGCGTCGTTCATAAAGCGATAGGAAACAAGCGTTTGCGACGGATGAACGCGGAGGCGGTTTTCGGCGCAAAGTCGGCTCCAAAAGGAGTGCGGGAACGCGCCGTCGAGGATGCGGAGCGAACCGGCGCCGAGAAAAACGCCGCGCCGCGTCGCGCCCCTTTCGACCGAAAATTCCGCGACGACGCCGGAAAAACGCGGCAAGTCAACTTGCGAAGTCAACTTTTGGAGGTCGCAACGGAAGACGCGAAACCCGTCGAGCCGCGTCGTCCAAACGCGTTCGGCGACCGTCGGAAAAGGGGCGTTCGTTTCGTCGGATTTCGCGTCGAGAGGGGCGGCGTTTTCAAGCGTCGAAGCGGTTGCGTCGATTTTGTCGGCTTGGGCGGCCGCGACGGCGGGCGTCGGGAAAAATTCCGCGCCGAAATCGGGGGCGTCGCCCGCGGAGACGGCGCCGACGAACCAACTTTCGGGGCTCAACGAGCGGAAAAAAGGGAAAAAACGCGCCGCGAAAACGCTCGGCGTCGGCGTCGAACCGGAGTCGAACGAGAAACGGGCGCTTCCGGCGTCGCGCGCCGTTTCGAGCGAAACGAAGAGCGGACGCGGGGCGGAAATTTTGCGCGGTTCGAAGAGCGCTTCGGTTCGTTTGCGCTCCGGCGAATCGACGTAAAGAGCGCGAAAACGTTCGAGCGTCGGCGCTTCCGACGCGAACGCGACGACTTCGCGCTCCGTCGTCGCCGTCGAAACGTCCGCCGCGCCGCGGTCGGTTTGCGTCGCCGCGACGCGGAAAAGGGCGCGAAGATCGTTCGTCGAACGGGGCGTCGGCGGTTCGGCGGCGGCCCGCGCGGCGTCGAGCGTCGCTTGGAAGGCGGTTTCGTCTTGAAAAACGACTTGCTCGGCGACGACGCAAAGGGCGCGCGGACGTTCGGCGAAGGCGTTCGGGCCGACGAGACGCAAAAACTCGGCGCAAAAAATATTTTTCGCTTGGAAAACGCTGAAATCGCGACAGTAAATCGTCGGAATAACGGCGAGAAGCGCGTCGCCGCTAAGATCGCCGTCTTCGTCGAAAAGGAGCGAGGCGGTCGAAGGCGCGTCGGAACGAGGAATGTCGGCGGAATCTTCCGTGTTTTCCGGAGAATCGGTCGCGTCGACGTTTTCGAAATCTTCGTTAAAATCGGCGGAGACGACGCGACCGGAACGCTCGTCGAACGAACGGACGAACGCGGTCAACGTTTGGGGGTCGACGTTCGTCAAAAAATAAATTTCGGGGCAAAAAACGGCGGGCTCCGCGGTCGACGGCGGCGAAAAGGTCGCGTTCAAATAACGACGAACGCCCGGGCGAAGGAATTGGCGGTCGGAAAAATCGACGTCGAACGGCGTCGCGGCGGTCAAACGAGCGCGTTCGACGTCGAGGGCCGCGTCCGTCGTTCGCCAATAAAGACGAAACGCGACGAGACCGAGGAGCGTCGGGCCGCCGAGAAAGAAAAGGAGCGTCGTCCAAAAACGCCGCGTTCGATCGCGCAGTTTCGCCATTGAGTTCGTAAAAACGAGTAAAAGTCGACAAGAAACGACTCGCCGACGCGCCGTCGAAAGGTTTTAAACGTCGTTAATACGTTAAAACCGTTAAAATTGTTAAAACCGTCCGGGAAAGCGCGTCGTTCGAGCGTCGAAAAAAGGGACGGAATCGCCGAATTTGACGCGGTCGTTAAAGGCGTTAAAAACGTTGGAAACGTTAAAAACGGTAAAACGGCAAAGCGCGCAAATTCGACGAAACCGGTTAAATCGGCGCGACCGTTACTTCGTCGCGGCGTCGGCGGCCTTCACTTCCTCGACGAAAGCGCGCGAGGTCAGCGGTTCGCCGGTCGATTCCTTGACAAATTCCGGCCAAGGAAGGGAGGCGCCCGGCGCGAAAACCTTTTCTTTCAGGAGCGCGCCGAAGCGTTTCGGGTCGCCCGCGGCTTCTTTTTCGAGCGAAGCGCGAAGTTGCGCGCCGTAAAGTTCGCCGAGCATATAGTTGTGATAGTAAACCGGAGCGATGACGAAGTGCGGCTTCGACGCCCAGTCGGCGAGGTTTCGGCCTTCCGGTTGGTCGAGGAGTTGGAAGCGTTCGGTCATTTCCGTCCAAAGTTTGTTCAGGTCTTGCTCCGGATTCTCGTAAAGCGCCTTTTCGAAGTACGTCATCACCAGCGTCCAGCGGCAGAAGATGAGCTGCTCGCGGAGGCGTTGCTCGCGGAGCGCGACGGCGGCGGCTTCCGCTTTTTCCGGCGCGACGCCGACGTTGGCGACGAGCCATTGCGGGTCGCGAGCTTTCGCGCCGAACGTCATCGCGATACCTTCGGTCGTGAAGATGTGGCAAGCGGAGCGGACGTTCGCCGGGAGATCGCGGGCGATGTTGTAGTCGTAAATCGCGTGTCCGAGTTCGTGCAGCTGGGTGTCCATCCACTCGGCGGTCGGTTTGACGTTGCAAAGAATGCGGACGTCGCCTTCGAGGTTCATATCGTTGCAGAACGCGTGTTGCGTTTTGCCGTCTTTTTCGTAAAGGTCGCTGTTGGCGAGAATCGGGCGGACGTCGACGCCGATCGAATCGTAAAAGTCG
Source organism: Thermoguttaceae bacterium (assembly GCA_017937485.1). Taxonomy (GTDB): domain Bacteria; phylum Planctomycetota; class Planctomycetia; order Pirellulales; family Thermoguttaceae; genus RUG369. Next base: position 19,045 of record JAGBDN010000013.1, read on the forward strand.
ACCGAAATATCGACGATTTCCTCTTTAGTTTTGTCGGCGTAGAAGACGTTCGCGTCGATCGCTTTCGAAGCCGGCGCTTGTTGGAAGAACGGGTTGTCGTAATGCCAAGGGCGGATTTTGTCGACGCCGAATTTTTCCTTCAGCTCGCCGTCGAGTTTCGCTTTCATCGACGCGAAATACGGCGCCGTCGAACGGTCGAGTTCGTCGAAAATCGCGATCAGTTGCGCCGGTTCGAAGTCTTGGAACGAAACGGTCATTTCCCAATAGTTTTTGTAGCCGAGCGCTTGAGCGGCTTTGTTGCGGAGTTTCGCCAACTCGACCATCTTCGGCGCGACGACTTCGCCGACTTGCTTGAGCGCGTCCCACATTTCGTAGCGTTTTTGGGAATCCGTTTCTTTTTCCAACGCTTCGAGGAGTTCGTTGTTGGTGCGCTCTTCGCCTTGGTAGACGGCGCGGTGCGTTTGGAAAATTTGCTCGATTTCGGACGAAAGCTCGACGATTTCCTTCATCAGCTCCGGCGGAAGTTGCGATTCTTCGAACGCTCGCTCGGCGACGTAAGCGGCGCGCTTTTCCATCGGCGTCGCGTCGACGGCGGCGGCGCGGAGCTTCTTCAACTCGGCGTACTTCGCGGGATCGGCGTGGTACGTCGACATAGCGAGCGACGCTTCGGCGGACTTCGCGAACGCTTCTTCGGAGCCGGTCGTCATCGCGTCCCACCAAGCGTAGGAGTTCGCTTGGTACATTTTCGTGTAATCGTCTTGATATTGTCGCATAAACGCGGCGAGGCGTTCTTCCGGTTCGCCGGCGACGGCGTTCGAAATCGTGTTCATCGGGGCTCCAGTCGATAAAATCAAACCGCCGACGAGCGCGGCGAAGTAAGGGGCGAGTTTCATTGTCGTTTCGCTTTCTAAAATGACGGGCGTTGCGCGTCGGCGAGTCGAACGAACGGGACTCGAAGGCCGCTTTCGAGCAAGCGCGAAACCGACGCTTCGCGAGTATAAACTATTGTACGCCGCGACGCAACGGAGGTTCGCGCGTTTTTAGAAATTTTTCGCTATTTTAACGAAACGGCGAAAATTTAACGCGAAGATAGGGGGAATGGGAAAAAACGGCGCCGAGAGGCGGGGAGGTCGCGCCGTTGGACGAAGCGGTTAGCAATAAACGTCGAGGAGGCGTCCGCGTTCGTCGGCGTCTCGCTGGGGACGGGAGGACGGTTCTTCGACGGGCGCTCGACGCGGCGTTCGGCGTTCGACGTTCGGGACGCGGCTTTTCGGTTCGTCGGCGACGCGGCGGCCGGACGCGATTCCTCGCGCGTCGCGAAGTTGTTTGAGCGCGGCGTTGGAACGCGTCGCGACGTTGGATTCGCGGCGGAGTTCGACGGGACGGCGTTGCGACGCGAGAATAAGGGCGTGAGCGGCGACGTTCATTGCGGCGTTCCTTGGAAGCGTTGGCGGGATTATTAATAATTAATGGGGACATTTCTTATATCGGTTTTAAAAAGGCGCCGTTTTAGAGAAATTAGGCGCTTTACATAAAATAAAAATAGAAAAATTGGTAAAGAGATTAGGTCTATTAGGGTTTTGACGGTTTTAACGGCGCGTTCGGTTGCGAAAGAGGAAACGACGCGTCGGAAAAGGCGCAATTAGAAAAATTTAGCCGAAAAGATTACAGCGCGACGGCGATACGGCCGAAGATAGGATTAGCGTGGATTTTGTTCCGGCGTCGCGCCTTTTTGGAGGGCGTCGGCGTCTTTTGGCAAAATTTTTAGCGCGCAAGCTATTTTCCTGAAAGTTGGGCGGAAAAAACGCCGATGTTTTTCAGGAATCGCGGAAGGTTTGCCGGAACGGACTGGATTTCGAACGGCGAACGCGGAGTTCCGCAGGTAAAGGATCGGTTGTGAATCGGGCCGCGAACGCTCGATTTGAGATGTAAGGACACATAACAATGAAAAAAACAATAAAGGCGTTTTGGGCGTGTTTATTGGTTTGCGCGGCGACTAGCGGATGCGTGAGTATTCCGAACAGTCAGACCGTTCCCGCCGGTTACTTCAAAAGTATGGTGCACGGCGGCGTTCGTAGCGAAATGGAGCAAATCAACTTCGTGAAGTTGCGAATGGACAAACCGGCCGAAGAACTTTTGGGCCCGAACGACGTGTTGGGCATTTACATCGCCGGGATTACCGGCGCGGTCGACGAAGCTCCGCCGATTCACAACATCGGCCCGGGCGTTTCGACGAACGACCGTCCGGCTTCCGGGTACCCGTATCAAGTCCGTTCCGACGGCACGCTGTCGCTTCCGATGCTTCCGGAACCGATTTACGTCGAAGGGATGACGCTCGTGCAAGCCGAAGAGGCGATTCGCGCGGCGTACACCTTGAAGCGTCAAATCGTCCGCTCCGACGCGAATATTTCGGTGTCGATGATTAAGCGTCGCACGTACCACGTTACGGTCATCCGCGAAGACATCGCGGCCGACGACATGCGAACGTCCGGCAACAACGCGTCGATCGCCGGCAAAGGCGCGGCGTATATGGCCGGGATGAGCCGCGGAACCGCGACTTCGCTCGAACTTCCGGCGTATCGCAACGACGTCCTCGAAGCGTTGAGTCAAACCGGCGGTCTTCCGGGTTTGAACGCGAAAAACGAAGTCGTCATTCTGCGCAAGGCGTACAGCGAAGAATTCAGCAAGACCGACTATATGAGCGGCAACCTCGACGTCGGTTACGCGCAAAGCCAAGTCGCCGACCGCTACAACGCGACCGGCACGATTAGCGACCTTAGCTCCGACCTCGGCGTCGTGCGTATTCCGCTCCGCGTCGGCGCGAACGAAGAGCCGCCGCAACTGACGTCGGAAGACGTTACCTTGTACGACGGCGACGTGGTTTACATCCAATCCCGCGAAGCGGAAGTTTACTACACCGGCGGGCTTATCAAGGGCGGCGTCTACCCGATTCCGCGCGACTACGACCTCGACGTGATGGGCGCGATCGCCACCGCGGGCGGCACCATCGGCGCTTCGGCGGGCGCGGCGGCCTCGAACACTTCGAGCCGCGTCGGAAGCCTGATTCCGGCGAGCCGCATCCTCGTCCTTCGCGAGGTCAACGGCAAACAATACGCGATTCAAATCAAGCAAAAAGAGATGCTGCGCGACCCGTCGCAACGTATCTTGATCGAGCCGAACGACGTCATTTTGGTCGAGTACACGCCGGTCGAACTTTGGTTCAATATGATGTACAACATCATTAACGTCAGCGTCAGCCCGAGCGATTTTGACTAAGCCGGAAACGCGGAAGCGTTCGTAGTTGCCGCCGAGTAACGCGGCGACGGTTCGCAATCGAATCCTTAACCTGGAAACGCGGAGTTTCGCAAGAAACTTCGCGTTTCTTTTTTTCTTGAGGAACGTCGCGGCGAAAGCCGTTAAAATCGGCGCGACCGGCGCGACCCGGCGACAATGGAGCGGCGGCGATAAAAAAAAGACGCAAAATCGAAAAAATCGTCGCGCCAAGGGCGGGGGGCCCGTTGACGAAGGACGGGATTGGGGTAAAATCGCGTAAAATAAGTTTCGCCGTTTAGCGTTCGCCTTGAATCTTGGGCCGACGCGCTTTTCGGCGGCGCGGCGTTCGCGTCGGTTCGAGCGTTCGCGTTGTTTGAAAAAAAACCGACGCGACGAACGTTTTTGTCCTTAATTAATATACGCGGGGTAAGAAGCGTTCGTCGAAGCAACCCTAAAATTTTTGAATCGCGTCGTCTAAACGTCGATTTGGGAGCCTTGGCGAGCGCCGCCGACTCCGCTCGATGTGCCGAACGACGACGAGAAAGGAAGAAAAATGGCCGACGCTCCTCTTTCCATTAAAGCTTTGATCGAATCCGGCGTTCACTTCGGGCACCGCGCGAGCCTCTGGAATCCGAAAATGCGTCCGTACGTTTACGGTCGCCGCAAGCTGATTCACATCATCGACGTTCGCGAAACGGTTCGCGGCGTTCTCCGCGCTCGCAAATACCTGAAGCAAGTCGCCGCCGAAGGCAGCCTGATTCTCTTCGTCGGCACGAAGCGCCAAGCGTCCGAAACGATCGCGACCCAAGCGCAACGCTGCGGCATGCCGTATGTCTCCGAACGTTGGCTCGGCGGCACGCTGACGAACTTCAACACGATTCGCAGTCGTCTGAAGCGCCTCGAAGAACTCGAACGCATCATCAACGGCGAAGAGCTTTCGACCTACTCGAAGAAAATGCAAGCCTCGTTGGCGCGCGAATATCGCAAAATGTACCGCAACTTGAACGGTCTCCGCGATATGAACCGTTACCCGGCCGTTATGGTCGTTGTCGACCCGCGCAAAGAAAAGAACGCCGTTCGCGAAGCGCGCAAACTCGGCGTCGTCTCGATCGCGCTCATCGACACCGACTCCGACCCGGACGAAGTCGATCTCCCGATCCCGGGTAACGACGACTCGATCCGCTCGATCGATTTGATCGTTTCCTACCTCGCCGACGCGGTCGCCGAAGGCGTTAAGGAACTCGAATCGCGCAAATTCGAAGCTCCGGCCGAAGAAGTCGCCGCCGACGCCGCCGCGGACGAAAAAGCGGAAGCCGACGCCGAATAATTTCGGGTTAACGTCGCCGTCGACGCGCCCGCCGACCGATTTTAATTTGCGTCGAGCTTGGGCGCGACGTCGAACGGCTGAAAGGAAAGAAAACGACGTCGCCTCTCGAAAACGGGAGCGCGGCGCCGTTCTTTAGTCGTCGACGTCGAGTAAAAAGATAAAACAGATAGAATAGACAAAATAAATAGAATTTAAGGAGCTTAAAATGGCCGCTATTACCGCCGCTATGGTTAAATCGTTCCGCGACAAGACCGGCTTGCCGATGATGGAATGCAAAAAAGCCCTCGAAGAAGCCGAAGGCAACGAAGAACTCGCCATCGAACTGATCCGCAAAGCCGGTAAGAAAACGATGGAAAAACGTTCCGACCGCGAAACCGAAGCGGGCCGCATCGCCGTCTGCAGCGCCAACGGCGTTACCGCGATGGTCGAACTCCTTTGCGAATCCGCGCCGGTCGCCAACACCGTCGAATTCCAAGCGTTGATCGCGAACATCGCGAAGCAACTCGCGGAAGGCCCGGGCGCCGCGACGCCGGAAGAACTCCTCGCGCAAGGCGACCTCCAACTCCAATTCGACGACCTCGTCAACAAGATTCGCGAAGTCTTCAAACTGAACCGCATTTGCCGCGTCGAAGGCGCCGCCGGTTCCTACGTCCACTTCAACAACGTCGACGGCGTCGTCGTCGCGGTTGAAGGCGACAACGCCGCGTTGGCCGAACAAATCGCGATGCACATCTGCGCGATGAACCCGAAAGCCGTCTCCGCCGACGACTTGGATCCGGCCGTCTTGGCGAAAGAACGCGAAATCGCCGTCGAACAAACCCGCCAACAACAAGCCGGCAAACCGGAAAACATCATCGAAAAGATCGTCGAAGGCCGCATCAAGACCTACCTCAAGGAAGTCTGCCTCCTCGACCAACCGTTTATGATCGACACGACGAAAACCGTCGGTCAAGTCGCGACCGAAGGCGGCTTGACGGTCAAGAGCTTCACGCACTGGGTCGTCGGCAAATAGTTTTCGCCCGATTCGAGCGATTAAGGCGCGTCGCGAAAGCGGAGCGAACGTCGGCGAACGACGTTTTCGCGAGCGGAATCCGAGTTTCGGCGTTTCGTTTTAGACGAAATTCCGCAATTTCGCGGCGCGGCGCTTGACAAACAAGAAACGAAACGTTAAAAAGAAGGGGAAACTCTTCTTGGAGACGTTTCGTTTTTTTTTGTTTTAGCGGCTCCTAGGAGCGGGGAATTTTCGCGGTCGTCGAAAGCGGCGCTTTTCGACGGGCGTTTATCGAATGTTGAGCCGGGCGTCGAAAAGCGCGCCGGTCGAAGGAGGAACGATGAAACGGAGTCGTTGGGGATTTTTAACGGCGTTGGCGGCGACGGTCGCGACGAGTTGGGCGGTCGCGTCGAATTTAACGGCGGCGGAACCGCAAGAACCGGCGAAGAGCGGCGACGATATCGAAGTCGTCGCGTATTATTTCGGCAACTATCACGTCGACGCGCGGAACGAAAAGAAATTCGGCCCCGGTTGGACGGAGTGGAAGCTGGTGAAGGAAGCGAAACCGCGCTTCGAGGGACACCGGCAGCCGAAAGTTCCGCTTTGGGGATACACGGACTCGGCGAATCCGAAAGATATGGCGCAAAAAATTGCCGCCGCGGACGAATACGGCGTCGACGTTTTCCTTTTCGACTGGTATTATTACAACGACGGGCCGTTTTTGGAACGTCCGATCGACGAAGGTTTCCTGAAAGCGGAAAATCGGGACAAAATTAAATTTGCGCTTATGTGGGCGAACCACGATTGGGTCGACATTCACCCGAAGCGCAAAGACGTCGAGGCCGGGCTCCTCTATCCGGGCGCCGTTACGCCGGAAACGTTCGACAAAATCTGCGATCACGTTATTAACGATTATTTCAAACAGCCGAATTATTGGAAAATTAACGGCGCGCCCTACTTCTCGATTTACGATTTGACGCAATTCGGGAACAGCTTCGGCTCCTTTGAGGCGACGAAAGCCGCGATCGAGCGGTTCCGCGAAAAAACGAAGGCCGCCGGTTTCCCCGACCTGCACTTGAACGCCGTTTATTGGGGCTATCCGAACATTCCGGGCGAAAAAACGCTGACCGATCCGGTCAAAATCGTCGAAGCGTTGGGCTTCGACTCGGCGACGTCTTACGTTTGGATTCACCACGTTCCGTTGAATCAGCGCGAAGTCGATTTTAATTGGGTGCGCGACGAATATTTGAAACACTGGGACAACGCGCGTAACAGTTTTTCGATTCCGTACATTCCGAACGTCTCGATGGGGTGGGACTCGAGCCCGCGCGCTCATCAAGACGACCCCTTCGGCAACTACGGCTACCCGTTCACGAACATCATTGTGAACAACACGCCGGAAAACTTTAAGCAAGCGCTCCAAATTACCAAAGAGCGCATCCTCGCCGACCCGGAATCGCCGCGCATTATGAATATCAACTGCTGGAACGAGTGGACGGAAGGGAGTTATCTCGAACCCGATACGACCACCGGTTTCAAATATCTCGAAGCGGTGCGCGACGTCTTTGGCGATTGACGCGAAAACGTTTGAATAATCGTTAAAATCGGAACAAAGCGACGTAAAACCTCGACGGCGAACAAAAAACCGTCGAGGTTTTGTTCTTTAGGGCGCGTTCTTTCTTGCGTTTTTTTCTTAATCGTTAAAATTCCTCTATCTCCGTCGCGAAAAATTCGTTATACTGCGGGCGAACGCTGTTTTGCATTTAAAAACGTCGCGAAAGACGCCGCGACGCTTTGAACGACGTAAAATCGAAAAAAGAACGAAAAATGAATAATTTTTGGCGAGCGCTTAAAGTAACGTTTAAATATAAATGGAACATTGTCGGTATTGTTCTATCGTCGTTGTGCCTCGCGCTTTGTTGGGGGGGGAACATCGCGACCGTTTACCCGCTCGTTCAAGTGTCGTTTCAAGGAGACACGGTTTCAAGTTGGCTTGAAAAAGAAGTCGTTAATCAAAAGGAACGCGTTGAAAAACTCCGTTCCGAACGCGACGCGATGAACGAAGAAAAGAGCGTCGCGACCGAAACGTCGGCTTCAACGCTTGAAAAATCGGCGCGATCGGAAAAGTCGGACGCTTTAGACGTTGAAAATGGCGAAAACGGCGAAAATAGCGAATCGGAGCAAACCGAGCGCGTTCCGTTCGACCCGCGTCGAGCGTCGCTTCTCGATTCGCAAATCGTCGAGGCGGAAAAAACGCTCAAACGTTACGAAACGGCGCTCCCTTACGCCCGTCGTTTAACGCCGAGCGACCCGTTTATGACGGTTGTCGCGTTAATGGCGTTTGTGATGATTGGAACGTTGGTGAAGGGCGTCTGCACCTACGTTCACTCCCTCCTTTCGTCGCGAATCGGGCAACTTGGCGCTTTTGAATTGCGCGCGCTTTTCTTCCGCAAACTCCTTGGTTACGAAGTCAATCACTTTAGTCAGCGCGGCGTCGCCGACGCGACGAGCCGTTTTACGTCCGATATGGGTTCGTTGAGCGGCGGAATTGAATTGGTTTACGGAAAAACGATTCGCGAACCGCTAAAGATGCTCGTTTGTCTCGTCGGCGCGGCGTTAGTCAGTTGGCAACTGTTGCTTTTTACGTTCCTTTTCGTTCCGTTGGCGGCGGTTTCGATTCGTTGGTTGGCGAAATCGCTCAAACGCGTCGTTCGCAATTCGATGCGCGAGATGGCGCAACTTTACGGCCGCGTCGAAGAAACGTTTCGCGCCGTTCGCGTTGTCAAGTCTTTTAACCGCGAGGGATATGAAATGGCGAAGTTTCGGCGAACGAACAAAAACTATTTCAAGCGCGGGATGAAAACGGCGAAATATAGCGCGATGACGAGTCCGCTTACGGAATGTTTAGGGATTATGATGCTTGTGCTGACGATTTTGGTCGGCGCGTATCTCGTTATTCATCAACAGACGACGATTTTCGGGATTCCGACGTCGTCGCGTCCGCTCGACCTCGGCTCGTTGATTTTGTTTTACGGCTTTTTAATCGGCGCTTCCGACCCGGCGCGTCGCTTGTCCGACATTTTCGCCAACTTGCAAGGCGGGTGCGCCGCCGCCGACCGAATTTTTGAAATTATCGACCGCGAACCGGCGATTAAAGACTGCAAAAAACCGAAACGGTTGCCGAAATTCGAAAAATCGATCGTTTTCGACGGCGTTTTTTACGAATATCCGATCGCCGAAGCCTTAAAACCGGCGCCGGAGCGGAAGAAAATCAAATCGCGCGACGCGATCAAGTCCGCTTGGAACGCTTGGAAGGAAAAGCGAAACGCCGCGAAAAACGGCGCGACCGACGCCGTCGAAACGCCCGCCGCTCTTTCCGAGAAAGGGCGCGAAAGCCGTCTCGTTTTGAAAAACGTTTCGTTTGAAATCAAATACGGCGAAACGGTCGCGATCGTCGGGCGCAGCGGTTGCGGGAAAAGCACGCTCTTGAGCTTGATTCCGCGTTTTACCGATCCGACGCAAGGACGCGTTTTGATCGACGGAATCCCGATGACGGAAATCAAAACCGCCGACGTGCGCGATCAAATCGGCCTCGTCGCGCAAGACTCCGTTCTCTTCAACGACACCGTTTTTGAGAATATTCGTTACGGAAAACCGGGCGCGTCGCGAGAAGAGGCGATCGAAGCCGCGAAAAAGGCTTACGCCGACGAATTTATCCGCGAAGAACTCGCCGACGGGTACGACACGAACGTCGGGCCGGGCGGCGCGCTCCTCAGCGGCGGGCAACGACAGCGCATCGCGTTGGCGCGGGCGATTTTGAAAAATCCGCGCATCCTGTTGCTCGACGAAGCGACGAGCCAAATCGACCTGCAGAGCGAGCGTTATATTCACAAAGCGCTGAGAAATTACGTCGGTTCCCGCACGACGATTTTGGTAACGCACCGTTTGAGCGCGATCAAATTGGCCGATCGCGTCGTCGTAATGCAAGACGGCGTCGCGCAGTTCGTCGGAACGCACGAGGAAGCGCTGAAAAACTCGCCGTTTTACGCGAACCTTTGGGCGACCGAATCGCTCGACGACGACTTTGAAGATTAAAAAGCGTCGGATTTACCGAATAAAACGTTTATGATTTTTAGAAAAACGACGCGGTAATACAAGTCCGCGACAAAAACGAGGAGAAACGCAATGAAAGCGAACGAAACCGCGATTATCTTTATCGAGTTTCAAAACGATTTTTGCAAAGAAGGCGGCAAACTGAACGGATTGGTTCGCGACGAAATCGCTCGCAACCAAACGATCGAAAACGCCGTTCGACTCCTGAACGGAGCGCGCGAAAAGGGCGTCAAAATTATTCACTGTCCGTTCGTTCTCGATCGCAAGTGGACGCTCGACAAGAACTTCGAAGGCATTTTGAAAGGCGTCGTCGACGGCGACGTCTTCGCGCCGGAAAGTTGGGGCGGGGCGATTATCGACGAGATGGCGCCGAAGGCCGGGGAAACGGTTCTCGTCGGCAAACGCGCGCTTAACGGCTTCGTTCATACGAATCTCGCCGAAATTCTCGCGGAAGCCGGGATTAAAAACGTCGGCGTCGCCGGTTTCTTGACGAACGTTTGCGCGCAAGCGACCGCTTGGGGCGCTTACGACTTGGGGTATCGAACGCGGTTGATTCCGAGCGCTTGCGGCGCCGCGACCCAAGCGATTCAAGAATACGTCGAAAACGAAGTTTGCCCGCTCTTTGGCGGCGCGCCGACGGTCGACGAATTTTTGGCGGAAATCGACTAGTAACGCCGCAAAACGTCGTTTTATATCGAAGACGTCGAATTTTCCGCCTATTTTTTACGCGGAGCGTTCGGCGTCGACGTTATTTTCTTTGAGGCGCGACGCGGTTTTCTGAATTGTCGCTTATTTTAGTTTTCCGTTGAATTTAACGCGGGCGAAAACCAAAAGCGCGGCCCGTTGAGAACGAACGTTGGACGGCGCGAACGCGTTCGTTGGAACGGATTGTTCTTGGCGCCGGCGTTAAAATTGTTAAAATATTCCGATTTTATCGATTTTTAGGAATATTTTATAAAAGTTTGACGGTTCGCGGTCGAAAAGAATAGTAACGACGCCTCGAGCTTTCGTCCACTCCAACGTCAAAAGAGGAAGAGGACGACTCGACGGCTTCCGAAAAACGGTCGCCGAACTTGCGGCGCGGCCCGACGTTTGAGCGTCGCGGCAAAAACTTATCCAACTTTGCGCCCCGTTCGCGGACGTCTTGTCGAAAAACGTTGAGGATGATTATGAGCGATTTGAGAAATTGGGAAAAAAATAACGGCGCTTTGACGCTTTTGTCGAACCTTTTGAAGACGAAAAAGGTGGGCGCGATCGGCGCTTGCGCGGCGCTTCTTCTCGCCGCCGGTTCGAGTTTTGCCGCGGATAACGGACGTTCGTCGAACGACCTTGAATCGATTCCGGTCGCTTCTTCCTCTTGGACGGGCCCGAGCGGTCGCGCCGTCGTCGATTTGAAAGCGAAATCGGCGGCGAAAGTCGGCAAACGCGCTCAATATCCGATTCGTCAAACGCAAGCGTTGACCCCGGCGCCGGTTTCCACTCCGGAATTTTCGGAACCGCTCGTCGACGACGACCTGTTGACCCCGCCCGCCGACGCGGAACTCCTCGACGACGCGACGCTCGGCGCCGATCTCGTCGACGGCGGATCGCTTGCCGACGAGGAAATCTTGACGGCGCCCGCCGATCCGGCCCCGCTCGGCGCTCCGGCCGCGGAAGAAATTCCCGCGCCCGCGCCGGCTCCCGCCGATCTTCCGGGAACGATTGAAGAGATCCCGGCCTCTCCGACGCGTCTCGGCGTCCCGAGCGAAACGTTGGTCGAGGAAGCGATTCCGGAACCGATCAAAGAAGACGCCGAGCTTGCGCCGGAACCGCTCGCTCCGGTCGCGCCGTCGCCGGAACCGCGCAAAGCGCCGTCGATCGTCGCCGAAGACGTTCCGAAAGCGCCGGTCGCGACGCCGGGACAACCGAGCCAAACCGCTTCGCAAAACGCGTTTTACGGCGGCGTTTCGGAACCGCCGCGCCCGTCGAACAATCCTTACGCTCGCATCGGTCAAGCGGAGTATCATCCGAGCCAATTTTACGGCGGGTACGCTCCGGTCGCCGGAACCGCGGTTCCGCCGGTCGCCGCTTACGGGCAAAACCTTTGGGGCGAACCGACGCCGAACGTCGATTGCCAAGGGTATTGGGGGTGCTGCGGGCTTCTGCAAAATATGCAGCTCGAAGCGGGCGCGCTCGCGATGCGCAATCCGCTCGACTTTGAAGACGCCGGCAACTTCGGCGCTCAATTCGCGTTGAACTGGGCGAGCGCGCAACCGCTCTTCTGCGGCTTGAACGTTCAAGCGGGGGCCCGCGCGACGCAGCTCGACTTCAACGGAACGGCGGCGAACGGGTTCGAAACGGACGACGCGCGAACGCAAGTCTTTTGGACGGCGGGCGTTTTCTTCCGGGCTCCGATCGGTTGCGACGGTTGGTCGGCGGGCGTCGTTTACGACTCGCTGATCGAAGATTATTACCGTCAATACGAGTTGAGCCAACTTCGCGCGGAACTGTCGTATTCGTTCGGCGGACTCTTCGACCTCGGTTTCCGCGGCGCGTTCGCGCTCAACGAAGACGACTTCGACTTCCTGAAACTCGACGATGAACTGACGATCGAAGGGAAAGCGACCGCGACCTCCTATTACACGATGTTCCTGCGAACGAACTTCGACCAAGGCGCGCAAGCGACCGTTTTCGGCGGCGTTACCGAATGGGAAGAAGCGATCGTCGGCGCGACGATGGAAGCTCCGCTTTCCGATTCCTTCGCGATCAAGGGCGGCGCGACGTACGTCATCCCGACCGAACGCGGCTTGGGGAATCTTCGCGACGAAGAAACTTGGAACGTCTCGGCCGGGATCGTTTGGTACCTCGGCGGCGGGGCCCGCGCCAACGCTTGCGGCGTCGCGCGTCCGCTCTTCGACGTCGCCGACAACGGAACGTTCCTGCAAAACTTCCTCCGCTAATCGGAGCGAAAACGGCGGCGGTTTAACGAGTTAACGACCGCGACGCGAACCGACGGAGCGTTCGCGAACGTCGCGCTTCCAACGGAAACGCCGAAACCGCCGCGAAACGAAACCGACTCGTCGCGCCGACGAGGGGAAAACTCGGCGCGCTTTCTCAACTCAAAATCGACAAGCCTTCGGAACCCCGCGACGCTCGCGCAAGAGCGTCGCGGGGTTCCGTGTTTCTTGACGGCGGCGAGGCGGGCGTTGGGCGGCGCGATTTTTTTCCTTTTTATTTTTTTGCGTTTTTTTCGCCGGACGCCTTGAATAATCGACGCGCAAAAGTTATATTCTTGGAAAGCGACGACGCGTCGTTTTGAAGGCGTTCGAAACGACGCGTCGCAACGTTCTTTTGCGAAAGGGGTTAAGATGAAAAAGTATCGCGGTTGCGGCGCGACGTCGGCGGACGACGCGCGATTTTGTTCGGAACGCGGGAAAAAAATCGACGGTTCTCGACGCAAAACCGTCGCGGCGCTCGTCGCGATCGTTTCGCTCGTCGCGCTTTGTTGCGGTTGCGGCGTTGTTTCGCTCTTTTGCCCGGCGCGCGATTTCGAATGGGAGTGGAACGAAGCCGGGACGGGACGGATTACTCGTTGGCGAGATCGCGAGGCGCGCGAGGTCTTTATTCCGGGGAGGTTTCGCGGTATTGAGATATACGGCGTCGGCCCCGGCGCGTTTCGCGGAATGACGAAGCTGGAACGGGCGACTTTCGAGGACTCGACGCCGAGCTTGGGCGACTACGCGTTCGACGGTTGCGTCGCGTTGAAAACGGTTGATTTCGGGAAGAACGAACTTTTCGTAGGCGTCGGCGGCAAACGAGCGTTCGCCGGGACGGGGATAACGTCGATTAAGCTGACGTCGAGCGTCGCCGAGGGCGCGTTCGCCGATTGCAAATCGCTGGAAAGGGTCGAAGTCGATGATTTGAACGAGATCGGCGCGGAAGCGTTCGCCGGTTGCGAGGCGCTGACGACGTTCGCAAACTCCGGAACCTGGCCCCAAATCGAGAAGATCGGGACGAAAGCGTTCGAAGGTTGCAAATCGTTGCGGCGGCTTTATTTAGGCGAAGAGAAACCGGAAATCGCGCCGGACGCCTTCGAAGGCTGCTCGCCGGACTTGGAGGTTTCTTGGGGCGTCGGGGTAATGAAGACGGTTTGGCGACCCGCTTCCGGAGCGGAGCCGGTTCCGCCGGTTTGGCCGCCGCGCTCTTTGGAAGAGTCGAGTCGATAAGGGCGAAAAAAAAGCTCCCGACGTCGCGAAGAGTCGGGAGCGGGGAGAAACGGGGAAGCCGTCGGTCGGCGGCAAACCGGGCGCCAACGTCGAGCGTCGGTTTTGCGGATTTTAACGGTTCGCAAGCGGCGGAACGTCAAAACCGGCAAAATCAATTTAACCGGGGCGGCGTTCGAGCGTCGCGGCGAAATCAGTCGACGTCAAACGGGACGTCGTTCGGGTCGAACGCGAAGTCTTCCAGTTTGAGACGTTCCGGAACGGCGACCGCTTTTTTCGTCGTCTTTTTCGCGGCGGTTTTTTTCGTCACGGTCTTTTTGACGGTTTTCTTGGCGGCGGTCGTTTTCTTCGCGGCGCTCGTCGCGGTCGGCGCTTCGTCCGACGCGGCGGCTTTCGTCGCTTTTTTCGCGGTCGTTTTCTTGGCGGCGGTTTTCTTCGTCGCGGTCTTTTTGACGGCGGTTTTGCGCGTCGTCTTTTTGACCGGCGCTTCGTCCGACTCGGCGTCGGTCGCGTCGGCTTTCGACGCGGACTTCTTCGTCGCTTTTTTCGTCGTCGTTTTCTTGGCGGCGGCCTTTTTCGTCGTCTTTTTCGCCGCTTTCTTTTTGCGCGAGGTCGTTCCCTTCGCGGCGCGGTCGGCGAGAAGCTCGAGCGCCCGTTCGAACGTCAGCTCGTCCGTCGGCAGGTCGCGCGGGAGCGAGGCGTTCGTTTCGCCGTCGGTAACGTAAGGGCCGAAACGACCCGGCATTAGGCGCACTTCGTTCCCGGTAACGGGCGATTTCTCGAAGAGACGAAGCGGCTCCGTCTTCTTCGACGCGCCGCCGCGACCGCCGTATTTCGGCTTCGCGAGGAGTTCGAGCGCTTGTTCGAGCGTTACCTCCAACGGCGAAACGTCCGCCGGGAGCGAACGCGACTCCGTCCCGCGCTTGACGTAAGGGCCGAAACGACCGTTGCTAACGACAACCGGCTCGTCGCCGTTCTCCGCGTCGACGCCGAGCGTTTTCGGCAAACTCAGGAGCGCCAACGCCGTTTCAAGGTTGACGTCGCCGACTTGCATCCCGCGAAGCAGGGACGCGTTTTGCGGTTTTTCGGCGTCGTCCGCGTCGCCGCGTTGGACGTAAGGGCCGAAACGACCGATTTTAAGATAAATCGGTTTGCCGGTTTCCGGGCAGATTCCGAGCGGGTCGTCCGTCTTTTCGGCGTTCGCCAACATTTCGAGCGCCTTGGCGAGCGTCAGTTCGTCCGGCGGCAGGTCTTCAGGAACGCTCGCTTGACGTTCGCCCTGTTGGAGGAACGGGCCGTATCGACCGACGCGCAAAACGACCGGGTCGGCGGGCGTTCCGTCGGCGTTCGCTTCCGGCGTTCCGATTTCAAACTGGCTGACGGCGCGAGCGTCGATTTCGTCGACCTTGCTTTGAATCAAGTTCTTTAATCCAAGCGCGAACGACGCCGGGAAGGGGAACGACGCGTCGACTTTCGCGACGCCGTTTTCGTCGGTCGTCGCCGCCGGGTCGCCGAAGTAGAACGCCTTCAAATAGGGCAAGCGTTCCCGTTCGCCGCGGCTGATCGCGTCGAGTTCGTTTTCCATATCGGCGGTGAAACCGTAGTCGATCAGCTCCGGAAAATGCGTTTCGAGGAGGCGGCAAACCGCGAACGCCGTCCAAGTCGGAACGAGCGCGCTCCCCTTCTTGAAGACGTATTTGCGGTTCAAAATGACGTCGATAATCGACGCGTAAGTGCTGGGGCGACCGATCCCTTTTTCTTCGAGAGCGCGGGTCAGCGCCGCTTCCGAGTAACGCGGCGGCGGAGCGGTCGAGTGCCCCTGCGGCGTCAACTCGTCGCAACGGAGCGACTCGCCGACTTTAACGTCCGGCAAAATCGTTTCTTGGTCGGCAAGCTCGGCGCTCGGGTCGTCTTTCCCTTCGACGTAAGCGCGGAGGTAGCCCGGGAACTCGATCGTTTTCCCGCCGACTTGGAAGCGAGCGTCGTCGACCGCCGCGACGATCGTTTTGCGTTTGCCGCGAGCGTCCGTCATTTGACTCGCGACGGCGCGTTTCCAGATGAGGTCGTAAAGTTTGTATTCGTCGCTAGTGAGGACGCCGCGCAACTCCTCGGGAAGAGCGAAGCGCGACCCGGCGGGACGAATCGCTTCGTGCGCTTCCTGCGCGTTTTTGACCTTCGTTTGATAATAACGCGGTTTGTCCGGCAAATATTCCGGCCCGTAATGTTCGGCGACGAGAGCGCGCGCCGCTCGGAGCGCTTCCTGCGAAAGGTTCGTCGAGTCGGTGCGCATGTAGGTGATGCGCCCGTTTTCGTAAAGGCTTTGCGCGACGCTCATCGTGCGGCGAGCCGTAAAGTTCAGCTTGCGGTTCGCCTCCTGTTGGAGCGCGCTCGTCGTGAACGGAGCGTAAGGCCGCGTAACGTAAGGCTTTTCTTCGACCGACTCGACGACCGCGTCGCGACCGGAAAGACGCTCGACGAGGGCGCGCGCCGCCGCTTCGTCGAGAAGCGCGAATTTTTCCGGCTTGGCGAGCTTTCCGGTCGCCGGGTTGAAGTCTTTCCCGACCGGAATCGATTTGCCGCCGAGCGACGTTAAGGTCGCGTTAAAAGGACGTTTACCCTCGGGCGAGAAGACGCCGAGAACGTCCCAATAGTCGGCGCTGTTGAATGCGACGCGTTCGCGTTCGCGGTCGACGACCAACCGCACCGCGACGCTCTGAACCCGACCGGCCGACAGATTATTTCGAATTTTGTACCAAAGTAACGGCGACGCTTCGTAACCGTAAAGCCGGTCGAGAACGCGGCGCGTTTCTTGAGCGTCGACGAGGCGTTCGTCGACGTCGCGCGGGTTCTCTAAAGCGTTCAAAATAGCCGATTTCGTGATTTCGTGGAAAACGAGCCGCCGCACCGGAACGCGCGGTTTCAACGTTTCGAGCAAGTGCCAACTGATCGCCTCTCCTTCGCGGTCTTCGTCCGTCGCGAGATAAAGCGACGACGCCGTTTTGAGGAGGCTTTTCAGCTTTTTAATCTGTTTCGACTTTTCGTCCGGAACGACGTAAATCGGTTCGAAATTCGAGTCGACGTTGACGCCGAGACGCGCCCAAGTCTCCTTTTTATATTCGTCCGGAATTTCCTTGGCGCCCTTGGGAAGATCGCGAACGTGCCCGACGCTCGCCTCGACGACGTAGCGGTCGCCGAGATATTTTCCGATCGTTTTCGCTTTCGCCGGGGACTCGACGATCACCAGCGCGATTCCGTCTTCGTCTTTTTTGCTTTGAATCATTGCGTCGAAAAGTTCCGTTGTCGGTAAAATGGGTAAATGAGTGGAAACGGGCGGACTGGGCGGGCGTGGAAAAGCCGAACGTCGAGACGACTAAAAAAGTCGCGGCGAACGGAGCCGTTTTGCTCGCGCGGCGCTCTTTGCGTATTTTTCATACCCCGGGGCGCAAATTTTGTCAAGCGCCTTCCGCAAGATTTCGTTAAAAAAAAGCGATTTTGCTCAAAACGTCCGCCGATAAAGGAAGGTCGCCAAACTTGACGACAATTAATAAGGAAAGAAAAACGGAAAATGTTGACGCGATAATTAATTTTTGTTGCGATGGTTGAAAATTGGGCTGGTCGACAGTTTTTGGAGTTTAGCGATTGCAAAGAATAGGCAAGAAAGGGAAGGGTTGAAGGGCGTCGCGACGGCGAGCGTTTCGACGTTTTTCGCAAAAATGACGCAAGAAAGCGGGCGCGGGCCTTTGAAATCGAGCGCGTTCCGATATACTTAATAAAAGCGGCGCCGACGGGGCGCGTTATCGACCGCGTCGGAGCGAGAGCGTCAAAATCGACGGCGCCGTTTAAATAAAAAGACGGAAAGAGCGAAAGGCAATGAACGAAACGACGACGAAAACCGAATCTTGGACGGCGACGCTAGCTCGCGACGGCGCGACGATCGCTCCGTCGCTGTTGGCCGCCGACTTTGCGAATCTTGAACGCGAAGTTCGCCGTTTGGAAGCGGGGGGAGCGAAGGTTCTGCACGTCGACGTAATGGACGGGCGGCTTGTGCCGAACATCAGTATCGGCGTTCCGGTCGTCGCGTCGTTGCGGAAAGTTACCGACCTCAAACTCGACGTTCACCTGATGATCG
The DNA here is from genome assembly GCA_017937485.1 of Thermoguttaceae bacterium. Classification (GTDB taxonomy): domain Bacteria; phylum Planctomycetota; class Planctomycetia; order Pirellulales; family Thermoguttaceae; genus RUG369. The sequence continues at coordinate 37,080 of JAGBDN010000013.1, forward strand.
TCGAGCCGGAAAAATATTTGGAGGCGTTCCGAAACGCGGGCGCCGACTCGCTGTCGATTCACATCGAGGCCGCGCCGAACCCGACGCCCCTTTTGCGCCGTATTCGCGAACTCGGCGCCGCGCCGGGGCTCGTTCTCGACTTGGGAACGCCGGTCGAACGGGTTCTTCCGTTTGTCGACGAAGCCGATATTTTGCTGACGATGAGCGTAAAAGCCGGGTTCGGCGGGCAAAAGTTTTGCCCGAGCGCGCTCGACGTCGTGCGGAAGTTGCGCTCGGTCGCTCGTCCGGACGCGCTGATCGAGATCGACGGAGGAATCGACCCGGTTACGATCGCCGACGCCGCGGAAGCCGGAGCGAACCTCTTCGTCGCCGGAACGGGCGTCTTCAAGGCCGACGATTACGGGCGCCGACTCGCGCTCTTGAAACGGCTCGCGCTCGAAGCTCGCGACGGGAAACGTTGCGAAGCGGAGTGAAAAAACGTTGCGACCGCTAAAAACCGCAAAGTCGGCGAGGGCCGCGGAGTCGAGAAGGCGATTTAGGCCCGTTAAAATCGTCGAACCCGACGGCGGAATCGTCAACCGTTAAAAGCGGCGAATTAGCGGCGGTGAAAGACGGCGAAAATAAAAATCGCGGATAAAATTTTAAAAACGAAACGTTATTTAGGAAACCGAACGGATGGGTTGGCAAGATTCCGACGAAACGAAAGGCGACGAAACGAAAGATAAACGCGGCGTTCCGCAGGGCCTTTGGGTGCGGTGTCCCGGCTGTCAAGCGACGATCTTCCGCAAGGAGGCGCAGCGTCGGTTGGGAACGTGTCCGGAATGCGATTATCACTGGGCGATCACCGCGCAGGAACGGATCGCGCAAACGCTCGACGAAGGAACGTTCGAAGAGTGGGACGCCGATATGATCGCCGGCGACCCGTTGAATTTCCGCGATAGAAAAGCGTACAAAGACCGCCTCCGCGACGACCGAGCGGCGACCGGGCTTCGCGACGCGATCGTTTCCGGTTGCGGACGGGTGCGGGCCCGCAAAGTCGCGTTCGCCGTTACCGACTCCCGCTTCATTATGGGGAGTATGGGCTCCGTCGTCGGCGAAAAATTGACGCGAGCGATCGAACGGGCGCAGGAGCAAAACTTGCCGCTGATCGTCGTTTCCGGCTCCGGCGGCGGCGCGCGGATGCACGAGGGGATTTTGTCGCTGATGCAGATGGCGAAAACGTCGGCGGCGCTGGCGCGCTTTCATAAAGCCGGCGGTCTCTTCATTTCCGTTTTGACGAACCCGACGATGGGGGGCGTCGCCGCGAGTTTCGCCGCGTTGGGCGACCTCGTCTTCGCCGAACCGAAGGCGCTGATCGGTTTCGCCGGGCCGCGAACGATTAAAGCGACGATTCGAGCGGAATTGCCGCCCGGTTTCCAAACGAGCGAATTTTTGCTCGAACACGGCTTCATCGACCGCATCGTGCCGCGTCGCGATATGAAGAGCGAACTGGCCCGCGCCGTCGACTATTGCTGTAAATAACGCCGGTTTTAACGATTGAAACGACAGACGGCGCCGGTTTTAACGATTGAAACGGAGAACGGCGCGCGGCGTCGCTAATCCGAACGACGAAACGACGGAGAGTTTGATTTGAGCGCGAAAAAACGAAAAGGCGGCGGGTCGGCGAAAATTCGCGTCGATTTCAAACGGAACCGCAACGACCGAACGCGGGTCGTCGACTGGACGCGGCGATATAACGAGAATCGCGCCGCCGCCGAAACCTTGGGGGGCGATTCGGACGATTTTGACGATTCCGCGAATTTTAGCGGTTCCGCGAACGCCGTCGACGACGCGTCGAGCGGCGAGCGCGTCGTCGGAAAGAGCGAGGCGACGCGGCGGCGAACCGTCGTCGGGACGTTCGTCGGGGCGGAGAACCCGTCCGGCGAGGTCGGCGACTTCGCGGTCTTGCCCGACGTCGACTTGAGCGTCTGCCGCAAGGGACGCGTTTTGCGGGTGCACGGGCTCGTTTCTTACGTCGAGGACGAGGAGGGGCGCGTTTATTCTTGCGCGACGCGGCGGATTTTGAAGACGCTTTCGACGAACCAACGGCAAGTCGTCGTCGCGGGCGACCGCGTCTATTTTCGCGACGCGCAGCTTCCGGACGGGCGCTTGGAGGGCGTCGTCGAACGGGTCGAGCCGCGCCGAGGAACGTTGAGTCGAACGAGTTGGAAGCGCAAACACGTCGTCGTCGCGAACGTCGAACAGGCGTTGATCGTAACGAGCGCCGCCGAACCGCGGTTAAAGCCGAATCTGATCGACCGCTTGCTCGTTACTTGCGAGCGTTCCGGGATAAAACCGGTAATCTGTATCAATAAAATCGACCTGGTCGACCCCGCGTCGTTGCAGCCGTTGGTCGGCGTGTACGCGAAAACCGGGTGCAAAACCGTCCTTTTTAGCGCGAAGACCGGGTTCAACCTCGACCGATTGCGTCGCCTTTTGGTCGGGAAGGAAAGCGTCGTCGTCGGGCAAAGCGGGGTCGGGAAGTCGTCGGCGCTCAACGCGATCGACCCGAGTTTGAATCTGCGCGTCGGCGAGGTCAGCCGCGAGAATCATAAAGGCAAACATACGACGACGACCGCGCGGCTTCTAAAATTGTCGTTCGGCGGTTACGTCGTCGACACGCCCGGCATTCGGCAGTTTATGCTTTGGGACTTCGACCCGGACGAGGTCGTCGGGTATTATCGCGACTTGCGCCCGTATGAAAATCTGTGCAAATTTCCCGACTGCGCGCATATTTGCGAAGCGTCGTGCGCCGTGAAGGACGCCGTCGCCGACGGTCGGCTCGACGCGCGCCGTTACGAGAGCTATTTGGCGTTGCGTTCCGGCGAAATGGAGAAAATGGATAAATTGGAATAGCGTCGGAGCGTTTTGTCGAGCGACTTTCGGCGGACGGCGTCGCTTGTCGCCGGGCGAATGCGAAGACGGAACAAACGCGTTTGATTTGTTTGATATTTGCCTGAAAAATCGAACGCGCGGTCGACGGTCGCGAGAAACGTCTTGGAAAACGCTTCGACGCGGCGATGAAAAACGAATGAAATTGAAAAACGGCGCGGAGCAAACGCCGCGTCGTCCCGCTTTTATCGGTCTTTTTGAAAATAAACGAAGTTAACGCAACGGGAGTGAAAAAATGAACCGAAATTCGACGCGACGCGCTTTTTTAGGGACTTTAACCGCCGGAGGAATCGGAGCCGCCGCGTTGGGCGTTTCGACCGTTTCCGGGACGACGGCGGCGCAAGAAGCCGCTTCGACGAACGCCGCGAGCGCGGAAAAGACGGCGCCGACGTTGGACGCGAGCAAAGTTCGCTTCTGTTTGAATACCGGAACGATTTTGTCGTATAATCTGCCGTTGATGGAAGAACTGAAAATCGCGCGCGCCGCCGGGTACCGCTCGGTCGAAATCTGGCTAACGCGCCTTCAAGCGTATTCCGACAATTACTCGCCCGCGAAGTTGGCCGAGTTGCGCAAGTGGTTGGACGGCGAGGGGATGCGCGTCGAGGGCGGAATCGGGTTCGCGTCTTGGATCGTCGACGACGCGAAGCGCCGCGCCGACGGTTTGGAGCAATTGAAGCGCGAGGCGGAGGCGTTGGCGGCGATCGGTTGCGCTTGCGTCGCGGCTCCGGCGTCCGGCGCGAACGAAAAAATCCCGGTCGACGCGGTCGCCGAACGGTATCGCGCCGTTTTGGAACTTTGCGAACCGATCGGGGTGAAGCCGCTTCTCGAAGTTTGGGGCGCCTCCGCGACGCTCGGGAAACTCTCCGACGCGTTGGCGATTTGCGCCGAAACGGGCCGTTCCGACGCCGCGCTTCTGCTCGACGCCTATCACCTGTACCGCGGCGGCAACTCGTTCGCTAGCTTGAACTTAGTTTCCGGCAAAGCGCAGCCGATCTTCCATATGAACGACTACCCGGGAACGCCGGAGCGCGAAAAGTTGAACGACTCCGACCGCGTCTTCCCGGGGGACGGCGTCGCGCCGCTTCGCGAAATTTTGGCGACGCTCTTCGCGAACGGGTTCGACGGCGCGCTGTCGCTCGAACTCTTTAACCCGAATTATCGCAAGGAGATGAGTCCGCTCGAACAAGCGAAAGTCGGCTTGGAGAAGATGCGCGCGCTCTTCGCGTAAACGGGCGGAATCCGAACGACGAGACGGAGCCAAACGAAAACTTGTCTTAATCGAGAAGGAACGAGACCTCGACTTAGCGCCAAGGTAAACGGCGAACGAAAAAGAGACGCGGCGAACGGAGAATCGGCGCCGCGTCTCTTTTTGTTTTAGTTGTTTAATGTTGTTAACGCTTGCCGATTAAAGGCTTGCGGCGTTGACGCCGACGCGTTCGCAAGTCGCGGCGCAAAGGAAAACGGGCGGCGTTCGAACGAGAGACATTGACTCGTTTCCCAAGTAGACGGCGAACCAAAAAGAGGCGCGACGAACGGAGAACCGGCGCCGCGTCTCTTTTTGTTTTAGTTGTTTAATGTTGTTAACGCTTGCCGATTAAAGGCTTGCGGCGTTGACTCCGACGCGTTCGCAAGTCGCGGCGCAAAGGAAAACGAACGGCGACGCCGGGCGACCGTCGAAGTCGCGGGACAAGAGAGAACGAGCGTTGAACTCGGGCGACCGTCGCGTTGTTTTGCCGCGACGGCGGGGGAGACCGGGGGCGAAATCGGGCGGCGGGGTTTCCGGACGTCGCCCCGCCGGACGAACGCCGGTTAGCGCAACGGAAGCGTCGCGACGTTGCGGTTTAGCGCCGCTAAGTACGCCGGAACGTCTTCGACCGGCTTGCGATCGTGCCAGCCCGGCAGGAGGTACGCGTCGATCGTCGGCGTGAAAATAGCGTTCTTTTCGGTCAAGTTGAGCGTAACGAAACCCATATCGCCCCAGTGTCCGATCGACGGAAAACAAACGGTCGGAACGTTTTCGCGCGTCGCGATCGTCCACCAGTGCCAGTGTCCGAAGAGGTAGCCGGAGAATTTCGGACACGCGAGGAGCGTTTCGGTCAACAGCGTTTCGGACAGCGGGTGATGACAGCCGACGAAAACCGGCTTGTCGACGTATTTTTTCAGCGTTTCGCCGAGCCATTCGCGTTGCGCCGGGTCGATTTCGCCGCGCACTTCGCCTTTGAGGTACGAGTCGAGCAGGATAAAGTCGGCGCGCGGCGTCTCGACGATATTAATGTAGCGATTTTCGAGAATCGGCGCCTTTTCGAAACGCTCCGGAAAAACGGCGCGATAATTTTCGAGGCGGTCGTGATTCCCCATCGCGACTTCCCAGCGGATTCCGGCCTTTTCGAGCGGTTCGACCATTCGACGGAAAATCTTGTAATCTTCGGGTTTGCCGGCGTCGTAAGCGACGTCGCCGTAAATCAGGAGAGTCGCCGGACGCGGGTTCATCGCTAAAACTTGCGCGACGCTTTTAATAAAACGCGACGATTGTTGCGACGACTCCGGTTCGCGAACGTGAATGTCGGAGAAAATCGCGACAAGATTCGGATCGAGCGGCGCCGGTTCTTCGGCGGCAAGCGCGAGCGCGGCGAACGGGTCGCGCGCCGAACCGGCAAAAACGGCGGAGAGCGCGGCGAAGGCGGTCGTTTGCAGGAAATCGCGGCGGTTCATCGAGAATTCCATTGATAAAGCTCCTAAAATAACGGGTTGCGTCGTTTGTTGGTTGAACGTCGCGACGTTAAAGGGCGACGCCGACCGCCGCCGATCCGGAGGCGTTCGCAAACGCGGAGCGAGCGTCGCGACGTAAAACCGCGACGTCGACCGTCGACGTTAAAACGCGAAACCGGGTCGGCGTCGGGAATAAAAGGAAAGTTCGCCCGCCGGATCGCAAACGCGAAACTAGCGGGCGAATTTCAAAGAAATCAAACGGTCGGGAGTTCCCAACCTTCGCGGCGCGGACGGGAGAGGAGTTTATTCCCTTCCGGCAGGTTGCCGAATTCTTCTTTTTCGGCGTCCCAGAAGATCGGTTTGCCGACCGGAGCCGTCGCGCGGACGATGTTGATCAATTCGCAAATCGTCGTCGAGCGTTGGCCGATTTCGACGTCGGCGTTGCACTTCGCGCCGGTCTTAATGCACTCGGCCCAGTTTTCGACGTGATAAATCGTTTCGTCGCGCTTGTTTTTCGCTTCTTCCGGCAACGACGCGGCCAACTCTTTCGGGTTCGACGCGATCTTGTGGCGGTTGATTTCGAGCTTGCCCTTTTCGCCGACGACGATGCAGCCGAGACCCGGGCCGCGGTCGCCGTCGAGTTCAAAGCGAGCTTCGACGCCGTTCGGGAAGAGCGCCTTCACGCGAGCGCGCGGGCCGACGACCTTCGCCATATGGTAATAGTCGGCGCCGGTTTCGTCTTCGGAGTAGGGGCGGTTCGTGAATTTGCCGGAGTCGCGGATTTCGCACGGCTCTTCCAAGATGAGTTGCGTCGGGCCCGTAAGGCTCGTGCCGATCGCCATTTGCATTTGGTCGAACGAGTGCGTTCCCCAACCGGAGACGCCGAAGCAGAGACCGCCGGCGTCGTAGTCGCCCCAGTTGCTCCAACCGTATTGAATTTCCGGAATGCAGGCGCGGAGTTTCGCTTGGTTCGTCCAAATATCCCACCAAGGCTCGCAGTCTTTCGGGTCGAGTTGGAAGCGCGGGTCGTGATCCGGAACGACGTTCGGCCCGACGAAGTTCGGAACGAGAACCGTTTTCACTTTCCCGATCGCGCCGTTGGCGATTTGTTCGCAAGCCCAGCGGCAGAGCGGGAGCGAACGTTGTTGCGTCCCGACTTGCGTTACTTTCTTGAGCTTTTTCGCGGCGTCGGCCATCGCGCGACCTTCTTTAATCGTCAGCGCCATCGGCTTTTCGATGTAAACGTTCGCCCCGCAAAGCATCGAGTGAATCGCGACCCAAGCGCGTTGGTGCGTCGCCGTTTGGCAGCAGACGCCGTCGAGTTTTTCCGCTTCGATCATTTTGCGGAAGTCGTCGTAAGATTTAAGATGCGGGCGATTCTTCATATAGGAGTCGACGCGCGGCTTGAAAATGTCGCAGACGGCGACGAGTTCGCAGTCTTTCGCTTGGGAAACGACGTTCGCGATGTACGTCCCGCGACCGCCGAGCCCGACGACGCCGATTCTAACGCGTTCGCTCGGAGCGGTTTGCGCGTCGAGGCCGAGGACGCGACCGGCGACGAGCAGAGGGGCGGCGACGGCGGTCGATTTCAACAAAGTTCTTCGAGTCAGTTGCATAGTAACCTCGATTCAATAATAACGGGGATAAAGTTGCTTAGTTGAAACGATAATTTTGGAGCGATAATTTAAAAATCAAAACGCGGCGTTTTCTGAAATTAGCGCGTTTTTCGAAAAATCAAAACGGCGCTAAAACGGCGTCGAAACGAACGGCGACGAACGTCGCGTCGAGCGGTTGAAATCGGCGTTCGACGCTTGCGGGAAACAAGCCGGGAGAACGTCGCAAACGTCGCGAACCGACGGAAGCGGCGCGACGTAAACGGCGGCGTTTCAACGGTCGCGGCGTTTAAAGTTTTTTCAAGTAAATGTTCTTGTATTCAAAATGGGACGGCGGGCCCGGGTGAATTTGGAGGCCGAAAATTCCCGCTTTCGGCGCGTTCGGGCGTTCGTCGACCAGCTCCGACGTTTTAACGCCGTTGATGTATTGAACGAAACGATTCCCGCGCGCTTCAATTTTATAAGTGTTCCAACCGTTCATTTTAATCGACTTAGCGATTTCGGCGGCGTTCCCGAATTGTTCGATCGTCTTTTTGCCGTCCGGCGCGAAGCGGGCCGACTGGCCGCGCCAAGCGATGATTTCGCCGAGCGCTTCGCCGTAAAGAATGCCCATAATGTCGCCGGGGTTAATGTCCGCTTGATAACCGTTCAGCCCGAAATTTCGTTTCGGGTCGAGCCAAGCGCGGTACTCGATCCCGCTGTTCCCGGCGTGAACGCGGAAGTCGGCGTAAAGGTCGAAGTCGCCGACCGGCTCGCCCTGCCAAACGAGGTATTCGCTGTACGGAACCGGCGTTTCCGGCGTCGAACGTCCGACGATGGAACCGTTTTCGACCGTCCAAAACTTGGAGTCGCCCTTCCAACCGTTCAGCGTTTCGCCGTCGAAGAGCGCGACGCAGCCTTCCGGCGGCGTCGTTTGGGCGGCGGTTTGCGGCTCGTCGGCGAAGCAATTTCCGGCGGCGACAAGCGCGGCGCAACCGACGGTTAAGTTGAAAAGCGTTCGAGAAACGCTCGTCGACGCGGAGCGAAGGGCGTCGGCGAGTCGAGCAAGGGCGTTGCGACGGGGAAACGAGGGGCGCGAAAAACGCTTCATCGCGGGGTCTCCTTGGGGTGAAACGGCGTCGGTTTTGAAACAAAACGAAAACGAACGGAAATCGAAGCGCGGCGTTTCGGGCGGCGTTTTGATTGTTCGATTAACGTTTGATAAAGTCGCTCCGCTTGACGAACGTCGCGGGGCGCGGAGCGCTCCGTTTTGAACGTCGCGTTCGTCGACGGCGGCGACGTTGCGGTCTATTTTCCAGATTTTCAAGCGAAATGCAAGGAAAATCTTGGTCGACGCGTCCATTATCTTAAAAATTTTTAAAAAAGTCTTGTATTTTTTTCGCAAATTTTGGTAAAATATCGGCGTCGGACGAAGCGAACGGCGCGTCGAACCGACGGCGAAGAAAAGGGAGAAGGTTTAACGAGTTGGAAGATGGAGCGCGAAACAACTGAAACGGAGGCGTTTATGAACGAATTGGCGGCGGGGTTTCCGTTCGAGGCGCTTTTTGGAACGACGCCGAACGTCTGTTTGTTTGTTAAAAATCGAGCCGGGCGTTTCGTTTGGGGGAACGCGTTTTTGGTCGAGTTGTGCGGCGCGGCGACGCTCGACGAGATCGTCGGCAAGACCGATTTCGACTTTTTTCCGCGCGATTTGGCGCTCGATTACCGCCGCGAAGACGAAACGGTCGTCGCGACCGGGACGCCGATCGTCGACCGACCTTGGCTCGTTTGCAACGCGAATAAAACGATCGATTGGTTTTTATCGAATAAATGGCCTTTGCGGGGGCGGACGCGGCGCGGCGAGGCGAACGAAGCGGCGCCGATTCTCGGAGTCGTCGGCGCGATGCGGAATTATCGCCGTTTCGATAAAACGGCGCCGGAACAAAATAACGATTTGCGCGACGTCGTCGATTTTATGTTGAGCAATTACGAGCGCAAAATAGAAACGCGGGAGCTGGCGGAGCTGGCGTTTTTGTCGACGAGTCAGTTCGAGCGTCGGTTTCGGGCGGTTTTCCGGATGACGCCGAGTCGGTTTTTGGCGGAAATTCGCTTGCGAGCGTCGGCGCGGCTCTTGACTTCGACCGATTTAACGCTCGCGCAGATTGCGAGCCGCGCCGGTTTCTTCGACCAAAGTCATTTCGGGAAAGCGTTTAGGGCGGAGTACGGAACGACGCCGAAAAAGTATCGCGCCGCTTACGGGACGCGACGTTGCGAGTCGGACGCCGACGGCGCTAAAGAATAACGAGAAAATTGCGCGACGAGGCTTGCAATTTGAACGCCGACGTCGATAATAAAAGGCGTTCGCGGGCGTCGTCGGCGCGTCGAAGCCGGGCGGCGGGCGAAAAACGTTGGATTTCATTGGGTTTAAGGAGAAGAAAATGCGATTTTTGACGCAAACGCGGTTATTGTTGGCGTTGGCGACGGCGTTGGTCGCGTCGTCGGCGTTCGGTTTCGAAACGCTGAACGTTTGGCCGTCGACCCCGCCGGGGGATAAGGCGGAGCAATACAAGGAAAACGGCGGCCCGTATTACACGCCGACGCTCGAATTTTGGGCGCCGAAAGCTCCGAAGACGGACGCTTGCTTAATTATTTGTTGCGGCGGCGCTTACAACGGCGTCGCTTACGACTACGAAGGCGTTATGCCGCGCGATTTCTTCGTCGAAAACGGCGTCGCGGTCGTGATGTTGCGCTATCGGACGCCGCGTCGACCGGGCGTCGAGAAACACCGCGCCGCTTGGCAAGACGTCCAGCGAACGATCCGAATCGTCCGTTCGAAAGCCGACGAATGGGGAATTAACCCGGAAAAAATCGGCGTAATGGGCTTTTCGGCGGGCGGACACTTGACGCTGATGGCCGCGACGACGAGCCAAACGCCGGCCTACGAACCGGTCGACGATCTCGATAAAACGCCGTGCCACCTGAACTTCGCGGTTCCGATTTACCCGGCTTACGCGTTGAGCGACGGCGTCGACGGCGAAAACAAAAATCGCGGAAACGACGCGACGCTCGTCGCCGACTTCGCGTTCGACGCCAAAACGCCGCCGATGTGCTTCATTCACGGCGACGGCGACGGCTACTCGCCCGCCGGTTCGGTCGCGGTCTATTTGCAACTTCGTAAAATGAATATTCCGGCGGAGTTGCATATTTTCGCGTTGGCCGACCACGCGTTCCGCAACCAACCGCAAGACGCGCCGATTCGCAAGTATCCGAGCCGCGTTCTCGAGTGGTTGCAGTCGATGAAAATCGTCGAAAAACCGGCGAAATAAACGTCGAGCCGGATTGGTAATCGACGCTCGACGGCGTCGCGACGTGAAAAAGCGCGTCGCGACGCCGTTTTTTTACGCCGCTTTGAAAATTTTGAATTTTGAGCGGATTTGCGTCGCGCTTGCCTTTGATTTTTCTGAAAATTGTTTGAATTATCGACGCCTTGAAGGCGAGGAGACGGAGAGCGGAGGCGGGGAAAAGTTATGGACGTCTAATAAAATTTTAAAAATATTTGGAAAAAATACGAAGAAAAAGGGGAAAAAACGCTTGTTTTTCGCGACGCGTTCCTTTATAATGGACGTATTCAACGGAACGGCGTCTCGTCTGTAAACTGTGGTTATCGGTTTTGGCCTTACCGGCGAGCGACGGCGTTTCGAACAACGTTTATTTGGTTTTTGCAACGCCATTTTCGCGGGACTTGCGAACCATTTTCGCGGCGCCGCTTCGTTGATCATTCGAAGCGACGTTTGATTCGGCGAACGACGGCAAAGGTTTGGACGATGAAAAACAAGCAAACGAAACTTAATCGCCGCAAGTTTTTGGCGGCGTCGGCGAGCGCGATTTCCGCTCCGCTCTTCCTGCCGGGCTCCATCTTCGGTTATAACGGCGGCGTCGCCCCGAGCAACAAACTGACGACGGCTTTCGTCGGGATCGGGAACCGCGGGGGCGAGTTGCTCGGCGGTTTCCTGAACAACTCGAACTACCAAATCGTCGCGGTTTGCGACTGCTGGAAAGAACGCGTCGACCGCGCCGCCGGTCGCGTCAACAACCATTATAAAAACGACGCCGTCGCCAAATTCCATCGTTACGAAGACCTGCTCGCCGACCGCGACGACGTCGACGTGATCGTCTGCGCGACGCCGGACCACTGGCACACGAAGATCGCGATCGAAACCTGTATGGCGGGCAAAGACATTTACTGCGAAAAACCGCTGACGCTCACGATCGAAGAATCGCGTCTCATCGTCAAAGCCGCCCGCAAATACAACCGCGTCTGCACCGGCGGCAGCCAACGCGTGATGGAAGACTACGGCTATATGGCGCCGATCCTCCAAAGCGGCGCGATCGGGGAAGTTAAGGAAGTTTACTGCGGTCTCGGCAACCCGCCGAAATACTGCTACTTGCCGGAACAACCGATTCCGGAAGGGCTCGACTGGGACCGTTGGCAAGGTCAAGCGCCGGTCGCGCCGTTCAACAGCGAACGCTGCTCCGGCAACTACGGCGGCGGTTGGCGCAATTACGGCGAGTACTGCACCGGTTTCCTCGCCGACTGGGGCGCTCACAAGTTCGGCGGCGCGATGTACTGCCTCGGCGTCGACAAAGAAGAGCCGGTCGAACTCTACCCCGCCGGTTACGAAGGTTCCGAATACGTTTGCGCCGTCTTCAAGAACGGCGTCCGCTTCTATCACGCGTGGAACGGCCCGCACGACGTTACGTTCAAAGGAACCGAAGGCGAATATCGCCATAACCAAACGAAGATGAACCCGATCAAGACCGTCGACGTTCGCCGTTACTCCGGCGGCGCGCGCAACATCGCCGACGATTTCGCGTTCTGCGTTCGCAACCGTTTGCGACCGTTCCAAGATTTCGAATACGCCGCCGCCACCGCGACGCTCTGCCAAATGATGGCGATTTGCCACAAAGTGAAGCGCCCGCTCAAATGGGACGCCGAAAAGATGGTCTTCGTCGGCGACCAAGAAGCGACCCGTATGGTTTCGCGCGTTCAACGTTATCCGTATACGATCCCGGAAGTTTGAAACGTCGGTTCGCGACGTTCGCCGGTCGACGCCGCCCTTTATTAATAAACGCGGTTCCGTCGACGCGGCGGTTTTCGGAATGTTAAGTAAACGCAACTCGCTTGAAAAAGCGATTTAGAGAATATTGGAAACGGTAAAATGAAATTGAATTGGAAAACTTACGCGCTTCTGGCGTCGGCGCTCGTCGCTTCGTCGTCGTTCGGTTCGTCGGCGTTCGCGCAAGAAGCCGCCGCGAAATTGGCGGAGTTCGCGCCGAAAATGACGGCTCAAAATATGGCCGACGGCGGTCAAGTCGGCGAAATGGAAAAGGCGCAACAAGGCTGGATGAATTACGTCCTCGAAACGGCGTCCGACAAACCGGAAACCCGCGCCGAAGCGAACAAAGCCGCGTTGGAAGCGTTGGCCGGCGACTATCCGGTTGTTACTAAAGCCTGGCTGTTGCACGTCTTGCAATGGACGGCGGACGAAACCTGCGTCGACGCGATCGCGCCGTTCTTGGCGAACGATGACGCTCGCCTCGTCGACGCCGCCTCCCGCGCCTTGGCCGAAATTCCCGGCGACGCGGCCCTGAAAGCGCTCGAAAAAGCCCGCGACGCCGCCGAAGGCGACAAAAAAGCGGCGCTCGATCACTTCATTAAGTCGCGCTCCGTCGACTGCTCGCCCGCCGTCGAAACCGAGACGATTCAATCGCTTCCGTATGTTTCGGACGCGAAATTCGCCGAGTTTATGAACGGCTTCGACAAACTTTCCGACGACGATAAAGCCCGCGCGCTCGGCGCTTTGCGCGTCCGTCAAGCGAAGGATTTCAGCGGCGTCGCCGTTAAGGCGTTGAAATCGGAATCGGTTGAAGTCAAGCGCGCGGCGATCCTTGCGCTCGAAAAAATCGCGACCGGCAAAGAATTCGACGTTCTTTACGAACAAATGAAAACGTTCGACCGCGGTTTCGTCGCCGACGCGATGAAGCGGATTCCGGGCGCCGATTTCGACGCCGCCGTCGCGGCCGCGTTGAAGAAGGAAACGAACGGCGAAAACGCGGCGACTCTCGCCGACGTCGTGAGCGGTCGTTTCCTCGTTTCGGAAGTTTCGTCGATTCTCGACGCGGCGAAAAAGGACGATTGCCCGATTCGTCTGCAACTCCTGACCGCGGCGGAACGTCTTGCGACGAAAGAACATATCGCCGACTTCGTCGACGCGTTCGTCGCGATTCCGGCGGGCGGCGACCGCGACCGCGCCGAGCAAATCATCGCGCGTCTTTGCGAAGGCGACGCGACGCCGGTCGTCGCGAAGATGAACAACGCCAACGGCGCGACGATTTTCCCGTTGCTTGGTCGTATCGGCGGCGACGCGGCGTTCGCGCAAATCGAACGCGGTTTGAAGTCGAACAACGCGCCGATGATCGCGCTTTCCGTCCGTTCGCTCTGCAACTGGCCGAACGCGAAGGTTGCGCCGCAACTTCTCGACGCCGCGAAGAACGCCGCGTATCCGGAAAATATGCGGATTCAAGCGTTGCGCGCTTACATTCGCGTCGTTTCCCTTCCGGACGACCAAGACGCCGTCGATATGTCCGGCGCCGACAAGTTGGCCGCGTTGAAAGACGCGTTCAAACTGGCGACCCGCGACGACGAACGCAACTTGGCGCTCGAACGCGTCGGCGCCGTTCGCGAGCTGGATTCGGTGAAGTTCGCGCTCGAACACGTCGACAATAAAGCGTTGCAAAACAAAGCGTTGAACGCCGTTCTCGACCTCGCGCACCAAGACTTCCTCCGTAAAAAGGACAAAGACCTCTTCACGAAGGCGCTCGACGTCGTTCTCGAAAAAGGCGACCAAGGCCAAAAAGACCGCGCCGGTCGTTATAAGGCCGCGATGAAGTAAGTCGTTGAATAACGCCGTTTAAGACGGACGGCGGTTTGACCGCGCTCGACGGTTTGCGTCGGGCGCCGATTGAAACGTTTTTCGCGTTGGAGCGTTGATTTCGCTTCCGACGCGGGAAACGTTTTTTTGTTTTTTTTGACTTTTACTCCTTGCGACGCTTGAATTTGCGGCGTTCGAGCGATATAATTGAGAGCGAAAAGAAACCGTCGACGTCGAGGCGGTTGCGAACGAACGCGCTTGCGAAAAAGGAGTTGGCGATGAAGGGGAAAAATCGAATCGGGAAAAGGGATAAAATGGTCGCGGCGTTGGGGGGCGCGGCGCTTTCGACCGCGTTGCTCGGCGGCGGTTTAGTCGCGGCGCAAGACGCGCGACCGCTTGCGAAGTCGGAAGTTGCGGCGACGGCGCGAGCGACGGGCGGCGGCGAGTCGATTCAAAACGACGACGCGCCGTCGAGGCCGGTTCCGATCGTCGGCAAGATCGCGTCGCTCGGCGTTTTCAAGAACGGGATCGCGGTCGTCGAGGAGCGTTTCGAGGTCTCGGGGCCCGGGCGATACGCGACGTCGACGCCGCCGAGTCCGCTGCACGGGACGTTTTTCATCGAGAGCGACGGCGTCGTCGAGACGACTTCGACCGTCGACGACGTTGAGGTTCCGATAAGCGAAGCGGCGGAAATCGATTGGACGCAAGATTTTAGCGGACGCAAAGTGCGCGTCGTTTTACCCGGCGAGTCGGAGCCGCGCGAGTTGCGAATCGTTCCGACGGGACATTCCGTCGACGGCGAGACGGCGAGCGACGGCGCGAGCGCTTACGCGGCGTCGCGTTGGAACGGAGCGTTTTCGAGCGCGCTTTCGACGCAAACTTCCGGCGTTTCTCGGTCGAACGTCGGCGGCGTTCTTTTTGCAACCGACGACGGCGAAACGATTTGGGTGAACGACGCGGCGGAGATTAAAGTTGTTTCGACCGCGCCCGGCGAAGGCCCGACGACCGTTTGGCGGAAGCGTCCGCGGCTGATTTTCGACGTCAAACCGAGCGGCGACGGCGCGGAAAAAGGGGAAACGGGAAAAAACGGCCCGACGACGATTCGGCTCTTTTACCTGACGCGCGGGGCGACTTGGGCGCCGCAGTATCGCGTTCGGACGCTCGACGGCGAAACGCTCGAAATCGAGCAAAACGCGATACTTGCGAACGAATGGCGTTCGTTCGAAGGAACGCCGGTCGCGCTCTTTAGCGGGTTTCCGCAAATCGCGACGCGCGACGCGCTTTCGCCGATGTCGCCGAGCGTCGACTTAAACGGCTTCTTTACGTCGCTTACGTCGGGCGCGAACGGCGCGGCGGGGCTTTACGCTCGCGGAGGCGGCGCTTCGATCTTGACGCAACAAGCGTTGACGCTAAACGCCGTCGCTCCAACGGGTTCCGGAACGGGCGGCGCTCTTGGCGCGGCGTCGGGCGACGAGGCGTCGTTCGGCGAAGGCGTCGACGTGTTCGCGCAAGCGGTCGGGCGCAAAACGTTGGCGAAAAACGACCGAACGCTCTTTTCGGTCGCTCGCAAAACGGCGCCTTATCGCCGCGTCGTTTGCTGGGATATCGCCGATATTTGGGATGAAAACGGGCGGCGGCGCGACCCGAGCGCTTTTTTAAACGGCGGCGCGTCAAGCGTTTACGGTCGAACGACTTCCGGCGAAAACTTGGTCGCGAACGGAAGCCGCTTCTCGGAACCTTGGGACGCGCTGCAGTTTGCGAATCCGTTCGACTTTCCGACGACGACCGGCCCGGCGACCGTCGTCGACGGCGCGCGCTTCTTGGGACAAAATCCGATTTATTGGACGAATCCCGGCGAAACGACCTTACTGCCGATAACGAAAGCGCTTAGCGTTCGCGTTCGCTCCGTCGAAAACGAGCGTTCCGAATACGACGCGGCGTCGACGAACGAGGCCGAACCGCGCTCGAACGGGCCGGAAAACCTCGACGGTTTGGTCGCGGAAATCGCCGCGCAAAGGGCCGCCGGAAACGTCGCGAACGCCGCGCCTAAACCCGGGAATAACGGCGAGTTGCGTTGGAAAGACGTTCAAGAAATTCGGCGCGATCTTTGGGGCCGGGACGTTCGAGTTTTGCCTTGGGGGAACCATTTTCGCGTCGCGGTAATCGACGCGGAAATCGAAATCGCCAACAATCGCGACGAGGAAACAACCGTTTTGCTGAGTCGGCAGTTTTCCGGCGTCGCGCTTCCGGAATCGTTCGAGGGGTTCGACGAACCGCCGAAAATGACGGTAATCGGCGACGGCGCAAGCGGTTACGCGGCGAACCGCGTCAATCGACGGCAAGAAATGCGTTGGACGACGACGCTCAAACCGGGCGAAAAGCGGACGCTGAAATTCTCGTTCCAAACGTTAATTTGGATTTAAAGCGCGATAAATAACGATTGGTAATGTTCGAGGAGGATGAGGTGAAAACGACGCCGTTTAATAAGTTGGTTCGCGACCGGATTCCGGAGATTATCGAGCGCGCCGGGAAACGGGCGAACGTCGAAACGTTGAGCGACTCCGAGTTTCTCGCGGCGGTCGACGCGAAGTTGCAAGAGGAGCTCGACGAGTATTTGGCAAGCGGCGACCCGACGGAGCTGGCCGATTTGTTGGAAACGCTTTACGCGGCGTCGTTGGCGCGGGGCGTCGGTCTCGACGAGCTGGAACGAATTCGCTTGAAGAAACGAGAGGAACGCGGAGGATTCGTTTTAAAGCTCTTCCTAAAAGAGGTTATAAGCGATTGATTGGCGCGGCGTCGCAAAAAATGTTGGTCGACGGAGCGACGGCGGAAGAGGAAAAGGGAATATCGACGACGATAGAAAGGCGACGTTAAGTGGAAAACGCGAGGGCGACGCAAACGGACGCGGCGCAAGTAGAGGCGTTGGAACGAATAACGAGCGGCGCAAACGAGAAAGACGGCGGAAAGAAGCGACGTTTTAAAGCGGCGTCCGGAAGCGCGGTCGAGGGACGGTTTATCGATCTTTTCGCGGAAACGTTCGGGCTTGAAAAAACGGAATTTCTCTATTCGCAATATCCTTTTTTCGATATATATCAGAACGCGCGCTTCGCCGATTTTGCGCTCGAAGAGCGCGGACGTCGCGTCGCGATCGAAATTGACGACGACGCGACGCATCATCCGCGGGCGGTTTCGTTCGACAAACACGTCGACGACTTGCTGAAACAGAACAGTATGATCGGGCTCGGATGGAGCGTTTTTCGTTGGACGGCGCGGCAGATTTTACAGTCGCCCGACGCGGTCAAAGACGAGTTGCGCGTCTTCATCGGGAGCGACCCTCGTTTGCGAGCGATCGACGATTTTTTGCCGACGCAACGCGGTAAAGCGTTGGACGGTAAGGGGTTGAGTCTTTACGAACATCAGCGCGAAGCGTTGGAGGCGCTCCGAGAAGCGCGGGAAAATCGCGAAACGATAGCCCTCCTTTATCACGCGACCGGTTCCGGCAAGACGACGACCGCCGTTTGCGACGCAAAAAGCGTCGGCGGGCGCGTTTTGTTCGTCGCGCATACTCGGGAGTTGGTTGAACAGGCGCGAACGACGTTTGAGGCGCTTTGGCCGGAAGCGACGACTGGAAAATTCGCCGACGGCGAGAAAACGACCGACGCGCAAGTCGTTTGCGGAAGCGTTCAAAGCGTCGCGCTGAACTTGGAACTTTTTCGCGAGGACGAATTCGATTATTTGATCGTCGACGAAGCGCATCACGCGACCGCTGAAACGTATCGCAAAATTATCGCTTACTTTAAACCTAAGTTTACGCTTGGGTTAACGGCGACGCCGGAGCGGGCCGACGATGAAAATATTCTTGAAATTTTTCAAAAAACGGCGCATAAGCTCGATATGCAAACGGCGATCGAGGTAGGCGCGCTCGCGCCGGTTCGTTCGTTTCGCGTCAAAACGAATATCGACATTTCGAACGTGCGGTTCAACGGCGTTCGGTACAACGTTCGAGAATTGGACGACAAAATTTGCGTCGTCGAACGAAACCGTTTAATCGTCGACGTTTGGGTCGAAAATATTCGCGATAAAAGAACCGTCGTTTTTTGCGCGTCCGTAAAGTGCGCCGAGGAATTGGCCGCGCTCTTTCGGGAGCGGGGCGTCGCGGCGGTCGCGGTTTCCGGGAACTTGAAAACGTCGGCGCGAAACGAACGCTTGACGAAGTTTGCGACAGGCGAAATTCTCGTTTTGTGCGCTTGCGATCTTTTGAACGAAGGTTGGGATTGTCCGGAAACGGAAGTTCTGTTTATGGCGCGTCCGACGATGTCGAAACTGCTTTATTTGCAACAGTTGGGTCGCGGAATGCGGACGGCGCCGAATAAGGATTGCCTTTTCGTTTTCGATTTTGTCGATTCGGCGGGACGCTTTAACGCGCCGTTTACGCTGCATCGTGTCGCTAAGTTGCGCGAGTATCGGCCCGGCGAAATTGTTTGGGGACGCAAAGGCCAGCGAGAAATCGACTTAGCGATATACGCTCGCGGGGAAAAACCGGTCGCCGTCGTCGATTTTCCGCTCTTCGCCGACGATATCGAGCCGATCGAACTCTTTGATTGGCAAGAGGAAGCGGCGGGAATGATTAGCTTGACGGAGTTTGCGCGACGCGTCGACGTGCAATTGGGAACGGTCGAAGAGCGTTTGCGCGACGGGCGTCTGCTACCCGATTTGGTCGTGCCGGTTAGCGAAAATCGCGTCTTTAAGTTCTTTAAAGAAGAGACGTTGCGAGCCGCCGCGGAACGATTTGGCTGGACGTTAATCGACGATTCGAACCGAAAAGACGTCTTTATGAAGTTTGTCGAACGAATGGATATGGCGTACTCGTATAAGCCGGTTTTGTTGAAAGCGATTTTGAAAAACGCCGACGAAAATGGACGCGTCGCGATTTCCGCGCTCGTCGACTATTTTCGCGAGTTTTATGCAAATCGCCGAAAACAAGGACTTGTCGTTGAGAAGGGAAACTCGCTTTACCAACGCGAAGACTGTTCCGATAAGGAAATCGAGCGGAATATTTTGGCGAATCCGTTTCGACGTTTCGAAGAAATGAGCGCCGCGCGGCATTCGAAGAGCTTGGGGACGATCGAGGTCGAGCGGACGATTTGGCGCAAGTTGACCGACGACGATAAACGAC
Organism: Thermoguttaceae bacterium; assembly: GCA_017937485.1. GTDB lineage: Bacteria > Planctomycetota > Planctomycetia > Pirellulales > Thermoguttaceae > RUG369. Next base: position 56,420 of record JAGBDN010000013.1, read on the forward strand.
GTATTGAAACGATTTGCGATCAAAAACTTGACGCGTATTTTCGTCGGCTTGAAGAGAATAAAGCGCAAAACGGATAGCGGAAACGCGAACGCCGACGTCGGAGCAAAACCCCGGCGTCGGCGGCGTTTTTGGCGCGGCGTCGACCGGTTGATTTTGGAAAAGAGGGCGGGGCGTTATTCGACGACGTCGCCGAGAACGAGAATCGGTCCGAACCAAACGTTGCGACCGTTGTACTTAGGTTCGGCGAGTTCCTTTTCCGGGTCGGCGAGACGGAACGCGACCGGTTGGCGGCTCGGTTGCTCCGCGTCGATTTCGACCGTCGCTTCGTGAACGACGTTCGGGTCGAGACCGTCGGCGAGCGTCAACGTCGCGAGGCGCCAGTAAGTGCAAAAACTGTCGAAACGCGGGATCGGATTGTTGTGCGGCTTGCCGTCGACGGTAACGCGGACTTGGCCGCCGTTCGGGCCTAAAATATCGTAAATCTTGACCTGAGAGCCTTTAAAGCGGAACGTCAGTTTCGCGCCGGGAGCGTCGGAGGTGAAAACGACGTCGCCGAGTCGGCTTTTCGTCCAAGAAAGGTGCGAATCGGACGGGAGCGGTTTCCAGTCGCCGGAGAGTTGCGATTCCTTGAGCGGAACCGATTTCGCGTTCTCGAAGTTGCCGTCGATAAACGATTTAGCAAGCTTGGCGGTTCGCGTCGACGGCGCGGGGAACGGCGTCGTTTTCGCTTGCGCGCGCATCTTGCGGAACGCGTCGCAAACGACTTCCGTGTAAATCTGGTGTCCGGCGTCGAGCGGGTGAACGCCGTCGGTCGAGAAGTGAATTTTGCCGTCTTCCGGTTTCTCGCTTTGATAGGTAAGTCGGCCTTTTTCGGCGAGTTGAACGACCGGAATGTTAAAGTCGAACGACGGAATCCCGTAAAATTCCGCGATCTGCTCCTGCGCCGAAACCGAACGCGGCGTCTTGGCGCTCTTGTAGTCGTTCTCGTGCCCGACGCGGTACGTGTAAACGAAAACGACGTCGATCGACGGGTTGTAACGCCAAATTTGGCGGACGATTCCCTCGAACTGCTTCCAAATGTGTTCGGGGCCGGTTCCGCCGTCGTTGACCGCGAACTCGACGAAAACCAAGTCCGGGTCGTGTTTTAGGACGTCCGGGCCTAAGCGGTAAACGCCGAGATCGCTTCCGGTGCCGCCGATCGCCGCGTCGATTTCGGAGAACTCCGAGTTCGGGAAAAGCTCCTTGAACTTCGCGAGCGTTTGGACGCGCCAGCCGGACGCCGCGGTGATCGAGCCGCCGAAATAGGCGACGCGAACGGGCGCGCCCGATTCGACCTTGGCGAGGAAATTCGGGATTCCGTCGCGGAAACGTTCGAGCGCCGGAGTCGCGTTCTTAAACTCCGGTTTTGCCGGGGGTTGCGTCGCGTCGGCGAGCGGAGCGGCGAAGAGACGCGGCGACGGCGAAACGTCGGCGCCGACGCCGGTTAAAACGAGCGACCCGACGGCCGCGGTCAAAAAATCTCGGCGTTTCATCGGAAAAACTCCTTGCGTTAAAGCGTTGAAACAAAAGAAGAGCAAATGAAAAACGCCGTCGTTTCAAATCGCGAAACGACGGCGGCAAGGGAAAACGGTTAGTCGCGATAAAGTCGGCGCGACTCGATGTAATCGGCGACGACGTCGGGAGTTAGAAAGCGAACGCTCCGACCGGCGGCGACGCGCTGTCGAATCGCCGTCGAAGAAATTTCGAGCGCCGGCATCTCGACGACTTGACGGCGAAACTCCTCGATTCGCTCCGGCGTCGCGATTTCGCGGAAAAGGTCGAAATCCGGGGGCGGGAAACCGGCGCGGCGGGCGACGATCAGCGACGCGAGCCCGCAAATTTCGCGCGGACGCACCCAACGCGGCACGTCGTTGAACGTTTCCGAACCGACGATCAAATAAAGTTCGTCGTCCGGGTAGGTTTCGCGGTAATAACGGAGCGTGTCGGCGGTGTAACTCGTGTTCGGAGAATCGATTTCGTACCGCCCGACCTCAAATTCCGGGTAGGGCGCGACCGCCGCTTCGAGCATCGCGAACCGGTCTTCGCCGCTCGTTCGAACGTTCTTTTGGTGCGGCGGAACGCCCAACGGGAGGAAAACGACGCGGTCGAGGCCCGCTTCGGCGCGCGCCGTCTCCGCTAAAAGAAGGTGCCCGAAGTGAACCGGGTCGAAACTACCGCCGTAAATACCGCGTTTCATTAAAGTTGCGCTCCTTGGGGCGTCTTCGTCGCGACGCGGCGTCAAACGTTGGCGGCGCGCGAAGACGGAGTGTAACGGGAAAAAGGAGAAAAAGGGCGTCGTCGCTTCGGCGAACGACCGGGCGAGCGAACGACGACGTTTAACGCCGGGACGCAAACGCCGTCGTTTCGAAGGTTGCGCCGGACGCGAATCAGTCCGGAATGATCAGGCGCGAACCGCCGTTCGAGGAGCCGGAGTCGGAACCGGGCGTCCAAAGACCGCTCGATTTTTCCTCTTGCGCCGGGGCTTGCGGCGCGTCGAACGGCGACGGAGCGCCGCCGAGCGGGGAACCGCCTTGCATTTGCGCTTGACGACGGTACGCGGCTTCCGCTTGCGCTTGCATTTGCGCCGCGGAATTCAAACGAGCGAAGAACTCTTGCAACGTTTGAACCGCTTGTTGGTCGTCTTGGTGTTCGGTGAAAACGTGTTGCGCGAGGTCGCGGAGCTTGTCGTATTCTTGGCGATGGAAGCGCGTCATGAACTCGAGAACGTTCCATTGCGCGTCCGGTTGACCGACCGACGCGGCGTATTCGGTCGCTTCGGCGATCAGCTCGAGCGCTTTGTCCGAATCTTGCGCCAAAACGGCGGCGTCGACGAGAATCGAATACGCGATCGCGCGGGCTTCGTACTCCATTTCGCCGCTCGGACGGGTCAGCGTTTCGCGAGCGAACTTTTCTTTAACGTCGCGAGGCGCGACAAGGTTCGCGATTTGAAGGAGTTCGACGAGCGCGTCGGTGCGGAAGGTTTCGACCGAAAGTCGGCCCCAACGCCAAAGCGGAACGCGGCGGAAGAAAGCGAGCGTCTCCTCTTTCGACGCGAACGAGGCCGGCGGAACGATCGGTTCCGGCGCGGAAAGGCCCGCTTTCGCCCGCAAAATCGACATAACCTTATCGGCGAATTCCGGCGTGAAGGTCGAGCCGACGACGCGAACCAACGCTTCGACGCGGCGCGCGCCGTTCTCGGCGGTCAGCGTTTCTTTCGGAGAAACGCCGCCGAGGATTTGATACGCGTGTTCGAACCACTTGTCGGCGAAGACGTTAAGGTGTTCGTCGAAGAGCGCTTCGACCGTCGCTTGCGAAATCGGGGCGCCGTCGCGGAATTGGAAACGCGGCGTCGATTCGTTCGTCGTCCAAAGGAGCGTTTGCGCTTCTTGCGGTTCTTCCGATTCGAGCGGCGGAAGGGCGCCGAGAACTTCGGTCAACGTCGCTTCGACGCGGGCCGTTTCGCTCGGGAGCGCGTAAACTTCGAGCCGCGCTTCGCGGTCGGTTTGCTTGCCGAAGAGGAACGCGAAGGCGAATTGCGTCGGAACTTCCGCGAGCGTAAGGTTTTCCGTTTTTTCCGAAAGCGGGCCGGTCAACAGGTTGAAGGTCGCTTTCGGCGGAACTTCGAGACCGGCGACCGCGGCGCGGAGGCGCGGATTCGCCAATAAAACGCGGGACGAAAGGATTTTTTCGAACGCGGCGTCGAAGTCGGTCAGCGTATACGTCCGCTTGACGGTCGTTTCGACGTCGTCCCAAGTCGGAACGGCGCGGAGGAACTGGAACGTCTCCATATCGATCGCGTCTTCGGCGTCGACGTTCGGCGACGCGAGGTAGCGTTCGATGTAAGCGCGCCCGACTTCCTCTTCGGCGAACCAAAGGACGAGAATCCCGAGGTTGCGGAAGAGATTCGGCCAACTTTCGCCGAGCGGGAGGAGCGATTCGAGGATCGCGCGACCTTTTTTCCAGCAGCCGCGAGCGATCAGGCGCGTCGCTTCGTCGTATTCGGCTTTTTTCTCGAAGTCGGCGGGCGCTTCGAGGTCGAACACTTGCTCTTTCAGCATCAGCGGAACCGTTTCGGCGCCGAGGCAACGATAGAGGAACTCGTTCGACGCTTGGTCTTGCGGCGCAAAGGCTTGAAGTTGCTTCGCGATCGCGATCGCTTGGTAAAGTCGACCGTTTTCGTAGAAACTGACGCCGACCGTCAACATCGCTTGGACGATCGCGACCGGGAATTGGTCGCCTTCGACGTTTTCGATCGCGTCGATAAGGGCGGAAACGGCTTCTTGCGGCTTATCGAGGAGCGCGGAGGAAATCGCGAGCTCCGTGTGCGCGACGACGTTTTTCGGCTCGCGAGCGGCGAACGCGACGGCGGTTTCGTAGGCTTGCTCCCAAAGCCCGATCATTCGTTGGAACAAGCACTTCGCTTCGGTCAAGCAAGCGCAGTCCGGGCGCGATTTTTCGAGATTTTCGACGAAAGCGAGACCCGCGGCGAACTGTTCGCCTTCGAGGAACGCGTCGATTTGTTCCAAGTCTTTGACGTGATCCGGACAGCAGAATTTGATTTTCTTCCCGCGACCGCCGGGGCAGAGGGAGTAAAGGTCGATGGCCATTGACGCAATCTTTCCAACGTGTTTCAAACGGTTGTTCGTAAAATTCGGACGGGACGCTCGAACGGCGCCGCCGCGCGCTCGACGGCGAAAACGCGTCGACGCTTTCTTCTATTTTAGCTCAAGGCGGCGCGAATTTCGAGGGGGCGACGCTCGAAATTCGCGTTTTTTTCCGTTTTTTCTCCGACTTGAGCGCCAACGAACGGAAACGACCGGCAAAACGGGCGTTTGTCGCCGCGTCGCGAAGAGCGGAGGACAAACGTCGGCGCGGCGTCGGCGGAGGTTGCGTAACCGGCGGCGAGTTTAGCGGTTGAAACGGTTAAAACGGCAAGCGCGGTTGGGCGGCGTCGGCGGTTAGTCGTCGAGGTAAACGCCGATTTCGATTTTGAGCCAATTATTGACGCGTTCGACTTTGCGGATTTTGCCGAAAAGTCGCTTGCCGGCGTCCATCAAACGAGCGAAAACTGGATTGTCGCGCCGAGGAACGTAACCGAGTTTGCGTTTCAGAGCATCGCGAACGAGAATCGCCAGTTCGTCGCGCTTGTTTTGCGGTTCGCGGACAAAGGTTAAAAGGTCGTCGACTTTTAACGACGGCTCGATTTCGGCGATGTTTTCGACGTAACTCGTTCCGGCAATATGCGTTTCAAAAAGAAAAATCGTTTGGCCAAATGGTTGCGACAGGCCGTTTTTCCCGCCTTGAAAGACGCCGAGCGAATTCGAACCGAACGGGGAAAGGCCGCCGGAACCGGCGTTTGACGTTAAATCGCCCATTTGCTTAAAATCTCCTCGACGCGCTCTTGGTATCGGTCGCGCAACGTTTTAAGTTCCAATTGTTTTTGACGGAGTTCTTCGAGCCGCTTCGCGATCGCTTCCGAATCGTCAAGCAATTCGGCGACGTTGAACGGGAATTCGTCTTGAATCGTTTCGATTTGCGTTTTGAGTTGGTCGCGCGATTTTTCGAGCGCCGCCTTGCGTTGAAGAAGTTCGTCGAACGCGGTTGTTTCCAGCGATAAAATCTCGTCTTTCGCGAGCGTTTCGACGGCCAACGCCAACGCTTCGAGCGCCGCTAAGTCGCAGCGTTTATACGCTTCGACAGCGGCTTTCAGTTTGAACGCGGCGTCGGAAACGGCGGCGCTCGCGACGTCCGGGTGAAGTTTTTTGACGAGTTGTAAATAAAGCGCGCGGAGACGTTTCGCGTCTTCGGGAGAAAGAGCGCCGGTCGACGCGAACGCAAACGCTTCTAAAACTTTGGTTTTCGCGACTTCGACTTGCGCGGAAAATTCTTTAAGCTCCGCGTCGAGCTTCCTTTCGACGAAATTGACGTTGGGTTCTTCGTCGCGGTTGTCCGCCGCTTGGAGGAGTTCGAGTTTGCGCCGCAGACGGAGGGTTTCCAACTCGAGTTCGAGCGTCGCGCTTTCGACGACGCCGATAACGCTCCAATATCGACTTTCAAGTTGCGGACGAACGTCGAAAAGGAGAACGTCGCGAGATAAAACGAGTTCGCCGATTTCGTTTTGCAACACTCGAACGCGTTCGACCAACGCGTCGAACTCAACGCTAGTAACGAGATGCAAATTATGTTCCTTTCACGTTTTAAAGTCGCGTTTTTATTTATTGTACGTCTCTTGGCGGAAAAGTCAAGCGCAGTAGGGATGCCGGTTGGGAGAGGTTGCGAAAAAAACGACGCCAAAAGTAATGAGCGAAATAATGGAAACGACGTTGCGTCGCGAGAAAAGATAGAGCGACCCAGGGAACGGCTTAAAACACAAAACGCCCACGCAACGGCGGAATCGGGGGAAACCGCCGTTGAACGGGCGTTTGGAATTAACGCGTTAAGTCCCTAAACGACGGGAATTAAATGCGCGGGTGAACGCCGCCGGCGACGCGGTACGGGAGACCTTGAATGCGGAGGAAACCGGTCGCGTCGTTTTGATTGTAGTCGCCGCCGCCTTCCATCGTCGCGATTCCTTGGTCGTACAACGAGTTCGGGCTCGTGCGACCGTTCAGGATGATGTTGCCCTTGTAGAGTTTCAGCGAAACTTCGCCGGTCGTCCACTTGTGCGCTTCTTTGATCATCGCGAGGAACATATCCATCTTGACGCTGTACCAGAAGCCGTAGTAAATCAATTCGGCGACTTCCGGCGCCAAACGGTCGCGCAGACGCATCGCTTCGCGTTCCATCGTCAGTTGCTCGATGTAGCGGAGCGCGTCGTAGAGAATCGTCATACCCGGCGCTTCGTAAACGCCGCGGCTCTTCATACCGACGAAGCGGTTTTCGACCATATCGATGATGCCGATCCCGTTGCGACCGCCGATTTTGTTCAGCGTATCCATAATCTCGTAAGCGCCCATCGTCTTGCCGTTGACGGCGACCGGAACGCCTTGTTCGAAACGGATAACGACTTCTTCTTCGGCGTCCGGCGCGGTTTTCGGCGTGTTTTTGCAAATGCCGAATTCGACCGTTTCCATCCCGTTGACGTTCAGGTCTTCGAGCTTGCCGGCTTCGTAGCTGATGTGGAGGCAGTTTTCGTCCGACGAGTACGGCTTCGCGATCGACGCTTTGACCGGAATGTTTTTCGCTTCGCAGTATTTGATCATCTCGGTGCGGCCCGGGAAGAGTTCGCGGAACTCGTCCATACGCCACGGAGCGAGGATTTCAATGCTCGGGTCGAGCGCTTCGGCGGCGAGTTGGAAACGGCATTGGTCGTTTCCTTTGCCGGTCGCGCCGTGAACGTAAACCGTCGCGCCGACTTCCTTCGCGACTTCGAGGATTTTCTTCGAGATCAACGGGCGGGCGAGCGACGTGCCGAGGAGGTAGACGCCTTCGTATTTCGCTTGCCATTGAATCGCCGGGAAGGCGAAGTCGCGGCAGACTTCTTCTTTAACGTCGATGAAACGAACGGACGACGCGCCGATCTTTTCCGCCTTTTTGCGGATTTCTTCGCGGTCTTCGCACGGTTGGCCCAAGTCGACGTAAACGGCGTGGACTTCGTAACCTTTGTCCAGCAACCAGCCCAGGATGACCGACGTGTCCAAACCGCCGGAATACGCCAAAACGCACTTCTTCGACATAATCTCTCTCCGTTGTTTTCCGTTTTTTGGCCCGAGTAGCGGGCGCGCCGAAACGATCTTTCGCAAGGCGCGAAATAAACCTCTTACATCTTACTCCCGTCGCCGTCTTTTACAAGGGGGGCGTCCGTTTTTCCGCGTCTTTTTCTCCGATTCGAGCGTCAGTAATTTTCGCGCGGTTCGGCGAACACCGTCGGCCAAAGCGAATCGCCGAAGTAAAATTGGGCGGCGAGAATCGCTCGTTTGGCCGGGTCGCGCTCGCGGTCGCCGAGTTCGCGATTGGCGGCGCGAATCGCTTCGTTGTTAAAACTTTCCGGCTGAAGGAGCGTCATGCATTGGTTGAAGCGTTCGTGAATCGCCGGATCGATATCGACGTTCTTCGGCGGTTCCCAACGTTCGTCTTTGGGACGTTCGAAGATTTGCGGGAAATGAACGCGCAGGAGGATCGCTTCTTGGAGGACGCGAGGAATTCGACGTTGCGACGCGTCGGCGAGGGCGGCTTTTTCGGCGAGGTAAGCGTCGAAATGTCGGGCGAACGTCGGGAGATCGCGCATCAAGAGGAGGGTGGCGAGGCGGGTTTCGCGTTCGCGGAGCGGCAACGGCGCGAGGTCGTCCATTTGAACGAGTTGGAAGCGAACGTGGTCGACGCAACGGCTTGTCGCGAAATCGTCGAATCGCGGTTTTTGCGCGCGAACGGCGGCGAACGACGCGTCGAGTTCGGCGAGACGTTCGTCGGAGAGCGGCGCTTGACGCAGGTAGGGCGTAAACGACGACGTTTCGGCGCTTCGAGCGTTTAGGTAAGCCGCCAATTCCTCCGCTTTTTTCCGATGGAAGAGCGTTCCTTGGAGGCGGTAAAGGTAGCGTTCGGCGACGGCGCGGCGGTCTTCGGCGACGTTGCAAAGGGCGAGCGTGAAGGCGGCCCAAGCGCTCCGTTCGCGTTTGACGACGTAATTATTCGACGCGACGCGCATCGCCGGATTGACGGCGCCGAACTCGTAAAGGAGGCGGTCGCCGGTCATGCAGAACGTCGTCGTTTGGTAGTGTTGCAGCGGGCGCGTCGGCGTAAGCGGGCGCAAATAAAGTTCGTCGGCGAGGCGGCCGAGTCGCGACTGCGCCAAAACGCGGGCGGTAATCGTCGGGTTCGACGGCGTCGCGACCGTCGCTTCGAGTCGAACGATTTCTTCCCAATCTTCGCGGTCGAGCGCTCGGGCGATTCCGCAAAGCGCCGCGAAATCCGGCGTGTAAAAGGAGACGCGGACGACGACGAGCGCGAGCGTCAGGAGCGCGAGGGCGGAAATCGTCGCCGTCGAGTCGAGCGAAAACGCTGGGCGCGCGGTTTGGGCGTTTTGCGGCGTTTCGGGCGTTTGCGCTTTTGCGGCTCTTTTCGACTTTTGCGTCGAGCGTTTCGCCGACGTCGGTTTTAACGGTCGTTTCGGTTGTTCCGCTTGCTTTGTTTGTTCCGGTTGGACGGCTTTCGGGGAACGACGTTCAACGGTTCGGCGGAGCGCGTCGAGGACGGCGACCGCGACGAAGAAAGCGAGAATCGCGCCGAGGTACGCGGCGTAAATTTGGTCGGTCGCCGTGTCGCGTTGCGAAACGGTCTCTTCGGTCAAACCGGCGACGTAAAGGGCGCCGAGACTCCGCGCGGTTCCGGAGAAGAGCGGCCAATAAAGCGTCGGGACGACGAGCGTCCAAAGGGCGAGAAGCGCGAGGCGTTTGCGGCGTTTGGCGTCGGTTTTGACGGTCTTGGCGATTTTAACGGTTGCGCTTGCGTCGGCGGGGCGCGTCGCTTCTTTGAGGAGGCAAAGCGCCGCCGCGAGGAGCGCGAAGACGCCGAAAATCGGGAAGCAGACCGCGACGCCGAGCGTCAAAAACGCCGCTCGACCGCGTTCCGATTTCAGCGCGTCGAAAATCAACGCGAAAAGCAAAACGAACGAATATTGAAAAACGAAACTAAAAAGGAACGCGACGTCGAAATATTCGAAAATGTAATAGCCGACTTCGGTGATTTGGAGCGCGAGGAGCGCCGACGGAACGAACGACAGCGGAAAGAGCCGCCCGGTTAATCGGAATAATCGCTCCGTTCCGAATTGAACGAACGCTAAAAATCCGGCTAAAATCGCCGCGCCGAGCGCCGGGTAATAGAAAAATTGAACGAAAAACGCCGACAAACGCAACGAAAGCTCCGCCGGGCGAATCGCGTCCGTCAAAAACGACCAACGCCAAAGGAACAGATCGCAACCCTGCGCGACGTAAAGGAAGTCGCCGTAACGAACGCCCCAAAACCAAACGAAAAAGAGAGAAAACGCGAGGCGCGCGGCGAACGGAAAGGAAACGAAACGTCGGCGCGAGTCGGCGGACGTCGGCGAAGGCGAAGCGGGAAGCGGAGCGGAAGTCGGCGACATAGCGGGATTCCTTGCGTCTTTGCGGTCGGAGAAGGGCAACGAAGCGCGGCGGCGACGAGAATGGGAAGCGTCGAGCCGATATTAAAGAAAACGACCCGACTTCGACGCTCCCGAGGAAACGTCGAAAGTCGGGACAAACGTTAGCGACGCGAGGTCGCCGATTGAATTTCGCGCGGAAACGAAATCATTCTTCGCTCGAAAGCTCGATTTTGAGGTCTTTCGCGCCGCCTTCCGGAAGGCTGAGCGTCAAACCGGACGTGTCGGCGTTTTTGTAGTATTCCGGAATATCGGAAACGGCGGTCGGTTCCGGACGGTTGCCGAAGAGTTCTTTGTGGCTTTTGCCGCCGCTTTCGTTGATCAATTGTTGTTCTTCTTCGGTGTAAGCGTCTTCCCAGTGGGATTTCGTAACGGTAACTTTATATTCGCCCGGCGCGACGCCGTCGCCCGCTTGGAGCGTTTGGAAGGCGAATTTGCCTTTGTCGTCCGACATAGCGCCCGCGCCGCGGGGGCCGACCGTCGTCGGAACCAAGGTGATCGAGGCGCCGGCGAGCGGTTCGCCGTCGAGCGTAACGACGCCGGAGTAGTTTTCGAGGCCGTCGAGTTTCGCGCCGCCGCCGCAACCGGTCGAGACAAGGAGAACCGCGCAGCAAGCGAGAGCAAGAGAAAGCAGTTTTTTCATTTCGCGTCCTTTCGGATAAGATTTGCGAGGTTGAGTTTGTCGTTATTATACGACGCGCTCCGTTTTAGGGAAGGGCCGGCTTTAAAAAAAGGGCGCTCCGACGGTTGGGAACGCCCGGTTTTAACGGTTAAACAAGTTAAAAGGCTTTAACTCGTTCAGTCGACGTCGGTCGGATCAGTCGACGTCGGTTTCGCCGCCGTCGCGGGAACCGAGCGCGCCCCAAACGCCGAAGTTCGATTTGCCGGAGCGTTTGCAGAGCCCGGTGTTGTCGCCGATCGTCGAGCCGGTCAGGTTGCCGCAGTCGATCGTTTCGCTGATGAAGCGGACGGAGCCGTCGACCATCCCGACGTTGACGCCGCCGGAGTGGTTCGAGGTTGCCGAAAGGATGCGGACGCTGACGCCGTCGTCGCCGACGCCGCCGACCGAGCAGTTCGGGGAGTTCGGCGGGAGAATCGTGCAGAAAGCGCTGAACGGAAGTTGGCCGTCGCCCCAACGCTTGCCGCGCGCTTGGTAGACGGTGACGCCGCTCGCGTAGGACGTCGTGTCGCCCTTGAGGTTGAGGCAAGCTTGCGGGTTGAAACCGCTAAGTTCGCAGGAGTTGTGGCCGGTTCCGGCGCCGAAAACGTCGCTGCGGCTGCAGGCTTGACCGTTTTTGAACGTCGTAGCGCCGTTGACGGCGACGACCGTTTCGCTGACGAGCGCGGTGTTCGACGTGCCGTCGGTGATCGAGGCGAGCGGCGTCCAAGTTTTCGGTTGGAGCGCGCCGCGAGCGTAGTCGGTGCGACCGGAGGCGCCGTTGACCCAACCCCATGATTCGGTTTTCGGACAGTAGTCGCCGTAGCTGCAGACGTAGCTGGCCGGGTAGTAGCCGTCGATGAGCGACTTGACGCCGCCGTCGGACGGGCATTGGTAGCCGTCGATCCGGATTTCTTTCAGATCGGCGCCCGATTCCCAAAACTTAACGCCGTCCTTCATGTACTTCATCGCGAGTTCGTAGGTCGCCGCTTGCTCGACGTAAGGGAGCAGGAAGACGCGGAAACCGTATTCGCGGGTCGTGCCCGTGCCCGGGACGGCGCCCCAGCAGTCTTGCGCGAGCGGGAGCGTGTCGGCGTTCGCGTCGACGTAGCTCATCGTCGCGAGCGCGATTTGTTTGACGTTGTTCGTGCATTGCATACGACGGGCGGCTTCGCGGGCCGCTTGAACCGCCGGAAGGAGCAAGCCGATCAAAATGCCGATGATGGCGATAACGACGAGGAGTTCGACGAGCGTAAAACCCGCTTTGCGCGAATTCCCCCCGCCCCCCAGTTTAACGTAAGCGTTTAACATAGTTTTGCCTCGGGTGGTGGAATTAAGTGAAATTTAAGAATTTTAACGAAGATGCGCGTCGCGAAGAGGTCAACGGGAAACCGAACGGCGCGACCTCTCCTAAAACATAGTTTAAACTAATTTTCTAATTTTTGCAAGAGGAGGCGCGAAGATTTTCGATCCTTTTACGTCGCGCGGCTTTGGAAATTAGAAGCGTCGCGTTTTACGACGGGCGGCGTCGGCGAACGGACGAGGGTAACGCGTTTTGTTAACGGAAGAACGAAAAGCGACGATCGTTCCGACGCCGCGTCGGGAGGCGGACGCGGCGTTGGAGCGGGAAAGCGAGTTTAACGGGAGCGGCGGTTATTGAGCGCGGCTCGTCAATTCGATTTTAAGGTTTTGCGCGCCTCCGTCCGGAAGAACGAGCGTCAACCCGGAGGTTTCGGGGCCGAGCGTAACGCTCCGGAAGGACGGAAACGACGGTCGGTTCCGGGCGGTTCGGGAAGAGTTCCGCGCGAGTTTCGCCTCCCGAGCGAGCGAGAAAAGCGTTTTTCTCAGGCTTGTAAACGTCTTTAACGCGATATTTAGCGACCGCGACGCGGCGGACGCCCGGTTTGCGGGCGGAACCGTCGACCGTCGTCGAAATCCGCGCGATTTGCGCGTCGGCGAACGCTCGAACGTCGAGCGTCGCGGCCCCGACCGGCGGAAGAAGGTTTTTAGGGCAAAGAACGGGCGGACGGCGTCGTAACGAGCGTGATATTATCGTTGGAGAGGACGTCGGTTTCGCCGCCGAAGCGAGAGCCGAGCGCGCCCCAAACGCCGAACGGCGACTTGCCGGAAGCGACGCAACGCGGCTCGGCGGGAGCGAACGATTCGTCGAGGTAAAACGATTCGTCGAGGGTCAAGCGTCCGCAGTCGATTTCGTCGCTAACGAAGCGGACGGCGCCGTCGACGAACGCGACGTTGACCCCGCCCGAGTGCGCGGACGACGCCGAGAGAAGTTGAACGTTCGCGCCGTCGTCGCCGACTTGGCCGAGCGCGCAGTTCGGCGAGTTCGGCGGAAGAATCGTCGAAAACGCGGCGAACGGAAGGCGACCGTCCCCCCAGCGCTTGCCGCGCGCTTGGTCGACGACGACTCCGTCGAGGAAGACGCCCGAACCGTCTTCGGCGGCGAGATCGAGGCAAATTTTCGGATTGAAGCCGGGACGTTCGCAAGAGTCGCGGTCGGGCCCGGCGGCGAAAACGTCGGCGCGTTCGACCGCGAGACCGTTGCGGAACGTTCGAGCGTTCGGAACGGCGACGAGCGTTTCGCTAAAGAGCGCGGTGTTCGAGGTTCCGTCGAGAACGTCGACGACGCCGGACCAAATTTTCGGCTGAATCGCGCCGCGGGAACCGTTGCGGAATAGGCGAGAGTTTCGGGCGACGACGTCCTTGTCGGCGCCGAAGCGCGCGGCCTCGGCGTAAGTTTCGGCGTTCCAAGGTTCGACTTTCGGGCAATAATCGCCGTAACAGGCGACGTAACTGGCCGGTGCGCAACCGTTTAAAACGGTTTGAGCGCCGGAGTCGGCCGGGCAAGCGTAAAAGTCGAAACGCTTTTCGCGCAGATCGGCGCCGGTTTCGCCGAAACGAACGCCGTCGACTCGGTAGCGCGTCGCGACGCCGTAAGTCGCCGTTTCGCCGAGGTAAGGAAGGAGCGCGACGCGGAAGCCGTAATCGAGGTCGTTTCCGTCTTGCCCGATCGGGTGCGCGCCGTTTGCGTCGTGGTAAGCCTGAACGCCGAGCGCGAGGCGCTTCAAGGCGTCGGCGCATTGTTCGCGACGCGCGGCGGCCCGCGACTGCAAAACCGTCGGCGTTAGGAGGGAAAGCGTTAGGAACGCGAACGCGACGACGGCGAGGAAGTCGGCGAGGGCGAAACCGTCGCGGCGCAAGTCGTTTTGCTTTGGCGAGTTGGCGACGAACATAAAGATTCTCCTTGGCGTTTTAGAATAAGGGGAAAAACGCCGCGTCGAGGAAAATTACTCCGACGCGACGTCGAGTCGAAAACGGGACGTTATCCCGCGTCGCTTCGTTAACTATTGTAATGCGACAAGGCGACGTTGGCAAGGGGTTTCGGAGAGTTTTTTGGGAAAAAGAAACGCCTCGGTCGACGACGCTTAGCGTTCGCGGCGCGTTGTAAAGCGTTCGGCGAGGAGGGCGCGCAACGACGCTTCGCCGCTCAAAAACTCGACGCCGATTCCGAGCGCGAAAACGGGGCGTCCGACCGACGTCGGTTTGGGGATTTTGACGAAATCTTTAGCCGTCGTCAAGATCGCGTCCGCGTCGATTCGTTCCGCTTCCGACGCCAACGACGCGAAGTCGTTTGCGGAGTAAGCGCAATGGTCGGGAAACGCGACGAACGCCGTCGGCGTTAAGCCGTTGGTTTCGAGCGTTTTGCGGAACCCGTTTGGCGCGCCCAAACCGCAAAAGGCGAGAAAACGGGCGCCGCGCCGCGTTGCGAGCCAAGTCGCGAAGTTTTCGCGAACGAGGCCGGGCGGGCAAGGGGGCGAAAACGACGCGGCGTCGGCGTTCGCGGCGTCGGAAATCTCGGCGGCGTCGGCGTCGCGTCGCGAGAAGACGAAACGGGGAATTTGCGCGATTTCGGCGAAGAGCGCGTTCGGATTGAAGCGTTCGACTTGGGCGCGAATCGCTTGGCGGCGTTCGACGGGAACGAGGTCGGCGCGGTTGAGCAAAACGACGTCGGCGCGAGCGAGTCCGGCGAGCGGTTCGCGGAGAAACCCGGACGGGAAGACGCGACCGCCGCCGAACGGATTGAGCGCGTCGAGGAGAACGACGTCGAGGTCGCGCTTGATTCGGCGGTGTTGGAAGGCGTCGTCGAGGAGCAAAACGTCGACGTCGGGACGCGCTTCGACGAGCGCGGCGGCGACTTCGGCGCGTTTGGAGCCGAGAAAATGCGGGGTCGACGGGAACCGGAGCGCAAGCTCGCGCGCTTCGTCGTTAAAACGCTGATATTGTTCGAAGCGGAGCGGGGCGGCTTTCGGCGTTTGCGGCGCCGCGTCGCTTGGCGCGGTCGGGGAAGCGGAAGGCGTTTGAGCGGCGTCGACGCGGGCGAAGACTTCGCGTTGGCGTTCCGCTTGGTAACCCCGGCTGATAAAAGCGGGCGTTTGCGCGTTTTGGATAAAATAATCGGCGAGCCAACCGACGAACGGCGTTTTGCCGACGCCGCCGAACGTTAGGTTGCCGACGGAAATCGTCGGACGCGGCGGTTGAGAAGCGCGGAGAACGCCGAGGTCGTAAAGGCGGTTGCGGAGCCGAACGACGCCGGAATAAGGGAGCGAAACAAGCGTCGCCGTCGAACGAAAAGCGCGGGCGGCGAAGGTTTGCGTCGAGCCGTCGACCCAGCCGCGAGCCGTTGTTTGAAACGATTTTTTCATTGCGTCGGTTGAAATGGGGAACGTCGCGTCGCTCCGTCGGTGGAAACGGGCGTCGCGTCGGCGGTAAATTCGAGGCGCGACAAAACGGCGGCCCGCCGAAGAGCAACGCGTCGGAAACAAGACGACGTTAAAGATTAACGCGGATTTTGTCAATATATATTAATGCGAAAACGCGAAATTAAGAACGAGCGAACCCGCCGAACGCAACCGCCGGGGCCCGGTTGCGGACAAAGCGTCGAGTTTGTTCCCGTTGAGCGCGAAGGGCGGCGCTTTCGGCGATTTGAACGGAAGCGGAGCGTAAGCGCCCGGCGACCAACGGAGCGGAAACCGAGTTCGCGCGGCGGCGCGGGCCCGGAGCGCCCGGCGTCGGCGTCGGCGTCGCCGTTAAAGTTTGCGCGGTCGTTATCATTGCGAATTTCGGTTTCCTAGTTCGCAAACGGGAAAAATTTTCCCTTTTACGTCGGCGAGTTTCGATTCGCCGCTTGCCAAAACGGAATTTTGACGTTAAAATATCGATAAGGACTTTTAGCGTCGTCGGCGACGTTTCGAGGCGCGCCGCGAGCGTCGAGCTTAGACGGCGTTCGGAGCGACCGCTCTTTTTAACGATTTTTTTGATTTTGAGGAGTTTAACGATAATGTCAACCGCCGTTAGCGCGCTCTATTCGATTTCGGCCTCCGCGTCGCCCCTTTTCGGCGTTCCGGCTTGGCTCAAAGCGACGTGGCCGATCGACCAGGCCGCGTTGGTCGCCGTCGCGATTTTCGTTGTCGCCGTCGCCTTGATTCGTTGGTTGGCGCCCCGTTGCGGCGCGATCGCTTGGGTGACCGCGAAAGAAACGGCGTTGCAGCCGTTGTTCCTGATTTTGACCCTGTTCGGGCTCTTCGGGCTCTTCATTTTTCCCTTCTTGCCGTATCATACCCTCGGCGAAGACGTAAAAATCGTCGTGTCGCAGGGGTTGACGTTGGTGAAGCTGGTTTGCGTTTTCCTCGCGATCTGGACGGCGAGTTCTTCGATCGCCGACGAAATCGAAGGGAAAACCGCGCTGATGATTTTGGCGAAACCGGTCGGGCGCCAAAAGTTCGTTTTCGGGAAATATTTGGGCGTGATGATCGCCGTTACCGCGCTTTTTTTGATTCTCGGTTTCTTCTTTATGAACACCGTCGCGTATAAGCTGGCTTACGACGCGCGGGAATCGGCGAAAGAACTTCCGACGGCGATCGAGTGTTATCAATACGTCGCGAAGATGGCGCCGGGGCTCTGCTTGGCTTATTTCGAAACGGTCGTGTTGACGGCGATTTCGATCGCGATTTCGACCCGTTTGCCGTTGCTTCCGAACTTGACGATCTGCTTGACGATTTACGCGCTCGGGCACGTCGTGCCGACGTTGGTCGTCTCGAACGTCGGCGAAACGATGCCGATCGTCGGCTTTTTCGCGAACTTGATTTGCGCGGTAACGCCGATTTTGGAACACTTCAATATGGAAACGGCGATCGCGATGGATCAAGCGGTTCCGTGGGATTACGTCGCGACCGCGGGCGTTTATTCGTTCCTGTTCGCGGGCGTCGCGATGTTGCTTTCGCTCCTTCTTTTCGAAGACCGCGACTTGGCTTAACGCGTCGACGGCGAATCGCGCCGAACCTTCGACGAACGCTCCTTGCAACGGCGAGGGGCGTTCGTTTTTTCTTGTTCGGTTGGAATAAACGACCCGGCGAAAGAGAGGCCGCGGGCGAAAGAGGAAGCGGAAAAACGGCGACGATGCGCGGACGGCGCCGCGTTTGCTTGGGCAAGTTCAAGGAAACGCGAGGCGGGAACGGACGAAGACGCGTCTGGCGTTTGGCGTTCGAGACGCGCCGCCCCGGGAATAGTGGGAAACGTCGAGCGCGTTTGGCGGCGGTTTAAGATTCGATAAATTTGACGGAAAGGCGAACGACTGAAAGGACGCGTCGTTTGGCGTTGGAGGGTGAGACGCGTCGACCCGGGAATAGTGGGAAACGTCGAGCGCGTTTGGCGGCGGTTTAAGATTCGATAAGTTTTGCGGAAAGGCGGACGACTGAAAAGACGCGTCGAAAGCGGCGAACGGAGAAAAACGAGTTTGTGGGAACAAAAAAGCCGACCGCGGAAAGCGGTCGGCGGAAATGAGCGTCGGATTAACGCGTCGCGATTCAAGCGAACGGGTC
Source organism: Thermoguttaceae bacterium (assembly GCA_017937485.1). GTDB lineage: Bacteria > Planctomycetota > Planctomycetia > Pirellulales > Thermoguttaceae > RUG369. The sequence continues at coordinate 74,127 of JAGBDN010000013.1, forward strand.
TTCTTCGTCTTCGGCGAACGGATCGTCTTCTTCGGCGGGAGCTTCTTCTTCGGTCGCGTCGTCGGCTTCTTCGGCGAACGGGTCTTCTTCGTCTTCGGCGGGAGCTTCTTCTTCGGTCGCTTCGTCCGTCGCGTCGGCGGGCGCTTCTTCTTCGGACGCTTCTTCGTCTTCGCCTTCGAGATCCCAATCGATGCCGTCCGATTCCATCTCTTGCGCCGATTTCGTTTCGACGCCGCCGAAGAGCGGAACGAGCGCGGTCGCGTTTTGCTTCAAGACGTCGAGGTCGAGAACGAACGCGACTTTCGAACCGGCGGTTTGCGGTTTAATTCCTTCGAAAACGGCGTCGACGATCGGCGACAAATCGGCGTCCGCGTTGCCTTTCGTCGCGGCGACGACTTGTTGCGCGGCAAGCGGTTTCGCGAGCGTCAACGCGGCGGTCGCGGCGTCGGCCGATTTTTTCGCGGTTTCCGGAGAATCGAACGCGAGAATCAAGGCGAGTTTCGGCGAACCGACGAGCGACGCGGCGAGCGTCGCCGTTTTGAAGTTTTCAAACGCCGGTTGCGACGCGAATTTTTGCGGATCGAAGGTCGATTTTTCGTCGGCGTCGGCTTGCGAACCGGCGAAAGAACCGGAAAGGACGGACGCGACGTCGGTTTGCGCCGCTTTTTTCGCTTGCTTGGCGATTTGAGCTTGGAGTCCGTCGGCGTCGACGACGGCGGCGAACGCGGTTCCGTCCGTTTGCTTCAACGCGTCAAAGAAGAGAGAGCCCGCGTCGGCCGGTTTTTCAAAACGACGGCGAACGAACGGCAAGACCTTTTTGCGCGATTCGGTTTTCGCTTTCGTTTCCGCTTCTTCGACGGCCGCGGCGTACTCGCGGTAAAGACCGTCCGGAAGATTGAGGACGTTCGGGACGCCCGCGATCGTTTGCGAACCGTAGCCGGAAGAACCGGCGTAATTCGCCGCGCCCGAAGCGCCGTTTTGGGCGGCTTGCGCTTGCGCTTGAGCGAGGAAGCTCGCTTGAATCGATTGCAGGTTCGGACGAACGGCGTTTTTATGGTCGACGACCGCGACGACGAAACCGTAGCGGTTGAAAAGCGTGATCGGTTTCAACTGCTTTTCGAGCTTTTCGAGCGCGAGTTTTTGGTCGGCGTCGCTCAAACCGTCGGTCGGAACCGCGACGACGGTCGTCGCGTCTTGACCGTTCGCCGCGTAGTTAACGAGGTAAACTTCGTCGATTTTGTTGGCGAAAACGTTTTGCGTCGCGAAATTTTGGAGCGAGGCCAACATCGCGCGGAACGACGACTTTAATTCGCTCTTTTGATAGTCGCGGAGCTTGACGCGGTAGGAGTCGTCCGATTGAATCGACCCGACGCCTTTGTCGACGATTTCGCCGAAGAAATCGTTCAAACCGACGTAATCGATTTTCGAGAAATTAATGCGAACGACTCGGTCGACGTCCGAATAAAGAAGCGCTTGGAGCGGAACGACGCTCGAAACGTCGGAGCGTTTGATTCCGCTCGGGACGTTTTGAAGGGCGTTCGGGTCTTGTTGACCGTTCGCGCCGTAAGGGTCGGACGAACCGTAACCGGGCGGGGTCGTCGTCGGATAAGACGACGGCGGTTGCGCGAACGAAGCGACGCCGGCGCCGAGAAGGCAAGCGGATAAGACGACGCCCGGAACTCGCGAGCAAAGAGGACGTAACGACGATAAACGCGGCATTGTATTTCTCCGAACGTTGGAGGCTGCGATTCTTAATTTCGAATCTTTTTTAATGTTCCGTTTCGACGCCGCGCGCTCGAAGGTTCGACGGAGCGTCGCGTCGCGTCGTTTTTCGGAAGGCGAGGGCGAAAAATCGAACCGACTCGACCAAACGAAAGGCGACGTTCCTTTATTATAACGACGAGGCGGCGATTTTTCCAGCGCCAACTTGCCGTCGAAACGAATTTTCGCGGATTTTTCTCCGGCTTGAAACGCGTCGTTCCTACAATCGATACAATCGTTGAACGCAAACGAATCGAACGCTTGCGGAGGAACGAAAAGAGCGCGAAAGCCGGCGCGGTCGTTAACGAGGGCAAGCCGGGCCTTAACTCCGACGGCGGCGACGTTCGGCGAGCGTCGAAACGACGAAAAACGCCGTCAAAAGGATAAAACCGTAAAGGATTGGGACGCGATAACGTATCGACGAAACGAAAATCGAATGGAGCGCCGAGACGTAAAGCGCCGGGATAAGGAGCGTCCAAGCGGCGCCGCGACGTCGGAACGACCGGTAAAATCCGCACAGTCCGCCGACGAGAAGCGGCGTGAAACTAACGGCGAGGAGCGTTTTGAGCGCCGGAGTCGAAAAGGCCGGTTCGCGCGGAATCGGACTCCAAAGGCGGGCGAGTTTGACGGCGGCAAGTCGAGCGACGGCGCCCGGATTCGAGCGCGCCCAATCGAGCGCCGCGTTCTTAAGTCGTTTGTCGAGGCGAACTTCGAAGTGTTCGTCGGTCGGCGCGGACGGCGAGTCGAGTTCGAGGCGGCGGAACTCGTCGACGAAGCGCATATCGCTCGAACCGTCGGCGTCGGGGCGCCAACCGTCGTAAAGACTCGCGCCCATTTGAAGCGAGGTCGCGATCGGGCGCCCGGTCAACCGGTAGTTGCGGAGCGTCCAAGGGGCGAGCGCGACGTTGAAAAGGACGACGGCGGTCGCGGCGACGACGAGAAAAGCGGGAAAGACGCGGCGTTTTGCGTCGAGTTTGTCGGTCGCGGAAACTTGGACGGTTCGGCGTTGGACGCGTTTTTCGGCGGAGAAAACGAAAAATCGGAATGCAAACGCGAAAAACGTCGCGAACGGGAGGGCGTAAAACCAACTCGGACGCAAATAAACGGTCGCCGCCGAAAGGAGGCCGAGCGCGACGCCGGAAAGGACGAGACGAACGAACGACGGCGGCGCGGCGACGGCGAAGAAACGGGGCGAGTTTGCGGAATTTAGCGTTTGCGTCGATTGCAATGCGACGGCGTCGGGCGAGTTTGCCGATTTTGACGGCGAAAAGTCGACGGACGGAAGCGCGAGGAGGCCGAGTCGGCGGGCGACGTCGAGCGCGACGAGGTGTTGGAGAAGCGCGAAGGTTAAAAACGGCTCTTCCGATAAAACGAGAACGCTTTCGAAGACGAGCGTCGGCTCGAACGCCGCGACGACGCCGGAAAGCGCCGCGACCGACCGCCGTCGGAAATAGGCGAACGCGAGGAGCCCGACGAGACCGACGTTCGCCGTTCCGAAACAAACGCCGAGAAAACGCGCCGCGAAAACGGGCGGATTTTCGCCGAACGTCCAAAAAAGCGGAGCCAATAACGCCGGATAACCGGGCGTTCGGAAGATTTCCCAACGTCGCTCTTCGTCGAAGCGGTAAGGGCGACCGAACGCCAACGCGCGCCCGAGTTTCCAATAGGAATCGCTGTCGCCGAAGAAAAACGGGCCGTCGACCGATTCCGCTTGGGCGGTTTGCGGGACGTTGGGGACGTCGGCGATTTGAGCGGTTTGCGGGACGTCGGAGGCGTCGGCGACTTGGACGGTTTGCGAAACGTCGGGGGCGTCGGCGGCTTGGGCGGTTTGCGAAACGTCGGGGGCGTCGGCGATTTGCGGAACGGAAGCGGGCGCGACGCCGGGAACGAACGCGGCGCTTTTAACGCGGTCGTCCCAATAAAGAGCGGCGGCGAGTCGCGTTAAAAAGGCGACGAGGAGTAAAAAGAACCAAAAGCGTTTCATCGACGGCGACGCGGCGGCGTTAAAATCGTTGCGACCGTTAAAATTGCGTAAAAACGGCGGCGTTGCGACGGGCTTTAAAAGGAACGAGGGCCGGTTCGCGGGCGTTCGGCGACGAGGCGGGCGACGGCGCCGGAGTCGAGCGCGGCGCGGAAAGCGGCGAGGTCGGGGTAAATAACGTCGCTCAAAAACTTAATCGCCCAGTTCGACGCCATCGGCGAAATCGTCAAAATCAACGCGCCGTTGCGCCAAGCCTCCCAAATTTCAATCGCGGTGCCCATCGACGCTTCCGGAACAAACGCGACGAGAACGTCGATTTCCGTTCCGCACATACGATTGTGTCCCAGAAAAGTCTTTTTGCCCTCTTCCGGCGAGTAAAAAAGGGAGTCCTTGTTGCGTTCGAAAGGGTCGTAAACGTCGGCTTCCGGGAAGGCTTCCGCCAACGCTTGTTTGATTTCGGCGCGGTAATCTTGCGAATGAATCGCTTCTTGGACGATCGAGCCTTGCATTAGGCCGGCGATGAAGAATTTTTTCATTGCGTCAGTCTTTCAAACGGTCGCCGAAAGGGGGAAACGGCGCGCAAAAAGAAAAACGACGGACGCCGAAACGTCCGCCGTCGAAACCGATTCCGCCGAAATAAAACGCGCGGCGAAATCAAAAAACGCGGGGAAAGGGCGACGACGCTTAGTCGACGTAACGGCGAACGACGAGGGAAACGTCTTGGCCGCCGAAACCGAAGCTGTTGCTCATCGCGACGTCGATTTTAACGTGGCGCGCGACGTTCGGAACGTAGTCGAGATCGCAGTCGGGGTCGCGAACTTCAAAGTTAATCGTCGGCGGCGCGATATTGTCGCGAATCGCGAGGAGGCTGTAAATGCACTCGGTCGCGCCGGCGGCGGCGATAAGGTGTCCGGTCATACTCTTCGTGCTGGAGACCGGAATTTGATAGGCGCGCGGGCCGAAAACTTCGCGAATCGAAAGGGATTCGACGCGGTCGTTGACGCTGGTGCTGGTGCCGTGCGCGTTGATGTAGTCGACGTCGTTCGGGGTAAGTCCGGCGTCTTCGAGAGCGTTGCGCATACAGCTGATGGCGCCGCGCCCTTCCGGGTGAATGTCGGTGATGCGGTAAGCGTCGGAGGTGGCGCCGTAGCCGACGATTTCGCCGTAAATTTTCGCGCCGCGTTTTTTGGCGTGTTCGAGTTCTTCGAGGACGAGGAGACCCGCGCCTTCGCCGAGAATGAAACCGTTGCGGCGTTTGTCGAACGGGCGCGACGCTTTTTCCGGTTCGTCGTTGGACGTGCTAAGGGCGGTGAGGAGGTTGAAACCGGTAACGCCGAACGGGTGAATCATCGAGTGCGCGCCGCCCGCGAGCATCACGTCGGCTTCGTCGCGGCGGATGAGTTCGGTCGCTTCGCCGATCGCTTGAGCGCTCGCGGCGCAAGCGGTGAGGCAGTTGACGTTCGGGCCTTTGGCGCCGAAGTAGGCGGCCAAGTGCGCGGCGGGCATATTCGGCTCTTGTTCGAGTTCGCGAACCGGATCGAGGATTTCGAGCCCTTTTTCGATGAACTTCGCTTCGTCGAGTTCGCCGTTTTCGCCGAGTCCGGCGAGCATCATCGCGGCGAAATCGTCGAAGTTTTGCGCGCCTTCGCCGGCGCCGGTGTAAACGCCGAAGCGTTCCGGGTCGAGGTTGGTTCCGTCGTCGCCGAGGAGCCCGGCGTCTTGCATCGCTTGATAACCGGCGCCGACGGCGAATTTCGTGTGGCGGTCTTGCAGCTTCCAGTCGTCGGGATTTTCGCCGATCGCGGAAATATCCCAATCTTTCACTTCGGCGGCGATTTGCGTCGCGAAGTTCGACGCGTCGAACAAGGTGATGCGACCGACGCCCGATTCGCCGTTAAGCAAACGGCTCCAAACCGTTTCAACGTCGGCGCCCAGCGGCGTAACCAGACCAATACCCGTAACGACAACTCGACGACTCATCGATGGAAATCCTTTTATAGTAAAACTTAGCGTTCGCTCGACGACGGGCGTCGGGAACGGATTTAGGGACAAACGAGGCTGCGGCGTCGGCGCGCGAAAAACGAAAGGAACGCGACGAACGAAACAATATTAACGGTCGGCGAAAAACAAACGGACGCGCCGACGAGGCGGTTTGCGGGAGGCGTCGACGGGGCGAGCGAGACGACGCCGCAAAGCCCGAGTTTAGCGGGAGTTAAGCGAGGGAGGGGTCGCGCAGGGGGCGCCCGTCGGCGTCGACTCCGACGTCGTACATACCGTAAGCGCGAACGAGGTCTTCGAGATCGCCTTCGGCAAATTGACGCTTATTATTAAATTCGTTGCCGAGGTGAGCGAACACGAGGACGCCTTCGGCGATTTTTTCGCCGCCGCGACGAACGGACACGGTCGCCATCGAGCCTTCTTCGTTAATATAGTCGGCTACGGCTTCGTATTCGAGGACGTCGCCGGGGGTGATTTCGGTTTCGAAAAACGTCAATTTCGGGATTTTGCCGAGAACGACTTTTTTCTCGAAACGGGTGGCTTCGTTGACCATCAATCCGGCGGTTTGCGCCAAGCCTTCGACGATCAGCGAGGCGGGCGCGATCGGGTGGAAGGGAAAGTGGTCGCGCAAATGACCTTCCGCTCGCGTGATAGTTTTAAGGGCGCAAGCTCTTTTTCCGCTTTCAAAGACGGTAAACCGATCGATCCAGTACCAGTTCATGCGTTGTGTTCGCTTGTTATTTTTGGTCGCGACCATTCGATTTTCGGCGCTAAACGCGGGACGCGTTCGTCGGTTTTAGGCGAGAGCGACCGACGCGCAATCGAATCGAAGCGAGGTGGGCAAAACGCGCAAAATCTCGGTTCGCGCCGTCGAAAACAGAGGCGCGAACCGGGATTTAAGGAGTCGAACTCGACCGAATTAGGCCAATTTTTGTTCGACGACGCCGCACAGGTCGGCGACGGTCAAAATTTTCGCGATGTTTTGAACCATCGGGTTTTGTTTGAACGCGTCGAGGTTGGCGTTCGGGAGGCGTTCTTCAAGAATCGCGAGACCGGCCGGGGTGAGTTTGCCGTCGACGACGTATTCCGCGTTCGAGAAAAGGTCTTCCGGAATGAGTTCGCTGCGGTCGATTTTGATGTCGAACGCTTTTTCGAGGTTGAAGACGATTTCGAGCAAGTCGATCGATTCGGCGCCGAGGTCGTCGACCAGCGTCGCTTCCATCGTAACTTCTTCTTCGTCGACGGCCAACGAATCGACCAAAACTTCCGAGACCGCGGCTAAAATTTCTTCTTTCGTCGCCATTGAAGGCTCTCCTTATTTACTAATAGTGGAACGAGCGCCGCAAGGGAACGCTCGAAAACGAGTTAATCTTGAAACGTCGGGCGCGTGCGAACGCCTAACGACGCGGCGCTCAATCGGCGAGCGGATTCGGCATATCGGGCCAAAGGAGCGCGAGTTCTTCTTTCAAACGACCGACGATTTTCGCGTCGAAACACGCTCGATGCGGCGAACGGTCGGCCAAGTTGTATTTGGCGAGGGTCAGTTGAGCGCGAATGCGCACTTGCCCTTCGATCGCGCCTTGGGCTTTGACGACCGTTTCGTTTTCCGTGTCGGAAACGATTTTCGACGAAACGACGAGCGTTTGGCCCGGTTGCAAAAATTGGCCGAATTTGACGTTTTTCGTCTCTTTCAGCACGACGACGCTATGCGCGAAGTCTTCGCCGACTCGAACGAGCCAAGCGGACGCCTGCGTCATCGCTTCGATCATCAAAACGCCGGGCATCACCGGGAATTTCGGGAAATGATCGCGCAAATACTCCTCGGCCATCGACAGCGATTTCGTCGCGACGATGGAGTCGCCCGGGTTGAGTTCGTCAATTTTGTCAATTAATGAAAAATACATCGCAACATTTCCTTCAAAACGACGCGGCGAAGGGCGCGGCGGTCGAACAAACCGGCAAACAACTTAAAGCGACGCGGAAGACGCCGCTTGCCGACGACCGAACTAAGGGTGTTTTTGCTTTTGTCGGCAAACGTCGGAGGAAAATTCAGTTTCTTCGGCGAAAAGGTAAAATTTTCGTCGTTTTAACGGGCGCGACTCGGCGAAATCTCGACGACGGCGCGGAGGCGAGCGGCGGGGAAAAACGAAACAAGTTTCTTTCGCGTTTTAACGAGCCGCAAGCGCTGGGGGCGCGGCGCGACCGACGTTTTATCAACGCCATTATATTCGTTTTTTTAAGCGACGCAAGCGCCGGGAACGGCTATCGCGGCGCGGCGCGGCAATTTTTAGCGTTTTTTCGGCGCCTTTTTCGGTTTAATCCGAATAAACCGTCCAAATATAATGAAACGAAACGCTGAAAACGACGCGAAAATTTAGCGTCGGCGCGTCGAATGAGAATAAAAAACGTCGCGCGGTTATCGAGGCAAGATAGCGAAAGAAGACGGAAAAAGCGAGATTTGTCGTTTGCGAAGCGTTTGATAGTCGAGGCGAATACGCGGGACGGAGCGCGAGGAATTTTCGAGAAACGGCGGAGGAACGGGGGGGATTGCGCTTTTATTTTCGCGGCGTCTTCGGTATAATTTGAAACTGGCGTCGGCTTGGTCGCGGGGACGACGTTGGAAAAACGCGACGTAAACGACACGTAGGGAGAAACAAGCGATGATTTGCGTTACGATCGGCTGCGGAAGCCACAAAAGAATGATCGAAGAGCATCAAAAATTGGCGGCCGACGGCGTTCGGTTTGTCGAATTGCGTCTCGATTATTTGCGCAAGAAGCCGGAGTTGCATCGTTTGTTGCCGGAGCGTCCGACCGCCGTGTTGGCGACCGTTCGACGCAAAGAGGACGGCGGGCAATGGCGCGAGAGCGAGGAAGCGCGTTTGGGCTTGTTGCGCGAATTGATCGTTTCCGGCGTCGATTACGTCGATTTGGAAGTCGACGTCGCGCCGAAAATCCCGCGTTTCGGGAAGACGAAGCGCGTCGTCAGCTATCATAATATGGAGGAAACGCCGGAAGACCTCGACGGCTTGCGTCAAAAGATGCTCGACGAGTGCGACCCGGACGTTATCAAGATCGCGGTAACGCCGAAATGCATCGGCGACGTCTTCCGTTTGGTCGACTTCCTGCGCCGCGCGAACGCTCCGGAGCGAATCCAAGCCGGGGAACCGAAGACGCTTGGGATTTCGATGACGGAATACGGCTGGTTCACCCGCGTTCTCGGGAAGCGGTTCGGCTGCCCTTACACTTACGCCGGTTTCTCGGAAAAACGGATTCTCGCGCCCGGTTTGCTTCCGTATAAAACGCTCCGCGACCTTTACCGTTACGACGATATTAACGCCGAAACGAAAATTTTCGGGGTGATCGCCGATCCGGTGCAACACTCGATGAGTCCGGCGATTCACAACCGTTCGTTTGTCGAAATGGGGCTGAATTGCGCTTACGTTCCGTTCCGCGTCGCGCCGGAGGACTTGGACGAATTTATCGACCGCGCTCCGGAAATCGGCGTTTGCGGGCTGAGCGTTACGATTCCGCATAAAGTCGCGATGATGAAGCGCTTGGACGGTTACGTCGACCCGGCGGTTAACGCGACCGGCGCTTGCAACACCGTCGTTTGGGGGCCGGACGGGCGCTTGAACGGATACAACACCGACTATTTAGCGGCGCTCTTGAGTATCGAAACGGCGATGGGGCGCAAGGTCGGCGCGCCGAGTCCGCTCAACGGCGTAAGCGCGATGGTTCTCGGAGCGGGCGGCGCGGCGCAGGCGGTCGCTCGCGGTTTGAAAGATCGCGGCGCTCGGGTGATTATCGCGGCCCGTTCGGAAGAGAAGGGGCGCGAGGCGGCGAAACGGCTCGATTGCGAGTTTTGCGCTTGGCAAGATCGCGGCGCTTACGTCGTTCAAGTCTTGGCGAACTGCACGTCGGTCGGGATGTTCCCGAACGTCGACGAATCGCCGATGGAGCAACATATGTTGCGCGCCGGAACGGTCGTTTTCGACGCGGTGTACAACCCGGAAACGACGTATCTCCTGCGGATGGCGCGCCAACGCGGGTGCAAAACGGTTTCCGGCGTCGAGATGTTCGTCGGGCAAGCCTGCTTGCAGTACAAGCTCTTCACCGGGCAAAAAGCGTCCGGCTCGTTTATGCGCAAGGTGGTGCGCGACGCGATGAGCGCGGTGCGGGCGAACGTTGAAGAAACGAAATAGACGGTTTAAAATCGTTGGCAACGAACGCTTTAAGAAACGACGGCGCGCCGGTTGCGGCGTTGGTCGCGCTCGGGTCGAACTTGCCTTCCGAGTGGGGCGCGCCGGACGAGACGCTTCTTCGCGCCGTCGAGCGACTCGACGCGATTTCGGAACGCTTGACGGTTCGAGCGGTTAGCTCGGTTTGGCGAACCTTTCCGGTCGGCGGCCCGGCGAGTCCGTCGGGACAGTCGGTTTTCGCGAACGCCGTCGCGGCGGTCGAGACGACGCTCGGGCCGTTCGAACTCTTGGAAACGTTGCAAGAAATCGAGCGGGCGGCGCGGCGCGTCCGCAAGGTTTTTTGGGGGCCGCGAACGCTCGACCTCGACTTGATTCTTTTCGGCGACTCGGTTCTAAACTCGCCGACGTTGACTTTGCCGCATCCGCGAGCCGTTTGGCGCGACTTTGTGTTGGGCCCGGCTTGCGAAATCGTTCCGAATTGGCGGCTTCCGACGACCGGTTTGACGTTGCGCGAACATCGGCGTCTGCTCGGCGAGAACTTTGCGAATTTCGAGTCGACGGCGTTTTGGACGCAAGCCGTCGCGAACGGCGCGACGTTAACTCGTTAAACGAAAACGCTTAAAACGCCGGGGTTTTCGACGGTTTGCGCGACGCGGCGGCGACGAAACGGGCGGTCGGGTTAAGTCGTTAAAAAACGTCGTTTAACGGAGCGTTCCGAACGGGCGCGCCTCCGGACTGGAAAAGCGAACGAGAAAGCGTTCGAGGGTCAAACGCGGGTCGCTCCGGCTTCCGCCTTTGAGGTCGACGTCCGCTTCGAGGAGCGCTTGCGCCAACCGTTCGCCGCGCCGTCGTCCTAATTTCTTGAGCTGTTCGGCGTATTTCGCGCGGAAAAAGGGTTTAACGCCGACTTTATCGAGAATTGTCGTCATATTCGGAACCGCGCCCGCCGCTTCCGTTTCGACGAAAAGCTCGGCCGCCGCCGCCAATTTTCGGAGCGACGCCGCCGCTTGAGCGAGAATCGCGATCGGCGCTTCGCCCGCCGTCAAGAGTTTGTCGAGTTGCCGAAGCGCTTCCGCCGTTTGACCGCCGAGCGCCGCGTCGATCATATCCCAAACCTTCTTTTGTCGCCAAGCGCCGACCTGCGTTTGAACGAGTTCGACCGTCAGTTCGCCGGGCGGATTGGCGAGAAGCGCGAGCCGTTTCGCCTCTTGGTCGAGCGCGCCGAGGTCGTCGCCGACGAGTTCGACGAGCGTTTCGGCGGCGTCCTTGGAAATCTTCGCGCCGCAACTCTTCGGCGTCCAACGGGTTAGCCAACCGGGAATCTGTTTTTGCGGAATCGCTTTGCAGTCGACGACGAGGCCCTTGGCGACCGCTTTCTTGTAAAGGCGCAGGTTGCTTGGGAAGGAGTTCGGTTGCAGCAGGAGAACGCCGGACGCCGCCGGTTCGTCGAAGTAAGTTTCGAGTTTATCGCGGTTTTGCGAAATGAACGAGTCCGCCGATTCGATCTGAACGAGCCGTTTTCCGGAGCCGAACATCGCCAGCGTCGACGTTTCGCGAATCGCGTCGACGAAACTGACCGCCGCGCCGTCGTACCGCGTCAGCGAAAAGTCGGCTTCGTCGTCCGGCAACACGAGCGAGCGAATCGTCCGAAAGACTTCCGTTCGCAAAAACGCTTCGTCGCCGAAAACGACGCAAACGGGCGCGATCGGATACTTCTCGGGACTTTGAAGAAAATCGAGCGCCGCGACGGCTCCGGTCGCCATAACTCCCGTCCTTTCGTCGGTTGCGAAGACGCGGGCGAGGTCGAATCGTTCGCGTTCTTCCCGAAAATTAAAGAAAAAAGCGAAAAAGGAAAAAAGAAGAAAGAGGTCGAAACCGCCGCTCGACGAAAGCGAAAAACGAGCTTTCAAGCGAGCGGCGGTTTAACGGGAAACGCCTTACTTGTTGGCGCGACCCAAGAATTCGCCGGTGCGGGTGTCGATCTTGATGATTTCGCCCTGTTCGAGGTATTCCGGAACTTGAACGATAAGGCCGGTTTCGACCGTCGCCGGTTTGCTGCGCGACGTCGCCGAGTTGCCGCGGGCCGCCGGGTCGCATTGCGTAACGAGCATTTCGACCGTCGTCGGGAGGTTGACCGCGACGCAGCGTTCTTCGTAAATCAGCGCGAAAATCCCTTCGAGACCTTCTTTAATGTAGTTCATCTCGTCGGCGATATCTTCCTTCGCGATGTTGTAAGTCTCGTAGTTTTCGGCGTCGAGGAAGTAAACGTCGGACGCGTCGGCGTAGCTGAACGTAACGGCGCGGCGGCGGAAGTCCGCTTCGTCCATCATATCGGTGCCCTTAAGTTTAAGGTCGACCTTATCTTTCGTGATGAGGTTGCGACAGCGGAACTTGTAAAGGGTCGCGGCGCCGCGGGCGGACGGGGTTTGGACTTGGAGGTTTTCGACGATAATCGGCGCGCCGTTGTAAACGACGATGTCGCCGCGTTTCATATCCTTCGCGATCATTGCTGGAAGCCTTTTAAGCGGAAGTTGTTGTTTTAAACGGTTTGCGGTCGAGCGTTTCGGACGTCCGACGGGACGGGCGCCGCGAAGTAAAAAGCGGTCGACAAACAAAATATCGTCGATTATTATAGCGCGTTTCGGCGATTTGAAAAGCGGGCGCGTTCGGTTCGGCGGCGACTTTTGGCGACTTTTGCCGTTGAAAACGCTTGGTTTTGTCGGTTTTATTGATTATAGCGATTGAGATGGCGCGGCGATTTGACGTTAAAGTCGACGCGAAAATCCCAAATCGCCGAACGAAGTCGCGTTTTTTAAGAAAAGCGCGCGAATTGGAAAAAATCGAAGCTGGAGCGTTGATTTTCGGCGGCGAGTTTGGTAAAATAGCAAAGAAGAGGCGGGAACGGCGCGTCGGACGCCGTTCGTCGAGGAATTTTAACGATTTTATCGCCGTCGATTCGGACGGCAAGCGGAGGAATTATGTCGTTGAGAACGAACAAGTTGCGTCGGATTCTGTTTGGTGCGGCGCTCGGCGTCGCGGCGTTGGGCATTTGTTCGCCGACGTTTGTCGAAGCGCAAGACGCGAAGGCGGCGCAAACGGCGAAAAAAGCGTCGATTCTCGTTGAAAAAGGGCTTCTTAAAGACCCGGAAGCGATGATGCGAACGAAGTTTCTCGCGGAGATCGACGCGGCGCGGGACGCTTGGGTCGCGGAGTATGAGAAAGTCGAAACGCCCGCCGACGTCGAGGCTTATCAAAAGAAAAAGCGCGACTATTTCTTGAACGCGCTCGGGCCGATGTGGGAGCGAACGCCGCTCAACCCGCAGATTACCGGGCGCTTGACGAAAGAAAAATTCCGCGTCGAAAACGTGATTTTCGAGAGCCAACCGGGCGTTTACGTTACCGGCGCGCTCTTTTTGCCGCTCGAAGAACGCTTCAAGGGCCCGTATCCGGCGATGCTTATCTCTTGCGGACACTCGACTAACGGCAAGGCTTACGACCTTTATCAAAGTCTCGGGATTCTCGCGGCGGTCAACGGTTTGGCGGCGTTCGTCGTCGACCCGATCGACCAAGGCGAGCGTTTTCAACACCTTAACAAGGACGGCAAACCAACTTCGGTCGGCGTTCAAGCGCATAATCTCGTTGGCGCCGGCGCGACGCTCGTCGGGCGAAACTGCGCGACGTTCGAGGTTTGGGACTTGATGCGCGCCGTCGATTATTTGCAAACCCGCGACGACATAATTCCCGATAAAATCGGCGCTTGCGGCACCAGCGGCGGCGGAACGCAAACCGCTTACATTATGTCGCTCGAAGACCGAATCGCGTTGGCTTGCCCGTCGTGTTATATTTGTAGTATATACGACGACTTGACGCATAACCTCGGCCCGCAAGACGCGGAACAGAACGTCTTTGGGCAGGCGGCTTTCGGACTCGATCACGCCGACTATCTCTTCCTGCGCGCGCCGATTCCGACGCTGATGTGCTGCGTTACCGACGACTTTTTCAACGCGACCGACGGTTGGCGCTCGTACCGTTACGCGAAGCGAATTTTCTCCCGAATCGGTTGCAGCGAAAGACTTTCCATCGTCGAACAAGACCAAGGACACGGGTACGGCGAACAGCTGCGCGTCGCGACGATTCGCTGGGCGCTCCGTTGGCTGGCCGGCCGCGACGAAGCGATTACGCAACACGATCAACCGCTGTTGACCGACGAAGAACTCAACTCCGTTAAGAGCGGCAAGGGGATTATGAGCCTGCCTAACGCTCGGACGTCGCACGACTTAACGCGGGACTTGGCGAAAGAACTCGCGGCGCCGCGTCGCGAACGTTGGGCGAATATTTCCGCCGAAGAAGCGTCGCAAGTCGTTAAAGAACGGGCGGTTATCCGAAGCGGAAAAGACGCGCCGACGGCGAAAATCGTCGCGAGCGACGGCGCCGACGTTGTTTTCGAGACCGACGCCGATATCTTCCTGACCGCGAAAACGAACTTCGCCGCCGACGAAAAATTCGACGCGCTGACGCTCGTAATTAGCGACGTCGGAAGAACTTCCGAACCGACGAACGCGCTCTTCGCCGCCGAAAACGCCGGGAAAATCGCCGCCGTCGAGTTGCGCGGATACGGCGAAACGCAAGCTAAAGGCCGCGATTACTATCGTTACTCCGATTTCGGAACGGACGGCTCCGACTTCTGCTTGGCGTATCTCCTTGGCAAATCTTACGTTGGACTCCGCGTCGACGACTTGCTGGCGGTCGCGAAGCATTACCGCGAAACGACCGGGGCGAAAATCGCGTTGAAAGCGGAAGGACTCGCCGGAACGGTCGCCCTTTGCGCGGCGGTCGTCGAGCCGGAAGCGTTCGCGTCGGTCGAGCTGGTCGGCGATCTCCCGACTTGGACGGCGCAAATCGACGCCGCGCCGACGAAAATCGTCATGACGAACACGATCTTCGGCGTTCTTAAAGACTTCGATATCGACGACTTGCGCTCGTATCTCGAAAAGCGCGGAACGTTGAAATGACCGAGGAAAACCGCGCTTGATTTTTGCGAAAAAGCGCGTATAATTATTACGGGAAAGCGGGGCGACGCGCGAAATTTTACGCGGCGCCCTCCCGTCGCCGTTATGTTTGCTCGACGCCGGAAACGTCGGGGCGTTACGTCGATTCGGGGCGCCCTCCCGTCGCCGTTATGTTTGCTCGACGCCGAGGCGAGTTGCAAGTCGGGCGTTTAATGGGTTTAGGTTGTTTGAAAAGAAGTAAAACGATGGATTCCGCCGCGCTTTTTAAGATTCAGTACGGACTTTTTTTGATTTCGACGCGAGAAAACGACCGCGACAACGCTTGTATTGGCAACGTGTTGGCGCAAGTTTCGTCGTCGCCGCTTCGCGTCGCGCTTTCGAGTTCGAAACGCAATTATACTTGCGAAACGATCGAGCGAACGGGGCGCTTCAACGCGTCGACGCTGACGGTCGAGGCGCCGTTTGCGTTGTACGAGCGTTTCGGATTTCAAAGCGGGCGCGACGTCGATAAATTCGCCGGACTCGAAACGGTTCGCGCGGCGAACGGACTCGTTTACGAGCCGCGTTTCGCGAACGCTTATTTGAGTTGCAAAGTTGTTGAATCGCTCGACTTAGGTTCGCATCGGCTCTTTATCGCGGAGATCGAAGACGCGAAAGTTTTGTCCGACGTCGAATCGGCGACTTACGAGTATTACCGTTCCGAGGTGAAGCCGAAACCGGCGGCGCCCGCGAAGGGCGTTAAAGGTTGGCGTTGCGGCGTTTGCGGGTATATACACGAGGGCGAGGATTTGCCGAGCGATTTCGTTTGTCCGGTCTGCAAACACGGCGCGGTCGATTTCGTTAAAATCGAGTCGGACGACGCGGCGTCGACGTTGGAAGCAAACGCGACGACGGAAAGTAATGAAACGGCGACAAGCGCTTGGCGTTGCTCGGTTTGCGGATACGTTCATAAGGGCGAAAAACCGTCCGGCGATTTCGTTTGCCCGGTCTGCGGCGTCGGCGCGGATAAGTTCGGGCGCGTCGATTAGGCGACTTGGCGTCGTCGAAAAAAGTTACGTTGCGTCGTCCCGGCGCGTCGCGTCGGGCGGCTTTTGTTTTTTAACCTTTAAAACGACTTCTTGTCAAGGAGAGAAAAATGGAAAATAAAACTAGCGCTAACGGTTGGCGTTGCGACGTTTGCGGTTACGTTTACGAAGGCGCGGAACTGCCGGAAGATTTCGTTTGTCCGGTCTGCGGCGTCGACGCGACCGAGTTCGTCGAAAACGAGTGATTCGACGTCGTTTAACGTAACGCTCGACGCGTCGAAGGGGGCGCGCCGGGCGTTTGCGCGTCAAAAACGAACGCGTTTAAATTTCCGGAAATAACGGGTTGCGAGGTAAAACGAAACGGCGCGCGAGAAAATTTCGTTTGAAGATTGCAACGCGTCGCGGATTGGCGAGCGGAACGATTGGGCGGCGTTCGACTTTATTATCGCCGAAATCGACGGAAGAAACGAAGCGACCGGCCCGGATCGGAGGCGCCGCCGCAAGGTTTGAAAGCGTCGAAAACGCCGTAAAAGCGAAAGTAAGGGGAACGGGGCAAAGTTTGCGGGCGGTTTTCGAAAATTTTTCCGCTTTTTGACCGCGAACGCTTGCTTTTCGACGCGGTTTCGAGTAAACTGGTCTCTATAGATAAAAGGACGAAACCGCTTCCGGCGGCGTTCGCGCGTCGGCGGAAGGCGTTTCGTCGGTATTTTTACGGTTAGGTAAATTGTTAGCGTTAAAGGGGTTGACGTGAAAAAATCGTATTTGGCGATCGATATGGGCGCGTCGAGCGGGCGACACGTCGTCGGACATTTCGACGGGAAGAAAATCGAGCTGGAAGAGCTTTATCGGTACGAAAACGGGCCGGTCGATATGAACGGGTCGCTTTATTGGGACTTGCCGGGGCTCTGGAAGCACGTCCAAAACGGCTTGCGCGCGGTCGGCTCGAAGTACGGCGCCGAAATTGCGAGCGTCGGCGTCGACACTTGGGGCGTCGACTTCGCGTTCCTCGGGCGCGGCGGCGAACTCCTCGGGAACCCTTATTGCTATCGCGACCCGAGAACCGACGGCGCGATGGAGCGAGCGTTTCAAACCGTTTCCCGCGACGAGATTTTCGCGCAAACCGGTTTGCAGTTTATGCAATTTAACTCCTTGTATCAGCTGATGGTAATGAAGGAGCAAAACTCGCCGATTCTCGACGTCGCGGAACGCTTCCTGCAAATTCCCGACCTCTTCCACTGGCTCCTCTCCGGCGTCGAAAGCAACGAGTTCACCAACGCGACGACGACGCAATGCTTCAACCCGCAAACGCGAACTTGGGCGACGCAACTCCTTGAAAAATTTGGAATTCCGACGAATCTTTTCGCGCCGACCGCCGAGCCGGGGACGACGCTCGGGAGCTTGCGCAAGTCGCTCGCAGACGAAACCGGACTGACGGCGGCGAACGTCGTGTTGCCGGGGACGCACGACACGGCCAGCGCGGTTCTCGCCGTTCCGTCCGCGAGTCCGCTCGGGACGCCCGATTGGGCTTACGTCAGCCTCGGGACTTGGGCGCTCGTCGGGATCGAGTCGCCGCGCCCGGTCGTCGACGCAACCGTCGCGAAATATAACTTTACGAACGAAGGCGGCGTCTGCGGAACGACGCGGATTTTGAAAAACGTTTGCGGAATGTGGCTCCTGCAAGAGTGTCGTCGCGCTTGGATGCAAGCCGGGAAAACCGGCGCCGACGGGAAGACGCTCGGTTGGGAAGACCTGAACGCTTGGACCGCCGCCGCGAAACCGTTCGGCGCGTTCGTCGACCCGGACGCTCCGGAGTTCTTGGCGCCGTCCGACATGCCGCGCACCGTCGCCGAGTTCGCCAAGAAAACGGGTCAAGCGGCGCCGGAAAACGAAGGCGCGACGCTGCGAACGATCGTCGACTCCTTGGCGCTTAAGTTTCGACGCGTCTTGGAGATGTGCGAGGAAATCGGCGGACGCAAAATCGAAACGCTCCATATGGTCGGCGGCGGCGTTCAAAACAAATTGCTGATGCAAGCGACCGCGGACGCTACCGGACGTCGCGTCGTTTGCGGGCCGATCGAAGGAACCGGCGTCGGGAACATCCTGATGCAAGCGATCGGGGCGGGGGACGTCGCGAACGTCGTCGAAGCGCGCGAAATCGTTCGCAACAGCTTCGAAATCGTCGAATACGAGCCGAACGCCGCCGCGCGGGGCGCTTGGGACGACGCTTACGGGCGCTTTTTGAAGATTCTCGGTTAGTTTCGCGAACGTCGCGGCTTGCGTTTTGACGGCGGCTGAAAACGGTCGACCGTCGAAGCGGAAGTCGCGCAAAATCAAATCTTGCGATAAAATCTTTAAGCGCGTCGCGGCAAAAAGGCGGCGCGTTTCTTGCGTTTGAATCGGGCGCGGAGACGTTCGGTTTCGTCGGCGCTTGGGGCGGTTTATAAAGTTGAGCCTTTTTAAAAAGAGATTGTTCTAACTTTAAGAAAATAAAGGACTTCCGATGAAATTTTACGTTTTGGAGAAAACGCCGGCTTTTAACGAACCCGGGTGCAAAAAATTTCAAAATCCCGATTATCCGGATATGGAAGAGGGCCCGAGCGACGGTTCGCCGGAACATTGGGAAGAGCCGACGCGTTGCCCGGTTTGCGGAGGTTGGTTAACCTGGCGGCGCCGCGTTCCGCCCTACGAGACGGAATTGACCTTGTATACGCCGACGTTCGCCGACGTCGTCTTCTACTCGAATTTCTTGGTTTCCGAGAAGTTTAAAGAATCGTTCGAAGCGTCGGGCTTGACCGGGCTGACTTTCGCGGGCCCCGTTTCCGTTGTTAAGGTCAAGAAAGCCAACAGGATACGTCGAAAGAACCTTCCGGAGCCGCCCGTTTATTATTTCGCGTATGCGGCGTTCAAACGCGCGACGATCGACCATCGCCGTTCGGAAACCGTTTTTTACGAAGGAGACGAACCGAAGTGCCCTTATTGCCTTGGCTGCCGCGTTCGCGTTCTTCCTCGGTTGGTAATTGTCGAAGAGTCTTGGGACGGAACCGATATTTTCACACCTAAAGGCGGGCTTGGCGAAACTTACATTACTTCGGAGCGGTTTGCGCGCTGGTTTGAAGCGAACGGTTTTACCGGCGCGGAACTAATTCCCGCAGAAGAATATAGCGAAGACTGGCGCCCGGAAGCTGTTAATAAACGCATTTTCGGCGGCGACAATCCGAACGAAATTCTTTTCGACGAAGAGCCGTAAACGCAAAGAAGGCGGCGTTTATGAAAAAGCGCGGAAAACGAAAAAAACGCTCGCGACGCTCGTTTTCGGGGCGGCGCTTTGCGGACTTTTTGCGGTTTGCCTTCCGCCTTTCGCGCTTCCCGGCGCCGTCGACAAGGGGGAGTTGGTCGGCGTTTGGCGCGTCGACTTAAAGCGGAGTCGGTTCGCTCTCGTCGACTCGAATTGGCGCCGACTCCCGCTCCCGGTTCGCGACGGAGAAGCCGAGAAGTTCCGGTTGACCTTGAACGCCGACGGAACCTTCAATATCGCCGCAATGCCCGCGCGCTTGCTAACTTGCGTTCAAGGCGAGATCGACGACCGCCCGAACGCGCTCGTTTCCGAAGCGGGCGCC
Organism: Thermoguttaceae bacterium; assembly: GCA_017937485.1. GTDB lineage: Bacteria > Planctomycetota > Planctomycetia > Pirellulales > Thermoguttaceae > RUG369. The sequence continues at coordinate 93,717 of JAGBDN010000013.1, forward strand.
GGACGCCGAGGTTTGCGTTTGCAAAAGACGCGACGTCGCCCAAAGCGCCGAAATAACCGCGCCGACGCTCGGAACTCCGCCGATTTTACTTGAACGCCGAAACGGTTTTCTCGCGAGGAAAAGCGCGTTTCGGCGTTTTCGCGTTCTTTTGGGAGCGTCGCGGCGTCGGTTGATTCGGCGGAGTATCTTTTCGGCGGCGGCTCGAGCGGGTCGAGTCGGAGCGGAAAGGAGCGGCGCGGGTGAAACGGAAGAAACGGGGAGATTGGGAGAAGTCGGGGGGCCGGAGAAACGGGGCGAATCGGGAAAGGGTGGAAAAACGGGCGAACCGGGAAAAGGCGGCGGACGCGTTGGCGGAGACGGTCGAGGCGGCGGTCGAGCAAGTCGAGGAGCGGGCCGGGGAGACGCTCGGCGAAGCGGTCGGCGATTGGGTCGGCGAAGCGGCGGGGGAGGCGGTCGGCGCCGCGGTCGGAGAGACGGCGGGGGAGTTGATTGGCGCGGCGGCGGGGCCGGTCGGCGCGTTGGCGGGCGGGCTCGTCGGCTTGGCCGCCGGAAAGGCGCTCGACGCGGCGTTTCGACCAGAAAAACCGGAAGAAACGGTAAAAGCGGGAGATTCGGCGGAAACGGAGCGGACGGGGCCCGCGTCGCGACGCAAAATCGCTCGTTCGGTCGCTTCGCTCGCCGTTTCGGAGGCGGACGCGCTCGGGTTCGACGTCGAGAAATTGCGAACGGCGCTCAAATTTTGGAAGGAAGCGTCGAGCGCGACCGCGGCGCTTTCCGGCGTCGGACGTTGGGCCGTTTCGGAAGCGGAGGCCGGTTGCGAACGCTTGCGCGCGGCGTTCGTTGGGAACGAAAACGACGAGAGGGAAAAAAAGGCGAGAAGAACGGAAAATAAGGGCGAAAAAAGAGACAAAGAAGAAAAGCGAAAGGAAAGAAACGAGGAATAAAGAGACGGCGGGGGCGGCTTGAAGTTTTTGCGGAGGGCGTTATAATATTAGGGACGCGTCGCGGCGTTTTGGGGTCGCGGCGCCCCTTTTACCGCATTTTTCGCCGTCGGTCGACGGTTTAGGAGCGACTCATGAGCGCGTTGAAACGCACCCCGTTGTACGAAAAACACGTCGAACTTCAAGGCAAAATCGTCGATTTCGGCGGTTGGGAACTCCCGGTGCAATACGCGACCGGCGTCTTGGCCGAACACCGTAAAACCCGCGAAAGCGCCGGGCTCTTCGACGTTTCGCATATGGGCGAAATTATCGTTCGCGGCGCCGGAGCGGAAGACTTCTTGCAATCGATTCTTTCGAACGACGTTTCGAAAATCGCGCCGAAAGAAACGCAATACAACATTATGTGTTACGAAAACGGCGGTTGCGTCGACGACCTGATCGTTTACAAATATTCGGAAACCGATTATCTCCTCGTCGTCAACGCGTCGAACACCGACAAAGACTTCGACTGGATCGCCAAACACGCGCCGGAAACGCTGACGGTCGAGAACGTTTCGTCGCAATTCGCGCAGCTCGCGATTCAAGGCCCGAACGCCGAAAAGATTCTCCAAACGCTTACCGACGCCGATCTTAGCGCGATTCGCTTCTTCCACTTCGAAGCGGACGTCGTCGTCGCGGGCAAGGTTTGCATCGTCTCGCGCACCGGGTACACCGGCGAAGACGGCTTCGAAGTTTACTGCGATTCCGCCGACGCGGTCGAGCTTTGGGACGCGATCCTGAAAGCCGGCGGCGACGAAATCTGCCCGGTCGGTCTCGGCGCTCGCGACTCGCTCCGCTTCGAAGCGAAGCTGCCGCTTTACGGACACGAGATTTCCGCCGAAATTTCGCCGTTGGAAGCGCGCCTCGGGTTCTTCGTCAAGCTCGACAAGGAAGCCGATTTTATCGGGAAAGAAGCGTTGAAAGCGCAAAAAGCGGAAGGCCTCAAACGCGTTCTTTGCGAACTCGAGCCGATCGATCGCGGTATTCCGCGCGCCGAATGCGAAGTTTGCGTTAACGGCGAAAAAGTCGGCGTCGTTACGACCGGCGTTCCGGCCCCGACGCTCGGGAAAAACTTGGCGCTCGCGCTCCTTCCGCCGCAATACGCCGAACCGGAAACGCAAGTCGAGATTATGGTGCGCAACAAGCCGATTCGCGCGCTCGTCAAGAAGGGGATTTTCTACCGCAAAAAGACCCTCGCTCGCTAATTTCGGCGAATAAAGAGCGCGATAAACGGTCGCGTTTTTAAGATAAAATAACGAAAAATCGGATTCGGCGTCCGAAATTGGGCCGAAAACGTTTCGACTCGACGGCGGCGCGCGCTCGAAAAAGGAACGCGACGCCGCCGAAAAAGTCGACGTGCGGCTTGACGGCGCCGGTTTTGCCGATTTTAACGAATAAATTTTAAGAAATTTTCCAACTTTTTTAACCGCTAAGGAGTTTGCGATGAACACGCCGAGCGATTTGTTTTATTCGAAAGAACACGAGTGGGTCCGCGTCGAGGGGACGAAGGCTTACGTCGGGATCACCGACTTCGCGCAACACAGCTTGGGCGACGTCGTTTACGTCGAACTGCCGGAAGTCGGCGCTAAAGTCGCGGCGGGCGACGAAGCGGGCGTCGTCGAATCGGTGAAGGCCGCCTCCCCGATTTATTCCCCGGTCGCCGGCGAAATCGTCGAAACGAACGCCAACCTCGAAGACGCGCCGCAAGCGATCAACGAAGACCCTTACGGCCAATTCGTTTTCGTCGTCGAACTCGACGCGCCGTTTGAAAAGGGCGAACTCCTCGACGCGACCGAATACGCCGCGATCTGCGAAGAGTAATTTCGCCGATTGAAAGCGAAGCGCCGGTTTTAACGAATCGGCGTTTTCAGAAAACGTTGAAAAACGTCGAAATCGAGCGCCGTCGTTAAGGGGCGACGCTCGAAACGGTCGCTTTTTGTCTCGACGGGGCGTTTTAACGCGTTCGTCGGTTGTTTTAAAGCGACCAATCGAGCGAGAACCCAAAAGCAAACGAAATTTTTGCGAGGAATTAAGGGGCGAACGATGGGCGAAACCAAACGCGATAAAAACGCCGACGCGGGGAAGAAGGTTCATCCGTTCGTTTGGTTTTGCGAAGAATGCAAACGCGTCGTTCGATTCCTGTGCGACTGGGTTTTCTATTGGTGGATTTAAGAAAATTTTACGAGGATTCTAAAAAAACGATGAGCGAAACCAAGCGCGACGAAGCGTCGACCGGCGCGACGGCGAAGAAAGTCAACCCGATTCTTTGGCCGTTCGTCCAATGCCAACGCTTTATTCGATTCCTGTACGATTGGGTCTTGTCTTGGGCGCACTCGCGTTTTGGGACGGCGGCGCTCGCGACGTTGTCGTTTGCGGAGAGTTCGTTTTTCCCGATTCCTCCGGACGTATTGCAGATGGCGCTCTCGATCGAACGTCCGAAACGCTCCTTTTATTACGCGGCGGTCAGCGCGGTCGCGTCGGTCTGCGGGGCGGTTCTCGGTTGGTACATCGGACACTTCCTTTGGGACGCGGTCGGGCCGTATTTTGTTCCGAATATTATTTCGCAAGAGAATATGGACAAAGTCGCCCAATTTTTCGACGAATACGGTTTTTGGGCGCTCTTCGCGGCGGCGTTCACACCGCTTCCGTTCAAAGCGTTCACGATCACCGCGGGTATCGCCGGGATGTCGATTCCGATTTTCGTCGTTTCCAGTTTGATCGGACGAAGCGCGCGCTTCTTCCTGATGGGCGGCTTGATTTACGTCTTCGGCCCGACGATTAAAAGCTGGATCGACAAATATTTCGGCCCGCTGACGTTGGCGTTCCTTGTCCTCCTGATCGGCGGTTTTTACTGCGTGAAATACGTCCTCTAACGCGGCGTTGGTTTTTCTAACGCGGCGCCCAAACGCGCTTGCTGGGTAAAAACGGTAAAATGGATAAAACGAAAATCGACAAAACGACGACGCTCGACGCGGCGGAAGCGGCGGCCTCGAACGCGGTTCCGAAAACGGAAGATTTGTTCGACAGCACCGACGCGGTTCGTTCCGGCAAACCGCTCGCGCACGTCAAAACGATAACGTTCCCGGGCCCGATCGCGTTGCAAAACGGCGGAACGCTCCCGGAAATAACAGTCGCTTACGAGACTTACGGCAAGCTGTCGCCGCAGGAAGACAACGCGATTTTGATCTTTCACGCGCTTTCCGGCGACTCGCACGTCGCCAAACACGACGAAAACGACGATCCCGGTTGGTGGGACGCGCTCGTCGGGCCGGGGAAGGGAATCGACACGAACCGTTATTTCGTTATTTGCGCGAACGTTCTCGGCGGGTGCCGCGGGACGACCGGGCCCGATTCGACCAATCCGGAGACCGGACGCAAGTACGGGATGGATTTTCCGTCGATTTCCGTCGCGGATATTGTCGACGTGCAACATAAACTCGTCGCCGCGCTCGGAATCGACCGGTTGTTGGCGATCGTCGGCGGTTCGCTCGGCGGCTTGATGGCGCTCGATTGGGGAACGCGTTACCCGGACGGCGTCGCGGGCGTCGCGGCGATCGCGACCGGGCCCCGTATGACGACGCAAGCGCTGGCGTTCGACGTCGTCGCGCGCAACGCCATTATGAGCGATCCGCATTTTTGCGGCGGCCAATATTACGACAAGGAAACCGGCCCCGCGACCGGGCTGGCGATCGCGCGGATGCTCGGGCACATCACCTACCTTTCGCAGGAGTCGATGAACCGCAAGTTCAACGCCGACCGGAACGTCGGGCGTAAAATCGACACCTCGTTCGAGACGAAGTTTTCGGTCGGTTCTTACCTGGCTTACCAAGGCGACAAGTTCGTCGACCGCTTCGACGCGAACAGTTATTTGACGCTGACGCTCGCCCTCGACGCGTTCGATCTCGGTTCCGACCGCGAACGCCTGATCGCCGCGATGCGCCGCTCGATGTGCCGCTGGCTCTTCGTCAGCTTTACGTCCGACTGGCTTTTCCCGGGGTATCATTCTCGGGAACTGGTCGACGCCGCGATCGCCGGGGACAAGCGCGTTTCTTACTGCGAAGTCAAGAGCGACGCCGGGCACGACGGCTTTTTGCTCGAAGACGAAATTTCGCGATACGGGGAGCTGTTGCGTTCCTTCCTGCACGACCTGAGCCTCGAATGGCGTCCGGAAGACGACGAACGCCGCCGCGCGTTGAACGAGAGTTACGGAGCGCCGCCGAAGTCGCCGAAGCGCCGCGTCGATTACGACCGCATTTTGGCGCTGATTCCGCCGAAGACGAAGATTCTCGACCTCGGATGCGGCAAGGGCGACCTCCTCGCTCGCTTGAAGGCGCGCGGACACGAGCGTCTCGTCGGCGTCGAAATGCAAGAAAAATACGTCGTGAAGTGCGCCGAAAAGGGGCTCGACGTCGTTCAACTCGACCTGAACGAAGGGCTGAAATCGTTCCTCGACCATCAGTTCGACTTCGTCGTTCTCTCGAAGACGCTGCAGACGATTCGCAACGTCGAGGCGTTGTTGGAAGAAATGTTGCGCGTCGGAACTCGGGTGATCGTCAGTTTCCCGAACGTCGGGCACAAGCGTTTCCGCGAACGGTTGGCCGAAGGGCGCGCGCCGTCGACCGACCCGAAACGCCGTTGGTACGACTCCGACGACGCGAGATTTTTGACGATCGCCGACTTCGAGGAATTTTGCGCCGAAAAGGGGTACAAGATTTTCCGCAAGGTCGCGCTCGACGCCGAAACCGGCGAAACGGTCGAGACGGACGAGAATTTGAACGCCGACGTCGCGATCGTCGTCTTGGGGCGTTGACGGCGTTTCGGCGGGCGTTGGTCGAGGCGGCGCTTGAAAAACGGTCGGCTTAGGCGAAATTTTGATAAATTTTGCGTTTTTTAACGTCGACGCCGCTTGACGGCGCCCCCGGTTTCGCCTTATATTATAAAGATAACGATAACGTTGAGCTTTCCGCCGCGTTCGACCGTTCACGTCGACGGCGGCGAGAAAAACCTTATTTTGCGTCGAGCGGAAACGCGGCGCGACCGGCGAGCTACCGAGCGTCGGCGTTTTTCGATTAAAGGATTCAGATTTATGGCAAAGAAAATTTCGAACGATAAAAACAGTCTCGAACAACTTTTGATTCGCGGTAAAGATAACTTGGCGCAAAACAAAGCGAAAGCGGTTCAATTTTTGCTCGTTTTCGTCGTCGTTCTCCTCGCGATTTGGGCGATCCGCGCGAAAATGAACGGCTCCGATTCCGCGTTGACCGCCGCCGACCGCGCCCGCGCGACCGCGACCGAGCCGAAGGATTTGGTCGCCGTCGCCGAGAACTTCGTGGGCGAAACCGCCGCCGCGCTTTACGCCGACGCCGGCGAAGCGTACTTGAACGTCGGAACGACCGAAATCGCTCGTAAAAAAGCGAACAGCCGCGCCGCGGAAAACGACCCGGAAGCCGCCGCGCTCGACCCGAGCGTTAACTTTGGCGAAGCGGTTAAAGCGTTCGACGCCGCGTTTGGACTTGGTTCCGCCGAGCTGAAAGCGCGTGCCGCGTTCGGCGCCGGTTCCGCGCAAGAAGCGTTGGCTTCGGTCGCCGCCGACGACGCCGCGGTCGCCGCCGCCGTCGAAGCCGCGAAAGCGCAATACGCGAAAGTCGCCGAAGCCTGCGCGTCGTCGCCGTATTGCGCCGTCGCCGCCGAACGTCTCGCCGCGTTGGATCGCGCCGTCGCCGTCGATTATTTGAAAGCGGCCGCGAAGAAATTCCGCGAACTCCCGACTCCGCCCGAAAAGGCCGAATCGATTTTGACCGGCGACGGCGAATTGACGCCGGGCGAAACGACGAACGTCGGCGAATTCGACTTGAACGCCGACGAAGCTCCGGCTGAAGAAGCCCCGGCGGAAGCGGCTCCGGCGGAAGAAGCTCCGGCGGAAGCGGCCCCGTCTGAAGAAGCCCCGGCGGAAGCGACTCCGGCTGAAGAAGCTCCGGCGGAAGCGGCCCCGGCTGAAGAAGCCCCGGCCGAATGATTTTGGGCGACTAAAACCAACTAACGAAGCGCCGTCGATTCGCGTCGACGGCGTTTTTTATTTCTTGGTTCGCGCGATGGAGGCGGAAAAGAACCGCGACGCCGAACCTTCGCCGTTTGACGGTAAACAAAAAAAACGTCGCCTCAATAGGCGTCGACGGAGGAAAAGGGGAAAACGTCGACCAAGCGTCGGCAAAAGAGGAAAGGAAAAGATTCGGGCAAGATACGGCGGCGGAGAAAAAGGGAAAGCGTCGGTCAAAGCGGCGAAAAGGGGCGCGTCTCAATCAACGCGCCAAGTCGGCGGCGCGAAAAGAGAAAATAAGACGGGAACGGTTGAGTTTAGCGATTTTAACGCCCCCGTCTCGGCGTTTAGGAACGCGGATGACAACGGCGGTGCGTTTCGCGAAGGCGCGACATATCGACCCGCGTGTAAATTTGCGTCGTCGCGATACTTTCGTGTCCGAGCATTTCTTGCACTTGACGCAAGTCGGCGCCGCCTTGAAGAAGGTGCGTCGCGAAGCTGTGTCGCAACGCGTGCGGGCTGATCGTCGGCGGCGCCCCGACGCGGAGCGCGTACTTTTTGACGAGTTCCCAAAGCGCTTCCCGACGCATTCGGCGTCCGCCGCGCGAAACAAAAGCGAACGGCGATTCGAGCGGTCGAACCTCCCGACGACGGCGACGCCCGGCTCGACGCGGCGAGGATTCGGCGGTTTCGAGCGGTTCGGCGTTTACGTCGGAAAGGGACGGCGCGTTAAAATCGGCGTCGTCGTTAAAATCGGACTCGACGGCGAGGGTTTGCGCGTCGAAACGAAACTCGGCGTCCGCTTCGTTCGGCGGCGTCGGCGGAAGAAGGGCGGCTTCTTCGCGACGGCGGCGTTCGCGGTCGGCTCGACGCGCGGCGGCGAGGAGAAGTTCCGAACGCGGGCCCGCCGTCCAAGCGAGGAAAGCGGAAATCGCGCCGTCGCCAAGCGGGACGATTCGCTCTTTCGAACCTTTCCCGAAACAACGGCAAGCGCGACGGTCGAGCCAAACGTCGTCGAGACGCAAGTTAACGACTTCCGACGCGCGACAGCCGGTCGCGTAACAAAATTCTAAAATCGCTCGGTCGCGAACCCAAAGCGCGTCCGTTTCCGGGCGCGGTTCGACGAGCAAACGCTCGACTTGGCCCGGCGTCAGCGTCGGCGGGACGCGATCCCAATTCTTTTGCGTTCCGAGGAGCGCCGCCGCGTTGCGCCGAAGAACGCCCTCCGTTTGCAGATAACGGAAGAAGACGCGAAGCGACGTCAAACGCCGCGCCAACGACGCCGGCGTCAAGTTTTCGGCGCGCGACGCCGCGGCGTAATCGGAGAGATCTTGAACCGAAAGCTCCGGAATCGAACGGTCGCCGAGCCAACGGTAAAAGGCGATCAAGTCCGAGCGGTACGCGAAGCAGGTGTTCGGCGACAACTGACGCTCGTTCGCGACGTACTCGAGGAACGAGCGAAGCCAAGAGCGTTGCGACGGTTGCAACGCCGCGACGCGCGGTTTCAGTTGACGACGAGGCGGGGACATTTAAACGAGCGTGCGAAATTTAAAAAACGACGTTGGAATCGGAAAACGGCGGGTTAAACCGGCGGCGGCGAACGCGAGAAAGCCGCGACTGTCGCCTGGAAAACGTTAAAATCGCTAAAAACGAACAATTCGGGCGGCGTCGAACGACAACGAAAGTCGCGACCGCCGTCGGACCGAACGTTGAAAGCGTTAAAATCGTTAAAAACGGATAATTTGGGCGGCGTCGGACGCGGGAAACGTCGCGAACAACGCCGGTTTTAGCGTTAAAATCGTTAAAAACGGGACGAACGAAGGGACGGATTAAGCGTCGAAACGGTGTTCGTAGGACGGCTGGTCGCCGCGTCCGTCGACGACGATTCGGTCGGAATGAAGTTCGACAAAAGCGAACGCGTTCGGTTTCGCTTCGACGACGCCGCGGAAGGTAACGTGCGCGACGTTCTTGCGGACGCCGTATCCGCCTTCGTGCAAGTGCCCGGCGAAAAACGCTTTAACGCAAGAATGACGGTCGAGAATCTCCAAAATCGCCGGGCCGTTCCAAGTCGAAACGCCGAGCGCCGTAAAGTAAACGTCGAGGTTCGGGAGCTTCGCCGCAAATCCGCGTTTTTCAAGCGAACGGGTCTGCGCGTAAAGCGGGAAGTGCGAGCAAACGACCGCTTTTTCGCCGTTTTTCTCGGCGTCGGCGAGGCGTTCGTCGAGCCAACGGAGCCGCGCGTCCGAAACGGCGCCGTTCCAAGACGCCGGGGCCGAACCGTTCGGAAGCCGGGTCGCTTCGCGGAGACGCTTCGCTTCGGCGCGCTCCGCGTCGGTCGACGCGGCGTATTCGCTGATTTCGTTGCCGTTCAAGACGACGAAACGCCAACGGTTCGCCGCGTCGTCCGGGTCGACGACGGTAAAATCGTAATAACCGTCGTCTCCGGCGTTAAAATCGGCGGGAACGGACTTTTTCCGCTCGTCCGGGACGCCCCAGTCGTGATTGCCGAGGACGTGCCGCCAAACGACGCCCGCTTTTTCCGAAACGTCGATTAGCTCTTGAACGGCGAGATAATTTTTCAGCCCGCCGTCGGTCGCGTCGCCCAACTGCAGGACGAACGGAACCTTTTCGGCGGCGAACGTTCCGGCGGCTTCTAAAAATTTGCCGATCGAGGCGCGGTAAGAGCGCCCGATCGCGTCGTCTCGGTCGGCGTATTGAACGTCGGCGATCGCTCCAAAACGAATCATCGGCGGACTCCTCGGCGGAATATAGGGGAGATGGGAAAAAACGGGAAGTTGGAGAACGTAAAACGGCGAAACGGGCGGCGGCGAAAAAAACTCGCGCCGACGCGGCGCCGCGCTTTTTATTATACCCGAAACGGCGCGATTTGTCGGCGGGCGCGTTCGGAAAAATAAACGTTTTTTTTCGGAAAAGAAGTAAGGAAGGGCGATAAAATCGGACGTGTTAAGCGCGGAGAAATGGACAAGAAAGGAAAAACGCTCCGTTTGTTCCGGAAATAAGAAGCAAACGGAGCGGAAAAAAGGAGCGCGGAACAAACGCCGCCGCGAACGAACGGCGTTTGTTCCGAAAATCGATTAACGTTGCAACGCGGCGCCTTCGGCCGATTCGGCGACTTGCGAATCGACGGGGCTTTCGACCGGGGCGTCGGCTTGACGCGGGCCGTCGGCGGCGTCGGAGTCGGTCGCGCCGGGACGGTAAACGGCGAGTTCGTCGACGCCGTCGCCGTTGAAGTCGCCGACGACCGGAACGTCGCCCGCTTGCCCGAAGCGAATCGACGCGTCGAAACGTCGGTCGCCGTCGGAGTCGATCAACCAATCGCCGTTGGAGAAGAGACCGATCGAGTCGACGCCGTCGCCGTCGAAGTCGCCGACGACCGGAACGTACCCGGCGCCGCCCGTTCGTTCGAGCTTAACGTCGCCGTCGTTCCAACGACCGTCGCCGTTCATATCGAAATACCAGTCGCCGTTGCGGTAAACGCCGATCTTCGCGACGCCGTCGCCCGTCCAGTCGCCGGTCAGGGCGATATCGCCGTCGTTCCCGTATTGGAAGACGTGGTCGATGAGGTCGACGCGAACTTGGCCGCCGTCGCGATGCTTCGTCGCGCGAAGATTCAACTCGCTTCGGCTGAAAAGTTTTTCGTTCGGCGGGACGTTCTTGCCGCGTTCGATCGTAATCGAACGGTTGTGGTCGGTCGGGAGACCGGGTTCGACCGCGATCGCTTGCGCGTCGTTCGCCCATTGCGGGCCGAAAATCCCAATGTCGGCCTTGCCGTCGCCGTCCCAGTCGCCGGAAACCGGTTGATCGCTCGCGGAACCGAGTTCGGCCCAAAGGTCTTCGGCGTCGAAAACGCCGTCGCCGTTGCGGTCGAGGAACCAACGCCCGTCGACGTAAATCCCGATATAATCGGAACCGTCGCCGTTCCAGTCGCCGACGATCGGTTTCGCGCCTTCGGCCCCGAACTTGTAATTGGCGAAAATTTCGCCGTTCGCGCCGCGAATCAACCATTCGCCGCCGTTGAAACCGTCTTCGAGCGACCAAGAGACGTCGACGTATCGATAGGAACCGCCGGAACCGTTGTTGTAATCGCCGCGGAAACCGAACGTCGTCGTCAAGGCGTCGATCGAACGGGGAGAACCGCCGTTCAAAACGCTAAGTCGCCAAGACTGCGCCGTCGGGAGCCCGCCTCCGCCGAAGAGCGTCGTCGACGCGCCGGGGATATACGGTTGGTTGAACGTATACGGGAAGTGCGTCGGCGCCGCGCCCCAATAGTTCGACGGGATCGAAATCGGGAAGGAAGCGCCCGGCGCGTCCGGAATTGTGTCGCGCGGGTTTTGCGGATTTTGCGGAGTTTCCGGAACCGGAATCGGGAGTTCGCCGAAGTCGTAGTCGACGCCCGCGTCGCCCGGTTTGACGGAGATCGCGAACAAATCGTCGTTCTTCATTTCGCCGCCAAGGGAGCCGACCGCGTCTTTGCCGTCGTTGTAACCGGACGGTTGCGTTTCGACGACGCGGTAAATTCGGTTTGGTTCGAGCTTGTCGAAGACGTACTCGCCCTTCGCGTTCGTTTGGACGGTTCGCCCGGTCGCGACGTACTCGCCGGTTTCCTTATCGAGAACCCAAAGGGTCAGCGTCGCGCCTTTGATTCCGACTTCGCCGGAGTCAAAAACGCCGTTGTCGTTCTTGTCTTCGTAAACGTGGCCGGAAATCGACGCCGGACGAAGTTCGCCGAAGTTGTATTCGATTCCGGCGCCGCGACGCGGAAGCTCGATTTCGGCGATTTCGTCGTTCATCGAGGAGACGCCGACCGTCGCGCCGAAGATCGTTCCGACGGTTTCTTTGCCGTCGAAATAAGCGTCCGGTTGCGTTTCGCGAACGATATACGTTCGTTCCGGCTCCAAGGCGTCGAATTTGTAAAAGCCGTTTTCGTCGGTCTTTTGCGTCGCGACAAGTTTCGCCGTTCCGTCCGCTTCGACGACGTAAAGGCTAACGACGACGTCTTTAATCGGCGCTTCGCTCGCGTCGCGAACGCCGTCGTTATTGTCGTCTTCGTAAACGTAGCCGCTAAGCGAGCCGAGCGGAAGGAGTTCGCCGAAGTTGTATTCGACGCCCTGCGCGTCCCAATAAACGTCGATATTGTCGATTTTGTCGTTCGTCGCGACGCCGCCGAGGGAGCCGGCCGCGTCTTTGCCGTCGTCCCAAGCGTCCGGTTGGATTTCCTTGACCGCGTAGGTTCGCTCAATATCGAGCGAGTCGAACTTGTAAAAACCGTTTTCGTCGGTCGTCGTTTCGGCGATTTTGACGTATTCTTCGCCGTCGAGGCGGTAAAGTTCGACCGTGGCGCCCGGAATACCCGGTTCGCCTTCGTCGCGGACGCCGTCGTCGTTTTTATCGTTATAGACGTACCCGCTGACCGAGCCGAGTTTCAGTTCGCCGAAGTCGTAATTTTCGCCGTGTTCGTCCCATTGAACGTCGATAGAATCGGTATAATCGTTCGCGGCGAGGTTTCCGCCGAGCGAACCGACCGCGTCTTTGCCGTCCGAATAGGCTTCCGGCTGCTTTTCTTTGACCGCGTACTGTCGGTTAATATCGAGGTTCTCGAAAACGTAGGAACCGTCCGCCGCCGTTTGCGTTTCGGCGACTTTGACGTAATCCGCGCCGTCCCATTGGTAAAGTTCGACGGTAACGTCGGCGATACCGACTTCGTTCGCGTCGAAAACGCCGTCGTCGTTCCGATCTTCGAAGACGTTCCCGGCGATCGAACCGAGTTTGAGTTCGCCGAAGTCGTAACGTTCGCCGTGTTGATCCCAACCGATTTCGATTTTCGAAACGTAATCGTTCGCGAGGTCGCCGCCGAGAGAGCCGACCGCGTCTTTGCCGTCCGAGTAATCGCCCGGTTGCAACTCCTTAACGGCGTATTCCTTTTCGATATCGAGGTCGTCGAAGCGGTACGCGCCGTTTTCGTCGGTCGTCGTTTCGGCGATTTTGACGTAATTCGCGCCGTCCCATTGGTAAAGTTCGACGGTCGTTCCGGAAATTCCGATTTCGCCCGCGTCGAAAACGCCGTTGTCGTTTCGGTCTTCGAAGACGTTCCCGGCGATCGAGCCGAGTTTCAGCTCGCCGAAGTCGTAATTATAGCCGTGTTCGCCGTATCCGACGTAAATATCGCCGAAGACGTCGTTCGAAACGACGCCGCCCAACGTGCCGACGTAATCCTTGCCGTCCGTATAATCGGCGGAATCGAAAATTTCGCGCAGTTCGTAAGTCTTTTCGACGAGCTTGCGGAGTTCGCCGTTTTGACCGTAAGAGCCGTCGAGGACGAATTGGTAACCGCCCGCCGCGTCGACCGTTTGCGTTTCCATCAGCGTCTTGACGACGTTCCCGTCGGCGTCGACGTCGACGCGCCAAAGCTCGACCTTCGCCGGATACGCGACGCCGTCCCAAGTTTCGCCGTCGTTTTTGCCGTCCGCGTCGTTTCGGTCTTCGAAGACGTTCCCGGAGATCGTCCCGATCAGCGCCTTCGCAAAATTGTTGTCCGGCGCGACGTCGCCGCCTTCCATCCCCTCGACTTTGATATGCAACGGGTCGACCTTTTCGCCGAACTCGCCGCCCTTCGCGCAGAAGTCGAAGTAGGAGAGGCCTTCCGGCGATTTAACGTCGCATTGCGAAACGATTTCGTATTCGCCGGGGAGAATATCTTCGGCGTTAAATTCGTAATAACCGTTGACGTCGGTCGTCGTCGTCCAAGTGCGACCGTCTTTCGCGACGAGGGTCAGTTCGACGTTCGCGAGCGGGTCGTCTTGACCGACGTCGTAATTGCAGTCGACGTCGCGGTCGCCGTAAACGTAACCGCTGATAACGACCGGTTTCGGCGTCAGGTCGATCTGCGCGTAGACGCCGGCGTGCCAAATCCCTTCGTTATTGTCGTCGAGGTCGAACGGGAGGTCTTCCGCGGAGTAGGAACCGCTCAACGCGGCGGCGCGCTCGTACTCGCCGTCGTAATCGTCGACGAAGGAACCGACCCAATTTTCCGTTTGATAATGTTCGGAGCTAAACGTCGCCGAAACGGTCGACCCGGCGATTCCTTTAACGACGGAGCCGCCGAACTCGCCCCCTTCGACGATCGAGTTGTCGTTCTGTTTTTCGCCGTCGACGGTCGTTTGATACTCGTCGACGTCGAGCGTGAAGACGAATTTGTCGCCCGCTTTGAAATTCGTGAACGAAATCGTCAGCGTCATACCGCCGTCTTCGACTTCGTAAGAGTAGCCGACGCCCTCGGTCGCTTCGACGACCGTGAACGGAACGGAACTGTAAACGCCGTAACCGTCGGGCGACACGTCGAAGAACGTTTCGCCGTCGTCGAGTTGGCCGTTGCCGTTTTTGTCGAGGTTGATCGTCAACGAGTCAAGCGTCGTCGACCCGGCTTCTCCGCCGACCCAAGCGACGTAAAACTTGTCGCCGAGCGCCTCGACGCCCTGTTCGGCGTAAACGACCCCGACCGAAATCGGGTCGGCGGCGAGGAGTTCGCGTTTTTCCAACTCTTCAAAGCGGCAAAGGCGGCGGTTCGCGTCGCGGCGAACGTCGGCGTTTTGCGAACGTTTGCGAGTTCGACGGTCTTTTCGGGACGAGGCGTTTTCGATCGCGCGTTTTTGCGTGAAGAACGACATCTTTCGGCCTTTCGTGCGCTGAATGCGGAAAAATTTTTCGCTATTTATTCAATATTATTAATATATAGGAGGACGTTTTTCGCTCGGAAACGGAAACGAGCGAAGCGTTTTCGGGCGACGCGAACGCGCCTTCAACGGTTTTATCGACCGCGGAGCGCGTTTTAGCGACGGAAAACGTTCGATTTTCCCCCTTTTTACCGTCGACAAGCCCGGTCGCGTCGACGGCGCCAATTTTGCGGGACGCGCCGAACGCTCCGATTGCGGAAGGAGAAAAAATAAGGGAACCGTTAACGGATTTTCCCTTAATTCCTCTTATCGACCGCGACGGGGCGTTTCAATAATGGAAAATAGTAAAACTTTACGGAATTTTCCATTTAACGACGGTCGTATCGAATCCGCCGCTTAGGAGGGTTGAATCGGTCGCGTCGAATTGAAGGACGGCGACGGTGCCGACGTGCCCTTCGCCGCGAGCGATTTCCTTTTTCGCGGCGACGTCCCAAATCCGAACGCGGTTCAAGCTGTCGCCGGACGCGATTTTCGTCGGGCCGCAGAAAGTCAGCGAGAAGACGCGCCCTTCGCCAAGTTCGATTTCGGCGACTTTTGAACCGTCGGCGACGTTCCAAATTTCGACGAGCGAACCTTCTCCGGCGGCGGCGACTTGCGAACCGTCCGGGCTAAACGCGACGGCGCGAACGCGACGGGCGCCGGTCGACTTGAATTCGCGAGCGATTTTGCCGTCTTTCGTCGTCCAAACGCGAACGACGCCGTTGCGTCCGCCGACCGCGAGAAGCGAACCGTCCGCCGAGAAGCGAATCGAAGTCGAGCTTTCGCCGGGGGCGCGCCAAACGGTGAGCAGGTCGAGTTGGTCGGCGTTGAAGACGTAAATTTCGGAGCGGAATCCGCAAACGGCGATCACCTTGCCGTTCGGCGAGTAGGCGAAGTCGCGGGCGCCGAGGACTTTTTCGCGCGCTTGACGAAGGAGTTTTTGCGTTTTCGCGTTCCAAATTTGGAGTTGGCCCGCTTGCGTCAGCGTCGCGATTTCGTCCGGCGCGGTCGGCGAGAAGGCGAGGGCGCGCGTCCAGTCGTCGAGCCTCGCGAAGACGGGCGCGACCTCTTTCGAAGCGACGTCCCAAGCGTAAACGCGTTGGTCGTCTCCGCCGACGTAAATTTTCGAGCGATCCGGCGCGATCGCGACCGCGCCGACGACCGGCTTCAGGTCGACGTTCTCGAACGGGAACTCGAAACGATCGAGCTCCGAGAGATCCGGAACGGCGTTTTGAGCGCGAACTTCGGCGCCGCCGACGAGGAAACCGGCGCAAACAAACGCCGCGAGAAGGAGGAAAAACGGGACGCTTTTCGGCGTCTCGAAGAGTGCGAACCGCGTTGACATCGAAGTGTTCCTTTCCGCGCTCGACGGTCGCGACGGTCGCGGCGAGTCGAACGATTTTAGGCTTGGCGTCGTTGGCGACGATAGAAACGGTGGTAACGGTTAAAAGGGGCGACGTTCAAAGGACGCGACGGAGACGCGTCGCCGGAAAAATCGGCAAAACGGGCAAAATCGGCGCTTTTGTCGAAGCAACGCGATAAAACGGCGGAATTTTGCGCGTTTTCGACGAGCTTTGCGAAACCTTCGCCGACGCTCGACGGTTAAAAATTACTAGGTTCGGTTCCGCGGCGGCGCGTTCTCGACGAAGCGCGATTTCTCGTTTCTTATCGTCGAAAGGCGGCTCGCGACTTAACCCAAGTTAAGCGAGATTCGCGATGCGCCGTTTGCGACGGTTGTAACGACCGACGCGGTCGCGCCGGTCGACGGGACTTCGCAAGAAAAACGCGTTTTTGAAAAAGTTATCGTCGAATAATTATTGTCGGGGTTCTTGACGTTTTGGCTTCGTCGCGATAATTTATATAACAACAGGCGCCGCGTCGATTTGAAACGAAAAGAAAATAAACGCGCAAATTAGACGAAAAGCGCAAACGAGTTCGGCGGCGAAAAGATCGCCGAACGAAAATTCATTTAAAGGGAATAATATTCACGTCGGTCGCCCGACGCTCGGCGGCTCGACTCGGTTTTTAGCGTCTCAAAGTTAGGAAGACCTTATGTTCCAGCGAACGCAAACGCAAGGCAAAGGAAAACGACGCCTTCGCACGGTCGCGCCTCGACGGCGCGGCGGCGCGTTGAAAGTCGTCGTTATATTATTGGTTCTCGGCGGTCTCGCCGCCGGCGGTTACGCTTATTGGTCGAACCGCGCGCAGACGACCAAAAAGGTCAACGTCATTTTCGCGGCGGTCGAAAAAGGGACGTTCGTTCACGAAGTCAACGGGAAGGGGAGCGCCGAAAGCGCGAAGAACGTCGACGTCGCCTCGCAAGTCGAAGGTTCCGCGACGGTTATTTACCTCGTCCCGGAAGGGCAGGACGTTAAGAAGGGCCAGCTCCTCGTCGAGCTCGACTCGTCCGACATCGACGAAAAATACGACTCGCAGGTCGTTACGACGAACTCGTCCCGCGCGACGCTGAACTCGTCTCGCAACACCTTGCGTTCGGCCGAAATCTCGCTCGAGGAATACGTCGAAGGCACGTTCAAGCAGACCTGGATGGATTACGAAAACACCATCTTCGAAGCGGAGCAAAATCGCAAGCAAAACGCCGACAGCGCCGCGTACACCAGCCGTCTCGTTACCCTCGGTTATTCGACCGAACAACAGTACGAAATCGACAAAGTCGCCGTCGAAAAAGCGAAGAACTCGCTCGAAGTCGCCGACTTGAAAAAGACGACGCTTTTGCGGTACACGAGCGAAAAACAAATCACGTCGTTGATGTCCGACATCGAAACGGCGCGCGCCAAGGTCGAGGCCGACCGCAACTCTTACGAGATCAACAAGCGCCGCGAAGAGCGTTACAAGGAACAGTCGGAAAATTGCAAAATCCGCGCTCCGCAAGACGGGCAAGTCGTTTACGCGAACCAAGACTCGCGTCGTATGTCCGAATCGGAAATGATTAAAGAGGGCGCGACCGTCCGCAACCGTCAAGTTCTCATTCGCCTTCCGGACAAAACGCAAATGCGCGTCAAGGCGATGATTAACGAAGCGAACATTTCGTCGGTCGCGGTCGGGCAACAGGCGAAAATCACTTTCGACTCGATTCCGGGCCGCGTCGTTTCCGGCGAAGTCGTCAAGGTCAATCCTTATCCGGAAATCGTTTGGATGTCGTCCGCGAAGGACTACGTTACGATGGTCAAGATCAACGAAGAGCTTCCGGAACTCCGCTCCGGGTTGACCGCGCAAGTTCGCATTATCGCGAAGGAGCAAAAGGACGCTTTGATGGTTCCGGTTCAATGCGTTCTCGAGTACGACGCGAAAAAATACTGCTTGACGTACAACGAAGGCGTTTGGGGGTGCAAAGAGGTTTGGCTCGGCGACTCGAACGAAAAACAAGTCGTTATTAAGAAGGGCTTGGACGAAGGCGAAAACGTCGTCAGCGGCGCGCGCCTTTATCGCGACAACGTCGTCTTCCCGGAAGTCGGAACGCCGTCGATTTTCGCCGACGATCCGGAATATCAAGCGGAAATGACCGCGCTTAAAGCGAGCGAAGAAGCGAAGGCCGAAGCCGACGCGGACGCGACCGCGGGCGG
>JAGBDN010000063.1 GCA_017937485.1 Thermoguttaceae bacterium
GCGCGTCGTTTTAACGTCGCAAGTCTCGCGTTCGCAACGTTTCCTAAAAAGGAGCTTAAAATGAAATCGTTTTTCCGCAACCTTTCGAGCCGTTTTCCGTTCTTCGCTAGCCGTCCGAGCGCTCTCGAACGCGCCGTTCGACAATCGCCCAAGAGCCGTCGTCTCCGGATGGAACCCCTTGAAAACCGGGCGCTTCTGGCGGTTGACGCGTTCGGCGGCGCCGCGTCGTTAGTCGGCTCCGACGTCGGAGAAAGTTGGGGGCCCGACCCCGCCCCGGCGTTTTCGGCGTCGGAACTGTCTACCGACGACGCCGAAACGACGATTTCTCTCGCCGCTCTTAATTCCGTTCCTTACGGGCCTTACGTTACGTCGGAGCAAGCCGCGCTCATCGCGTTACGCTCGAACGCGACCCTCGCCGACGAAACGCTCGCCGACTTCGGCGCTCTTTGGGACGAAACCGACGAAACGACGTTCGCGGAAACGGCGACCAACGGCGAAACATTAAACGTCGTCGCCGAAGCGTTAACCTTCGAACCGCTCGACTTAGGAGAAATCGAGCAAGAACCGGGCGACGCGTCCGTTATGAGCGGGCAGACCGCTACAAGTGGCGGTAAAATTCAAGTAACTTTTTCCGGCGGAATGGACAACTCTTTTTCTGGAGGATTAAGCTTTGGAACCGATAAAGTTTTTTACGAAGGCAATGACCTGAAGGTATATTTTTCCGGGCCGGCCAAGACGTCGGTTACGGTAGTTTGTAATAACAACGGAACCGCCTCGCCGCTTACGTTTGATTTAAGCAAGGGAGGGATCGGGTATACTTATCCGTTTGATTCAAATACTGTTTACGATGGCGCTCGTATCTACACGTTTTCTTTTACGGCCTCAAATAGCGAGGATTATACGTTAAGCAAAAGCGGCGTTACGGTTGCGGTTCTTGACGCGCCGGAATTTGTTACCGGAGTCGCGGAAGAGGGCGCGAATAATAAAACGGTAAACGACGATTCGTATACTCGCGGTATTTGCACGTATAATACAACGAACGGCGCTTCCATTTATGTGCCGGGATATAATCATACGGCTCCGGTGAATTTTTCGTGGAATGTAAGCGGCGGAACGGCGACTTGCCCCTTTGAACTTAATCCGACGTCAGGCCAAATAACTTATTGCGCGAACCAATCGCAATATGGAACGGTAGACGCTACAATTAAAATGAAGTATACGGGCGCTCCGGAACTGTACGACAATTTGAGCGTAACTCTCAAATGGGCCGATATTGAGCAAGCCAAAAGAAACTTGCTCGCTCAACGTAAAGAAGCTGTTAGTCTTATAGCAGGCTCGATAAACCCGTCGTGTCAAAATATAAGCGCAATTATATTTAACAAATTCAAGCAATTCATTGCTGGGAATGACGCGGAAGCCCAAAATGCAAAAGCGGCAATTGCAAGCATATCTCATGAATACGGAGTTAATTCGCCTAAGTGTCAGGGTTTAGGGCAACATACTGCGATAAAGGTTACTTTTATAGATGGAAGTTACCTACATTACGATTACAGCGGAGTCTTTTAACGAAAAGCGAAGGTGTGAAGAAAAGGCAATTTCAATAAAGGATAGGCGCAAGGAAAGAAAATGAAAAAGTTTTTTTTTAGTTTTATTACGCTTATATTGGCGTGGGGGGTGTTGGTCGCGATGGGCGGCGGAACACAAGGCCAAGCAACCGAAGAACTTGAGCAAGCAACAAAACAGGTTGCGGAAACGCGGGATTTGGCCGTCGCTTGGATCAACTGGGCGAGGAGAACGGCGGAAGCGAACGAAATCCGCGAGGATTGCTTTGAAACAACCGAAGCGCTCGCTTGCTTTATGGTCGAAGCAAAGACTAAGTTTGACGCGGTAAACTCCGCGGTAAAATCGATAAAAATCGTTTCGTTGCCCGCAACCGAAAAAGGGGGGACGGCGCGCCAAGCGGTGCGCGCGCTCTATTGCGACGGAAGCGTTAAGTATTATGACGCGGACGCGTTAGATGGAACGACCGCGCCGGAAAGCGAGCCCGACGCCGCGAGCGTTGAAGCGACTCCGGAGCACGTTGTCGGATTAGACGCTTTTTACGCCGAGTTTACCAAACGATTTAACGAGAAGGCGCGAGAGATATATTTGGAACGATGCGCTGCGGAGGGGCAGGACGTGTCCAGAATAGTTTATGCATTCTCGTTTGAGCCTTGGACGCCAAGCGTTATTCCGCCCCCGAAAGCGGAGAAAGAGAGAGAATTCGCCAAAGGTTTATGCGGTCAACACGCCCTCGCCGCGCGAGAAGACAAATACGACGCCGAAACAACGGCTATGTTTATGGCGGCGCGGCTTAATCACAGCCGCGTTCAGATAAAGACGCGGCGTTTTATGAGCCTGCCTTTTACCGAAATGAAATCGGTGAAAATTGTTCCTTTTTGCGTTGCCGAACCGGTTGAAAGCGAGAAATCTGTTCGAGCGTCGATTTTTTACGCGGTGCGTGTCGTTTATTCGGACGGCGTTGTTAAGTATTATGAAAATGGGACTTATGGAAAAGACGCAAACGGTCTTTACGACGTTCTTGACGACTTGAAAAAAATCCCTGGATATACGCCGGTCGTTGCGAACGAGGAGGATTTGCCGGAGTTTGAACTTACGCTAGACGACTTTAACAAATTGAAGTCAGAAAATAAAAGCGTACCCCTGGAAATCTCGGAACCTATGAAATGACGCGAGTTCTGTTCGCTTCTTGGCATTGGTATCTCGACCAATCGAACGGGGCGTCGATCACGACGCGGGAAACGCTGCTCGCGTTGGCGCGGCGCGGTTGGGACGTCAAAACGTTCTGCGGCGCCGCGACCGATTTCTTCAACCCGCCAAGCGTCGACGAAATCTTGACTTCGAGCGGCGTCGCCGTCAAAAAACGCTTCGACGGCGGCGTCGGCGAGGGCGCGTTTCGAGCCGTTTCTTACCGCGATTCCAGCGTCGAGTCGGTCGTCGTCGCGCCGCGTTCC
>JAGBDN010000030.1 GCA_017937485.1 Thermoguttaceae bacterium
CTCTTCGATAACGTCCGTGTCATCGGTATTTTCTCCAAATCGAGCTATTTCAACGAGTTCGCCTATTTTATAGGCGCCGGTCGAGGAAATAATCCGATCCGTGAAAAACGCTTGAACGCCGAACGGAGCCGACGCAAGTTTGGGCAAGGTTTCCGGTTGTGAAATCGGGCTGGAATGCGTCGCTAAATTGTTTTCGGGCAACGTTTCCGGCGCTATTTCCTCCGGTAATATTATCGGCGCTTCTTGCGGTAAAGCGCTTACATTTTCGGGATTTTTTACAGGTTTAACCTCTTGTTTTTTAACCGTTTGACGCTTGTTTTTCGAAGAATCGCCCATCATAAAATCGGGCGATAAAACGACGTCGCTGAAGAACGACCAGGCAAAAAAAACGGCGCCCGCCTTAACGGCCAAGTGCGGAACGTGCCGTTTCGCAAACCATAAAATACCGCCGATAGGGCCTTTAAAGGGGAGCGCGCGGTCGCCGACAACGTCGATTTTATCGGCGGCCATCGTGTTCGACTTATAAAGCGCGAAAATCTCCGACGTCATCGTAAACGCCTGAACCGGGCCGTCGAAAACGACCTTGCGGTCGTTGTAAGTCCCTACGCGAATTCGATATACTTGATTTTTAACGCCGAACCCCTTCAAAAGCGTTTCAATATCTTCCATCGGAATCGAAATCGGGAAGGGAAGCGTCAGCGTTTTCGCGTTAAAGACGTGGATCGCTTGTTCGCACAGAACTAAAATTTGATTCGAAAGGTTGTTCTTTGCTTGGGTTATGAGAATCCAGTCGTGGCGTCGATGGCGATGTTGCGAAAAATATTTCCGCATCGCGCGGAACGTCTCGATTTTGTTGACATAAGCGTATTCGACGCCAAGGTAATTATGCGCTTCGTCGAGAACGATTAACGCGTCGTCCGGAATCCGATCCCACCAAAATTCCCAAACCGGCTTACCTTGCTCGTCTTCGAGGAAACGCCCGTTTTCGTCGCGAACTCGCGCCGGTTCGCCGAAAAAAGCGTCGGTCGTTTCTACAAGGTAATAATCGACGTCGAACTCGACGCCGGTTTTGCGTTCGACGTAATCCTTGTAAGCGGAACGGATTAGGGGAAGGTTCGTATAGAGTTTACGCGGGTAGCGTTCGCCGGTTTGCTTCTCGACGCGCGCCCAATCGCATAACATTTCGGCCAACGTTTTGGCCATATGGTACGACTTGCCGCTTCCGGGCGCTCCGTATACAAGTTTAATCGTCATCGTTGTTTAGCCTATCGTCGGGACTAGTTTAACAACCAAGCGAATTGCAGTGAAAATCGTAAAGTAAAGTACCAAAAAGTTTACGCAATAGAATATCTCGCTTAAAGGCAATATTTGGTCAAAACCTTGCCAATATTCAAGCAACGTCGACAAACCGGCGTCCAAGCCAGACAAGTCGGCGTCGGGAAAAAAGTCGAGCAAAAATAGGAACGCGTCGACGAATTTCTCGAACATAAACTCAAACACTTCAAGGGCGACGTTGTATATCTTAACGCCAAGCCATTGAACAAGTTTGACGGTCGAATTCCACGTTTTATAGAAAGTTCGCGCAAACCAAAATAGAAGATCGGTAAGAGCGCCGCCCAAAAGCACGCCAAATAAAGGAGCGTTAATCGACGTCATAATAATCGCCTCAAAGAATTAAAAACAGTCGTCGCCGTGAAAAAATAAACTAAAAAACTTAAAACGCCGCGAGTTAAGGAGATAACGGGATAGTCGAGTAGATCGTTAAAATCGACGTCGACCGCGCCGCCAAGGGCCTCGGGAAGCGGAAACGACCAGCTCGGCAAGTCGCCGGAAAGGTCGCCGTCAAGCAAACGCGATAATTTTTCAAGTCCGAACTTTTGGGCAAGTTTGCTTTTAAGTTTTCCAAACGCGTCGTTTAATTCGGTATCGGGAAGGAACGTTTCCTTTTGTTTTTCTTCCGGAACTTCGTAATCTTGATCGGCGGGCAATTCGAGTTTATCGTTTTCTTCGCCAGTCGTTTCGTGGCAGGCGCAACCGCCGCTACCCGTTGTACCGTTGCACGTCGGCGAGCCGTTTTTGTGTTGCGAATGTTTTTCGGCGGGAAGGGAAGCGCATCGTTTACAGGCGCAAGTATGGTAACAACAGTAATTAGCGCAAGCACATTCTTCTTCGTCGCCGGTCGTTTCGTGGCAGGCGCAACCGGTGTTTTCGGTCGTGCCGTCGCACGTCGGCAAGCCGTTGCCGTGCGCGGAATGTTCGCCGTCGCCGCATTTTTTACAGGCGCAAGTGTGAAGACAACAGTATTTAGCGCATTCGCATTCTTCTTCGTCCGGATTTTCCGGATCGTCGGTTTTATGGCAGGCGCAACCGCTTTCGCCGTCGGTGTTATCGCACGTCGCGGAGCCGTTTTCGTGCGCGGAGTGTTCGCCGTCGCCGCATTTCTCGCACTTGCAAGTATGTTTACAGCAATATTTAGCGCATTCGCACTCTTTTTCTTCGGTCGTTTTATGACAGTCGCAACCGACGAAACCTATTGTGTCGCCGGTAGTTCCGTCGCAGGTATCGGAGCCGTTTTGGTGGGCGCTATGCATTCCGTCGGCGCACTTTTCGCACTTACACTCGCAGGCGCAACAGTAATCGGCGCAAGTGCAATCCGGTTCTTTCGGGTGGCAAGCGCAATCGTTCGACGTTTTGCCGCACTCGGCGCCGCTCCATTGACCGCACTTACATTCGCAACTACAACAAGCGCCGCATTTACACTTAGAGTCGGAAGGCACATCGTCTTGCCAATAGTCGATACGCGTGCCGCGAACCCATTCGGCCAAGTTGTTGACGCCGCCTTCGTCTGTGTCCCAAGTCGCGTAATTAATATAGTTGGCGTATGTCGCTTCGTTAAACGTCGTTCCGAGAAGTTCGCAATAACGACGAGCCGCCGCGACGTATTGTTCGAAGAAAGTCGCGCCTTCGTCGTAAGTTACGCCGTATGTATTACTAAACGACGTCATATTTCCCGGCAGGCCAAACCCGACGTTCGACGATTTTAGGGCCCAGTTTCCGTTCGTAAGTTTATAAAGCGTACCGCATAACGACAACTGGAACCAAACGGGCGACTGACTGGAAGTTTTCCGTCCGTAAGCCAACAACGAGCCGGAAAAGAGCCAAACGTCGCCGGTCGAATCGTCCGCAACGTCTTTTAAAATATAGGTATAGAGTTCCGCCGCGTTCGTCGACGACGTTTCGCTCGACAACGAGTAATAACTCGAGCCTACTTCGCCGCGAATCAAGTCGGAAATGCGCGTATACGCGAGATCGCCCGACGCAAGCGTCATAATCCCGGCGTTTTCGTCCGTCGACGCCGACTCTTGCGCGTATGTCTTGTAACGGCACGACGGAACAGGGTAAATCGTCGCCAACGCGAAAAGGAAGAGTAACGCTAATCTCGGTCGCATTTTGCCAGCATCGCCAATATGAGGTAAAGCATTCCAACGACATAAAGCGTCGCCCACAAACTCGTTAGGTACGTTTCCATTAGTTTTTGAAAAGAAAGGCAAAAATTAAAATCGAACCTATGAAACCGACGCCGAACCAAAGCGAAACGAGTTGCAAATAAAGAAGTTCGTCAGTTATCGTCATTCTCAAACCTCGCTATTTTCCTCGTCCCAAGGCGCGCCGAACCAGGAATCGAAAGCGTCGTCGGCGTTGTCGTCGAAACTTCCATTAACAAAAGGATTAGCGCCGCTATATTCGCCAACGCCATAAGCGTCGTATCGATACGACTTCAAAACGCTCACTTCTTGGAAAAAACTCATCTCTTCAAAACGTTGAATCAAAAGCGAACGCGTGAACTCGTCCATCGCGTCAAACGACTCTAAAAGTTGACGATTGCTCTCTTTAACGTCGTCGGAAAATTCGCGTCCCCAAAACGATCCGTCAATATACGCCGCTCGAACGGCGTCTTTTTCACTCATATTAGCTTGCGCCGACAAAATTTCCCGATTCTCGCGAATACGTTCCTCGCGAAGTTCGCGCGGCGTACGCAAACGATAGGGATTATCGTTAGGCAAATCAACGTAATCGAGAACGTCGACTTCTCGGCTTTTCGTTTTCAATTTCGACCCAACGACAGGCGTTTGACGTGATTTTTTAACTCCTGTTTTTGCCAAATGTTCGAAATATTTCGAACCGGCCGCCAACGCGAAAATTCCGGCAAAGAAAGGAAAAAACTCGCCGAAAATATCTTTCGCCATCGCGAAAAGTTCGTCGGCGACGTTCAAGCCGAGGTCGCCGGTCGAAGCTTGAGCAAGAGCGCCGGGGCCATAAAGCGTCAACGCTTTTTGCATCCAAGAAGCCTTATCCGGATTATCGACAAAAGACAAATACTCCAAATGACCGTTGTCGTCGTAACCGTAAATAATAAAGTCTTTAGACGTCTTGCCTTGTATGATCACATAGCCGTATTGCGAGTTGTAGTTCGGCAGCTCGGAAATATCGTCGCCGGTGCGCAAACGTTCGGCAGACAAGTATAAAGGATAATCTTCACCGGAAGCCGGACGCCCAAGGCTAAAATAGTACATAGGGCGACCGTCGTAAAAACTTAAACCCATACGCTCCGTGCGTTTCGACTCGTCGTACTTTGCCGCAAAAACGTTCGAAGACGTTAGCGTTAAAGCGCATAACATTAAGGTTATTAAGATATTACGCATCGGTCGCCCCCCTTTCGTGCTACTAGCCGCGATTCGTGAACGACTTGATCAAACGCCAGCCCAAACGAACCAAGAAGATCGTAACGGCGACGCTAAGACCGCCCTTAATCCAAGGGCCGATCGCGTTGTAAAGGTCGGTTTTAACGTCCGCCGCGCTAACGAGTTCTTGAATTTCGAGACCGCTGGCCGTAGTCGTTTCGGCCATAACGTTCCAAGCGAAAACGCTCAAGGTCAAAAAAGCCGCGCCAACGATCGCGGTAATTTTGCAAGCCTTGCGCTTCAACGATTTAAAAAGCTTCATAGGTATTCTCCTGTTATTTAGAGAAATCATAAAACGAACGGACGGCGACGGTTAAGAAAATAATCGTCGCGCCGAACCCAAAACCCATCGCGAAAAATGACGCGATTTCTTGTAACAAAACTTCGGAATCCATTAAAATGGAAGCCTTTCGTAAGGTCTGCTTTTATCGGCGGTTGCGAGAACTTCGCGCTCCGGAACGTCGCACTCGCCGTTTTTCGTTATATTGTAATCCGCGCGTTTGCGAAGGTAATCTTTGTAAAGCTCCGGAATCGCGTCGTTTACGGCTTGTAAAACGTAAATTTGGAATTCGTCTAGAGTCATCGTCGATACCTCGTTATCGTATGCCGTCGCGGAACTTAGGCAACCTAACGCTTGCTTGACAAGAAGCCGTTTGTCGATACGTTTCGAACGGTCGCGGGTCAGCGGAACCGACGACTTGCGGCCTTGGCAGAACGCCGACTCGAACGCAAATTGAACCCATTCCCACTCTTGCGAAACGTCTTGTTTGTTCTCGCGACCGCGAACTTTCGGCGTTTTCAGAATCCGGAACCAGCGCCGCGTGACGTAGTCGACGACGTCCGGCATACG
This sequence comes from Thermoguttaceae bacterium, assembly GCA_017937485.1. GTDB lineage: Bacteria > Planctomycetota > Planctomycetia > Pirellulales > Thermoguttaceae > RUG369. The sequence goes on from JAGBDN010000030.1 coordinate 5,593, forward strand.
TTCGGCGAAGTCTTCGACCGTTTGTAAGTCGAAGTAATTCAATGCTTCCCGCTTGAACCGAAACTCGATTCGCGTCAAGCCGTACTCGTCGGCGCCGTCGAAAAGCGGGTTCAAGTCCTCCAGTTTTTGTTCGTCGCGCTTGTCGAGACATTCTTTTAACTTGTCGTATATCGCGACTTGCAACGTCGAACCGCCGCGAAGCGATTGAAGCGTTAAGCCGTCGTCGACGTTGCGATCCCAGCGGTTCCATTGACGGACGCGGGCGAC
>JAGBDN010000064.1 GCA_017937485.1 Thermoguttaceae bacterium
CCAACAGACTTGGTTCCAGTTCGCGTTGTTTTTCTTCCACCAACCGCGAATCTTCAACGCTTCTTCGACGCCCTTGACGCGAATCGCCTCGCGAATCTTTTTTCGATTCTCGTCCGAAAACGTCGCGCCGCAGGAGTCGTATGCAAACGCCAGCGCCGTCGTCATTTCCGCGACGTCGAGAAAGTGCGACGGATTCCAATCGGAAAACTCGGCGATCGCGACCGCTTCCTTTTCGACCCGCGCCGCGTACTTGACGTCGCCGGTATAACGGTACATAAACGCCCAGTCGAAAATGCGCCCGAGCGCCTCGCGCGAAACGCCTAAAAGCCGCTTTCCTTCCAGCTTTCTCTCGACTGGCGACGCTTTTAACCTCTTATCGGAACGCCGTTTAAGCGCGTCGTAAAACGCCCTCCAACGCGGGTCGGCCTCGATTTTTTTCTTAACGTCGGCGAGCGCTTCGTCGGTCAACAACAGACGCGGCGCCGGACGCAACTTCTCGAACGCGGCGTCGATTTCCGCTTGCGAAATCGACGGAAATCCTTTCGCCGTCGCGTCTTGCGCTTTTTTCGTTTCCGCCGCGAACGCCGTCGCTTGGAAAACGTCGCCGCCCGCCGTTTCGAACGACGCCCCTCCCCAAACGACCGCCGCCGCGACGCCCAACGTAACGACGCGTTTCCAACTCTTGCCGTCGCGTCGTTTGCCCCGTGAAGCGTTTAAGTCGGCGCATTCTCTTTTTCGCCCTTGCCGGTCTCGTTCGTTCCCGTTCGCTTTCATCGGAAATATTTTCCTTTCAATATGTTGCGCGCTCCGCCGTTAACGTCGAAGGTTCGCGGAATATTTTTTTCGACAAAATCGCCGAAAATCTCCCGCCGACGCTGGCGGCGCGCCCGTTTTTTCAGTATAATGACGACGCGTTTATTTTAGCGCTTGCGGCGCCGCGTTTCAAGCGATTTCGCCCGTTTTCGTCAAAAAAAACTCGCGCCGCCCTCCGTCGCGTCGCTATCCGACTTCGTTTCGACGCTTACGTCGCCCGACGCCGCTTCGCGCCGCCGCGCTTTCCTTCGTTTCCCCCCTCCTTCCAATTTCCGGAGCCCGCAATGCGAACAAACCTTAACCCGTTCGACCGCAACGTTTACCAAGCCGTTCAAGCGTCGCGATTTTATTCTCCCCGGCGCGGCGTCGCCGTTCTTCTTCTCGTCGCCGGTCTCTTTTTAACGGCGCAGTCGCTCGAAGCCGCCGAAACGACGCGCTTCGGCGCCGTCTTGATTCCGACCGCGCCCGTCGAGCCAAGCGACGCTAAGTCGCGCAAGTTCGATCGTCCGCAAATCGTTTTTAGCGAAGAAGATAAAAACGCCGATTGGCGCGTCGTCGAGGGCGAAGCGCACGTCGGCGTCGACGCGACGCGCTTCTATTTCACCGTCGAAGCGCCCGGCGCGAACGTCAAAGCGCCGCGAGTCGAGGTCGTTTGGCCCGGCGTCGAAGTCGCTCGCGTTCTCGGGGCCCGCGACGGCAAGTTCGAAAAAACGGAGCGCGGCGTTTCGTTTGAAATCGCGTCGCGAACCGCTCCAACTTGCGTCTTTACGGAAGTTCCGTTCGGCGCCGTTCGCCTCGGCGTCTTTCACAACCGCGAAGAGCGTCGCGCCGGGCCTTACCGCGACGGCGTTTATCCGGAACCTCAAATCAAGGCGCAGCTTAACTTTATGATCGGCGCGCTCGAAGTTTGCCGCGAACTCGGCTGGACGGAAACGACGTCGCCCGGTTTCGTCGACCATATAAACCTTTACGGTTTCGAAACTTGCTATCCGAACGGCCACCGCGACTTCCCGCCGCACTTCCACATTATGCTCGCTTGGGACGGTTGGGCCGGAGCGCATGTCGCGCACTATTTGCTCGACGCTAAAGGATTGATTTTAAAGAACAACCAATGGTCGTTGCACGAGGACGTCGAAACGTTTTACGGACGCGGCGAAACGACGCCGTTCCCGGACAAAACGGGCCGCGTTATTTTTGAAACGACGATTCTTCCGGACGGTTCCGGTCTCGTTATCCGCCCGACTTACAACGCGGAAACCGATAAAGCGCAAGACGTTGCGTCGCGCCGCGAATTTTTAATCCGCGCCGGTCGAAAAAGCGCCGTCGAGTCGGTCGAAGTTTGCGCCCGACCGTTCGACTCCGCCGCCAACGCGCCTTGGACGCTTATTGGCGAAGCGAGCGCCGACGACGACTCGGTCGCCGGCAAATTCCGCGCGTCGATTCGCTACGCCGACGGCTCGTCTCGGCAAATCGCTTTCGATTACGACCCGGCGCGCGGCGGTCGAATCGACCGTTAATCTCTTTCCGCTCTTCGCCGCTTCTTTTTTCGCCGCGTCGCCTTTCTCTTTTAAGCGCGACGCGGCGTTCCGAGCGGCCCCAACGCTTTTCCGTTTGTTTCGTTCGTCGTATTCCCTCTGTCGTTTCCGCTTTTATTTTCACGCGGCGCGTTCTTACTTTTTTCGCTTTTTTCGTCGCGGAACGGTCGTTTTTTCCCAACGTCGCCAAGCCCGCGCCTTCTTGGCTCGCGTTCGCCTCGCCCCCGCCCGCCAAACGACGGTTCCGTTTTCGGCGCAAACAAACGTCGGAGGCCCCGCGTTTCATTTTGCCGCGTCCCCCAAGCGACGACGTCGACGAACGCCGAGACTTATCGGGCAAACGAGCGTCGAAGACTTCGCGTTTCATTTTGCCGCGTCCACCAAGGGCGCCGCCGACGAACGACGGTTCTTATCGCGCAAACGAGCGTCGAAGACCGGTTCTTTTTCCTTCTTTTTGAGTCGAGCAAAAAATTTTAAAAAAATCGAGAAAACCCCGTTGACAATTTCCGACGATCGGTTAAAATCTTTTTTGTCAGTTGGGGACAACGAGACGAAAGACAACTTCAACCTTGAAATTGTTTGAGTTATATTGAACCTAACGGACGTTTTAACGACAGAAGATTGGGGAGTTAGCTCAGTTGGGAGAGCGCAACGTTCGCAATGTTGAGGTCGTGGGTTCGACTCCCATACTCTCCACTCAACTTCTTTTGACGAAGTTTTCCTAAATCCCGTAGAACGCCGTTCGCAAGACGGCGTTTCTCTTTATACGGGCGGGGGCGACTAGCTCAGTTGGTTAGAGCGCCGCTTTCACACGGCGGAGGTCGCTGGTTCGAATCCTGCGTCGCCCACTTTTTAAGTCTTTGTCCTAAGAGACTTAGAAGAACGTTTTCTTTTTTCGGTCGCGCGCGAATTTCCGTTTGTAGCTACATTGTATCTACATTGGAGATTACGACATGTCGAACATTCCCAAGTACTGTCGCTTCAAATCGCGCGACGTCGGTTATTCTTACTACAACCGGAAAAAAATTTATTTTCCCGGAAAATACAACTCGCCGGAGTCCCGCGCCGCCTATTTGCAGTTCGTCGCGACGCTCGAAACGGGCGACGCTTCCCTCTTCGAACGCCGTCAAACGACCGTCGCCGAACTTTGCGCGCAGTTCCTCCGTTGGGCGCAGGTCTACTACCGCAAACTCGGCCGCTCGACCGGAACCTACGAACGCTTCGCGCAAATCGTCGTTCCCCCTTTGCTCGAACTTTATTACGACCTTCCCGTCGGCAAAATGAACGTCGCCCGCCTCCGCCGCCTTCGCGACGCGCTCCTGACTCGCGACCTTTGCCGCAACACGATCAACGACCGAATCGGCTGGACAAAGCAAATCTTCAACTGGGGCGAAGAAAACCTCGTCGTTCCGTCCGACGTCGCCGCGTCGGTTCGGTCGCTAAAACCGCTCGAAATCGACCGTTCCCCCGCCCGCGAAACGGAGCCGGTGCGTCCCGTTCCCGACCGCGACGTCCGCCTCACCGTCCTCAACGCGTCGCAAACGATCGCCGACTTGATCGAAACGATCCGCTACACCGGCATGCGCCCCGGCGAAGCGCGCAACTTGACTTGGCGGCAAATCGACCGTTCCGGCGCCGTTTGGCTCTACAAACCGGTCGACCACAAGACGCGCCATCGCGGCAAGGTACGCGTCGTTCCGATCGCCAAACGAGCGCAAGAAACGCTCTTGAAATACGAACACAAAACGCCGGACGCGCCGATTTTCTCGCCGCGCGACGCCGTTCGCGAACGTTACGCCGCGCCCAACGGCGACGTTTCCGAAGCGGTCGCGGCCCGAATCGAACGAACGGCGGAGCGTTATACCAAAGACGCGCTTTGTCGGGCGATCGCGAGAGCGGCGAAGCGCGCGGGCGTTCCTTCTTGGTCGCCGAACCAGCTCCGACACGCCGCCGCGACGGAAATTCGCGAAAAACTCGGACTCGAAGTCGCGCGAATCGTTCTCGGGCATTCGTCGACGTCGACGACGGAAATTTACGCCGAAATCGCCGCGCGGCGCGTCGCGGACGACGTCGGCAAAATTTGGGAATAGCGCCCCAAACGCAAAACCCGCGCCGTTTCCGACGCGGGTCTCTTCCGTTCTTCCGCTTGCTCGGGCCGACGCCGCCGTCAATCGCTCCCGGCGGTCGACGCTTGCGCCGCTCCTTCGTCGTCGCGGACGAGGCGGTACTTCGGCGCGCTTCCCCAACACTTCGCAAGCAAGCGGACGAGCCAATACCAAGCGCCCGCCGCAAACGCGCCCCAAACGCCGACCGCCGCTAACGCCGCTCCGGCCCGACGCTTCAAACCGTCGACCGCCGACGCGATCTTCGCCGTCGCAGTCGATTCGACCGCGCCCGCCGCCGCGTCCAATTTCAACCGCGCCGCCGACTCCAACTCGCCGACTTTCGCTCGCGCCGCCGACTCCAACTCCCCGGCGACCGCGTCGATTCGTTCCCGCGCCGCTTTTTCCAGCTCCGCCGCCAACGCGTCGACCTTCTCCCGCGCCGCCCGCTCGATCGCGCCGCCGATCAGCCCCGCCGTCGAATCGGTCGAACCGCCGACGTCGCCGGAACCGCCGCTCGACTCCGGAACGTCCCCCGCGCCCGGTCGAAAGGGCGACCAGCCCGACGCGAACGCTTCGAGCGCCTCCGCCGCCGTCGACGGTTCGAAATCCGGCCCGAACTCGCCGCCGACCGCGACCGCCGGAAGCGCCGCCTCTTCCAATTCGACCGGAAGCGTCGGCCCGTCCCCCGGTTCCGCCGCGACCGTCTCCGCGACAAGCGGCTCCGCATCGCCCGCGTCTTCTTCCGGCTCTTCCGCGCCGTTCGTTAAGTCGTTTTTCGACGGAGCTTCCGTTTCCGCCGCTTCCTCCGGCTCGACCGTCGCGACGCAAGGAACGAACTTCGGCGGCGCTTGCGTCGTCGGACGCGGCGGGTTCGGACGCGGTCGCGTCGGATCTCGCGACTTGAACGCCGCAAAGTTCCGCTCGATGCGGCGCCGCGCGTCCGCCGCGCCCGTCCAAAGGTCGAGCGTCGCAAACCATTCCCCGGAAGCGTCGAGTTCGACGAACGCGAACGCCGGAACGAGCCGGAACCCGTACGCCCGCCAAGCCCGTCCCCCCTCCGCGTCGCCGATATTCAAGATTCTAACCGGCCAACCCTTCCGCGCAAACTCTTCGACAAGCGGCGTCGTCGAACGGCAAGGCGCGCAATCGTCGGAACGGAAGTAAAGCAGAAGCGGCTTCGTCGCCGTCTCCGCGCTCGGCGTTTCCGACGTTTGCGCCGCCGTCTTCGCCTCCGCGTCGCTCGAACGCCAAAGAGCCGTTTCGAGCCCGCTCGGCGACGTCGCGACGCAAGGAACGAACGGAAGCCGCGCCGAATTGACCGCCGAACCCGCCGACGTTCGCGAACGCGGAACCGGAACGCCGCCGCTTCCGTTGCTTCGACCGTTCCCGCCGCCGCGAAGCGCGTCGTAAAGGAGCGCGAACTCAAGCGCGCCCCCTTCCGCCGCGTCGAAATCGGAGTCGCGCAACGCGCTCGGGTCGGTTCGGTACGTAACGAGCGCCCGCGTCTCGAAAACGCCGGTTTCGGGCGAAAACTGCAGAATCCCGGAACCGCTTTGACCTTGAAGCGGCGCCGGTTTGAATTGCCGAACTTCCCCAAATTGGCCGGTTACGCGCCCCTTCCAAGCCTGCGGTTCGCGCGCTTCCGGACAGCCGACCGACAAAATCGGCGACGCGGCGTCGAGTCGGGCCCGCTCCGGCGGCGCGAGCGGAGCGACCGGCGGATTATACGCGTCGAGCGCCGAACGCGACGCGGCGAGGAGCGCGAAATCGAGCCCGCGCGCCGAGTCGTAAAACTTCCCGACGAGCTTCGCGTCGACGCAAACGGGCCGTCCGTCGCCGAAATATTGCATCGCAAAGACGCCGCAACCGTCGACGACGTGGGCGTTTGTCGCGCCGAGCCATTCGTTTTTCAGCCGCGCGATCGTCGTTCCGCTCCCGACCTGCGTCGCGGTCGACCCGTTCGACGACGCGACGACGCGGAAAGCGCAACGGTGCGCGTCGTCCATCGTTACGACAGGCCGCAACGGCGGTTCCGCTCCCGACGCGATTCCGGCGACGCGCCCCGACGTCGAAAGAGCCGCCAAAACCAACGCGACCAACGCAACCGACCGCCGTTTCGACGTTTCCGCTTTCGCCGATTTCGCCGCCGCGCGCTTCCAACTCGCCCGCGCCCGTTTGTAACGCTTCTGAATTTTCCTCTCCATTTTCTCCCCCCTTTTTCTTTGCTCTTTTTTCCCCAACCGCTCCCTCTGAACCCGCGCAAAATCGCCGTCAAAAACGGCCAAGCGCAAACAACCGTCGACGCTCGACTTGCAACGCCGCGAAACGGCGCGAAATCCGGCCGCGACTCGCGACCAAAAATCGCCGTCAAAAACGACCAAACGCAAACAACCGTCGACGCTCGACTTGCGAATCACCCACAAACCTTGGCGACGGTCAGCGTCAGCCAAACAAGCGCGGCGACCGCCAAAACAACGCTCCCCGGCTCCTCGTTCCAACGTTCGACAAACCAACCGCGGAAGCGTCGCAACCGCCCGTTCCCGCTCGACTTCGGCGCGGCGTTTCCCGTCGGTTCCAGCTCTTCGACGCGTTCGAACCGAACGCCGACGCCGTCGCGACGCTCGAACGGGAAACACGCCAAGCGCGGGCCCCCGTTCAAATCCGCGTCGACTTGGTTCGCGCAAGTCGTTTCAACGCCGGTTTTACCGACGCGAATCGGCGGCCGCAAAAACGCGCAGCGACCGCACCCGCCGCCGACGCAACGGTACCGCGACCCGTCCGCCGCCGTCCAAACGCCCCCAAGCGGCACGTCGACAAACTCCGCCTCGACCCCCGAAACGTCCCAATTCCCCTCCGTCATTTTTCCCCCTTTTTCAACTCTTCTCTTGTTATTGCACGGGATACGCCCAAATTTGCCGCGTCGTTACGGCGGTAACGAGCCCGTCTTCGTCGACTCTAACGCCGGTTACAACCGTTAACATCGTCGGGGCGTTGAACGTCAACGTCGCGTCGGCGCCGCCTTCGATCGTCGCGACCGGGTTCGACGCGCCGCCGACCGAAACCTTTTTCACGCGAGCGTCCGAGTCCGTCCTAAGCCCCAAAAATTCAATCGACTGCGCCGGGAGCGACTCCGGCGCGGCGGTCGTCGTTTGACGAACCTTGATAAAAACACCCCAGTCGGCGACGTCGGCGCCTTGAATCTTCTCGCCGCCAATTCGCGTCGGCGCGGTCGTTCGAACGACGTCGTTCATTCCGCCGGAAAAGTCGAAATAATCCGCGTCGAACTTCGTCGCTCCCGTAACTTGGCGCGTATGAACGCCGCCGTCGACCAACGCGTATTGGGCCGGAAGCGCGTTCGCGATCACGCCGTCGTCGATTGTAATTCCTTCGCCCGCCGTCAGTTCCGGCTCGGGCTTCCAATATCCCAAAAGCGCGACGCGGCGTTTGTAATCGCCCCCCGTCTCCGCGACGACGCGATATCCGAAATCGGCGGAGCGGTAAAAATAGCCGGTTCCGTTCGCATACGGGAGCGCGAACTTTTGCCTGGAACCGCGCAAAACGTCGGCGAAAAAAATCGGGCCGCACGCCGCCAACGCCCGCCCGACGCCGCCGACCGGAATCGGTTTCAGCGCGACGAACGCCAAATCGTCGGTCGTATACTCGAAATCGGGCGTTCCAAATTCGCCGGTCGACTCCGCCGCGTCTTTCGCCTCGACGACGCAAGCGCCGTTCAGCGCCGCGTTTAGCTCCGCTTCAAAACGCGCTTTCCCGGAAAGCGGCTTCCCGTCGGCGTCGTTCGGAATCGCGACCCGCAAAACGCCGGTCGCGAAAACCGGCTGAAGAAACTTGACGTCGCGCTTTCCAACGTTCGCGATTTGGACGATTTGCGACTCGACCCGCGCCGTCGGCGTTTTCGCGCGAACGGTCGCGGTCGCTCCGGCGTTGATTCGATCGACGATTCGGTTCCAGTCGGCGGCGGAAATCGGTTGCCCGGCGACGACGCGTTGAAGCGGCTCTTTGGTTTGCATCTTATCCCCTTTATTGAACGAATTTATCGAGCAAACTAAAATCGGCGTATCGGTAAACTTGCTCGACGTAAGCGGCGCGGACGAACGGAACGACGGCCCCGGTCTCCGGGTCGAGCGATTTTTCCGTCAGCGTCCAAAAATACGCCCAACCCGGCTTGAAAACCGCGACGCCGCCGACGTTTAGCGTTACATGCAGCGACGCCGAAAACGAATAGGTCAGCGTCCAAGTCCGCTTGCCGTCCGCCTGTTCCGCGACGCTCCCTTGCGTGACGCCGTGAAACAAAACCGTCCCGGGCAAAAAGTCGAGAAAGCGCGTCCCGTTCACCGTTCCGGTCAAGTTCGACATAACTTCGGCGAAGCTCCCGAAATACGCCTCGAAATTCCCCGGCGCGACGCCGCGAAGCTCGAACGCAAAGTTCGGCGCGACCGTTTCGCAACCCTCGAACTCTTCGCCGTTCCAACCGATTCCGCCGCCGAAGTCGACGACGCTTCCGCCGACCGGATACGCGACCGTCGCGAGCGAACGCCGCGTCGTTACCGACCCGCCCGACGTTGAAAAGGACGCGAGCGACGTTCCAAACGGAAGCGACGTCTCGTCGCCGTCTTCGCGCTCCGTTTTCTCCGGTTTCGCGTACTTGACCCGCGCCGTCCAAAGCCGACGAAGCGAGTCCTCGTTTTCCTCCAACTCGACGCCGCCGTCGTCCGCGACCGGATTCCCGAACGCGTCGACCGGAGCGTTCGCCGCCAACCAAGCGCGAAACTCCGCCTCCGCGTCGACGTCGTTCCCCGCTCCGCCCAACGCTTCGACGGTGAAACTCCGCTCCGTCTCGGTCGGCGGCGCGGTTCCGGGCCCGCGCGTTCGAACGTCGTTCTTTCGCTCGATTCGATAATAGACGCTCAAACCTTTCTCCTCTCGTTATTGAGCAAACGTCGCGACCGCGCCGCCTTTTTGTTTGATTTCTCGCAAAAGGCGCGTTTGCTCTTTCGACTCTTCGAACGCCTTTTTCTCCCAATCGTTCGCCGCGCCGTAAACGTCCGCCGCCGCTTGGTACGCCGAAAACGTCCCGACGATCGGCTTCGTCGCCCCGGCTTGCGCCGTTCCGACCGCTCGCGAAATCGCGCTTTCCGCCGACTCAAACTTCGACCGCGCCGCGCCTTGCTTTTCAAGCGCCGCCGCGAAACGCCGCTCGTCCCCCGACTCTTGCGCCTCCCGCAACTCCCGCGACGCGGCCCGAAACTCCTCTTGCGCCTTCGCGAACTTCTCGAACGGCGTCGCGAACTTCTCGAAATACGCCTCTTGCGCCTCGGCGAGAACCGCGCCTTCGCGCTCCTTCCCGGCGGCGTCCGCTCCGGCGATCATCCCTTCCAACTCGGCGACTTTCTTCGCGTCGCGCTCGCCGTCCGGTTTCGCCTTCTCCAAGTCGAGCAACGTTTGAAGTTGCGTCTTGTACTCCGCCGTCTCCTTGCGAATCGCGTCGATTCGTTTCTCGGCGTTCGATTTCCCTTCCTCGGCGCGACGCGCTTCGAAGTCGGCGACCTTTTGAAGGGCCGCTTCCTCTTTCTTCGCCGCCTCTTGCGCCGCTTTCGCCGCGTCTTCGTTCGCCTTTTTGCGTTCTTCCTCGTCGACTCCGGCAAGCTCCGCGTTCGTCGCCGCGTCGATTTGCGCCGTTCGGTCGTTGAACGCTTGAAGTTGCGCCGCGCCGTCCGGCCGCGAACTCAAAAAGTTCCAAATCGAATCGCCGTTCGACCAGTCGACGACGCCGTCCGGGTCGAGCGCCTTGCGCATCTCGTCTTTCAACGCTTCGCCTCGGTTGCGAATCTCGTCGCGCTTGCGGTCGAACGGCGACAAGTCGGCGTCCTCGACGCGTTCCGCCGACGCTTCGAGAAACTCCGCGATCTTCCCGTCGACCGCCGCGACGCCGGACGCTTCGCCGCTCGAACCGCCCGACGCTCCCGGAGCCGACGCCGCGTCGACCGTCGCGTCCAAGACGGCGTCGAGCCCGGCGAGTTCCGCCTCGAGCTTCTCGATTTCCGCCGCGTTCTTCGCTTTCGCCGCCGCGACTTGTTTTTGAAAGTTCGCGTCGCCGCTCGCGATAGCGACCTTCGCGTCCGCCGTCGAGCCGTACCACTCGAACGACGTAAAATACTCGCTCCAACTTTGCCCGCGCTTTTTCCCGATTAACGCCTCGTCCCAACCGACTTCTTCCTCGGCGATTTTGCGCTCGATAACGCCGTCGGCGCCGTTCGCTTTCGCTTCGTCGAGCGCGGCTTGCGTCGCCCTGCGCTTCGCTTCGAGCATCCGCTTGTTTAGCTCCGCTTGCGCTCCGGACGCGATTTTGATTTTCCCGGTCAACGCGTCGACCTCGACGCCGACGTCGCCGTATCGCGACTTTAGCTCGGCGGCGAGGCTAACCGCTTCGGCGATCTCGGTTTTCGTCAACTCCTGCTTCTCGGCCAACTCTTGGAGCCGCGCGAGCCGCCCTTCGTCCTGCTCGCGCATCGCGTTCCCGGCTTCGAGCGCTTGCGCCGCCTCGTCGCTCCAAGACGGCCCGGAAAGCGCCGCCGACTTTGCCGTTTGATACGCCGCGACCGCCGCGCACAACGTCCCGACGGCAAGCGCGACCGCCGCGACCGGATGCGCCGACAACGCCGTCAACGCGACTTGAATCCCGCGACACGACGCGACCGCCGCCGTTTGCAACAACGCAAACGCTTTCGACAAAGCGGCAAGCGACAAAATAAGCGTCGGCGCGACAACCTTCCACGTCGTAATCGCCGCGCTCAAGGCGCCAAACGCGCCGACCGCCGTCGCGATCGCGCCGCTCAAAATCGGACATTCGCGCGCAAATCTCGACATGGCGCCCACCGCTGCGGCAAGTCGGTTCGCCGTCTCGGTTATTAACGGCGCAAAAAGTTCGCCGAACGCGAGCCCCGCGCCGCGAACCGCCGTTTGAAGCCGCGTCGTCGCGTCGACGAACGCCGCGCCCCCCGCCGCCGCTTCGCCGGAGAGCGAAACGCCGAGCGCCCGCGCCTCCTCCTTCATCGCTTGAAGCCCGTCCGCGCCGGAACTGAAAAGCGGCAGGAGCTTTTGCCCGTCGTCGCCAAAGATTTTCATCGCGAGCGCCGCGCGCTCCGTCGGCTCTTCGATTCGCGCGATCGCCGCCGCGATCGTTTCGAATTGCCGCTCGGGCGACGCGATCAAAAGTTCCGTCGCCGACAGCCCGAGGCGGTC
>JAGBDN010000031.1 GCA_017937485.1 Thermoguttaceae bacterium
CTCTTCGATAACGTCCGTGTCATCGGTATTTTCTCCAAATCGAGCTATTTCAACGAGTTCGCCTATTTTATAGGCGCCGGTCGAGGAAATAATCCGATCCGTGAAAAACGCTTGAACGCCGAACGGAGCCGACGCAAGTTTAGGCAAGGTTTCCGGCTGTGAAATCGGGGCGGAAGACGTCGCTAAATTGTTTTCGGGCAACGTTTCCGGCGCTATTTCCTCCGGTAATATTATCGGCGCTTCTTGCGGTAAAGCGCTTATATTTTCGGGATTTTTTACCGTTCTAACCGATTTATTTTTCGTGGGTTGCGGACGTTTGCCAACGCCGAGCGGCTTCAAAAGCACGTCGTAAACAGCGCCGAAAATGAAGACCGCGCAAAATATTTTTAACGCCAAATTCGGGCCGTGCTTCTTGACAAACCATCGCACGGCGCCCCAACGACCGACGAACGGAAGCGCTCTATCTCCCGTTATGTCGAGCTTTGACGACGCCATCGTCACCGATTGATAAAGCGCGAAAATCTCTTGCGACATCACGACGACTTGAATCGGGCCGTCGAAGGTTACGCGATTGCCGGAACTCCCGTAAGTTCCGACTCTAACACGGTAAATTTGGCGGGTTACGCCGAATCCTTTAAGAAGCGTTTCGACGTCGGCCATCGGAATTGAAATTGGGAAGGGAAGCGTCGTCGTTTTCATATTATAAACATGAACCGCTTCTTCGCTCATACGCAAAACCGGACGCGCGATCTGGTCTTTGTCTTGCGTGATGAGTATCCAATCGTGGCGTTTATGGCGATGTTGCGCCATGTAGTTACGGAGCGCCGCCGTCTCTTGAACCGCCTTAATATAGGCGAACTCGGAACCCAGAAGTTTATGTATTTCGTCGATTACGATGAGCGCGTCGTCCGGAAATTTATCCCACCAGAAATCGAACTGTTGCTCGCCTTGTTTGTCGTAAACAAACCGACCGTTTTCGTCGCGCTTGGCGACCGGCGGCGTGAAAAAATCGTCGTCTAAAATGTTCAAATAACGGTCGACGTCAAAATCGACGCCCGCGTTCTTGTCGACGTAACTCTTGACGGCGTCGCGGTTAAACGATAGGTTCGTAAAAAGCCGTTGCGCGTAAGGCTCGCCGGTTTCCTTTTCGACGCGGGCCCAGTCGCAGAGGATTCCGACGAGCGTTTTAACGGCGTGGTAACTCTTGCCGCTACCAGGTTTACCGTAGATAATTTTAATCGTCATCGCATTAACCGATAAAAGGAATTAACTTGATTATAATGCGAATGATCGTAAACACCGTAAAATAGGCGAATAAAAAAAGCATGCACTTAAACGCCTCGGAAATCGGAACCAATTTATCGAGGGAAGCGAGAACCTCAAGGAATGCGTTGATATTATTTTCGAACTTTGAAAAATCGGCGTCCGGAAAAATGCTAAGCACGTAAATAAATAAGTTTACGAGCTGTTCGAAAATAAACTCGGCGACTTCCAGAACGATGTTATAAATCGTCGTCAAGGCCCAGTCGCAAAGCGCTTTTAGCTTTTCGAAAAGCCATTCGAAAGCGCCGGAAAACCACCCCTTATCCGGTTCGTCGTCGGTCGCGAATAGTATCGGAAACATTGTCAGCCCGCCAGTTTACGCAACGAATGGAAAATCCGCGCGAAGGTGAAAAAGTAAAGCGACGCAACCATTATGCCGCGTAACATCATTAACGGTTTGCTCTCCGCCGCCTTGTTAAGGTCGATCGTAACGCCGGTGCGGTCGAATATGCGCGGAGTTTCGTAGACAGGAAGTTTGGCGTCGCCCTGGAAATTTCCGAAGGCGTTTTGGAAAAACGAAATCTTAAACTTTTGCTCTAAAGCGCTTAATAACCGTTGATACTGTTTATCGAACTCGGAATTTTCAATAAACGTATTGTTACGCCCGACGGTTGGCGCTTCGCCTTCCGGGAAGTCGTCTTGATGGCAGGAGCAACCGCCGCTACCCGTTGTACCGTTGCAAGTCGGCGAGCCGTTTTTGTGTTGCGAATGCGACGCGGCGGGAAGGGAAGCGCAACGTTTGCACTCGCAAGTATGATGACAACAGTAGTTAGCGCACGTGCAAGGCGTTTCTTCCGGATTCTCCGGATTGCCCGACGCGTGGCAGTCGCAACAGTAAGTCGAACCGCTCGCGACGCCGTCGCATTTCGAATCGCCGTTTTTGTGATTTCCGGAACAGGAGCCCGCCGCCTTGCACTTCTTGCACTCGCATTTACAGGCGCAGCAATAGTTTGCACACGCGCATTCTTCGTCGTCGGTTGTTTCGTGGCAATCGCAACCGCCGCTACCGGTCGTACCGTCGCACGTCGGCGAATTGTTGCCGTGTTGCGAATGTTCCGACGCCGATTTATCTTTGTGAACCGGGCAAGCGCAAGTGTGGTAACAACAATAGTTAGCGCAAGTGCAAGTTTCTTCTTCCGGATCGTCGGTTTTATGGCAATCGCAACCGTCTTCGCCGTCGGTGTTATCGCACGTCGCAGAGCCGTTTTCGTGGGCGGAGTGTTCGCCGTCGCCGCATTTCTCGCACTTGCAAGTATGTTTACAGCAATATTTAGCGCATTCACATTCTTTTTCTTCGGTCGTTTTATGACAGTCGCAACCGACGAAACCTATTATGTCGCCGATTGTTCCGTCGCAGGTATCGGAGCCGTTTTGGTGGGCGCTATGCGTTCCGTCGGCGCACTTTTCGCACTTACACTCGCAGGCGCAACAGTAATCGGCGCAAGTGCAATCCGGTTCTTTCGGGTGGCAAGCGCAATCGTTCGACGTTTTGCCGCACTCGGCGCCGCTCCATTGACCGCAAACGCACTCGCAACTACAACAAGCGCCGCATTTACAGCCGGGGTCGGAGGATTTAACGTCGTCTTGCCAATAGCTAAGATTGCCGCCGCGCACCCACTCGACTAGGTCGATAACGCCGCCGCCGTCTGCGTCGTAAGTTTCGAAATTATTAAGTCTTGCGTAATCGTAAAGCGACGTTATGACGCTATCGGTAATCGGCAGATTTTGAGAAGCGACAACGAAATCACGGAAGTTGGACATAAACGAGGACGCGACGCCGCAATCGAGATCGGCGACGTTAGAATTGTCGTAAAACGTTACGCCTTGCAAATCTCCGTCCACGATACGAAAATAAACCGGCCAATATCCCGAGGCGACGTTTACAGTTTCAATTCCACTGGTCGTCGCCCAATTCCCGTTACCTAAACGAATTACGACGAGTTGACCGAGTTTTCCGCCGGCCGCCGTTATCGTTCCGTTCGATTCGACCGAACTTAAAAAACCGTACGCGAAGAGCCAACAGTCGTAAACGCCGGGGTCGGGGAGGTCGACAAGTCCAAGCTGATAATAGTTTAATGAAAAACCGGAAGGAGGCGACGACGCGTATCCGCAATAATCGCGAGCAAGCGCCTCGAGCGACGTAAACGCGACGCCGTCGGTCGCCGTCAACATAATTCCAGCGTTTTCGTCGGTCGACGCCGACTCTTGAGCGCGGATCGGCGCGAAGGTCGCGAGGAAGAGCGCGAAAAACGCCGCTAAAATTACCGATTGTCGCCGCATAACATCGCCGCCATTAAGAAGAGAAGGGAAACGACGCTCGATAAAACGTAAAGCGTTTCAAGGTAAAGCATTGTCGTCGTTAACCTTTGTTCAAAATATAACTGCAAATCAGCCCGATTAGGAACCAAACCGAGCATACGAGCGCGTGTAACAGTTGTTCCGGAAGAAGTTCGGTTTCCATCGTCAAAACGGCGGCTCGCCGTCCTCCTCGTCGTCGCCTTCGAACGGATTGCCGATATTATCGTCGGCGAACCCGTAAACGTCTTTGTTGTACGATTTAAGTAGCGTCGCTTCTTTGGTAAAACTCATCTCGTCGAACTTTTGTATCAAAAGCCGTCGCGTAAACGGGTCCATTTTGTCGAACGCTTCGTAAAGTTCGCGGTTGCTCGCTCGCACTTCGTCGGAGAAGCTCTTGCCCCAATAATCGCCGCTAATATACGCCTCGCGAAGCGCTTCTTCCTCGGTCATAACTCTTTGACGTTCGGTGTGTTCTCGGTCTTCTTGCGCTCGTTCTTCGCGAAGTTCGCGCGGCGTCCGCAGGCGATACGAGCTTTCGTGGTCAAGCTCGAGGTATTCCGACGCGTCGATTTTCTTCTTAAGTTTTGGCTTTTCCGCTTTCGGCGACGCGGCGCCGTCGGATTTCTTCGCGTCTTTGTCGGTCGTTTGCGCCTCGCCGGAAGTCAATTCACGAAACTTGTTTAAGCCCGTCGAGAGCACGAACAAAGCGACGGCGAGTAATATGCCGCGTCGCGACCAGTCTTGCGCGTTCGGAAGGATATTGTCGTAGGTTTCGACCGCTAAATCGCCGGGACTTAATCGCGGACTCAACAAATCGAGCATCTCTTGATAATACGGATAACCAAAAGTTGCTGAATGTAACGGAATCAAATCGCCATTTTCATCGACTCCATAAAAACTATAACCATATTCGTACATCTTGCCGGCGTCATTTCTTACGTAATCTACAATGACGCCTGAACCATTAGGAACGCCGTAATCGGTTAAATTTGAGCCTGTATGAACGCGAATTAAATCCGCTCGAGTTAGCGATCGATCAACGACGTCGCAACCAAAACGAATAATGTAAAGAGGGCGACCGTCGTAAAAACTTAACCCGAAACGCTCCGTGCGTCGCGTCTCGTCGTAATCTTCCGCGAAAACGTTCGAAATCGTCAGTGTCAACACGCATAACATTAAGGCTATTAAGAAATTGCGCATCGGTCGCCCCCTTTTACGGTTATCAAGTGCGGTGCAGGAAACTACGAGCGTAACCCCAACCAAGTTTCAACGCCAACACCGTGCCGCCGATCGTAAGCGCGACGGTAACCCAGGGCCCGAGTTTGTCTTGGAGACCGGACAAAACCGTGTCGGCGGTCGGCCAACCGGCCGTCGTTTCTTCCGCCATCGCCGTAACGCCGTAAGCGCACGAGCCGACGACCGCCGCGCAAGCCGCGCCTTTCGAAGCGAGTTTCGAGCCGTTGCGCTTGACGCAAGTCCAAGCGCTAGAAGCGGTTCCACGAAGTTTTTTCGTAACGTTCATTGTTATTTCTCCTATCGTTTTGAGAAAGTGTAAAAAGCCCGAGCGCAGTACCCAAACCAGTAAAGCGCCGTGCCAAGGGAAAAACCATATAACGCAAACTGCGTCAAATCGGACGCAAGTTTAGGTTCCATTAAAACGGAATCCTTTCGTAAGGTCTGCTTTTGTCGGCGGTTGCGAGAACTTCGCGCTCCGGAACGTCGCACTCGCCGTTTTTCGTTATATTGTAATCCGCGCGTTTGCGAAGGTAATCTTTGTAAAGCTCCGGAATCGCGTCGTTTACGGCTTGTAAAACGAAAATTTGAAATTCGTCTAGAGTCATCGTCGATACCTCGTTATCGTATGCCGTCGCGGAACTTAGGCAACCTAACGCTTGCTTGACAAGGAGCCGTTTGTCGATACGTTTCGAACGGTCGCGGGTCAGCGGAACCGACGATTTACGGCCTTGGCAAAACGCCGACTCGAACGCAAATTGAACCCATTCCCATTCTTGCGAAACGTCTTGTTTGTTCTCGCGACCGCGAACTTTCGGCGTTTTCAGAATCCGGAACCAGCGCCGCGTTACGTAGTCGACCACGTCCGGCATACGTTCGGCAAAGTCTTCGACCGTTTGTAAGTCGAAGTAATTCAACGCTTCCCGCTTGAACCGAAACTCGATTCGCGTCAAGCCGTACTCGTCGGCGCCGTCGAAAAGCGGGTTCAAATCTTCGAGCTTTTGTTCGTCGCGCTTGTCGAGGCATTCTTTTAACTTGTCGTATATCGCGACTTGCAACGTCGAACCGCCGCGAAGCGATTGAAGCGTTAAGCCGTCGTCGACGTTGCGATCCCAGCGGTTCCACTGACGAACGCGGGCGACGATTCGGCCTTCGTCGAACGCTTTCGCAACCCAATCGAACTTCGTCGCCAAAGTAACTTGCATATCGACGCGACCGAGAATTTCTTTCGTAACGTCAAGACCGATAACGTTTAGGAGTTCGCGAACTTCGTTGTTAACGTCGACCAAATCGCGACCGAAAAGCGCTTCGTAGCCGAACCGAGCCCGGACGGCGGGGTATTTGTCTTTCGGGTTGTTGTGGATTAAAAGGGTAACGCCGCCGCGTTGCAAACGGAAGCGAAATCGAGGTTTACCGCCGCGTCCGCCGGTTCCGGTCGGGGCGATAATCCAGGGTTGACCGTTCAAGAAAACAATTTCCGGAAGCGGGTCGGAGCAACGGTCGTAACTTTCGGCGGCGCGGGCTTTATATTCGCCGAGTTCTTCGAAAAACTCGTTCCGTTCCGCGAGGTTGCCGTCGAACCACTCGCCGTAGTACGAGACTTCGCACCCGCCGTCGTAACCGCCGGAAAAGTTCGGCATATTCGCCGGGGCGATAAGGTCGGCGGGCGCTTCGGTCGGTCGTTGCGAGCGTTCCGGGCCGGGAGCGGGAAGGGCGGGCGGTTCGGACGTCGCCGCGTTACGTTGGTAGGCGAAGAGCGGGCCGGCGGGGTGGATGTTACTTTGAAGGGCCCCTGCTAGTGAGCGAGGGCCCGACGCGGCGGCGCGCGACTCCCGGGCGTCCTCAGTCGCGCAGCGGCCCGCGAGGACGTAGCCCGCGGGCCTTACGGCCGCGCTCCCTCGTCCGCAACTCTCCAAGGTCAAACTCGAAACCGGCGTCGGATCAAAATCCGGGATCAACTCGATCAGGTCGTCGCACGGGCAAACCGACTGACGCGAAGTTCGGTCGATACGTTCCCACAGCGCCGCCGCCAAAGCGTTTGTTTCCGGATAAATCCCCATCGTCGTTCGCTCCCGTTACTTTGTTTGCTGTTTGGAGGCGGCGCCTCCAAGCCTCCGCTTCGGGGCTGTCGCCCCGGAACCCTACCCAAGACGCGAACACGCGAGCGCCGAGGGCAGGGCGGTTAGTATTAGCTTTGCTTATAGTAGGCGGCGGACGGTTTGAGAGACCGGCGACCGCCTGCTTTTTCCTGTTCCGTTTTCAAAAGCGTTTTCCGTCGATTGCGGAGCTTTTTTCAAACGGCTAAAACGGCTAATTTCGCAATTCGCAAACAACCCTTTGTAACGCTTGAACTTAACCTCTTTTTCTGTTTTACCCCGAACCGAACATAATAAACA
>JAGBDN010000065.1 GCA_017937485.1 Thermoguttaceae bacterium
CGACGCTTAGCTGGACGGACAACGCGACGAACGAAGTTCGTTACGAGATTCAAAGCTCTACGAACGGCGGCGAATGGAAGCCGCTTTCTGACCTCTCGGCGAACGCGACGAGCCGGGTTTGCTCCGGTTTGCTCCCTGGGAACACGTACTCGTACCGTATTCGAGCGGTCGCTTCGGACGGAACGGCTTCCGCTTGGGTTTCGGCGACGATTACTCCGAAACCTGTTCCGCTTGCTCCTACGAATTTGAAATTCGGGGCTTACGACGCGACGAACAAGCGGGCGACGCTTAGTTGGACGGACAACGCGACGAACGAAGCTCGTTACGAGATTCAAAGCTCGACGAACGGCGGGGCGAGTTGGACCGGCTTGCCGAACCTTGCTGCGAACGCGACGAGCCGGGTTTGCTCCGGTTTGCAAGTCGGAACGACGTATATGTATCGCGTTCGTGCGGTCGCTTCGGACGGAACGGCTTCGGCTTGGGTTTCGGTTTCGATTACTCCGAAACCTGTTCCGCTTGCTCCTACGAACGTTAAGTTCGGCGTTTACGACGCTTCGACGAAGAAGGCGACGCTTAGTTGGACGGACAACGCGACGAACGAGGATCACTACGAGATTCAAAGCTCGACGAACGGCGGCGAATGGAAGCTAGTGGCGAACCTTGCGGCGAATACGACAAGCCGCGTTTGTTCCAGTTTGCTCCCTGGGAACACGTACTCGTACCGTATTCGTGCGGTTGCTTCCGACGGAACGGCTTCCGCTTGGGGGTCCGTGACGATTACGCCGACGTTCGTCGCGGCTCCTACGAACGTTAAATTCGGGGCCTACGACGCGACGAACAAGCGAGCGACCCTTGCTTGGACGGATAACGCGACGAATGAATCCTATTATGAGATTCAAAGCTCGACGAACGGCGGCGAGTGGAAGTCGCTTTCGAACCTCGCGGCGAATGCGACGAGTCGCGTTTGCAACGGTTTGCAACCCGGAACGACGTACTCGTATCGCATTCGTGCCGTGGCGAACGGTTCGGCGTCGGCGTGGGTTTCCGCGACGCTCGTTACGCCGAAGATGTTAGCGGCGCCTGAATCGTTGACGATGCTTGGTTACGATTCGTCGACCGGTCGCGCGACGCTCGCTTGGGTCGACGTCGAGGCGAAGGAGACGGCTTACGAGGTTCAAAGTTCTACGAACGGCGGCGCTTGGACAAACTTGCCCAATCTTTCGGCGAATTCGACGTCGCGTTCTTGCCGCGGCTTGGTCGCCGGGAACGTTTATCGTTATCGGCTGCGCGCGGTAAACGCCGGCGGTTTTAGCGATTGGGTTGAAATCACGTTGGATACGTCGGCGCGTTTGGACGCTCCGACGGCGTTGACGATGGTCGGTTACCAACCGTCGACGGGTAAAGCGACGCTGGCGTGGGTCGACAACACGGATTTGGAAACGCGTTACGAGGTTCAAAGTTCTACGAACGGCGGCAAGAGTTGGAACAACCTTACGAGTCTTTCGGCGAACTCGACGAGTCGCGTTTGCGCCGGTCTGACGGCGGGTCAAACTTTTATTTACCGCATCCGCGCCGCGAACGGTTCGAAGGTTTCGGACTGGGCGTCGATTATGTTTTACGCTCCTCCGGCGTCGTCGTCGGCGGTTTTGGCGAGCGAAGTTTTCGCGAATCCGTTCGACGAATCGGACTTTTTCGCCGACGAAGACGAGTTCGACGTTTGGGCGCGCGTTCGGAGTTGAGACGCGACTTGTTTTAACGTAAAGCGTTAGCGAATCGACGGGGTTTCGAGGGCCCCGTCGATTTTTTTTGTGTTCGCGTCGTCGAGTTTAACGACTCGGCGGCGTTTTTTTTATTTCTTGCGGTCGAATTTTAGGGCAAAAAAAACTTTTCAAAATGCTCGCTCGCGCCGTTCGGGAAAATATGGGTCGAAACTTCTCTAAAAAAGCCGAAAATGCGTTGCTCTCTTTCCTTGACACTGAAAATCGAAGCGGGTATAATAAAAAGTGGTAAAAAACAATAACCGCACAGTAGTTTAGGGCGCTGTGATTTCTTTGAAATTTTGTTACGTCGGTTGAATTACGTCGCCTCGCGTCGATTTCGAGTTGAAGCGGCGATTGCCGAAGTTATTTTGTGGCGTGTCGTCTGGCGCGTTTTTTTGCGGTTCATTTGAATCGCGTCGTTGAAATTATACCGCGGAGATAGAATTTATGTTAAAAAGATTGTTCAAGACGAACGATGAACGGAAACCGGCGGAATCGCGTCGTTTGCGTTTGGAAACGTTGGAAAAACGCGAACTCTTGAGCGTCGCGCCTTGGGAAACGGCGGCGGACGCGGCGAGCGAAGCGGCAGTCGTCGCGTCGGTCGAGTCGGCGCCGGTCGTCGACCTCTCTTCGTTGGCGGCGAGCGAAGCGGTTTCTGCTGATTCTACTACGTCGCTGGTCGTAACGACGACGGCCGACGCTGTCGATTCTTACGACGGTGTAACGTCGCTACGCGAAGCGATTTCTGTAGCTCCGGTCGGCTCGACAATTACGTTCGACGCGAGCTTGAAGGGAGAAACGATCACGCTGAACGGTCAACTTAGCGTCAACAAAGGAATTACGATCGACGCGAGCTCGCTCTACGACGCGTCGACGCAAACGCCGGGGATAACCGTGGACGCGCACGATAATAGCCGCGTTTTTCAATTAAGCGGCGGCACGGCGGCGAATCCGGCGCGTTTGATCGGCTTGAAGATCACCGGTGGGAAAACGGGCGCCGAAGGCGGCGGCGTGTACGTCTACAGCGGAAAAGCGGAGATTACGAACTGCGCGGTTACGGACAATACCGCGCTTACCGGCGGCGGCGTTTATACATACGGTCCGACAACGATTACAAATTGCGTGATTTCTAATAACACGGCGACGAACGGCTCGAACGCCGGCGCCGGCGGCGGTGTGTACGTTTACAAGGACGCAACGACGATCGTAGGTTGCACGATTTCCAATAATTACGCTTTTTCTGCCGGTGGCGGGGTGAGGGCGTTTGAAAATAGCACATTGACAATTTCCGACAGTATTATTTTTGGAAACTGGTTGTCCATCGACTTAGATTATACAAACAATAATCATCGGCGGACTTGGGGAGGCGGGGTTGAGGTATATAAAGCTACTTCTTCGTTTAATAATTGCCGGATTTATGACAATTCCGCAACTGACGGCGGCGGCGTTTACATACAGAATGCGAATGCAACATTTGTTAGATGCGCGATTACTTCTAATTTTGCGTATGTTGTTGGCGGTGGGGTTAAAGTTGCAAGTTCTACCGCTACTTTTGAAAATTCTCTTATTGCTACAAATGAATCAATAGGAACTGGCGGCGGTATTTATACTTTCGGTCAGACGACATTAACGAATTGTACGATTGCCCATAACGAATGTAGTACGTATTTGGGTGTTCCTAATGGAAATGCAGGAGGGATTGAGGTAGGCACGGACGGAACGGCTACTCTTTATAACACAATCGTGGCGGAAAATATTTCGCCTTATGGACTTGATATTACTGTAAGCGACAGTTCGTTAGGCAACGGCGCGATTTACGGTTATAACGTTCTTTCCTCCTTCACCGGATGGAACGGCGGCGAGGGAACGTATATATACAACGCGTCGCTTCCGCTTTTTGTTAACTCCGCCTATGGCGATTATACCCTTACGGCTGATTCACAAGCGCGCGATAGAGGAAACAATACGTACGCTTTCGACGCGAACGGTCTGCAATATCTTGATTTGAGCGGGCGAATGCGTATTGCCGACGGTTACATTGTCGACCTCGGATGTTACGAGTACGGCTCGCGGTATCCGATGGCGACTCCGACCTTTACCGTTTCGCCGAAGAGTTCTTCGTCGTTGACGGTGAATATTAACGGCGTCGCAAACGCGACGGGGTACCGGATTACGTACTCGACGGACGCGGTGTTTTCGAGCGCTTCGACGAAAACCGTAACGGTTTCGGCGGCCGGCGAAAACGTTATTTCCGGTCTGAACGCTGACACGACGTATTACGTAAAAATCCAAGGCGTCGGTAGCGCCACGCACTACGATTCCGTCGTAACCGGCGTTCTGACCGCGAAAACGTTGGCGAAAACGCAACTTGCGAAGCCGAGCCTTACCGCGACGCCCAAAACCGTTTCGTCAATTTCGGTAACGATCGGCGAAGTTGAGAACGCGTCGTCGTATACGTTGGAATACTCGACGTCGTCGCTCTTTACGTCGTCGACGACTACGTCGAAAACGTATTCGGCTTCGGGAACGTATACTTTGACCGGGCTGAATACGGACACAAGGTATTATGTTCGCGTAAAAGCGACGGGAACCTCCGATTACGCCGATTCGGCGTGGTCGACTTCCACGTCCGCGAAAACTTATCGAGAGCAACTCGCGACGCCGAGCTTTAGCATCGTGGGGCGCGAGAGCATTTCGGGAACGTATACTACCTTAACCGTTAAGATCGACCCGGTGGCGAACGCGACGTCGTATGAGATTTCGCTTGGATCTTGGCAATATGTGTCCGGGCGCCATCCGGAGACAGGACTTCCTGTTCTCGTGAGAGAATTTTATGAAACCAATAATTATACGGCGACGGCGGGCGAAAATAGCGTTGCTGTTCCTCGCAGAGCCGAGTTAATTCGCGTAAAAGCCGTCGGCGACGGGTCGGTTTACGCCGATTCCGAGTGGTCGGACAATAAGCCGCTCGCGTTACAGTCGCTTGACGCGCCGTCGTTTACCGTCGCGACTCGCGACGCGACGTCGTTGTCCGTGTCGATTACCGGCGGAATCGAGAACGCCGAGTCGTATGAAATTGCTTACTCGACCGACGCGGAATTTTCCAACTCCAAAACCGTAACGGCGTCGGCGGGCGCGAACGTTCTGAACGGTTTGACCGCGGGAACGACCTATTACGTGAAAGTCCGCGCCGTCGGCGACAAAATCGTCTACGGTTATTCGAGTTACGCCGAAGCGCAAACGGCGACGACAAAAGAAGCGACGGTTCTTTCCGAGCCAAGCTTCGTCGTAACGTCGGCGAGTTCTTCGTCGCTTAGCGTCAAAATTGGCGCCGTAGCGAACGCGTCGTCTTACACGTTGGAATACTCGACGTCGCCTAGCTTTACGGAGTCGACGACCGCGACGAAAACGTACTCGAGTTCCGGGACGTATACGCTTAGCGATTTGAGCGCGAACACGACGTACTACGTTCGCGTTAAAGCCGAAGGCGAAGGGAATTACGTCGATTCGTCGTGGTCGAGCTGCGATTACGCGACGACGGACAAGATTGCGCTTTCCTCCGTTTCGATTAGCGGAACGCTCAAAGTCGGCGAAACGTTGACGGCGAGCGTCTCGCCGAGCGGGGCGA
>JAGBDN010000066.1 GCA_017937485.1 Thermoguttaceae bacterium
AACCGTCGAAACCGCGACGCTTACCGCCGAAACGTTAACCTTGGCCGCCGATTCAGTTTTAACCGTCGACGGCGGAAACGTCAACGTCGCGGAGCTAAGCGTCGCCGACGGCGCGACCGTCGACTTTTCCGGAACCGACGCAATTTTAACCGCGACCGAAACCGCGATCGTCGGCGCCGCGTTGTTTGCGGGAACCGGTTATTTCGCGACGCCGCAAGGAACCGACGCAAGCGCCGCGACGTTCGCGGAAGCGGTTCGCGTCGTCGACTATTCCGCCGGAGTCGCCGACTTTACGGCGACCGCGACCGGCTCGACGACGGCGACGCTCGCTTGGAGCGCAACCGACGCGACGGCGCGAGTTTGCGTCGAACGAGAAAACGCGGCCGCGCCGAACGGCTGGGAAGTCGTCGCCGTCGCGACCGCCGCCGAGTCGCCGTTAAGCGTCGCGTTAAACGGAAGGAAGCGCTTCCGAATCTTCGACGGCCAAACGTTTAACGTCGATTCCGCTTGGTCGTCTATGTTCGGCCAACAATTTGTCGTTTTATCGAGTTATTTTCGAGTTGCGAACGAAAAACGGACTTGGGAGGCTAAAACTAAGGTGATTTCGAACACATTGAACGTTAAAGCCGGGCAGAGCGTAACCATTTTAGCGAGAATTTCCGACGCGTTCGACGCCGAAGCGCTTCTATTGAACGATGGAACGAATATTATTTCCGTTTCCTATTCGGCGCTGAAGAAAACCGGTTCGTTATCGTCTAATGAAACGCCGATTGACGGACACGTCAAAGTCGCCGTCCCAACAACGTGCGTTTTGGAAGCGCCGCTTACTTCGGACGCTTGGGGGGAAAAGTACAATTTTATTTTAACCCCGAACATTCGCGAAAAACCGATCTTCCCAACGACGGGGAATTACTCGATAAAAATCGAAATCGTTCTCGCAGACGGGAATCCAATAACGTTTTACGTTGAAATCGAAGTTTCATAGTTGGCAACCGTTTTCGCAACCGCGTAATATTTACGCTCCGTATTCTTCGGGACGAAATAACGCCCTTCAGGCGTGTTTTAGAGGTTTTCAAGGGCTTTAACGGTTCGTCGTTAAAGCCTTTTTTTATTAGGATTAGCGCGATTTTTCGGCGTTTTAAGCCGCTTGCAGTTTCGCTTAAAGTCGGCTAGAATCGCTTAAAATCGCTCTCGTTTGCAACCATTTTGCAACCTCCTTTCTCGTTTTTCAAAATGGTTGCGCTCTGATTTCTGTTTTATATTTCTTCGCTTGTCTCACTTGTCGCGGGGCGGTTCGGCGACCAAAACGTTTGCAGACGACGGCGCGCGTTCGGGCCTTCCGCGCCAAGTTTGCGGAAGATTTGACGCGGCGCGGTCGAGCGGGAAGGGAAGCGGAGGTCGCGACGGCGCTTGCGAAACGCCGGTTGGTTGCGTCGCCGCTCGGACGTACTCCTCTTCCAGCGCGTGAAGGTAATGTTCGCGCGCCGTCGACTCGTTGTGTCCGATCCACTCCGCTTCGGCGATCGCGCCGAAGTCGCGGTAAACCTCGTTCGAGCGACTCGACCGCATATTCTGAATCAGTCGCTCCCAACGCGGCAAGCCCGACCAAAAAACGACGCGCTCGACCCGCTTCCAAACGGTGTTCGGGTTGCGCCCCTCCGCGATCGCGTAAGGACTCCCGCCTTCCGGAACCAAGTCCCAAAGCGCTTCCAACTCCGCCCGCAACTCCGGGAAAAGCGG
>JAGBDN010000014.1 GCA_017937485.1 Thermoguttaceae bacterium
GACGCAAATCGCCGCGCGTCTCGGTCGTCCCGTCCCGGCGTTCCCGAACAAACCGGCGTTCGCGTCGACCGCGCAACCGCAAGCTCCGGCGCAAGTCGCTCCGGTCGAACAACCGCAAGCCCCGGCGCAAGTCGCTCCGGTCGTTCAACCGCAAGCCCCGGCGCAAGTCGCCCCGGTCGTTCAACCGCAAGCCCCGGCGCAAACCGCTCCGGTCGTTCAACCGCAAGCCGCGGCGCAAACCGCTCCGGTCGTGCAACCGCAAGCTCCGGCGCAAGTCGCTCCGGTCGAACAACCGCAAGCCCCGGCGCAAGTCGCCCCGGTAGAACAACCGCAAGCCCCGGCGCAAAACGCTCCGGTCGTTCAACCGCAAGCTCCGGCGCAAGTCGCCCCGGTCGTCCAACCGCAAGCTCCGGCGCAAGTCGCTCCGGTCGTCCAACCGCAAGCCCCGGCGCAAAACGCCCCGGTCGAACAACCGCAAATCCCGTTCGCTCAACTTCAAGGGCCGACGCCGTTCATCGCCGCCGTCGCGCCGTCGACTACCGAAACGCTCGTTTTACCCGACGAGTCCTCCGACGACGCGAACGTCGCCGCCGACGAACCGCGTCCGCTCGCCGTCGCGACGCCGCAAGCCCCGGCGCCCCAAGAAGACGCGCGACAATCGACCGCCGAAACGTCGAGCGCCCCCGCCGTCAAAATTTCCGCGTCCGCTCCCGCTCTCGCCGAACAAGACGCGAAAAGCGCGCAAAATCCCGCGGCGTGCATCGGTCGCCGCAACCCGGGTCTTTTCGCGACGTCGGTCGCAAGTTCGACGACGGTCGCCGCCGAAACCGGTTTTCGTCCCGGCTCGATTTCGACGACGGCTCCGACGCCCGCGTCGACGCCGCAAATCGCGCAAAATTTCCCGACCGCGCCAACGCCGCAAACGTCGCTCGTCGCCCAAAACGCCCCGATTATCGGGCCGCGTCTTCCGCAACCGTCCCGTTTCGACGCGGAAACGGCCTTCCAACGCGTCGAAAGTCTCGTCGAATTGGAAAATTGCGTCGCCGAATATTTCGCGCCGCTCGCGCCGATTTACGAAACCGCGCCGTCGCCGTTCCCCATCGCCGACGCCCAAGAACTTTACGCCGTCGCCCCGTCGCCGGCCGATCTCGCGGACGTTGAAAGCGAAGAATTTGACGAAAACGACGATTTTGCGTTCGCCTCGTCCGGCTCGTCGCAAGCGCAAAGCCCCGCGGAACCCGCGACGATCGGCGGATTCGGCTCCTATCAAGCGCCGACGTTCGACGCGACGCCCGTCGCCGCCGCCCCGGTTTCGCCGCAAGTCCAACCGATCGCGCAAAGCGCCCCGACGGCGCAAACGACGCTCGTTCCGCAATACGCCCAAACGACGCAAGTTCCGCTCGTTCCGCAAAACGTCTACGCCGCCCCGACGGCGCAGGTTGCGCAAAACGCCCCGACGGCGCAGACGACGCTCGTTCCGCAATACGCTCAAACGACGCAAGTTCCGCTCGTTCCGCAAAACGTCCACGCCGCCCCGACGGCGCAGGTTGCGCAAAACGCCCCGACGGCGCAAACGGCGCTCGTTCCGCAATACGCTCAAACGACGCAAGTTCCGCTCGTTCCGCAAAACGCTTACGCCGCTCCGACGACGCAGGTTGCGCAAAACGCCCCGACGGCGGTTTCGCAATACGCCGCGCCGACCGTCCCGCGTCGCGCGACGACGCCGGAAGAACGTCTGCAAGCCGCGATCGCCGCCGGCGCCAACGTCCGCGAAATTTCGCCGGAAGAGTATCGCCGCGCCGTTTCGGTCGGTATGTCGGGGCAAACGCAACCCCGTTAACGTCGTTCAACTCGCTTCAACCGCGAAACCAAAGCGCTCGTCTCGCCGCGGCGCCGCGGCGTCGCGGTTTCCCATTTTAACTCATTTCTCTACTTTACTGTCCGTCGAGGTTTTTTATGTCGGAAATCAACGAATTTTATCGCCAAACGGCGGCGCGAATCGACAAAGCGCTCCAATATTGCGACGACACCAAAGCGGTCGTTCTCGGCGAAGGAACGCTCGAACGCGTCGGAACTTTCTTCCAAAACCTCTTCGGCGCCGACGCGAAAGCGGTCGTCGTCGCGGACGTTACGACGTTTGAAATCGCCGGACGCGCCGTCCTCGAACGTCTCGAAGCCGCCGGGGTCGTCGTCGAAGACCCGTTTATTTTCGACGCGCCGCAAATGCACTCCGAAACGCGTTGGGTCAACGCCCTGCACGCCCGTTTCGCGCCGACCGACGCGATTCCGGTCGCCGTCGGCTCCGGAACGGTCAACGACCTTTGCAAACGCGCCGCTTACCTCGTCGGGCGCCCCTACGCGGTCGTCGGAACCGCCGCCTCGATGGACGGGTACGCGTCGTTCGGCGCCTCGATCGAACATAACGAATGCAAACAAACGTTCTCCTGTCCGGCGCCGCGCGGTATTCTGCTCGATATGAACGTCGTTTGCGAAGCGCCGCTCAAGATGAACGCCGCCGGATACGCCGACTTAATCGCGAAAATTCCGGCCGGCGCCGACTGGATTCTCGCCGACTTGCTCGGAACGGAACCGATCGACGAAATCGCTTGGTCGCTCGTTCAAGATTCGCTCCGCGACTCGGTCGCCGACCCGACCGGCGTCGCTCGCGGCGATAAAAAAGCGTTGGCGCGCCTTACCGAAGGGCTCGTGATGAGCGGGCTGGCGATGCAAAAGGCGAAAACGTCCCGCACCGCGTCCGGCGCCGAACACCAATTCAGCCACCTTTGGGACAACCAACATCATACCTACAACGGCGAGGCGCCGTCGCACGGGTTCAAAGTCGGCGTCGGAACCGTCTCCACCTCCGCGCTTTACGAACGGATTTTGGCGACTTGGAACGAAGCGACCTTCGACGCCGCGATCGCCGCGATTCCGCAAAACTTCCGCGCTTGGGAAACGATCGAACGCGAACTCGAAGAAAATTTCGGAACGTCCGGTCTGCGCCAAACGGTCGAAAGCGAATGCCGCAAGAAATTCGTCGAACCGGACGAACTCGAACGCCGGTTGCGCCTCTTCCGCGATTCTTGGGCCGACCTCAAACCGCGTCTCGAAGCGCAACTTTTACCCGCCGCGACGATTCAACGGATGATCGCCGACGCCGCCGCGCCGTCGACGCCGGAAGAAATCGGAATCGACCGCCCGCGCCTCGAACGGAGTTATCGCCTCGCGCAACAACTTCGCTATCGTTACAACGTTCTCGACTGGACGCAAGACGTCGCCCAATGGGCGAACGCCGTCGCGCCGCTCTTCCAACCGGGCGGTTTCTGGGGTTAAAGTCGACGCAAACCGGCTCTTTTAAGGGTAAAGTCGACGCAAACCGCGCGGTTTAACGTCGCTCAACTTCATCGTTCCCGCTAAACGCAACGCTCGGCGAAAGTCGAGCGTTTTTTTATCGCCGACCGTCGGTTAAAATCGGCAAAATACAAAAACTCCAAAACAAGCGTAATATTTTCCAACTAAACGGCGTTCCTCGAAAGACCGACCAAACGCGGAGACGGCGAAGGTCGAACGTTTTTTTATCGCCGACCGTCGGTTAAAATCGGCAAAATACGGCGACGGCGAAACAAGCGCAATATTTTCAACTATCGGCGCGTCCATCAAGAAAACCGCTCAAACGCGGAGACGGCGAAGGTCGAACGTTTTTTTATCGCCGACCGTCAGTTAAAATCGGCAAAATACGGCGACGGCGAAACAAGCGCAATATTTTTCAACTAAACGGCGCGCCCATCGAGAAAACCGCTCAAACGCGGAGACGGTTCAAGTTATCAAGAAACAAAAAACGAACCGACGCGCGAAACGTCGGTTCGTCTCAAGGGCAAGCGTCAAAAGACGCTCAAACGCCGCAATTTATCGAGCAACGATTAAAGTTTGCTGAGATCCAAAACGTCGGTATTAACGAATTTGGGACTATTGGGATGGGTGGCAAAAGTCGTTTTCTTGTCTTGCGGAGCCATCGCGCGAACGAGGATTTCCAATTCGACGCCTTCGTTGATGGTGCGGGTCGAACCGTCGACCATCGCCGCGACGACAACGTTCGGGTGCATCGAGGACATACGAGCGTAAGCCCAGGCTTCGCTGCTGTAGTCTTCCATCATATCGTCGGTCGCCCAACCGTTGACGTCGTTCGGAGCGAGGTCTTGGTAAGTTTTGATTTCGCGACCGCGGTTAACGCGCAGCGGAGCGAGCGTCGAGACGGTTTCAACGCCGTTTTCGCTCGTTTGAACTTGACCGAAACCGTATACGCCGTTGTCCGGATAGGTAACGCAGAAACCGACGCCGTATTCGCGGTTCGCCCAAATGCCGCCCGCTTGGAGGTTTTCAGAAATCAAGAGGGTGTTCGAGGTGCCGTCTTTAACGTCGTTGAGGGTCAACGCTTTGCCGCCGAACGCGCCGTCGAGGAGCATACCGTTGCTGCGGTTTTTCGCGAACTCGGAAAGGGTGTAGTTGCCATCGTTGTCGACCGCGAACGCGCCGTCGGCGACGCCGCAGTTGGCGACGTAGTTATTGCCGTTTTCTTCCGAGGTGCCGGCGCTCGTGCATTGGAACGACGGAATCGTAACGTCGACGCGATTACCGTTGTCGCGAAGTTTTTCGTAAACTTGCGTTTGTTCCATATAGGTGAAAATTTGCGGCATCCAACCGATGACCGCGGTTCCGCCGGCGTCGATGCTCAAATTGTCGCGCCACGTCGGAAGTTTGGTAACGGCCGATTCCATCGAGTTAAACGCCAACGCAATGTTCTTTTGGTTGTTGATGCATTGGGTGCGGCGTCCGGATTCGCGCGCGGCTTGGACGGCGGGAAGGAGCAAACCGGCCAACATCCCGATGATCGAGATAACGACCAGCAACTCAATGAGCGTAAAACCGGCTTTGAACGTCTTTTTCATTTTCTTTTCCTTTGCAGAATAAGAGCGTCGAAAACGCGTTAAAAAATCAATAATTCAAACGGTTCACTCGACGCGAATGACCTTGCCCTTTATTTTTTGTTCGCTCGTCTCGAATTTGCGACGCGTTTTCGACCGTCCAACCCGAAACAACCGACTCGCCCGACTCCACCGTTCGGAAACGCGTTCCCAACGTTTAAAATCGGCGCTAAGGTTCGCGACGTTTCGCCCGGTAAAACGCGCTCGAAACGTTCGCTCAAAAACCGAACCGTTCGACCGTTTTTTCAAAACGGTCGGAGACGTCGCCGTCCCCGCGTTTGAAAAGTCGCGCCGAACGGCGTTCGTTCGACGTCGGTTTGCGCTCGTCGGCCCCGGCGCCCTTCTAAAAAGAGCGGCGTAAACCGACAAAGCAAAAAATACGGTTCTCTAAAATGATAGGATACACAACAATTTCGCTCGAATCAAGCGGATTCTTGCCGTTTTCCCCGATTTTTTTAAATTTTCTTCCCAAATAACGCGCTTAATCGCTTCGTTTTAACGTCGACGACGGTCGAAACGCCGTTTCCAAGCCGCCGCGACGCCGCGCTAAGCCTCAAAAACGTTTCCCGACGTTTGCCGCGTTATTCGATCTCGTCGACGCGTTCTTCGTCCGCGACAAAAAACGAAACGCGAACGTTTTTCACGTTTTCGTCGTCTTTATTCCACGTTTCCGCGAAATTATTGTCGGCGCGAGGCGCGATTTCCGGAACGTTTTCGTCGAGCCAACGCAGAATCGCGGCTCTTGCGTCCGTCGTCGTTTCCGTCAACAAAAATTCCGCGTCGCCGCCAAATTTTTCGTACTTGACGCCGGCGTCGCGACACGTCCGCAAAAACGCCGCGAGAATCCGGCGAGCGTTCGCGGAGTCTAAAACGCGCCGCGTGTAAAACCCGTCCGCGTACGGAACGGGCGCCGTTTTCGAAACGTTCAATTCGTTTTGCGGCGTCCGAATCGGCAGACGCGGAGCGCGCTCGATCGCGACGTTTTCGCCGGTCGGCGGCGCGACGGCGGTTCTTCCGCCTTTGTCGCCGTTTTCCGTCTTCTCTATTTCCGCCGTTTTATCAAGACGCGCCGTTTCAACGCCCCCCCAACGCGAACCGTCGCCGACGCTCGACGCAAGGAGCGCGACCGCCGCGAAGGAAATCGCCGCTCCGGTCGCCGCCCAATGAAACCGCCGTCCGCCGACGCGTCGCCCGGTCGTCGACGCCGGTCGAATCGTCGGTCGCTCGACGACGCGGTCGACCCAAAAATCGGAACGGTCGATCGCCAAGCGAAGCCGCTCGGCAAATTCGGGCGGAACCGTCGTTTCGGCGGCGGGGCGCATCAACTCGCGAATCCGCAGCGCCGAACGAATCGCGTCGCGAATCTCCGGATTTCGCTCCGCCGCTTCCTCAAGCGCCCGTCTTTCCTCGTCCGTACATTCGTCGTCGACGACGCGGTCGACCAATTCTTCCCAAATTTCCCGTTCCATCGATTTTCCCTCGCTTGGCGAGCTTGCCCAGTCAATCGTTGTTTTTAGCGGTTCGGCGAAAACGCCCCTTTGCCGCCGCCGTCAAAATCGTTAACCTCGTTTTCGACGGCGCGACCGTTTTCACGTCGCGACGTCGGCGGCCGAATTTTAAGCGACAAAAAAGCGGGTTCGCGTCAAAAATCGTCTCGTCGACGCTCCAACGCTTCGCGCAACGCGTTCCGCGCTCGATGCAACCGACTGCGCACCGTTCCGATCGGAATCTCCAAGACCTCGGCGATTTGCTCGTAATTCGCGCCTTCAATTTCGCGCAAAACAAGCGGCGCCCGATAGTCGTCCGGCAACTTGGCCAACGCTTCGCGCAACGCTTGAACGTCGTCTTCGCGTTTCGACTTCGCGTCGGGCGACTCGACCGGCGACTCGAAACACTCGCCGATTTCCTCGACGATACGGTCGACCGAAGTCGTTCGTCCGCGCTTGCGCAACGCTCCGACGGCGCAGTTGTACGCGATGCGATACAGCCAAGTATAAAAACGGCTCGAACGGCGAAAACTGTCGAGATGCGCCAACGCCTGCAGAAAAGTCTCCTGCACGACGTCGAGCGCGTCGTCCGCGTTGCCGACGATCGGCAGCGCCAAGTTATACACGCGATCTTGATACTTGCGCGCCAATTCGCCGAAAGCGTTTTTGTCGCCGGCCAAGGTCGCGTCGATCAGTCGTTCGTCGTTCACATCCGCTCCTGAAACGTTGGACGCGTTAAAACGGCGTTCGTTCCCAAAGTTTTCCGCCGTTCGCTCGTTTTTTTCAAAATTAGTTCGCGAAACGCCGTCGACGCCGCGCGCAACCGCTAAAACAAGAAAAGTCGATAAAACGGGCGTCGTCGCGCAACGAGACGCCGTCTTTCATCGTCGAACATTATACCCGAGATTTTCGCGAAAAAAAACGGGGCGGGTCGCTCTTAAGAAAAAAAGACGCGATTTTTTCGCAAAAATTCGCCGAAAAAACCTCCTTTTTCGAAAATAGCGCCCGTCGCCGCGTTTCGACGAACGTACCGGAAAAAAGAAACGGTCGCGACGCCGATTTTGCGCCGACGTTATTAATTCGGCGACGCGAATTTTTGCTCGCCTTAAATCGCTTCCGCTCAAAAGACGTTCGTTTCGTTTCCCCCTTATATATTAATAGGGCGAAATCAAGCGCGTCTCGCCGCGGCGCCGAAAACCCGTCTTGACGTCGCCGCGGCGATTGTTTAACGTTAAAAACCTCCGTTTTGAAAGGGTTCCCGTTGTTCGCTTTCCTTTGTCTCGTCGCTCTTGGCGTTTTGCGTCGACTCGGACGCCGTCGAGCGCGTCGTTCCTCCGTTTCGCTTTAACCGCCTATTTTGCTTCTCCTCGCGTTCCCGTCCATTTCCCCTTTTTTACCTCGACCTTTCCTTTTATTTATTTCAACGTTTCCCTTTTTCCGTTCGCGTCGACGCAATGCTTAAAACCGTTAAAATCATTTTCCGTTGGTGCGTTTTCCTCGCTTTTCTCGCGACGGCGGTCGTCGCCGTGATCGCGTACCGCCGCGCCGACTCGGAAATTCGACGCGTCGTCCAAACGGAACTGCAACGCAAGTTTCCCGATTTGAACGTTTCGTTCGGTTCGGTTCGATTCGACTCGACGCGCGGCGTTCGAATACTTTCGGTCGTTTGGCGCCGTCCCGACGCGCCGACCGACGCGCCGCCGCTCCTCGAAGCGGAGGAAATTTACGTCGAACTGCCGCTCGACTGGAACGCCGTTAAATCCGGAAACCTTGCGCCGCGCCGAATCGCGATCGCTCGCCCGCAAATGCGCTCCGGCGTCGACGCCGCCGTTTTCCTCGACGATTTGCGCCGCCTCAAACCGGCGCCGAGCCGAAAGCCTTGTCCCGTCGAAGCGTTCGACGGCGCGATCTTTTTCGACGACCCGGAGCGACCGAACGAAACGACGACGCTCGCCGGGTTGCGTCTCCGCTTGACGCCGACGTTGCGAAGCGCGCTTGTCGACGCGTCGCCCCTTTCGCCGGAAAAACTGCTCGACGACGAACGCCTCTTCGCCGACAAAGCAAACGACGCGAACGCCCCGACCTCCGCCGACGAAACAAACGACGCGAACGCCCCGACCTCCGCCGACGAAACAAACGACGCGAACGCCCCGACCTCCGCCGACGAAACAAACGACGCGAACGCCCCGACCCCCGCCGACGAAGCAAACGGCGGCGAAACCGTTTGGGCGTTGACCCTTAGCGCGGCCAACCCTTACGTTCAAGAACTAAACGTTCGCGGTTGCGTCGACGCGGAACGTTGGGCGTTTCGCGGAACCGCCGACCAACTCGACGTCGCGGCGATTCTTCAACGTCTCGACGCGGAACGACAGGGGCGACTCGGCTCTTTGCGCAACGCGCGCGGCCAAACGTCGTTCGATTTTGAAATCGCCGCCGACCCGACCGCGCCCTCCGGCGTTCGTTTCCGCGTCGACGGCGAACTTTCGCGCGGCGCCGTCGCGTCTCCGCTCCTCAAATTTCCCCTTTCCGACGTCGAAATTCGTTACTCGGCGACGCAAGATTCGCTCGAAGTCGAACGCTTTTCGGCGCGAAGCGGAGCGACGACGTTGGCGGCGTCTTATCGGCAAGTCGGCCCGATTTCGGCCCCGAACGAAGGCGCGCTCCGCCTCCGCTTGAACGATTATCCGCTCGACGACGCGCATTTGAAGCGGCTCGCGATCGAAAACGGCGCGCAAGCGAACGTCGAATCGGAAAAGTTGCGTAAACTCGTCGATTTCCTCAACGATTATCAATTTTCCGCGACGACGAACGTCGATTTGACGGTCGAAAAATCGGCGCGAACGAACGGCGATTGGAAGCCGACGAATCTCGTTGTTTCCGGCGCCGGGCTCGATCTCGTTTGCCTCGCGTTCCCCTACCGTCTCGAACAGCTTTCGGGTCGGGTCGCGCTCGACGCCGCCGGAGCGTTGACGATCGCGCTCCGCTCCGAATTTAACGAGCGGAGTTTAAAAATCGACGGTCGTTTCGACGACGCGTTGGGAACGCCGAGCGGTTCGGTCGAGATCGAAGGACTCGGATACCCGATCGACGCCCGCCTTTTGTCGGCGCTTCCGGCGTCGAGCCGCGCCGAATTGGCCCGGATGCGCCCGTCCGGAGCGTTCGACGCGAACGTCAAAATCGATTACGCCCCGAATCGCGCCGAACGGTTGCAAGTCAAAACGACGATCGGCGTTCGCGACGCGGCGATCCAATACGATCTTTTCCCGCTTCCGATCTCGTCGATCGGCGGTTTAATCCAAATGGAGAAAGGCGCTTGGGTCTTCTCGAACCTCTCCGGCAAAAGCGGCGCCGCTCGCCTCCGCGCGTCCGGTTCGTTCGTTTCCGGCGCCGCGCTCGCCGGCGCGAACGGCGCGACCAACGCCCAACGCTCCGTTTACGCAAGCGCGCCGATTCGCCTCGTTTCCGCGAACGTTCCGACTTCCGTTCCGGAGAACGCTCCGCGCGGCGCCGATTTCGCCGACTTCGAGCCGCCGCCGCTCGTCGCTTCGATTCCGACGCCGCCGGGCGCGCCGCTCCCCCCGGACGCTTGGCGTTTCGAGCTGACGACCGACGTCGAAGATTTCCCGCTCGGCGAAGAGCTGTCGAGCGCGCTCGTTCGTTACGACGGTCGCGAATCGTTCGAAAAATTGGGGCTTTCCGGGAAAGCGAACGGCCAAATTCGCGTCGCGTACCGCTCCGACGAACGCAAGCTCGACGTTGAATTCGACGCGGAACCGGTCGCGGGCGCCGCGTCGATGAAACCGGCGTCGCTCCCTTACGAACTCGGCGATTTGCGGGGACGCGCTTTTTATCGAGCGGGCGAGTTTCGCGTCGACGGCTTCCGCGCTCGCGCCGGTCGAACGACTTATTCGGCGAACTTGCTCGGACGGTTCGCGCCGAACGCCGGTTGGACGTTCGACGTTTCGGCGCTTCGCGTCGAGCGTCTGCAACTTGACCGCGACCTCTTGAGCGCGGCGCCCCCGGCGGCGATCGCGTTCGTCGATTATTTCCAACCGAACGGCTTTTTCAACGTCGACGGCGCGCTTCGCGTCGAACGCGGTTCGGGCGCCAACTCCCGACTTCAAGCCGCTTGGGACTTGCGGTTCGTCGCGCAACAAAACTCGTTCCGCCCGACGAACGTCGAGTTGAACAACGTTTGCGGACGCGTCCAAACGCGCGGTTTCGCGGTCGAAGGCGGCTCCTTCGCGGTCGGCGGCGAGTTCGATTTGGACACGTTCTGCTGGGGCGACCTTCTCGTTTCGCGAACGACCGGGCCCTTTTACTTCGACGGAACCGACGTTTTTTGGGGGCGCGACGTTCCGCCGGTTCGCCGCACGGCCCTTTATCAACACCCGTTTTTGCGGGAACGCATCGACGCCGACCCGCTTTACCGCGCCGTCGGCGTCGCCGCTCGACCGTCCCTTTACCGCGGTCAAGCGCCGAACGCTTCCGCCGCCTTCGTCGACGACGCGCCCCCCGGTTTCGCTCCGGACGCTTCGACGCAAACCTCGACGCCGCGTCCGCCGATCGCCGCCCCGACCGCGCCGCCCGGGCTCCTCTCGAACTCCGGCTCGAACGCCGCGACGCTCGGCTCCGGCGACGCCGCGTCGTTACCCGGTTCCCCGCCGGTCGCGACCGTCTCCGCCGCCGACGAACGCCGTCCGATTTTGGCCCGCGTCTTCGACGGTCAAGCGACGACCGACGGCGTTTTTTATCGCCGTCAAGTCCCGACGTACAAACTGGTTTTCAACGTCAAAAACGCCCGCCTCGCCGACGTTACCCGCGAATTTGCGCCCGGTTCCAAACCGCTTCAAGGACGCGTCGCCGCTTACGCGACCCTGCGGGGCGAAGGCCTCAACGTCGCGACGCTCAAAGGCGAAGGCGGTTTCAGCCTCCAAGAAGCGGAGCTTTACGAGTCGCCGCAAATCGTCAAAATCCTTCAAATCCTCAGCGTTCGCGAACCCGATCAAACCGCGTTCGACTCGGCGTTCGTCGACTTCCAAGTCATCGGCGACCGTCTCCAACTCAAACGCGTTCTCCTCGAAGGAAACGCGCTCACCTTGTTCGGCGACGGTTGGCTGACCGTTCGCGATAAAGAGAAATTGATCGACCTAACGCTGAACGCCCGCCTCGGAAGCGCGTCCGACCAAATCCCGATCGTTTCCGATTTCCTCGGCGGCGTCGGCGACCAACTGGCGCAAATCCGCGTCGAAGGGGCGCTTAGCTCGCCGATTATTCGGCAAGAACGTTTCTCCGGCGTCAAAAAGGCTTGGTGGAACGTCTTCCCGGAACAAGAGCCGACGCCGACCGACGCCGTCCCGACCGAACGTCCGAAACCGTTGCGCGACGCGTTGCGACGCTTGACCTCCGGCGGCGAAAAGAACGACGAGAAATAATCGACGCGCGGTCGTTTTTTAAACGCGTTCGACCGCCGACGCCATTTTCGAACAAAATTCATCGTTTTCAAACGCGTTCGGTTCTCCGACGCTTCGCGGCCCCGAAGCCGGACAATAACGCGACGTTTTTCAAAAAATCAAACGACGGCGCCTCGTCGAAAAAATTCGAAAAAATCGTCCGTCGCCGTTCCAAACGCTCGCAATTCGCCGCCTAATCGGTTATAATCGTTTTCGACGCGCCGACGTTCGCGATCGTCGCCGCGTCCTCCCGTTTTCCTTTCTTTTCAACGTTTTACTTCGCCGCAAGGAGCCTCCGATGAAACCGAAATCGTCCGAAAACTCGCGTTCCCCGCAACACGTTACCCGCCGCGACGCGTTAAAAACGACCGTCGCCGCCGCCCTCGCCTCGACCGCGAGCGTCGCCGGATTGCGCAGTTACGAAGAACGCAATCTTGTCGCGCAAGAAGCGCAAAACGCGCAAAATCCGCAAAACGGTCAAGCGGCGCAAGTCGACGGTCGCTCCGGCGCGACGCGCACGTCGTTCAACGTCAAACCGCGCGCCAAACTGAACGCGAAAGTTCCGCTCGCGAAACTCGGCAAAGACCTCGTCGTCAGCCGCGTTATTTTGGGCGGGAACTTAATCGGCGGGTACGCGCACGCTCGCGATTTGATTTACGTTTCCGATTTAATTAAAGCGTATCACACCGAACAAAAGTGCGTCGAAACGTTTATGCTCGCGGAAGAATGCGGGATCAACGCCTTCCTCGGCGACTGGAACCAAGGCCAAATGATGTCCAACTATTGGAAGTGGACGGACGGCAAAATGAAGTTAATTTCGCAATGCACCGACGACCCCGACGTCGTCAAGCGCACCATCGACTGCGGCTCGGCGGCGGTTTACCCGCAGGGCGAAACTTGCGACCGCCTCGTTCGCGAAGGCAAGCTCGACCGCTTGGCCGAGATCGTCGAAACGATTCGCGACGCGGGTCTTCCGGCGGGCCTCGGCGCTCACCGCGTCGAAACGCTCCAAGCGGCGCTCGACTTCGGAATCGTCCCGGACTTTTGGATGAAGACGTACCACCCGCTGACGTATTGGTCGGCGCAACACCCGCAGGAACACGACAACGTCTACTGCCGCCGTCCGGACGACACGAAAGCGTTTATGGAAGCGCGCCCGGAACCTTGGGTCGCGTTCAAGACGTTGGCCGCCGGCGCCGTTTCGCCGCAACAAGGGTTCCGTTTCGCGCTCGACGGCGGCGCCGACTTCCTTTGCGTCGGAATGTACGACTTCCAAATCGTCGACGACATTAATATCTACACGGATATCGCCGCGAACCCGTCCGGCGCCCGAACGCGACGCGCCCTCCCGGACGTCGACCGCGCCGAATACGAACGCAAGCTCGAAGAAGCGGAGGAAGCCGACGCTTAATCGGTTTTTAAGCCGTTTCGCTCCGGTTTCCCGTTTGGGGCGACGCTCGCCGCTAAACCGAGCGTCGCGCCGAAAACGTCGCGGAACGGTTGCGCGTCCCCCCTTCCGGAATGGAAAAAATCGGGTAAAATAAGGTTCGGTTCGTTTCGCGTTTCTTTCGGAGTCGCCCCGACCCGACGCAAAACGAACGAGCGCGCCTCCCCGGCGACGCGTCGACCGAAAGAAGCCCCCAATATGCCCGAATCGCCTAAAAAACCGAAATTTAACCCGGCGCTCGACAATTACGCGGAACGCGCTTCCTACCGTCAAATCAAGTGCGAACTCTTTACCGTCGAAGGGTTTTCCCGCGCTCCGGTGAAGACGTTTTGGCGCGTTCCGGAGTTCAAACTCGGGTTTGACCTCGGTTGGCAACCTTGGGAGTTTATGGGAACGCCGCGCTACTTCGTGTCGCACACTCATATGGATCATATTTTGGCGCTTCCGGCTTACGTCGCTCGCCGCCGAATGATGAAGATGGAGCCGCCGACGATTTACCTTCCGGCGGAAAAGGTCGCGGAGGTGCGCCAACTTCTCGGCGTCTTTTGCCGCTTGGATCAGGGCGCGCTCCCCTGCGAGTTGATCGGCGTCAAACCGGGCGACGAAATCGATTTATCGCGCGAACTTATCGTCAGCGTTCACAAGACTTACCACTCGACGCCGTCGGTCGGGTACGTCGTTTGGGAGCGTCGCAAAAAGCTGAAGCCGGAGTTTTTGGAGTTGAGCGGCGACGAAATCCGCGACCTCAACCTCTCCGGCGTCGAAATTTCTTACGAGCTGCGTTTCCCGCGCGTCGCGTTTTTGGGGGACAGCTCCGCTCGCGGGCTCGACGAGAACCCGGCGATGTTCGAGGCGGACGTGTTGATCGCCGAGATGACCCGCATTTCGTCGCGCCGCAACGACGGTCTCAAAAAGGGCGGACACATGCGGGTCGAGGATTACGTCGACCGCCGCGAAAAGTTTAAGAACCAAAAGATTATCGCGTCGCACTTTAGCGTTCGGTATCCGCAACGCGAAATCGAAGCGGAGGTTCGCAAAAAGATTCCGGATATGCTCGACGGTCGCCTCGTTCTCGTCTGACCCGCCTTTCGTCGCGCCGCGACGACGGGCTCCAAAAGGGCGGGCCTACGCGGGTCGAGGATTACGTCGACCGACGCGAAAAGTTTAAGAACCAAAAGATTATCGCGCGGCGCTTTAGTGTTCGGCGTCCGCAACGCGAAATCGAAGCGGAGGTTCGCAAAAAGATTCCGGATATGCTCGACGGTCGCCTCGTTCTCGTCTGACCCGCCTTTATTTCCGGCCTTTTTCTTTAGCGTCGACGGTCGTTTCCAACGCCTTGCGATTCGTCGTCTTCCCGCGCTCCGCCGTTTCCGCCGTCGGAACGCGGTTCTTTTTTACCGGTTCGCCGGTTCCCTTTCTTCCGATTCTCCGGTTTCGCCGCCTCGACGCGCAAAAAATTCCGCGAACGTCGACGTTTTTTCCGCTTTTTCCTTGACGAAAACGCGCGCTTGCGTTAGAATGAGGGGAAGCGGCGGCGTTTGCTTTGCCGCGCCTTTTCACCGAAATCTTTTTTTCGCGCTAATCGCCTAAAGTCGACGCCCCCGTTAACGTTGACGCGGCGTCGTTACCCTTTATCCTCCCCGTTAAGTCCTAAAGGAAAACGACATGACGATTACCGTTTCGAAGTCGCGTCGCGGCTTCACCCTTGTCGAGCTGTTGGTCGTAATCGCGATCATCGGCATTTTGATCGGTTTGCTCCTCCCCGCCGTCCAAGCGGCGCGCGAAGCGGCCCGTCGTATGCAATGCACCAACAACATGAAGCAACTGGGGCTCGCGCTCCACAACTTCGTCGACGCGCACAACCGCCTTCCGAACCAATACTGCGACGAAATGTGGATGAGCTACGTTCCGGCCGGAACCGCCGATATTTACAACAACACCGCGTCGATCTGCAGTCGTCCGCAACGTTACACGGCGCAAGCGTTGTTGCTTCCTTACGTCGAGCAAAACGCGCTTTACTCCGAACTC
Source organism: Thermoguttaceae bacterium (assembly GCA_017937485.1). Taxonomy (GTDB): domain Bacteria; phylum Planctomycetota; class Planctomycetia; order Pirellulales; family Thermoguttaceae; genus RUG369. The sequence goes on from JAGBDN010000014.1 coordinate 15,398, forward strand.
ACCGGCCTGCTCGATAAAGCGAAGTCGACCGGCGACGCGAGCTATATGCCGAGTCCGACCAACGGAAGCGACGTCCCGCCCGGCATGTCGCGCAACCCGCTGACCGCGAAGATCGACCCGCTCCTCTGCCCGTCCGACGGTTTGGCCGCCGGTTCCAAGGGCGAAACCGGCCATATGGGTCGCACGAGCTACCTCTGCAACGTCGGCGACGCGGCTTACCAAAACACCTCCGTACGCGGCAACACGCACCGTCGCGGCGTCTTTGTCAACTTCGCTAAAGCCGGCAAGACGACTCTCGCGTCGATCACCGACGGCACCAGCAACACGATGGCGTTCTCCGAAACGACCGTTTCCGATCAAGCGGGCGGCGTTAAGTCGAGCAACATCGTCGCTTACGTTACGAGCTTGAAAATCAAAGCCCCGGCGGCCTGCTTGGCGACGCGCGGCGAAGGCGGCATGACGAACGTCGATAAAACGTACCCGATCAAGGGCCGTCGTTGGTGCGACGCGCGCAGCGCCTGCTCGAACTTCACCGCTTGCCTTCCGCCGAACGCGCCGAGCTGCTGCGGCTCCGGCGGCGGGTCGAAAGACGACTTCACGATTTCCACCCCGTCGAGCAACCACAGCGGCGGCGTCAACGTCGTTATGTGCGACGGTTCCGTCCGCTTCGTTAGCGAAACGATCGACTGCGGCGATATCAACAACATTATGGGCGGTCAAACGAGCGACTACATCTGGACCGGCAAATCCGGTCGCGGCGTCTGGGGCGCGATGGCGACCCCGGGCAAAGGCGAAACCGAATCGCTCTAATCCGCTTCGCGATAGTTAGCGATCTCGAACTCGAACGCTTTTCCGAGTTCAAATCGAACCTTGCCGCGTCGGAGCCGTTTTCGCGACGGCTCCGACGAAGTTCGACATTACTAACTCTAATAATAATTTCTCTTCGAAACGCTTTTAATCCAAAACGAAGCGTCCGCGTCTCTTGACAGTATTTCATTTTCCGGTATAATTGTAATCAAACGACTTTATCTTATCCTAATTTTCGCGCCGAGCTTGTCGTTAATTACGCGGCGCGTCGCCAACGTCTTGAAACGTGTTCCCGTTGCTCGTTTTTTGATCGTTCGCTTGTCGTTTTATTTGTTTTTGCGAACGAAGTTCGTTACATTTCGTCGAACTTTTCGGTTTTACCGCCGTCGACGAAGGGGCGGACTATTTTTAATCACTACATTACGTCATAAAGGAACACGACATGACCACCCCGTTTTTGAAGTCGCGCCGCGGTTTCACCCTCGTCGAGCTTTTGGTCGTTATCGCGATCATCGGCATTCTTATCGGTTTGCTTCTTCCCGCCGTCCAAGCGGCGCGCGAAGCGGCCCGTCGTATGCAATGCACCAACAATATGAAGCAACTGGGGCTCGCGCTCCACAACTTCGTCGACGCGCACAACCGCCTTCCGAACCAATACAACGACAAAATTTGGATGAGCTTCGTCCCGGCCGGAACCGCCGACATTTACACCAACACCGCGTCGATCTGCAGCCGTCCGCAACGTTACACGGCGCAAGCGTTGTTGCTCCCTTACGTCGAACAAACCGCGATTTACTCCGAAATCACCGGCCTCTGCGAAAAAGCGAAGTCGACCGGCGACGCGAACTATATGCCGAGCCCGACCGACGGCGGCACCATCCCGACCGGCATGTCGCGCAACCCGTTGACCGCGAAAATCGACCCGCTCCTCTGCCCGTCCGACGGCTTGGCCGCCGGTTCCAAGGGCGAAACCGGCCATATGGGCCGCACGAGCTACCTCTGCAACGTCGGCGACGCGGCGTACCAAAACACCTCCGGTCGCGGCAACCAATACCGTCGCGGCGTCTTCGTCAACGGCGCTCCGGATAAAGGCGGTCAAACGACCCTCGCGATCATCACCGACGGCACCAGCAACACGATGGCGTTCTCCGAAACGACCGTCTCCGACCAAAACGGCGGCGTTATGTCGAAGAATATCGTCGCTTACGTTACCAGCTTGAAGTCGAAAGCTCCGGCGGCCTGCTTGGCGACGCGCGGCGAAGGCGGCATGACGAACGTCGGCACGACGTACCCGATCAAGGGCCGTCGTTGGTGCGACGCTCGCAGCGCCTGCTCGAACTTCACCGCGGCGCTTCCGCCGAACGCGCCGAGCTGCTGCGGCTCCGGCGGCGGGTCGAAAGACGACTTCACGATCTCGACCCCGTCGAGCAACCACAGCGGCGGCGTCAACGTCGTCATGTGCGACGGTTCCGTTCGCTTCGTTAGCGAAACGGTCGACTGCGGCGACATCACGAACATCATGGGCGGCGCCGCGAATACGGGCGGTTGCGACTACACCTGGGCCGGCAAGTCCTATCACGGCGTCTGGGGCGCGATGGCGACCCCGGGCAAGGGCGAAACCGAATCGCTCTAATCGCCGTTCGTTAACTTGCGACGTTTAACGTCGTTTGACGACCGCCGTCGACGGGTCGAGTTTTCCGCTCGAACGTCGGCGGCGGTTTTGCGTTTGGTTCCGAAAAAAACGGTTAATTTCGCGTTTTTAAGGGACGTTTTCGCCGCGCCCGTTCGACTCGGCGTTGACAGAATCGCCGCTCTTCGGTATAATCGCGTTAACGACTCGTTTTTGCCGTCTCTTCGGTTTTGCGCTTGTATGTTAACCGCTTCGATCGTTTTTCTTCGAAAGCGTTTCCGTCCGACGCGAAACGGGGTCCCGTTGACCGTTTCCTTTGCAACCTGTCGTTGGGCGCGTTCTTTTGTTTGACGCGTCGATATTTTCCCTTTTATCGTTCCCACCGCCTTAAAGGAAACATCAAATGACGTTCGCCTTCTCGAAGTCGCGCCGCGGCTTCACCCTCGTCGAATTGTTGGTCGTCATCGCGATCATCGGCATTCTCATTGGGTTGCTCCTTCCCGCCGTCCAAGCGGCGCGCGAAGCGGCCCGACGCATGCAATGCACCAACAATATGAAACAACTCGGTTTGGCCGTCCAAAACTTCCACGACGCGCACAACCGCATTCCGAACCAATACCGCGACAAGTTCTGGGAAGACGGCTTTTATCACGCGAACACCTTGAGCCGCCTCCAACGCTACTCCGCGCAAGCGTTGCTCCTCCCGTACATCGAACAAACCGCGCTTTTCGACACGATGACCGCCGCTCTCAAAAAAGCGCAGTCGACCGGCAACAGCGCGTACTCGTTCAGCCCGACCGACGGGAGCAATATCCCGACCGATATGACCGAAAACCCGGCGACCGCCGCCATCGACGCGTTCCTTTGCCCGTCGGAAGGTCGCGCCGTCGGCTCGAAGGGCCAAGACAACCACATCGGTCGCTGCAGCTACGCCACGAACAACGGCGACGCGATTATGTCGAACGACTCCTCCGGAAACGCGAACCGTCGCGGCGTCTTTATGAGCGGCTACTACTGCCCGAACACGACGTTCGCGACGATCACCGACGGTCTGAGCAACACGATGGCGTTCAGCGAAATCAACGTTACCGAAGTCGACAACGACCGCAGCGTCAAATCGGCGGTCGCGTACCTGACCGGCGCGAAATCGAAACCGTCGTCGGCGTGCTTGGCGTTCCGCGGCGAAAACGGCCAAATCACCGAAGGCACGACCGTTTACACGATCAAAGGTCGTCGTTGGATCGACGCGCGCAGCGCCTGCACGCAATTCCAAGCGGCGCTTCCGCCGAACTCCCCGAGCTGCTGCGGTTCCGGCGGCGGCGAATCGTCCGACTACGGTTGCATTTCGGCTTCGTCGAACCACAGCGGCGGCGTCAACGTCGTGATGTGCGACGGTTCGGTCCGCTTCGTTAGCGAAACGGTCGACTGCGGCGACATTACGCAAATTATGGGCGGCGCGGCGAACACGGAAGGCCAAGACAACAAGTGGACCGGCAAATCGTGGCACGGCGTTTGGGGCGCGATGGCGACTCCGAACAAAGGCGAAACCGAATCGCTTTAATCGCAAACTTGACGCGGCGCGTTCTTCCGTTTGCGTCGGACGCGTCGTTTTTTCCCCTTTCCCCTTTCACTTTCCTCGTTTTCGCGTTCGGCGTCGGCTCGATGAAATCGACGGAACGCGGCGACGCAACGTTTGAAATAGGAACCCGTTATGAAAAATAAATTCCTGTTGTTCTTCGCGCTTATCGGTCTTTTGGCGACAATCCCGGCTTGCGGCGGCGGCGCGATCAAGACGGAAGGCGTTACCGGCGTCGTTACGCTCGACGGCGAACCGCTCCCGAACGCGACCGTTTACTTCACTCCGGTCGACAAGGCTTCCGGCGCGCAACAAAGCGTCGGTCGCACGAACGAAGCCGGCGAATACAAACTGCAAACGCTCCTCGGCGCCGCCGACGCCGGCACGACCCCGGGCGATTACGTCGTTACGATCGACTGCGTCGACGAAGTGGAAACCGGGAATATGACGACGAACGACGACGGCGAAGATGTTCCGGAAATGGAAGAAATTCAACGCGCGCCGGCTCGTTACCTGAACGCCGAAACGTCCGGTTTGACCGCGACGGTCGTCAAGGGTTCGAACACGTTCAACTTCGACCTGACCTCGGAAGAATGAGTCGCGTTTAACCGCTTTCCGCGACTAACGCAAAACGAAAAACGACGGGCCGCCGCTTTGAGCGAACCCGTCGTTTTCGCGTTTCTTGTCGATTTGCGCTCGCTTAATTCTCCCGAACGACGAGGCACGGTTTCTCGATAACGATCGTCGAACGCGGTTCGACCGATTTCGTCAGCCAAACGCTCGACCCGATCACGGAGTCCCGACCGACGACGACGTCGCCGCCCAAAATCGTCGCGTTCGCGTAAACGACGACGCCGTCTTCCAGCGTCGGGTGCCGCTTCGTTCCGCGGACGAGTTCGCCGTTTTCGTCGCGCGGAAAACTCAACGCGCCGAGCGTAACGCCTTGGTAAATCTTGACCCAATCGCCGATTTCGCACGTCTCGCCGATCACGACGCCGGTGCCGTGATCGATGAAGAAATATTCGCCGATTTTCGCGCCGGGGTGAATATCGACGCCGGTCCGCGAATGCGCCAACTCCGACATAATCCGCGGTATTAGCGGGACTTCCAACTCCCAAAGCGCCCGCGCGATTCGGTGCGTCGTAATCGCTTCGAAACCGGGATAACAAAAGACGACTTCCGCGGTCGACTTACACGCCGGGTCGCCCTTGATCGCCGCTTCGACGTCTTTTTCGAGTTTTTCGCGAATCTCCGGAATCTTCGCCAAAAACGCCGCCGCCGTTTCGTCGCCGCGACGGTCGAAGTCGGCGCGCTTCTCCGGTCGACAGGGTTCGAGCGCGGAACCGTTCGCCGTTTCGCCGCAAAACGCTCGAGAAATCTGCGCCCGCAACGCGTCGTAAATTTTGTCGACAAGGTTCCCGACGTAATAAACGACGTTGTTCGAGTTCAGCCGGTCGCGCCGACGGAAGCCGGGAAAGAGAACTTCGTTCAAATCGCTCAAAATCTCGACGACGGTCTCTTTGTTTGGAAGCGAGCAACGGTCGAGCCGGCACGTCGCCCGAGTTCGCGAGTACGACGCGACAATCTTTTCCGTTAATTCCGGAAGCGCGTCCCGAGTTCTTTTCTCCGCGTTCGCCAACCGAATTTCCTCCATTTTCCCCGTTTTTCCTTTCTTATTTTTTGCGTCGCGCGACTTCGTGTTTTCGCGCCCGGCGGTCGCGCTCCCGCTCGTTCAAAATCGTTTAATAACGCGCCGTCTTCCTCTTTATTTTGCCCGTTCGCAGTCGATTTGTCAAGCCGCTTCCGCCGCTCTTTTTCGCGCTTCTCGCCGACTTTGCGGCAAGTCGGCGCGCCGACGACGAAAAATCGCCCCTTTTTTCTCCCTTCCCTTGCCAAATCGCGCCGAATCTGATATTCTAAAGACGAACGTTTTACCGGTCGCCGCTCGGCGCCGACGTTCCCGTCCGTCTCGCCGGTTTCCCGTTATTCCGGTCGTTTTCGTCCTTTATTTTCGCCGATAGAAAGCCCGACTATGTCCGATTCCGACCGCCCGAACGAACCGAACGACGATTCGCGCCTGCAAGCCGACGCGCAATTTGGTTTGAAATTCGTCTCGCAAACAACGCCGGACGACGTTTTCGCGATTCGCTCCGACGACGCGACGCCCGCTTCCGCCCCGTCGACGCCGAACCCGAACGACGGGCCGACCGTCGCGCCCCCCGCCCCGTCGAGCGAACCGGACGTTTACGGTCTCGCCGAGCCGATTCCGCCGCAACCGTCGCCGTCCGTCGCGCCGTCGAAAAACGACGCGCCGAAAAAAAAGAAATCGCGTTTCCAATCCGACTTTGACGACGCGGAGAAAACCGAATATTCGCTCGAAGAGATTTACGAACGCAAGCGTCGCGAACGCGAGGAAAACGGCGACGACGAGTACGTCCGCGGCGAACGGATTCCGTTGCCGGAGCGTCCCTTCGTCGACCGTTTGATGACGCCGTTTCGCTCGCCGTCGTTCCTATTGCGGTTGGGGGTGATTTCGGGTTTAGCGTTTATCCCGTTGTTTTTGGCGACTTGGCTCTTTTCGCGGCATTTTACGACCGTCGTCGCGGAGATGCTGGCGAAAAACGAGGAACTCGGCGCGCTGACGGCGTTTTTTCGTTGCGTTTGGGGCGACAAGGTGATTTTTTCGCTCTTCTGCTTCGGTTGGGGCGTTTTTTCGATACCGCACTCGTTTCACATCTTTACCGAAACGGCGTCCGGCGCGGACGAAATCGACGAATGGCCGGAGTACAACTTCGTCGGCGGACTCGGTCAATTCCTTTGGTTGACGGCGCTTACGTTCATCGGCGGGACGCCGGGCGCGTTCCTGTTCGGCGTTTTGGGTTTGAATCCGCTCGTTGGGTTCGCGTTCTCCGGAACGCTGTTGACGCCGTTCTTTTTCCTCGGCTGCATGCAGAAGGACGCGCTTTTTTACTTGGCGACGAAGGAGACGGTTCAAAGTTTGAAGCGCGTCGGCAAGAGTTGGCTCAACTTTTACTTTATCGCGTTCGCGTTCCTTTTCGGGACGGTCGGTTTGTCGTTGGCGGCGATCGGCGCGGTCGTTTCGGCGAAGGGGTCGGCGTCGCGAGCGGTCTTCGCGGCGGCGGTTATTTCGCTGATTTTTAGTTTTATTCCGGCGCTTTACCTCCGCTTTTTGGGCCGTTTGGCTTGGATTATCGAAGACGACGTCCGCCGACGCGCCGAAGAGGAAGAGGACGCGGAAACCGACGAAGCCGATTCGGACGAAGACGCGTAAACGCCGCCCGCCGAAAGCGGCCTTCCCCGAGGCGCCGCCGGGCCCGCCGAAGGCGGTTTTATCCGCGCTACCGCGCGAACTCGGTTTCCGCTCCCGTTGGTCGCGACGCGTTCGCCCAACAAGAGCAAAGGAACCGACGTCGAAACGCCTTTTCTTTCAAACTTTACAAGCGTTCGTCGTTAGCTCGGCGCCGCCGAAGGCGGTTTTACCCGAGCTACCGCTCGAACTCGGTTTCCGCTCCCGTTGGTCGCGACGCGCTCGCCCAACAAGAGCGAAGGAACCGACGTTGAAACGACGTTTCTTTCGAACTTTACAAGCGTTCGTCGTTAACTCGGCGCCGCCGAAGGCGGTTTTACCCGAGCTACCGCTCGAACTCGGTTTCCGCTCCCGTTGGTCGCGACGCGTTCGCCCAACAAGAGCGAAGGAACCGACGTCGAAACGACGTTTCTTTCGAACTTTACAAGCGTTCGTCGTTAGCTCGGCGAACGTTTTTTTTCGCCGTTTTCTCGCTTTTTCTCTCGTCGAGAGTTTTTTCTCAAAATCGGCGACGTTTCGTCGGCAAACGCTTGCAATCGCGCCTTCTCGGCGATATAATCGTCGACGTAAACGGCCCGCGCCGGTCGTTTCCGCCGCTCTCTTCCTTTCCCGCTTTCTTTGCTCGTTCCAAGGAGAAACGCAAAATGGCTAAAAAACGCGAAAAATCGCCGAAACAAGCGCCGGTCGCCGAAAATTACGACGGGCCTTGGGACTCGAACCCGGAAGCGGGGACGCGCAAAACGGTCGAAATCGCCGGGGTCGAATGGGCGTTCCGATACTGCCCGCCCGGAACGTTCGGAATGGGGGCGCGTCGCGGCAAGAAGTGGGATTGGCTCGCCGCCAATTATCGCGACGTAACGCTGACGCGCGGCTTTTGGATCGCCGAAACGCCGACGACGCAAGCGCAGTACGAAGCGTTGATCGGCGAAAACCCGAGCTTTTTTTCGCCCCTTCGACTCGAACGGATAACGGACGAGGAACGCGCCAAACGAGAGGAACGCCTCGCGCGGCTCGCGAAATCGTCCCCCGAACACGCCGCCAAGGTTCGCGCTAAGGAGGACGCGGAAGACGCCCGAATCGCCGCGCTCGACCCGCTCGAAACGCGGGATTTCCCGGTCGACAGCGTCTCTTGGAACGACGCCGCGAACTGCGCGCAAAAAGCGACCGAAGCGGCGGCCCTCCCGAACGGTTTCGTCTTGCGGCTCCCGACCGAGGCGGAGTGGGAATACGCTTGCCGCGCCGGAACCGAAACCCATTTCTTTTGGGGCTCGACGCCGAAACCGTCGGCGATGAACTGCGACAGCGCGGCGCGCAAGGCGTCGGATTCCGAACCGCTCCGTCGAACGTCGCGGGTTCGCTCTTATCCGCCGAATCCTTGGGGCGTTTACGACGCGCACGGGAACGTCGAAGAATGGGTTTTCGACCGTTGGCGCGCTTGGCTCGGCTCGACTCGCGACGGCGCGGAAACCGACCCGGTCGGCCCGCCGCAAGGCCGCGAGTCCGTCAAATGTCGAATCTTTCGCGGCGGCGGTTGGAATTCCGAAACCTATCAATGCGACGCGGCTTTTCGTTATTTCGCCCACTATCGCGACGACGTTCCGCCGATTCGCTCGCAATCGCGCGGTTTTCGGTTGGCGCTCGGGTTTCCGATCGCGGAACCGGAAGCGCCGCCGCGCGTCAAAAAGAGCGAACTGGCGACGACGCGGCGTCAAAAGTTGGCGGACGATTGGACGCTCTCCCCCGAAGCCGGGACGCGCAAAACGTTCGAGTTCAACGGCGTCGAGTTCGCGTTTCGGCGCTGCCCGCCCGGAACCTTTACGATGGGAGAAAGCCCGGACGAAATTTGCGGTTCGATAACGAAAAAAGAACGCGAAGAGGCTTTGCGGAACCTGCGGCGTTGCCAAGTAACGCTGACGCGCGGCTTTTGGACGCTCGAAACGCCGGTAACGCAAGCGCAGTACGAGGCGGTAATCGGCGAAAACCCGAGCTTTTTCGTCGACTCGGACTCCGTTCCGGACTTTTACGCGGACGATTACGCCAAGGTTCATATGAAGGCGAGCGGTTCCCTTTGGCCCCCTGATTTCCAAGAATCCGGCGGCGGCGCGGGGTTGGTTCGCGGCGTCGATACTTCCGAATTTCCGGTCGAAAACGTTTGGTTCGACGATTGTCTTGAGTTTTTAGCGGAGTTGAACGCGCTCGTCGCGCCGCCGGACGGTTGGGTCTTTCGCCTCTTGACCGAAGCCGAATGGGAATACGCCTGCCGCGCCGGAACCGAAACGGCGTTTCCTTGGGGCTCGTCGCTCAACGGCGATAAGGCCAACTGCCGCGGAACGCTCCAGTACGGGACGCGGGAAAAGGGCCCTTGGTTGCGCCGAACGACGCCAGTTCGCTCCTATCCGCCGAATCCTTGGGGACTTTACGATATGAACGGCAACGTGTTCGAATTTTGTTCCGACTGGTACGGCGCGCCCCCGGAAGGCGTCGCGACCGACCCGACCGGCCCGGCGGAGAAAGCGGACGACCACTGGCGGCTCCAAGGGCGAATTATTCGCGGCGGCTCTTGGGAGTCCGTCGCCGGGAGTTGCCTCTCTTCCGTTCGCGATTGCGCGAGCCCTTACCACAATTTCCACCAAGGGTACGTCGGCTTCCGCATCGCGTTGGGCCGCCCGTACTGACCGCCCGGCCCGTCCCGGCTTTAACCGACCAACGTCCAACTCGCTTCAATAAAGGGATTAACGCAATGTCGACAAACAACGAAACGACGCTCGCTTGGGACGCTTCTCCGGAAGCGGGAACGCGCAAAACGGTCGAAATCGCCGGGGTCGAATGGGCGTTCCGATACTGCCCGCCCGGAACGTTCGCGATGGGAACGGAGAAAGAAGAGCGGTTCGGCGCGAACGAAACGCTTCACGACGTAACGCTTACCGAAGGTTTTTGGTTCGCCGAAACGCCGGTAACGCAAGCGCAATACGAGGCGGTCGTCGGAACGAACCCGAGCTTTTCCTTGACGCCGGACAACCCCGGACGCGCGCCGTCCCCCTTTAAAACGTCGACCGCCGAAGACGTTCCGCGCTTTCCGGTCGACGGCGTCTCTTGGTTCGACGCGCAAGAGTTTTGCCGTCGACTGAACGCGGAAAACGTTTTGCCGGAAGGTTTTGCGTTTCGTCTTCCTTGGGAGGCGGAATGGGAATACGCCGCGCGGGCCGGGTCGACCGAGCGTTACGCGCTCGCCGTTTTGCCCGAATGCGTCGACTTTTGGGGATCGGGAGAAGTTTGGGGGTCTCTGGCGCCTCTCCCGGTCGGCTCGAAAGTATTAACGAACGCTTGGGGCGTTTCCGACGCGACGTACAACGGCTTCGAATGGACGCTCGACCGTTTCGGCGCCTACCCGGAGGGCGCGGCGGTCGACCCGACCGGCCCGACGTTCGGCGAAAAACGGGTTTTGCGCGGTCTTCCGAGGTCTTACGCGCCGTCGTTGGCTTACGCGGCGCTTCGGGAATCGCTCCCGCCGAGCGAACGGCGCGGGTTCGTCGGTTTTCGGCTCGTCGTCGGGCGCCCGATTTCGGAGGACGTCGCGGTCGAAACGCCAAAGTCGCCGGAAGCGTTTGCAAGCGACGACTTCGCCGCGTCCCCCGATTCGACGCTCGCTCCGGAACCGGGAACGCGTCGCGTTCTCCAAATCGCCGGCGTCGAGTTCGCGTTCCGCTTTTGCCCGGCCGGAACTTTTACGATAGGGAGTCCGGAAGACGAAAAGTTGCGCGGGCCGGGGGAAACCCAATGCGAAGTAACGCTGACGCGCGGCTATTGGGTCGCCGAAACGCCGGTAACGCAAGCGCAATATTCGGCGGTCGTCGGGAAGAATCCGAGTTGGTACCAAGCGACGGGCGAACGTCGCCGCGAGGTCGAGGGGCTCGACACGTCCGACTTCCCGGTCGAAGGGCTCCATTGGTTCGCCGCGAACGACTTTTGTCGCAAACTCAACGAAGAAACGGGGTTGGGGATTCTCCCGGACGAGTTCGAGTTCCGCCTTTTGACCGAAGCGGAATGGGAGCGCGCCTGTCGAGCCGGAACGACCGGGCCCCTTTACGCCGACGAGAAAATAACGAAGCTCGCTTGGATTTGGCGCAACGGGAAACGCCCGCGCAAAGTCGGCGGTCGCGCGCCGAACCCTTGGGGCCTTTACGATATGTTGGGAAACGTTCTGGAATGGACGCTCGACTGGAGCCGGACTTTCTCCTCCGGCAATCGCGGCTGCTATTATCACGCTTGGGAGACGGTCGACCCGGTCGGCCCGGCGACGGGGTTCGAACGCGCTCTTCGGGGCGGCTCTTGGCGCGACGCGCCGAGAGAGGTTCGCTCGGCGGCTCGCTACTTCCTGAAACCGGCGAATTTTCACCCGACCGTCGGTTTCCGCTTCGCGATCGCCCGCAAACGACCTTAACGCCGACGTCGCCGTAACTTAACGTCGGTTCTTAAAAGCGTCGAACCGCCTCTTTGATTAACAAAACGATTTAATAAAAATCAAAGAAGCGGGTTCGACGCCGCGCCGCTCAAACCGCCGCGACTTTCGCGGCGAACCGCGGCGAGAACCAAAACCGCTCCCACAAACAACGTTTGAAAACTTTGAAAACCGGAGAGTTTAACAAAAAATCAAAGAACGCGGCCGACGCAACTTTCGCGGCGAACGGCGGCGAGAATCAACACCGCTTTCCCAAGGAGCGTTTGAAAACTTTGAAAATCGGAGAGTTTAATGAAAAATCAAAAATCGGCGACCAACTCAACCGACGCGGCGCTTGTCGCGAACGTCGCTCTTCTCGCGGTCGGACTCGTTTTGAACGTTTTTTATTGGCGAAGCGGGTTCGCGTTTCCGCTCAAGTGCGCCTGCAGCGCCGGGTTCGCGACGCTCGCCGTCGTCAACGCGGCGTTCGCGGTCGCGCTTAACCGACCGAACCGCCGTTTTTACGTCGCGGCGGTTTGCGGTCTTCTTTGCGCGGCGCTCGGCGACGTTCTCATCGGGTTCGACTTTATCGCCGGCGCGGCGGCGTTCGGCGTCGGGCATTTGGCGCTGATCGTCGCTTTTTCCTCTTTGAAGCGTTTCCGGCGGCTCGACGCGGTTTTGAGCGTCGCGATTTTCCTCTTCGCGGCGGCGTTTTTGAACTTTTTCCCCGGAATTTCGTTCGCAACGCCCGTTCTTAAAAGCGTTTGCGTCGGATACGCGGCGGTAATCTCCGTTATGCTCGGCAAGGCGACCGGCAATTTCGCCGCGTCGCGAACCGTTGCCAACGGGGCGTTTGCGTCGGGCGCGTTCCTCTTTTTCTTCTCCGATATGATGTTGGCGCTCAACGTTTTCGTCGGACGCTGGGCTTGGACGGACGCGGCGTGTTTGGCGACGTACTTCCCGGCGGTTTACCTCTTGGCGTTTTCGCTTTACATCAAGTCGCAAGAACAAAAAAACGACGGCGAACGTTTCAACGAAAACGCCGAACGCTCGCCGTCTTAGACGCCTTAACGTTTTAACCGCAACGTTTAACGCAACCCCGGATAGCGCGACCGAACGTCGAGTTTCTCCGTCAGCGCGCCGACGTCGACCGCGTCGACCGGAACGCCGTCGCGAGCGGCCCAAGCGGCGGCGAGCCCGGCGGCGTTCCCGAGCTGAATCATCGTCCGTTGGAGGCGGCAACTCGACGCGGCGATCTTGCTAAAACCCGCGCCCCGACAAGCGACGAGCAAATTTCGCGGCCCGGGTTCCGGAATAAGGCAACGAAACGGGACGCCGTAAGCCGTTTCAACGCTCGAAAGCGTCCCGCCTTCGCCGTGTATATCGCAAGGATGGTCGGCGACCGCGATCATATCGTCGTGTTTTTGCGCGTTCCAACCGGCGGCCAAGTCGGCTTCAACCAAGACGTAACTTGTTTTGACGCGGTAACTTTCGCGAATTCCCAACATCGGCGCGATCTCGACCAGCTCGTAATTCTCGAACCCCGGTTGACTCTGCAGCCAACTCCAATGGTTGCGGACGATTCGCTCCGAACGCCGCGACGCCTCGTCGTATCCGAGTTCGATCAACGCGGCGCCGGGAAGCGTCGTCAACATATTGACCGTTCGCGGCCCGTCGATCCAACCCGTTATATACGCGCATTTAGGAAACGGCGCTTGCTCCGACGGCGCGACGATTTCCCGCTTCGGCTTGTCGCGCGGCTCGACCAAATAACAGCGGGCGATCGCGTTCAATCGCAACGTTTCCGCCCCGCCGGTCGTTCCCTTCGCCGAACCGTTCGCCGTCGCGAGCGTCGCGTCGTCCGGCGCGCCGATTTCGCCGAACCGCGATTTTGGGTCGACGCCGAGAAACGTTTCGCAACCGACCGCCCGACAAAGGAAAACGTCGCCGGTCGAGTCGACAAAAACGTCGGCCTTAACTCGAACGACGGAACCGTTTAGCGTTCGCGCCAAAACGCTCTCGACCCGCGTTCCGTCGGCGCTTTTTTCCGCTTGGAAAAAGGTCGTTTCGTCGAGAATTTCGACGCGCCCCGTCTCCGCCAACATCTCGCGAACCGCCTTGTCGAACGCGCTCGGCAAAAACGCGACGCTCCGATACCCGCCTTCCGGAGGGTTCGCCCGAACGAGCGAATTCTCGTAAGGCTCCGCGTCGTCGACCATCTTAAACCCCGTCGGCGCTTGGATTCGATGCGGATGTTCTTTCGCGACCCCGGCGCCGCCGTCCGCCTTCATTCGGTCGAAAAGCTCCCGCGCGATTTCGTCGCCGGGCCCCCCTTCCCAGTTCGAAACGAAGGCGTTCGTCCCGGTTCCGCCGAGCCGCTTTTGGCGCTCGATCAAAACGACGTTCGCCCCGGCCCGCGCCGCCGAAATCGCCGCCGCGCAACCGGCGCTCCCGGCCCCGACGACGCAAACGTCCGTCGCAACTTCGCGATCGGGCGTCCCGTCGAAACGCGGCGTCGCCAAAACGTCCCAAGAATCCGGCGCTTTCGGAGCCGACGTCGGCGACAAATCGAGCGCGTATTTTTGCGTCAACGCGTCGCGCAGCCGTTCGACCTCCGCTTGCGACGCGGCGCCGTTCAGGAGCGCGACTTCAGAAATCGCGCCGCGCCAAGAGAAGCTCGCGCCCGGGAAGTCGAGTCCGCCGATTTGAATTTTCTCGCCCCAAACCGGGAACGTTAAAGGCGTTGCGTCCGATTCGACCGTTTCCTTGCCGACGGTCAAGCGGACGCGGCTTTTCCCGTCGAGCGTTTCGAAAACGGCGGCGACGAAGACCGGTTTGCGATAAGGCGCCGGAACGCAAGCGGCGACCGTTTCGCCCTTTACGTCGCGAACGATAAAGCGGAAGCGGTCGTTTTCGTCGACGTCGAGTTGAACGAGCGGAACCGCCGCGTCGCGGGACGCCAAAACGCCGATCGAAAGGGGTTCGCGAACCTCCGCGACCGCGACGAGCGTCCAAGCGGGCGACGTTCTAAACGCTTGCGGCGTCGCAAGTTCGAACCGCGCGCCGTCCAGCTCGACCGCTCGCTTCTCCGGCGAATAAACGGCGCTTCCGCGACACAACGTCGCGACGTTTCGCCCGCTTTGCTCCGCGCCGTCGGAATCGCCGGAATCGCCGAAACGCCAACCGACGCCGCCGTTCGCGTCGCCGACGAACGCGTCCGGCTCCGCGACAAACGTTAACGCCGCGTCGGAAACGTCGCTCCCGGAATCGTTTAAGGAAGAAGCGTTAACCGAAACGCCCCCGTCGTTCGCCGACGCCGCCGCGAACCCAAGAACGAAAACGCCCCAAACGCCGAGCGCGACGCCACGAAGCGCCGCTCCTAAACAACGCATATTATCCCCTTATTCAGCAACGCGTTAAAAGCCGACGCCAACCGGCGCGACGTCAAGGCGCCAAACGTTCATTCGACGCCGAACGCCGCCGAAACGCCGGGGCGGAACCGCGAGTTGAACTCGTCGACGACCGCTTTCAAACGCGGGTCGATTCGCTTCGCGTACTCCGCGCGCCAAGTCGCCGGGATCGACTCGACGCCCCAAAACGCCTCGGCGACGCCCCCCGCGACGCTTCCCATCGTGTCCGCGTCGCCTCCGAACGCGACGGCGAGTCGCACCGCTTCTTCGAAGTTTTTCGCGTCGAGAAACGCCGTCAACGCGGGCGGAACCGTCCCGACGCAAGTCGCGGTAAAGCTGTAACCGGGCCGGATTTCGTCGCAAGTTCGCGACATATTATAACCAAACATTTTTTCGAGCGACCGGCGTATAAAGTCTTTACTCTCGCCGTTTCGCGCCCAAAAGATCGCCGCCGCGGTCGCTTGCGCTCCTTTGATTCCTTCGACCGAGCCGTGCGAACAGCGCGCGCTCCGCTTCGCCTCCGCCAACGTTTCGTCGAGCGTTCCAAAAGCCCAGCCGACCGGCGCGATCCGCATCGCGGAGCCGTTCCCTTCCCCTTCGAACGTTTGCCCCGGCTCGGCGCAATACCAACGCATAAAACTGTCGCCGTAACCCGCGTTCGGCTCGAAACTTTCGGCGGGGAACCAATGCGGCCAACGCCGGTACGCCTCCGGGTAATCTTCGCAACGCAGAATCGCGTCGGCGGTCGCGACGGTTAAAACGGAATCGTCGGTAAAATTCGAATCGATCGTCCAAGCCTCGAAGTCGGTTCGCCGCGTCGGGCAAAACTCGTACACGGAGCCGACCATATCGCCGATAATCGCGCCAATCATTGCCGCGCCTCCTTAAATCAATCGATGAATAAAGATAAAACGCTCGTTCGCGCTCGCTCGCAAGAGCCGGCCGCTTAATAAAAATGAAAAAAACGCGCCGACGCGAAAAAACGAACGTTTCCCCAAGCAAGATAAATTCCATTATAAACGTCGCGACGCCAAAAATCAAGCAAATTTTTCGACGTCGCGACGTCAAAAGAAAAAAAAGAGGAAACCGACAAAGAACAAACCGACAAATCCGACGCCAGCTTTCAAACAATTTTCAAACTTTTCAAAGCGACCTTTCCTCCGACGCGCCGTTTCAAGCCGGAAACTTCGCCTCGAACGCTTCGACGACCGCCTTCATTCGCTCGTCGAGACGCTCTAAAGCTTTTTGCCGCCAATCGTTCGGAACCGAATCGGCGCCCCAAAACGCCTCCGCGACGCTCCCGGTTATACAGGCCAACGTGTCCGCGTCGCCGCCGAGCGAAACGGCCAAACGTATCGCCTCTTCGAAGTTCGACGCGTCGAAAAACGCCGCCAACGCTTGCGGAACCGTCGTTTGACAAATTTCGCTGAAACGGTAACCGGGCCGAATTTCGTCGCAATTTTTCGACAAATCATAGCCGAACATTTTTTCAACCGACGCGCGGATAAAGTCTTTACTCTCGCCGTTTCGCGCCCAAAAGATCGCCGCCGCCGTCGCTTGCGCGCCCTTAATCCCTTCCGGGTGGTTGTGCGAACAAGCCGCGCTCTTTTCCGCTTCCGCCAACGTCTCTTCAAGCGTCGCAAACGCCCGACCGACCGGGCCGACCCGCATCGCCGAACCGTTTCCGAAACTGTCGTAAGGAGGCGCGTCGTCCGTCGCCAACCAACGAACGAAACTCCCGCCGTAACCGGCGTTCGGCCAAAAGCTTGCGTTCGGGAAAAGTCGTCCCCAACGCCGATACGACGCGCCGTAGTCGCCGCCGTTCAAAATCGCGTCCGCCGTCGCGACGGTCATTACGGAATCGTCGGTAAAACGGGAGTCGGGCGTCCAAGCCTCGAAGTCCGTTCGCTTTATCGGGGAAAACTCGTATATCGCTCCGATTGAATCTCCGATTATTGCGCCAATCATCAAACAGCGCTCCAAATTTCAAAAAATCAAAAACAACGGGCGAAACGCGCCGCTCCGTCGTCGCCAACGTTTGTTCGCGACGCCTTGAAACGACGCTCTTCGCCCGCCGAAACAAGCCGTCAACCGACGTAATCTCAATCAGTTACGACCGATACGGCTGCGTCCAAGCGGCGGGGCCGGTTCGCCATTCGAGCTTTTCGGCGCGCGGCAGTTTGACGATTTTCGCGCGGACGTACAGATCGTCCGGTTTCAACGTGTACGAGCCTTCCGTCCCTTCGACCGTTTCGAGAACCGTTCCGACTTCCGGCGAGAACGTTTCGATCAAGCGGTCGGCCGACTTCTTTTCCTCCGCCGCGACGGCGATCGTCTTGCGCGTCTTGTCGAAATTCTTCTTCGTCCCCTTGAACTCGATGCGATAATCGCCTTCTTCTTTGACGTCGATCTTAACGGAAAGCGTTTTTCCGTCGAAGTTTATCTCGGCAAAATCGAGCCCGTTCGACGAATAGAAATCGCCGGCGTTGAACGCTTCGAGCAAGCTCGGCCAATCGAGCTTCGCCGCGCGAGCGACCGTCCACCCCTTCGTCGCCGGGCCGTCCGGATAACCGTGTCGGTCGTCGGAGCCCATCCCGAAAAGGAGCGGAACGTCGGCCAAGGCGCGGAAAGCGTTGACGGCGTCCCAGAAATGTTCCGGTTCCCAAGCGTCGTCGCGAGCGGCGTAATCGCGGTGAATCCCGTTGTTGTTCAACTCGAAAAAGCGCACGTCCGGATTGGCGATCAGCGCGGTCGGCGAAATGTCGTAAAACTTCCAAAGCGGGTGGTTTGCGGTGAAGAGGAACGGCGAATCGGCGTAAAGTTCGCGTCCGGCGGCGAGCGTTTCGCGGAGCGTGTCGACCGGGTCTTCCTTCTTAATATACTTGAACGTTTTTCTAACGCCGATGAAGTTCATATGGACGGCGCGTTTGTCCGGGCAGCTTCCGGTTTGTTCGAACCCCGGAATCAGCAAGAACTTACCGTCTTCGGCGAACTGCTCGACCAACTCGTCGAACGACTTCATTCGAACGAACGTCAGACCGCCCGCTTTCTTGATTCGCACCGAATCGGCGCCGAAGCGTTCGCGGGTTTGGTCGACGACTTTTTGCGTCAACTTGTTGTTGATCGTTTCGCACTGCATCGGCTTCCAAAGGGACGTTTCGTCTTTGAACGCCGCTTTCATTTCGGCGGTCATTTTCGGTTTCGTCCCGTTCGACGTGAAGCGCAAGTCGTTCGCTTGAAATATGTTGTGATCGGACGGACAAACGAAGTCGTATCCGCGCGACTTATACCAATCGATCGCGTACTCCGGCATAGGGTCGCCGTCCGACCATTGGCAATGTTGGTGCATATTCCCTTTATACCAACGTTTAACCGTCGGCGTCGCGGCGCTTTGCGCTCGAACTTGTTCCGACGACGCGCCGTAACCGACGCCGGTCGCCAACGCGGCCGCGGTCGACGTTTTCAGAAAATCGCGTCGAGTCAGTTTCATCGTTTTTCCCTTTCCTTCGTTCCCATTTTTTTCGGCGACGTCGTTTGCCCGTCGCCGCTTTCTTCCGTTTTAATCTCGCTTCATTTCCGCCAAACGCCGTCGACGCGTTCCCGGAACCGTCGTTCATTATACCGCTTCGCGCCGCCAAAATCAAGCGTTCGCCGCCGACGTTCCGCCAAATTCAGCCGATTTCGCGTCAAGAAACGCAAAACGCGCCGCCGAGTTTTCGCCTCGACGGCGCGCTTCGCCGGATTTTTCGCTAAACGCAAATTCCGTTGTCGTTTGACTTCGACGCTCAACGCTTGAACGCGTATTCGAAGAGCGGCTCTTCGCCCGGGATAACGATTCGCGTTTCGAAGCCGGGCTTGTCCTCCGCGAAGTCGATCACGCGACCGCCGCGCGGAAGGTCGCCGTAAGTCTCGACGCCGGTTTTGCGTCCGTACGCCAAGACGACGCCCTTGTATTCGCCGATGTAATCGTTGTTGTGCTCGTGTCCGACGAAAAGCGCTTCCAGGTCGCCCCGTTGAATCGCCGCCGCGACCAAACCGCTGTTAACCCGAGGCGACGCCGGGTTTTCGCCGCGATTGCCGATCACGCCCTCTTTCGCCTTGTACGCGTCGCCTTCCTTGTCGTGCAACTCCCAAAACTCCGGCGTCGGGATGTGGAAGAACGCCGCCGACGGAACCGGCGCGCCGTTTTCCGCCTCCGCTTTTTCGCTTTCGCTCATATACCAAGCGATCTGCGCCGGTTTAATCCAGTCGTATTCCCAAGAAACGACCTTCGAAAGGGCGTGAATGCGCGGGTTGTCGCTCAAACGGCAGTACGAGTGCGAGTCGAAGAGCCAAATGCGCCGCTTCTCTTTCCCGTCGGCGCCGAGAATCGGAATGAAGCAGTTGCCGGCGCCGGGCAGCTCCGGAACGTCGCGCGTCATATTCAGCGGCGACTTCGAAAATTCGGCGTAATGCGCCTTCGCCGGAACCTTGCGCTCGTGGTCGTGGTTGCCGAGCGTGATCGCGAACGGAACGCCCGCCGCTTCGAACGATTCGCAGACGCGTCGCCAAGCCTCCGCGAAGCCGCCTTCGATCGCCGTCGCGTCGAGCCACACAATGTCGCCGGTAACGATCGCCAAATCGGGCTTCGTTTCGACGAGGAGTTTGCGGACGTTTTCGAGCGTTTGCTCGGCGCGTTTGAGACCGTCCGCGCAGTTATAGCCGAGATGCAAGTCCGTTACCTGCAAGATTCGGAACCGACCGTCCTTGAAACGCATCGCCGGAGCGCGACCGGTCGCCGCGTTCTCTTCGCCGACGGCGCGACCCGCTTCCAACGCAAGGGGCGCCGCCAAAGCCGACGCTAAAAACGTTCGACGCGAAAAAGCCATTTTCTTCTCCTTATTAATATAACGACAAAAACGAATAAAAGCCGCGCCGACGAGCGAACGCGTTCAACGAAACGATTATAAACGCCGCGAAACGCCAAGTCAAGAAAATTCCGCGGGTTCGCTCAAAAAAAAGCAAAACGCGCCGCCGAGTTTTCCTCGACGGCGCGTCTTTTAGCGTTTAACGTTCGTTAAAAACGTTAAAAACTTGCGTTACTTCGCCAAGTCGTCTTCGCAAACGACGCGGAAACCGACGTTGTGAACCGGTTGCCAGCTTTCGTAATCGCGACGAACGCCGGAACGAGCCCACTTCGGACGGTCGTTCCAGGAACCGCCGCGCGCGACTTTCTTCGCTTCCGCCGAGCCGGACTCGCGACCGTCCGCCGCGTTGTACGGGTACGGTTTGTAGTCGCTCGACGTCCACTCGGAAACGTTCCCGATCATATCGTAGAGGCCCCACGGGTTCGGCGCGTAAGATCCGACGTCGGTCGCGATCATTTGACCGTCGTCGACGTTGTCGATTCGCGGAATGTACGCCAGCCAATCGGCCGGGTTCGCGACCGGTTGCGGGTTGACGCCGTTGACGACGAAGAGCTTCGTCTTCACGTCGGCCAAGTTTTCGAACTTCGAGAAATCGACGTCGCCGTCGCCGTACCAAGCGGAGGTCGCGGAACCGGCGCGCGCGGCCCATTCCCATTCGGCTTCGGTCGGAAGACGGAATTTCTTACCGGTTTTTTCGCTCAACCAAGCGCAGAACTCGGTCGCGCGAGCTTGAGAAATACGAATGACCGGTTGATTCGGCAAGTTCGCCGGGTAGCCCGGGAGAACGTGGTCTTTGTGCCATTGGTCGATGAAGCGGCTGTCGTGCGTCGCGTCGAAGAGCTTGTACATCGCGTTCGTCGTTTCGGTCGTCGCCATCCAGAACGGCTTTTCGATCGTAACGGCGGAGCGCGGGAACTCGTCCGCGAACCCGTTTTCGTCGCCCATCGCGAACGAACCGGCCGGAATGCGCGCCATCTCGAACGAAACGCCGTCGGCGAGCGCGACGGTCGCTTTTTGCGACGAAACGACCGAAACGGCGTATTCTCCGCCTTGTTTCGCGGCGTCGTTCGCGGCGGTCGCGGCGTTTTGCATCGCTTTCGCCTTCGCGGCGTCGAACGGCCAGTTCGCGACTTCCGGCGCGGAGCGGTCGAGTTCCGGTTGTTCTTCCGGAGCGACGAACGCCGGGCGGTTCTTCTTCGCTTCGTCGTAATAGTACGCGTCGGTTTCGAAGTTGAGGTCGTTGTCGGCGTACAGTTTCTTCAGCTCGACGTAACGCGCCGAAACGGCTTGCACGTGTTTGCCCGTCCCGCGTTCCTTACCGGCTTCGACGATTTCCGTCCAAGAGCCGAAATACGGAACGTTCAGGTCGATCCAGCAGTGGAGGAGGCGCCACGATTTTTCGTCGAGTTTGACGCCGTGGTGGCCCTTCTTCAACATTTGCACGAGTTCCGACGTCGAGGTGTGATACTCCATCGGCTTGAAGACGCGGACGTCGCTTTCCGGGCCCGGACGACGCGTGAAGCGGTGCAACGCGTGATAGGCCTTCGAGAAGTTGCGCGGGCCGCGGCTCGTGTCGGCGAAATTCGGGAGGTCGGCTTCGGAACCGTCGTGGCAACCGACGCAGTATTTGTCGAGAATCGGTTGAACTTCGCCCTCGAACGAGAACGGACGCTCCGGCCCGTAGAAGTCGGTCAGATCGACCGGCGGCTTGGTGCGAGCGATCGTCGTTTGGGTCGGCGACACGTCGTTTTGCGTTTCGTGGCAACCGATGCACGATTGGTTTTCGCCCGGCATGCCGACGAACCAAGAACGCATCGTTTGGACGGCGGCGCCTTCCGCGTCGAGCGGTTGCAGAACGACCGGGGTGTTCGCCGGGATTTTGAACGCGGCGCTCCCGTCTTCGTAGACCGGAACTTCGCCGAGGAGACGACGACCGTCCCAGCAGCTTTCGACGCCGAAAACGTCGTGGCCGCCGACGCCGCGGTAACCGTAGCTAACGGCGTAAACGCGGAGTTTCTTGACCGTCCCCTTCGGAACGTTCGGAAGACCTTGGCCGAAGTAAACGTCGGTGATGAAGACGTTCGAGTCTTTCGCGCCCGGAACGGTGCGATCCGGAATCGTCGTCGGCTCGTCGGTCGGAATCAACGCGGTCGGCTCGAGGAGGTGGTAGCCTTCTTCCAAGCGCAGGCAGACCATATTGTCGAACGTGTCGACGAGGTAAAGCCCCCAAGGATCGGACGGCTTCATACGGCACGAGACGAGGAAACGTTGGTCGTCGAGCGGATACGGGAAGAGGAATTTCGGCCAAGAATTGTCGACGAGTTGGTCGACCGTAACGTTGGCCGGCGGATTGTCGCGACCCGGGATGCGTTGGATGACGCCGGTCGTTTCTTGGCGGCCCTTCGACGGGTCGAAGAGAACGAGTTCGCCTTCGCGAGCGACGCCGTGGTGGCCGGTAACGATCGCGACGAATTTCGACGATTGCCCCGGAAGCGGTTTGGCGTAGAACAAGCTGTTCGGCCAATAACCGCCGCTCCCGTAATGCTCGACTTGGTTCGTGCCGTCCGGGTTCATCGTGAAGAGATAGCGCGAGTAATAGTGCGTGATGTCGACGTATTCCCAACGGAGGTAAAGAATGCGACCGTTCGGAAGAATCGTCGGGCACCAGTCTTGGTCTTGTTCGAACGTCAACTGACGAACCGTTTTGCCGTCCGCTTCGAGACGGTAAATGTTGCCGACGACGTCGGAACCGCCGATGCACGGAACGCCCATCATCGACGCGGTCGAAACGAAGAGCGTCGAACCGTCCGGAACGTAGCAGCCTTCGACGTTGTTGACGTCGCCGCCCATTTCCGGCGTAACTTGACGGAGCGAACCGTCTTCAAGGTTGCATTCGAAAATTTGCCAAACGCCGGAGTCCGAAAGCGCGGTAACGAGGCAGCGGTCGGCGTCCCAGTGGAGCGAAATATCGCCGATGAACGATTCTTTGCGCCCCTTCGTAATTTCCTTAAGCGGCGCTTTCATATCGGCGACGCTAAGGGTAACGAGCGAATCGTCGTATTTGCCCTTGCCGCGCGACGCGTTCGAAATCCAGTTCGGCATCAGCGCCGGATTCTTCGTTTTGCGAAGGAGAATATTGTCGAATTCGAAGACCGGATGCGCGAGCAACACTTCGCGGCGGAACGCGTCGTATTCTTTAGCGATTTCGACGATCTTCGCGGCGTCGGTTTTCTCGGCGGCGAAACGGTCGCGGAACTCTTCCCAACGCTCCATATACCCGGCTTCTTCAAATTCGTCCGGGTAGTTGGCGATCATGTCGTCGATGGCGAGGCGCAGCGAGTCGAGGTTTTGAACCGCGAACGCGACGTCCGGGCCGAGTTTGTTCAATTCGGCTTCGACCTTGCGGGCGGCGCGCTTCGCGAGCCAGTCGGCGCGTTCGGCTTCCGACGCGAACAGTTTCGGGTCGTTCGGGTCGCCGAGAACTTGCAATTCGACGACGGAGCCCCAGCTCGTCGCGGCGCTTTGCGCTTTGCCCGGCTCGCCCGCTTTGACGTTGTAGGTGCGCCAAAGTTTGAACTCGATCCAGTCGTAAGTTTGGTCGTCGATCAAACCGCCGTTCGCGCCTTCGTAAGACGTCATATAACCGCCGCCGTTGCCGCCGACGACTTTATCGCCGGAGGTGAAGGTCGGCGCTTCCGGGAACTTCGGTTGTTGGCCCGGGTTCGCGGCGTTGTTCGCGAGACGAATTTCAAAGTCTTGGTTCCCGCGAGCGTCGATATTCCCGGTGAAAACGCGAATCGCCGAAATCGAACGCGGTTTCCCGAGATAATAAACGACGCGAGACGGAGCCCCGTTCGTCGCGACGCGACCGGCGCCGCCGAGCGTTCCCGCGGAACCGTCCGTCAAATATTGCGGCGAGTCGACTTGATCGGCGACGACCAACTTCGCGCCCGGAAATTCGAGCAAATTCAAATCCGCCAATTCGGCGATTTCGACCGACGTCTCGTTGAACGCCGATTGGTTGTTCGCCCAGCCCTTAACGACCGTTTGAACGTCCGCGGCGTTCGCGACGTTGGGCGCCGTCATTAATAACGACGCGAGCAGAGCCGACGACGCGAGCGCCGCGACCGAAAATAATTTCGTCATAATGTTCGTCCTTAGCGTTGGCGACGCGCCCCGCCGCTCGACTTACTTTGCCTCGTCGATGCGACCGAACCGCGTCCGTTGCGACAAACGCGCTCCGCCGATCCGCCTTCCGATTCACCGGAAGTTAAATTAGCGAAGCGATAACAATTTTAACGTTAAAATCCGCGCCGTTCGACGCAAAAATTCAAGCGAAAACGTCCCGAACTCCGAAACGTTCGACCGTTTCGAAGCGTCAAAACGCCGTTTCGAGCCGAGAATTTCGCCGATTATAGCGCTTCCTAACCCGAAAAACAACCCTTCGAGTCGATTTTTGCCGACTTTTTTTCTTTTTTCCGACTTTTCTCGACGCGCCAAACCGCCGTTCCCGCTCCAACGCCTTATTTCACCCAGCTTGCCCAATCCTCGCAATCAACGCGCCCCGTCGAGCCGCCGTTCGACCGCCCAAGCGACGCTCCAAAAGACGAAAAGCGCCGCGAAGAGCCAATGTTTCCCCGGCGTTCGCGTCGACCGCTCGACGACGACGTTCGGATATTCGCCGAACCGCCGCTCGAAAAACGCCGTCGCCGCCGCTCGCGCCGCTTGTTCGTCGAGGTCGCGCAAGTCGAGCGTTTCGCCGCCGGTCGTCCGCGCGATTTCTTGAAGAACGTCGACTCGCGCCGCGACGTCTTGCGTTTCGAGCGCGAGCGCCGCCCGCGTTTTTTCGGCGCCTTTGATTTTTCTTTTTTCGACGCCGGAATCAAACGCCGCGTCGATTTCATCTTTGCCGCTTTCCGCCGAAACGCCCGCCGACTCTTCCGCCGTCGAGGCGTTCGCAAACGCCGCGTCTTCAGCCTGTTCCGCGTCGCCGCCGTCGGTCAAAAACTCGAGCGCCCGCAAAACAAAACGGCGGTAAATCGTTTTATCGCCGAGCGTTCGGATTCGCCAAAGTTCGTCCGTTCCTTGCGCCAAGACCTTATTTTTCCCCAACGTCGCGACGACGAAGAGCGGAACTTCGCGCTCCGTCGAAGCGTTTCGAGCGTTGAAAAGCGTCTCCGCCCCGACGCCCGGCGCCCAACCGTCTTCAACGCGCCAAAACTCGACGCCGCTTCCCGCTTCGTTCGCGTCGAGCGCCGTCCAAAAATCCGTCAATCCGGCGAAAATTTCGCGACCGCGCGGCGTCGGAAACAACCGCCAAGCCCCGTCCGACGGCTCTTCGCCGTTTGCCTTACTTTCCCCGTTTAACAAATTCGGCGCGAGCAAAGCCGCTAAACTTTCGCCGCTTTCCCCAGTTTGAAACGTTTTCGCGCCGCCGAGAAGCCAAATCGACGTTTCGCTCCCGTCTTGCGTCGCGACGTCGACAAGCGTTTGCGCCTTCCCGGCCCAGCGTTCGAGCGGAACGTCGCCGATCAAAATCGCGTCGAACTCCGCCAAGCGCCGCCGGGTCAAATCGCGCGGCGCGAGCGCCGTTTCGTCCCCTTCGCGAACCGCGTCGTCGACGCAAAAGAGGAGCGTTTTCAACTCGATCCCCTCCTCGCGCCGCAATAATTCGCGCAAATATCGATATTCGTACCGAGGTTCGTCGTCGACCAAAAGAACGTCGAGCTTTTTCGACTTCGCTTCGACCCGAAACCGCGCCGCGTTATTAAACAGACAAAATTCAAAAAAATCAAACGCGCTTAAATTTTCGGCGTTCGCAACCCAATTTGCGCCCAACTTTTCCGCGTCGCTGAAATCCGCGACAAAAAGAAAATAATCGAAGACGCCGTTTTGTTCCGGTTTCCAATCGCGCTCGACTTGCAAAACGCCGCGCCCGTTCGCGTCGATTTCGACGTCGACGACGCGTTCCCAAACGAGTTTCGCCGACTCCGCCGCGTTCGCCGTCTCTTTTTCGCCGTTTCTTTCGACGGGCGTTTCCCAAAGCCGAACGACGGCGCGACGCGTTCCGCCGCCCTTGCCGCCTCCTTTCTCTTCTCGCTTATCTTCTTGCGCCGCCGACGTTTCGAAACCGCCGTTTTCGAGCCGCAACTCGGCCCGCAACGACGCGACGCCCCCCGGATAAACGGTCGACGGCGCGTCGACGACGCCCCAACGCCAATCGAGCGCCCCCGTTGAAACGCCGACCGCGACCGCGTCGACGGGAACGCCGCTCTCCCTTCCGCCGTCGGAACCGCTCAACCTTTCGCCGCCGACTTCCTTCGCGCCTTTCGCCCGTTCGACGCCGCCGTTCTGAATACCGTCCGAAAACAACAAAATTCTTTCGCGTCGTTTATCGACGTTATTTTCCCCGTCCTCAAGCCGCCGCGACGCGCCGTTCGCCGCCAACTCCAACAAGGGCGACGTCGCCGCCGACGGCGCTTCGAGTTCGCCCAACTTCTCAAACGACGCGACCGTTCGACCGGAAAGCGTTCGCAACTCGGTCGCAAATCCGCGACGCCGCGCCGCGTCTTCCGCCGCTTTAGCCAACAAAACGCAACGTTTCCAAACCGTTTCGCCGTCGACGTTTCCGCGCTCGTTTCCGCCAACGTTCAGCGGTCGCCGAGCGCTCGCGGAATCGTCCAACGTCAACGCGACGATCGGCTTTTCCTCGACGCGACGCGTCCAAATCGGGTCGACGAAGAGCGTCGCCGCCGTCAAAAGAAAACAAAAACGCAAAATCGCAACAATTTTCGACGTTTTCAAAAACGCCGACGCGCCGACGCCGCAAAAGAGAAAAATCGCGACGGCGGCGGCCAGTTCCCAAGCCGTTCGTTCGGTCGTCAACGTCCAGTCCATCGCGTCTCTCCCGTTTCGTCCGCTTCTTCTTGTTCAACTTCCCGTTTCAATATCGGCGCCGTTTTCAAAAAATCAAACGCCGCCGCGCCGACGACGTTTTCGGTCGTTTTTTCCGTCGACCAACGTTACTTCGAGAACCCGGCCAAGCCGACGCCGACCGCGACCAAAACCAACCCGCCGACGACCGCCGCGTTCAACGGCTCCCCGAAAAACGCGATTCCTAAAACCGACAAAACAAGCGTTTGCGACGCGGCGACGAGCGTCGATTTCGACGCGTAAATCCGCCGAATCCCTTCGATTTGGAAGTAAAAGCCGATCATATTCGCGACGCCGGCGCCGAGCGCGAGTCCCCAACACGCGGCGGGCGGCGCAAAAAACGCGCCGACGCCCCGTTCGAGCGTCAAAAACGCCGCGAAAATCGCCGCCCCGACGCCGGTTACCGTTACCATCGCCAACGTCGTCGGCGTTCGAACCGCGTCCGGTTTGCCGTCCAACGTTCGGTCGCGCAACGCTTTACGCATCATCGTCATTTGCGTCGAATACCCGAGCGCGGCGCAAAAAACGCAAAAGAGCCCGAACCCGATTCGCATTTGCCGCCCCGCGATTTCGCCGGTTCCGTCCCCCGCTTGACTCAACCCCAAAAGCGAAACGGCCAAAATTAGCGTTAAAATCGCCGCCGCTTTCGTTTTCGTTACCTTTTCCTTCAACCAAAACGCGCCGATCGCCGACGTTCCGATCAGTTGCAACGCTTGCACCAAGGGCGTCGCGAGCGCCAAGCCGATCGCCGCATACGACCAAAAATGCGGGCGCGCGCCGACAAATTGACACATAAACCCGGCGCCGAGAAGAAGCGCGACGACCGCCGCCGTCGGGAAGCGGTACCGCCCCCGCAACCATTGAACCAAAATGAACGGCGCGACGCAAATCACCGTCGTCATTTCCTTTACGACGAGCGACCAGTCGGAGCTTACGTCCGAATACTCGGTCAAACCGCGCATACAGAAAAGCGACGCGCTATAACACGGCGCCGAAATCAACGCGCTCGCGAACCCGAGCGCCTCGTCGCTCCAACGCCGCCCGAAAATAACCGCGCCCCCGGTTTCCCGCGTCGCGTTCGCCGTCTCCGCCGCTTCGGACGTCGCGGCGACCGTTTCCGTTTCTTTTCGCGCCTCGTTCATTCGCGGCGTCTTCCTTTCTTCTTTACTTCTTTGTTTCTTATCTTTGTTTTTTTGATTATTTTAAATTCGCGCTTTTTTCATTCTCGCAACGTCGACGCTTCGTTTGAAAACGCTGAAAACGCCGCGCTTTTTTCCTCTTGCAACGAAAATCCGTTTTCGACGCCGTCTTCAAAAAATCAAACGCCGTTCAAGTCGCCGCCGCGACGCGTTTCTCGCCGTTTTTGTCGTTATATTATATACGAAACGGCGGCGGCTCCAAGAGCGTTTCGAAAAATCTCGACTCGCCCGCTTTTAATTCCCGCGTCGGGGCGCTATAATAAGGGGAAATTCGACGCCGGACGCGCGGTTCTTTTCGCCGCCGCTCCGCCAATAATTTAACGAAACCAACGACCTCACCCCCCGCCAACTTAGGAATCTCGCTATGCGCACGACGTTTTCCGCCGCCCGTTTGCTCGTCGGCGTCGCGCTCGCCGCTTTCTTCGCGGTCGGCTCGACGGCGCCCCCTTCCGCTTTCGCGCAAAACATTTACTCGATTTACTCCGCGTTCAACGGCCCGGACGCGCCGATTCCGGACGGCAAAACCGCCGAAGACGTCGAAAATTACGTCGGCCCGTCCGACTTCCTCCTCGACAAAGCCGGAACGTATTTTTACGTCGCCGAAGGAGACGCGGGCCGCCTCCGCCGCGTTCGCGCCGACGGAACGGCGGCGGCCGAGTCGATTCCGCTCCCGTTCAAGCCGAACAAAATGCGCTTTTTCCCGGGCGAAACGAAAATCGCGATCGTCGGCGGCGGTCATCAAGGTCGTCTCGCGATCGTCGAAATCGCGCAAGCGCCGGCAAACGCCGACGCCGACGGAGCCGACGCAACCCCGAAACCGCTTCCGCTTCGCGTCGTCGCCGATTACCCGATCGGGCACACGCCGAGCGACGTTTCGGTCAAGCGAACCGGCGACGGTCGCGAACACGTTTACGCGACGCTCCAGTTCGAAGGCGCGGCGCTCGAAATCGACGCGGCGACCGGCAAAGTCGAGCGGCGTTGGGACGTCGGACGCGAGCCGTTTTGCGCCGAGTTGACGCCGGACGGTCGCCGTTACGTCGTCGCGGGCCGCATTACCGACAAACGCGCTAACGTCTCTTATTCTTGTTCGGCGGCGCGCGTTATCGACCTCGAAACGGGCGAAGTCAAAAAAACCGACTTCCTTAACGGACACAACCTTTTAACGGATATGACGCTTTCGCCGGACGGCAAATTCGCGTTCATTTCGGCGGTTCAAGGTAACTATCTCTCCGTTACGAGCCAAGTTTCGGGCGGTTGGATCGCGGAAAACGTCTTCCTCGTCGTCGACGTCGAAACTTGCGAGTTCGTCGAAGTCTTCTTCCTCGACGACGAGCAGCTCGGCGCCGGCAACCCTTGGGGGATCGCTTGTTCGGAAGACGGCAAGCGCCTCGTCGTTTCGTTGGCCGGAACGGACGAAATCGTTTTCATTCCGTTGGAACGCGTTATGAAGACGCTCGCCGACCGCCCGGCTTGGGCGCGTCCCGGCTTCGGCGCCTATATGTACTCGTCGTTCGCGACCGGCGAAGTCCAGCTGCCGATTCGCCTCCGCGTCAAATTCGGCTTGAAGGGCTTGCGTCAAACGATCGTTCGCGGCGACGACGTTTACGTCTTATCTTATTTTGAAGACGCGATTTGCAAAGCGACGCTCAAACTGTCGCCGCCGTTCGAATATTACCCGAATTCTTACGTTTCGCTCGAAGCGCCGCCGCGTTTGCTCCAAACCGCCGACGCCGACGCCGAAACGTCCGAAAACGCCGATTCGACCGCCGAACGCCCGGACGACTCCGCCGCCGAAGCCGCCGCGTTCGCGCGACTCGCCGCCGAAACCGCGTCGAATCCGAACGCCGGGCCGCCCCTTCGTTTCGTCGAACTCGAACCGCGCCGCCCGCTTAAAGGCGTCGAAATTACCCGCTCCTTCGCCCGTTTGGCGCCGAAACCGACGCTGACGACGCGCCGTCGCGGCGAAATCCTTTATCACGACGCGACCGCCTGTTTCGAACATTGGCAAAGTTGCGTTACCTGCCATCCGGACGCCCGCGTCGACGGTTTCAACTGGGACCTCCTCAACGACGGCACCGGCAACCTGAAAAACACGAAGAGTATGCTGCTCTCGCACGAGACGCCGCCGTCGATGATTTCCGGGATTCGCGCCGACGCGGAAACCGCCGTCCGCGCCGGGTTTACGCACATTCTCTTCAAAAACGCCGACGAAGAGAACGCTTGCGCGGTCGACGAATATTTGAGTTCGTTGCGCCCGGTTCCGAGTCCTTATCTCGTCGACGGCGAGTTGAGCGAATCGGCGAAACGCGGCAAAATCCTCTTCGAAAGCGACCGAACCGGCTGCGCGATTTGCCACCCGGCGCCGCATTACACCGACTTGCGCCTCCACCGCGTCGGGTCGCAGGACGTCAACGACTTCATCGACGCGTTCGACTCGCCGACGTTGATCGAAGTTTGGCGCACCGCCCCTTACATGAACACCGGCGAATACCTTACGGTTAAGGAGTTGCTCCTCGAAGGAAAACACGGCGCCCGCGACGGTCGCCTCGACAAACTGACGCCGCAAGAACAGGACGATTTGATCGAATACGTCCTTTCACTTTGATTCTTGCGCCGTTTAAAAATTAATCAAAAACGCGCTCCTTTCCGACGTTTTTTAACGTTTTGACGTTTCGCGTTCCCCGCCGTCGAAGTTTCGCGCTTCGGCGGCGGACGCTCGAACGTCGGGAATCGGGCGTTTTCCGTTTCGCTTTCTTTTTGTTCCTCTTATTTTTCCGACGGAGGCCCGTTATGACTCGCCGCGTTTTGACCGCCGCGCTTTCGTTTTGTTTCGCGTTTTCCTTCCTTTCCGCTTTTTCCGCTTCCGCCGACGAACCGGCGCCGACGCCAACGTCCTCCGTTAAACCGGTCGACGCGATCCGACCCGGCGAAATTTGGCTCGACGAATCGGGCGCCCGAATCAACGCGCACGGCGCCGGGCTCTTGATTCACGACGGGCGTTATTGGCTCTTCGGCGAACACAAGGTCGAGGGCGAACTCGGCAACTCGGCGCAAGTCGGCGTCCATTGTTACTCCTCCGCCGACCTTTACAACTGGCGCGACGAAGGAATCGCGCTCCCGGTTTCGGACGACCCGGCCAGTCCGATCGCTCGCGGCTGTATTTTGGAGCGTCCCAAGGTTCTTTACAACGCTAAAACCGGCAAATTCGTTATGTACTTCCACCTCGAAGGGGCGCAAAGCGCCTACCGCGACGCGAAAACCGGAATCGCGGTCGCCGACAAAGTCGCCGGGCCTTATCGTTTCCTCCGAGCGGAGCGTCCGAACGCCGGCGATTGGCCGTCGAACGTCGCCGACGCCGACAAAAAACCGCTCTCCGCCGACGAGCGCAAAGCGTTGGACGAAATGTTCGCGACCGGCAAAATCAAGACCGGTTGGACGCCCGATTATCCGACGAATCTCCTTTACCGCGCCGACTTCGAAGGCGGTCAGGAGGCGCGCGATATGACGCTCTTCCAAGACGACGACGGGCGCGCTTATCACATTTACTCGTCGGAGAGCAACGGAACGCTGCATATCGCGCCGTTGACCGACGATTATCTCGATTGGGACGGCCCTTACGCCCGCGCTTTTTCGGGACGTTATTACGAAGCGCCCGCGATTTTCAAACTCAACGGCAAGTATTGGCTCTTCGCGTCCGACTGCACCGGCTGGGCGCCGAACGCCGCGCGCCTCGCGGTCGCCGACAATATCCTCGGCCCTTGGACGGAACTCGGCAACCCTTGCCGCGGGACAGA
Source organism: Thermoguttaceae bacterium (assembly GCA_017937485.1). GTDB lineage: Bacteria > Planctomycetota > Planctomycetia > Pirellulales > Thermoguttaceae > RUG369. Next base: position 47,420 of record JAGBDN010000014.1, read on the forward strand.
AGCGGAAGTCGCCAAAACGTTTTGGTCGCAAAGCTCTTACGTCCTTAACATCCCGGAAAAGAAGATTTGCGTCTTTATCGGCGACCGTTGGAACCCGCAAAACGCGATCGACGGGCGTTATATTTGGCTTCCGATTCAGTTCGACGAAAAGGGCGTTCCGTTCCTCGAATGGCGCGACGCTTGGCGCTTCGACGGCGCCGAAGTCGCGAAATAACGTCGGTTAACGACGCCGCTTAAAAACGCCGCTCGACCGTCTCCGCCGTTTTGCGCCGGAAAACGCGTCGAGCGACGTTTCGTCTTTTCTCGTCTCCGCGTTCATTTCCCGCCGTCTTTCGCCCTTTCTCGTCTCCGCGTTCATTTCCCGCCGTCTTTCGCCTTTCTCGTTTCCGCGTCCTTTTCCGCTTTTCCCTCCGCGTCCTTTTTCCCCTTATTTCTTCCCGGCGACGCGGCAAAAACGTTCGGAAAAAATTTTTCGTCTTGCCGCCTCCGCTAAAAAACGCTATCTTTGAAAGGCGGCGCTCCCGACTTTTGAACGTTCGCCGACGGTTCGCCCCGACGTCTCGGGCCCCGCGTTCCCCCAATCCACCCATTTTAACGAAACGGAAAGCTCCAATGTCCGACTCGCAACTTGAAAACGTCCCGCCTTGGGAAGACGCGCCCGAAACGACGTCCCCCGAATATCCCGAATTTGACGGCGCCGCGACTTCTTCGTTCGACGACGAAGCGGCGGAACAAGCGGTCTTCGACGGCGACGCTTCCGACGTTGAAAACGCCGACGCGGACGACGAAGCCGTTCCGCCGGAAAAAGAGCCGCTGATCGACGAAATCGCGTCGGAGTTCGTCGGCTTTTGGAACCGTCTCGTCAGCCAAACGAACTGGGAAAAAGGGAAAGTAATCCATTCTTGGCGAACGAAGCTGATCGAAGCGGGTCTTCCGCGCCGAATTTACTCGGACGAGTCGATCGCGCAACGCATCGGGAACGTTTCGCCGCAACACGTCGGGCGCCTCCGACGCGTTTACGAGCGTTTCGGCGCGTCGGAACCGCTTCCTAATCTCTTTTGGAGTCATTACCAAGCCGCGCTCGATTGGGAGGACGCCGACGATTGGCTCCGCAAAGCCTCCGACGAGAAGCTGTCGGTCGCTCAAACCCGAATCGCTCGTTGGGAAAAATACGGCGCGCCCCCCGCTCGCAAGCCGAAAGAATCGGAGATTATCGCCGAAGAGCCGGACGCCGACGTCAACCCGTTCAACGACTCCGACGCCGACTTCGCCGCTTACGACCCGACCGACCCCGACGCCGATTTCCCCCGCTCGAACGGCGGACGGCGCGAGTACGAGTCCGGCGACGAAACGATTTCTCCGACCGAAGGCGAACTCGGCGGCGATAAAGAGAAAAAAGCGAAAAAAGGCAAGAAAGACGCCGAAGTCGACCTCGGCGAGTTCGAAGGAGACGACGAGCCTTGGGAGTCGGAGCCGACGCGCCAATCGACCGCCGACGTTCTCGACGGAATGTCGAAACTCGACCCGATTCCGACCGATTTCGCGGAACCGTTCGAAGCGCTGAAAGTCGCAATTATGACCCGCAAACTCGCCGCTTGGGACGACGTGCAACCGGTTCAAATCGCCGCCTATTTGAGCGCGCTCAAACGTCTTCTCGTTTCGGAAGACCGTTGACCCTTTTCGCCAAGGCGGCGTTGATCGCTTTTTAACGGGTCGCGTTAATCGCCGTTTCGGAAGGTCGCGAAAATCCCGACCAACGCCGTCGACGGCCTTCCGACGCCGCCTTCGTTCCCTTCGTTTTCTCCATTTCCCCAATTTTAACGCGTTTCCCTTCCCGATGCGCAACGTTTCCCGCTCGACGCCCGCCCCGATTTCGCGTTCGACGCCGTTCGTCGCCCCGCCGACGTCGGCGCCGCTCGGGAAACGTCGCGCCGGAAACGCCCCGTCTCGCCGCGTCTCGCAATCTTGCGCTTCCCAATGTCGCGCTCCGTTTTTCCGCGTTCCGCTGTTTTTCGCGACGTTTTTCCTCGCCGCGTTCGTTTTTCTCGCCGGAAACGCCGGTTGCGCGACCTTTTTCGACCAAATTCGCCCGAACGCCGCCGACCGCCGCTTCGCCGTTTCCTCGCCGCTCGGCCCGAAACGAAGTCAAAGCGCGACGCAAACGTTGAAGGCGCTCGGCGTTCCGGAAAAGAAAGTTCGCGTTCCGGAGTTGGAGCGGCTCCTCGCCGAAATCGACGCGAAACCTTCCCCGGAAGCGGTTTACGCTTACGTCGAATCGGCTTACTTGGAAGCGCGGCGGCTCGAAACGCGGCGCCCGGCCCTCGCCGTCGAAATTTACGCGACGGCGGCGCTTTACGCTTATCATTACCTCTTCAACCCGACGCTGCAAGAGAGCCGCCGTTCGACGATGTTCGACGCGCAAGCTCGCGACGTCGCCGTCCTTTACAACGGCTCCTGCGAACGCCTTTTGCGCCTCCTTTTGAAGGAATCGTCGACGCCGTTTCGCCCGGGTTCCGTTTGCCGTTTCCAAGGCGAGTCGGCGACGCTAACCGCTTACTGCCGCGTCGCTTCCGGCTCTTGGGCGCCGGAGGAGATCGAGTCGTTCGAGTTGGCCGCCGACCGCGAAGTCGAGGAGCTTTCGTTCGACTGCCGCCGCGCCGGACTCGGCGTTCCGTTGGTCGCGAAGCGCCGCGCCGACGCCGCCGTCGAGCGTCCGGAGGAAATTTATTACCCGACCGGCCTTCAGTTCCCGGCGACCGCGTTTTTGCGTCCGAACCCGACCGCTCCGCTCGGCTCGATTCCGCCGCTCGACCCGGACGCCGACGACGCCGAAATCGCCGAAGTCGACGCGGAACTTAACGGCGCCGTCGCGATTCTCGAAATTTACGACCCGCTCGTTTCGTCGTTCGCGACGGTCGGCGACCGCGCCGTTCCGCTCGAATGCGACTTGACGACGCCGCTGGCGAGCTACCTCGCGTCGCCGAACCAACTCGCGTTTTCGAAAGGTCAAAAGGGCCTCCTCGACCCGGAAAAGCTCCTCGAAACGATTCCGACGCACTCGCCGACGCGGGAGCGGACGCTCCAAGGCCTTTATATGCTCCAACCTTACGACCCGGCGAAAATCCCGGTCGTGATGACGCACGGACTCGGTTCGTCGCCGATCACTTGGCTCGAAATGTACAATTCGTTGCGGAACGTCCCGGAAATTTGCGACAATTACCAATTTTGGTTCTACTTCTATCCGACCGGCCAACCGTTTTGGATTTCGGCGGCGCAGCTCCGTTCCGACTTGCGCGACCTTCGGGAAACGCTCGACCCCGACGGCGACGCTCCGGCGCTCGACCAAACGGTTTTAGTCGGGCACAGTATGGGCGGGCTGATTTCGCGAATGCAAGTCGCGGAGAGCGGCGACCGAATTTGGCGGCGCGTTTCGTCGGTTCCGCTCGACGATCTCGACTTCGACGCCGAGACGAAGGCGAACTTCCGCGCTTGGTTTTTCTTCGAGCCGAACCCGTCGGTTCGCCGGGTGATTACGATCGCGACGCCGTTCCGCGGGAGCGATTACGCGAACGGTTTCACGCAATGGTTGGCCGACCGGGCGATTTCGATCCCGAAGACGGTCGCGTCGGCGGCGGGCTCGCTCGCGTCGCTTCTCGAAACGGACGCGTCGCAAATCGACGACCCGACGCTTTTGGAAACGGCGACGAGCGTCGACTCGTTATCGCCGAAGTCGCCGATTTTCGACGCTTTAGACGAGTGTCCGATTCCGAAGAGCGTCGCGTTGAACAATATCGTCGGCGTTTTGCCGTCGTTGGAGCGGCGTTGGTTCGCGCCGAAAAAGAGCGACGGCGTCGTCGAGTTTTGGAGTTCGAATCGGGACGACGTCGAGAGTCAGCGCGAAATCCCGGCGGCGCACACGACCGCGCACGCGCACCCGGCGGCGATTTGGGAAACGAAAGAAATTCTCCTGCGCCACTTAGCCGAAGCGCGCCTCCGCCTCCCCGAAACCTTCGCCGACGCCGAACTCGACGCCGCGTCGCAAGAAAACGCCGACGCAACCGACGCGCTCGCCGCCGTCCCCGCCGACGTTCCCAACGCCGAAACCGTCGAAACCGACGTCTTAGAGTTGGAAACCGACCCTCGTTTCGACGCGCTCCCCGCCGTCGAAGCGTTAGAAGCCGAAAGCGCCGCCGTCGAAACGCCCGACGCCCAACCGACGCGTTCGATTTACGGTTCCGCGCTAAATTAAGCGAACCCGCCAATTTGTTCGCTCAAAATTTTAATTTCTCGGCAAAAAATAAAATTTCTAAAAATTTGATTCAGCTTGGACGTCCGACGTCCTAGGTCGGCGAAAAAAAACTTGACGCCGTAAAATCTTCGTATATCTTATAATTAAAGCGAGAGGGTCGCGAACTTTCGCCGCGTCCGCTTTCACTATAATTCGCCGTCGAGCAATCAAGAAACAAAGTCTAAAGAAAAACGTTGGCTCGTCGGAATCAAAAAGAAAAACGAAACTCAAAAACGCCCGTTCTTAACGCAACGAACGCTAAAGTAAAAAAGCGCCGCTCGGGGGCGACGCAAGAGGACGTTAAAACGGCGAACGTTAAAACGGAGCCTTGACAACTCAAAAAACCTTGAAATGTTTTAAGCCTTACTAAAACAAGCAAGGAATTTTAGTTCTGGTATGTCGGTCATTGTAACGCCGATCGACCGACCGTCAAGGTTCCGCCGATAAAATTTTAACATTTTTTCGATTTCCAACCGCTTTTTCGCTCGTTAAGCAAGAACGGTTCAAACGAAAGACTAAGAAACGACGATGAAAAAGAATTTAACAAACGACGGCGCGTCGGGCGGTTATACGTTGGGGCTCGATTTGGGCGTCGGGTCGATCGGTTGGGCGGCGTTGTTCGGCGACCAACTTTCCGACGCAACACTTCGAATGGGCGTTCGCGTCTTTGAAGCGGGAACCAAAGGCAACCACGAAGAAGGCAAGGACCAGTCGCGCAATCTGGAACGGCGAACGAAACGCCAAACCCGTAAAGGCGTCAAGCGAACGCGGCGTCGTATCGTTAAAATTTTCAACGTCTTAAAGAAAGCCGGTCTTTTGCCGGAGGGGGAAACGTCGACGCCGGAAGCGCGGCAAGATTTCCTCAATCGGCTCGACCAAGAGCTTTTCGCCGCCTATTACCCCAACGCGGCGCGAGTCGAAAAGCAAACGTTTCTTTACGCGCTTCGGTCGCGGGCGCTCGACGAGAAACTGACGCTTTGCGCCGTCGGGCGGTCGATTTTACACTTGGCCGTTCGTCGCGGTTTTTTGAGCAATAAGAAAATTACCGGCGCGAAAAGCGAGAAGGAGAAAAAGGAGGACGGCAAAGTCGAGACGGCGATTTCGGAACTTAACGCGAAAATGGCGGCGACCGGAGCGCGAACGGTCGGCGAGTATTTCGCGAAACTCGACCCGATGAAAGTCGGCGAACGACGTATTCGGGGCCGTTATCTCAGTCGTTCGCAGATTCAAGCGGAATTCGACGCGATTTGGGCGTCGCAAGCGCGATTCTATCCGGAAACGCTGACCGCCGAACTGCGCGCCGCCGTTTGGAGCGCGATTTTCCGTCAGCGTTCGCTAAAATCGCAAAAAGGCCGAATCGGACGCTGCGAGTTCGAAAAGACGGCGCGACGCGTCGAAAAAGGCGATCCGGCGTTTCAAGAATATCGAATTTGGCAGCGCGTTCTCGATTTGCGTCTTTACGATTCGCCGGAAGCGCCCGAAACGGCGCGGTCGCTGACGCCGGAAGAACAAGACAAGGTCGCGGCGTTCCTCGGCGAACGCGAGTCGGCGACGTTCAACCAACTGCGCAAAACGCTCGGAATTAAGGGCAAACCCGATAAAGACGACAAAAAAGCGACGCTTTGGCGGTTTAATTTCGAAGTCGACGGCGACGGGGAAAGCAAGTTACTCGGGAATCGAACGCGAACGAAAATCGTCGCGGTTTTGAAGAAACATAAGGCGGAAAAAAGCGACGAGGAAATCGACGCGATCGCTCGCGAAATCCTCCTTTTTGAGAATGAAGAGGCGTTGGCGCGTCGGCTCCGCAAAATGTTTCCCGAGTTCGACGAAACGACGGCGGAAAAGCTGTCGAAAGTTTCGCTCGAAACGACCCGAGCGAACGTTTCGCGACGCGCGGCGGAAAAGTTGACCGCGGCGATGAAGGAAAAACGTCTGCCGCTGCAAACCGTTCGGCAAGAATTGTATCCGAACGAACGCAACCAAACCGTTTTCGACTTCCTGCCGCCGGTCTTCGACGCGCTCGGCGACCCGCGCAATCCGGTCGTTTTGCGAGCGTTAACCGAGTTGCGGGCGGTCGTCAACGCCGCGATTCGGAAATGGGGAAAACCGGCGTTGATTCGCGTCGAGTTGGCGCGCGACTTGAAGCATAGTCGCAAAGAACGGGAACGGATTTTCAAGAACAATAAGAAGCGTCAAGCGGAACGCGAGCAAGCTCAAGAGGAAATTAAAGCGTTTTACCAACGAAACGGGCGACCCGCGCGAGAACCGAAACCGTTCGAAATTTTAAAATGGCGACTTTGGAAAGAATGCGACGGCTTTTGCCCGTACACCGGCAAGCGGATTCCCCCCGAACTCCTTTTGAGCGACGAATCGCCGATCGACGTCGAACATATTATCCCGTTGAGCCGTTCGCTCGACGATTCGTTCGCGAACAAAACGCTTTGTTGGGCGGAGGAAAATCGCGAAGTAAAACGCAACCAAACGCCGTTCGAATGTTATTCCGAGAAACCGCAATGGCGCGAGATTCTCGACCGCGTCCGGCAATTTAAAGGCGATATGCGTCAAGCCAAGCTGAAGCGGTTCCTGCAAGAGAAAATCGACGACGAGCCCTCGAAGCGGATGCTGAACGACACGCGGTATATTTCGCGGTTGGCGACGAAGTATCTCGGCGCGTTGTACGGAACGGTCGACGGTTACGAACCGTCGGCGACCGACGAAAAAGGAACGCCCCGAATCCAAGTTTCGACCGGCGGCGCGACCGCTTGGCTCCGCGAGGAATGGGGCTTCCCCAAAAAGAATCGGGACGACTTGCGCCATCACGCCGTCGACGCGTTAATCGTCGCGTTGATCGGGCCGAAAGAGGTTCAAACGTTGAGCAAGGCGGCGCAAGCGGCGAGCGCCGAACGCGAGCGTCAAAGAGCGACGCGGAACCAAGCGGAGTCAACGACGAGCGAACGCGGCTCCCAACGTTACTTCAAAAGCTCCGAAATCGCGCCGCCGTCGACCGCGAACGGCGAAGCGTTCTTGGACGTCGTCGCTCGGACGGTCGACCGTATCGTCGTTTCGCACCGCGTCGACCGCAAACTTAGCGGTTCGTTGCACGACGAAACGAATTACGGCGCGGAGGCGAGCGAAGGCCGTCGCAAGATTCGCAAACCTTTGGAGAAATTTAGCGCAAACGACGTCGACAACATCGTCGATCCGAAAATTCGGCGACTCGTTCGCGAAAAATGGGAGGAAAACGGCGGCGACCCGAAGAAGTTCGCGTCGAACCCGCCCTTTATGACGGCTCGCGACGGGCGGCGCATTCCGATCAAAAAAGCGCGCTATTGGAAGACGAACACGACGGTCGCCGTCGGACGCTTCAAACTTGAAAAACAAGTTGGTCGAGCGTTGGACGAGAAGAATGAGGAAGACCGAAAACTCTTGCGCCGCCTGCGTTACGTCGAAACCGCGAACAACAGTCATATGGAAATTTACGCCGTTCTCGACAAAAACGGCGTCGAGAAAGAATGGCGAGCCAAGGTCGTCTCGACGTTCGAGGCTTACGAGCGAAAACGGCAAAAAAAGCCGGTCGTTCAACGCGACTTCGGCCCCGGAACGCGTTTTCTTTTCTCGTTGGCGGTGAACGAAGTCGTCGCCGCGAAAGACGGCGAGTTGCTTGTGGTATCGGGAATTTCTCAAGGAGTCGAACTAGAGTGTAAAAGGATTAACGACGGTCGTTCCGCAACTCGAAGAAAAGCGGAAAAAACGCGCGTGCGATTTACTAGCGCGACGGGAAATTTTATGCCCGTCGGTCTCCGCAAAATGCGAATCGACGTCCTTGGCAATGTTTTCCCGGCAAACGAATGACGCGTTCGTCAAGGAATTTTCGACTCGCCGCAACGAGGAAGTCGACGAGGAAACCGGCGCCGAGGACGCGTTCGTCAAGGAATTTTCGACTCGCCGCAACTCAGGCGATAAGAAAGCGGCGACGCCGTTCCGACGCGTTCGTCAAGGAATTTTCGACTCGCCGCAACGTTCTTGGAAGCGTTTTAGCTGTCGACGAACGAAGTGTTGCGGGCCTTTGCGCGTCGTTTACGATGTTCTTAGAAGCGTCCGACAACGAACGCCGCTCGACGCGTTTTGTTCGAAGCGTCGGCGAGCGATTTCGACGGGTTTCCGCCGGTTCGATTGAGTCGTCTTTTGGCGGAACCGAGTAATCGCGTAAACAGAAAAGCGGCGAGCGCCGATTTAGCGACGCGTGAAACAACGAATGAAAATTAGAAAAAAACGAGCGAACGTCGACGAATTACGCGATCTTTCCGACGTTTTTTCGCGTATTTTTTCGATCGTAAAAAAAGAGACCGAAACCGTCGCGTCCCGTAAATTTACGAGTGAAACGACGATTTCGGTCTCTCAAGCCCGCCAAAACTCAGGCGAACATTATACCAGAACTAAAATTCCTTGCAAGCCATAGCGTCGATTATCCGGCTACACACGCTAAACGATTATACCAGAACTAAAATTCCTTGCAAGCCATAGCAAAACAACAAACAATAACCGCTTGGGAAAATTATACCAGAACTAAAATTCCTTGCAAGCCATAGCCAGTCGCAAAGAATCGCGGCAAGCGTTTTAATTATACCAGAACTAAAATTCCTTGCAAGCCATAGCGCGGCGGTTGCGATTGTCACAAAGACGACATTATACCAGAACTAAAATTCCTTGCAAGCCATAGCAAGATCGGCAAGCCATTTGCCGACCGCCGGATTATACCAGAACTAAAATTCCTTGCAAGCCATAGCTGATCGGTTTCATTGAGCGAATCTCCGCGTTATTATACCAGAACTAAAATTCCTTGCAAGCCATAGCAATACGGCAATATTATCGAATCGCCTTTGGATTATACCAGAACTAAAATTCCTTGCAAGCCATAGCTACGCTTGGCGCACGGTCGAAACGCGCGAAATTATACCAGAACTAAAATTCCTTGCAAGGCATAGCCGTTTCGGAGCCGTTGGCGACGGCGATTTTATTATACCAGAACTAAAATTCCTTGCA